>NZ_JAGKIK010000001.1 GCF_017897595.1 Aquimarina sp. U1-2
CCCTCGACTTGCATGTGTTAAGCCTGCCGCTAGCGTTCATCCTGAGCCAGGATCAAACTCTTCATCGTTTGTTCTTAAATAATAATACCAATAACAATACAACTAAAGTAAAATCTAACCTCATCGTAAATGAATCTAGTCTTAATTCTTAAATGTGTACAAAAAACTTCTATTTATGAGATTTCCGCCTTCACGGAAATGACACAAAAAAAGCAATCTATACGCGCTGTCAATCAATATATCAATGAACTCGTAAAGCCCGTATCACCACTCTTAATAATGATACTAAACTCTCTTTGCTATTACCCAGGGAGTCGAACCCTAATTTACCCCTATAAGTAAAAGTAAAAATCCCATCTAATCCTTCCTATGAACGTCGCTTGTCTCTCAAAGCGGGTGCAAATATACAACCCCTTTTTTAACCACCAAAACTTTTTTTAAGTTTTTTCTAAAACCACTCCAAAACCAAAAAAACAACAAAAATTCAAAAAACAAATCCCGTAAAAGAGATCGCAAAACTAAAACCCTTTTTTTAATCCACAATGGAATTTAGCACCTTTTTTTTAACACCCACTTAATATTCTTATAACCTTGAGGTTACAGAATAACAAATACGGGATAGCGATTGAAATGGCATCCTTTTTTATACTACTTCTAACATTGATATCTGTAAGGACCAATTAAAAAAGATATAATGTAAAGCGCGGTCGGGATATCTCAAATATCGCGAATACCCATAAAAAAACATTACCTATTTATACATTAAGCAACCAACAAAATACAATACACCTACTAATTAAACGGCCGTAAACAAGCCTGTAACCATCTGGCTGAAGATTAATTCTCATTTTGAGGCGAACTTTGAAGTATTTAGATCTCGGTTATCAAACAAATTATTTATTTATCTTATATATTGTATGAATTTTATTATCGTATTATCTTTGCGCCTTTAATTATAAAAAAGATGATCAAAATAACGTTGCCAGATGGTTCGGTTAGGGAGTATAATAGTGGTATTACCGCTATGGATGTCGCTAAAGATATTAGCGAAGGTTTTGCAAGAAATGTAATTTCTGCAAAGTTTAATGACACTGTAATAGAAACTTCTACCGAATTAACTACTGATGGTCATCTAATATTATACACCTGGAGGGATCAAGAAGGCAAAGCAGCATTTCGACATTCTTCATCTCATGTTTTGGCTCAGGCTTTAGAACAATTGTACCCTGGTGTAAAGTTATCGATTGGACCTGCAATAGAAAACGGATTCTATTATGACGTTGACCTTGGAGATCAAACAATTTCTGAAAAAGACTTCAAGAAAATTGAAGATAAGATGCTTGAAATCGCCAGAGGAAAACATGATTTTAAGATGAAATCGGTTTCAAAAGCAGATGCCCTAGCCAAATACAAAGAAGAAGGAAACGAATACAAAATTGAATTGATCGAAAATCTTGAAGATGGAACGATCACTTTTTGTGATCACGATACATTTTCAGATTTATGTCGTGGAGGACATATTCCGAATACCGGACTTATTAAGGCTGTAAAAATAATGAGCGTCGCCGGAGCTTATTGGCGTGGTGATGAAAATAACAAACAGCTTACCCGTGTTTATGGCACATCGTTTCCGAAGCAAAAAGAGTTAAAAGAGTATTTAGCACTTATTGAAGAGGCTAAAAAACGAGATCATCGAAAACTTGGAAAAGAACTGGGTCTTTTTACGTTTTCACAGCGTGTAGGTCAAGGATTGCCACTTTGGCTTCCAAAAGGAGCAGCACTAAGAGAACGTTTAGAGCAATTTCTGAAAAAGGCTCAGAAAAAAGCGGGTTATGAAATGGTAATTTCTCCACATATTGGACAAAAAGAATTGTATGTTACTTCAGGTCACTATGCCAAATATGGAGAAGATAGCTTTCAACCTATACATACTCCTGCAGAGGGCGAAGCGTTTTTATTAAAACCTATGAATTGCCCGCATCATTGCGAAATTTATAACAGTCAACCGTGGTCATACAGGGATCTACCTATACGTTATGCTGAATTTGGAACTGTATATCGGTATGAACAAAGTGGCGAATTGCATGGATTAACTCGTGTACGAGGATTTACACAAGATGACGCTCATATTTTTTGCACTCCTGACCAATTGGATGAAGAATTCAAAAAAGTTATCGACCTTGTTCTTTATGTGTTTGGATCTTTAGGTTTTGAAAATTTTACAGCTCAAGTATCGCTTCGTGATCCAGAAAATCCTGAAAAATATATAGGTGAAGACGAAAACTGGAAAAAAGCAGAAAACGCTATTCTAACCGCTACAAAAGAGAAAGGACTGAATTACATCGTAGAAACAGGTGAAGCTGCTTTTTATGGCCCTAAGCTTGATTTTATGGTAAAAGATGCATTAGGCCGAAGCTGGCAATTAGGAACTATACAGGTGGACTACAATTTACCAGAACGTTTTGATCTTACGTATAAAGGAAGTGATAATGATGTACATCGACCTGTAATGATTCATAGAGCTCCTTTTGGAAGTATGGAAAGATTTATCGCCATCTTGCTGGAACACACAGGAGGAAATTTCCCATTGTGGCTAATGCCAGAACAAGCTATTGTTCTATCTATCAGCGAGAAATATGAAAAATACGCTGAAAAAGTTTTAAATTTGTTAGAAAATGACGAAATTCGCGCCCTTGCAGATCATAGAAATGAAACGATTGGTAAAAAGATTAGGGAAGCAGAAATGAATAAATTTCCTTATATCATTATTGTGGGAGAGCAAGAAGAAAAAGAGCAAACGATAGCTGTTCGAAAACATGGAGGTGAAGATTTAGGCGCTATATCGATTGAAGAATTTTCTAAGATAGTTAAAGAAGAAATTACTAAAACTCTTAAACCGTTTAACGGATAGTTATAAATAAAAATAAGTTTAATTTAAATTTTTAAGTCATAGCAATACGAAGAAGAAGGTCTCAAAAACCAGCACGAATCATTAAAGAAGATGCGCACAGAATCAACAATAAAATTCGCGTTGATGAAGTGCGTTTAGTAGGCGATAATGTAGAAGTAGGTGTATATCCTACCAAAAAAGCATTAGGAATTGCAGAAGAACAGGGATTAGATCTTGTTGAAATTTCGCCTAAAGCAGTACCTCCTGTTTGTAAAATAATGGATTACAAAAAGTTTCTTTACGAACAGAAGAAAAGAGACAAGGCATTAAAAGCCAAAGCAACCAAGGTTGTGATTAAAGAAATTAGATTCGGGCCCAACACCGATGAACATGATTATGAATTCAAAAAAAAGCACGCTATCAAATTTTTGAGTGAAGGTGCCAAATTGAAAGCTTATGTATTTTTTAAAGGTCGTTCTATAATTTATAAGGATCAAGGTCAAATTTTACTTCTTAGATTAGCTCAAGAACTAGAAGAATACGGAAAGGTAGAGCAGATGCCAAAACTTGAAGGGAAGCGTATGATTATGTTTATCGCTCCTAAAAAATAAAAGAATATCGTCTTTCTCTATTACGAGAAAGAAATTACAATACTAAGTGAGATCATAAAAACAAGGATACAATGCCTAAAATGAAAACAAAATCCAGTGCTAAAAAGCGTTTTAAGCTTACTGGCACCGGTAAAATCAAAAGAAAGCACGCTTTTAAGAGTCATATCTTAACAAAAAAGTCCAAAAAGCGTAAGCTGGCTTTAACGCACACTACGTTAGTGCACAAAAGCGATGAAGATAGTATTAAGGAGCAATTACGCTTAAAGTAATTTCTTTTTAATAAGGTTAAAATTAGTATAAACCAAGGAGTTAGGCATTTAAAGAATTCAGAATTATTGGATCGCCTACTACTAAAAAATTTAAAATTATGCCAAGATCAGTAAATTCTGTTGCAAAAAGAGCCCGAAGAAAAAAGGTTCTAAAACAAGCAAAAGGTTATTTTGGACGTCGTAAAAACGTCTGGACAGTAGCCAAGAACGCGGTTGACAAAGCGATGCAATACTCGTATAGAGACCGTAGAAATAAAAAGAGAACTTTTCGTGCACTTTGGATCACCCGTATTAACGCAGGTGCCAGATTACACGGTATGTCTTACTCTCAATTTATGGGAAAAGTAAAAGCTAACAATATAGAGCTAAACCGCAAAGTTTTAGCAGATTTAGCTATGAACAACCCTGAAGCTTTTAAAGCTATTGCAGAGAAAGTTAAGTAATCTTTTAATACAATAATTTTATCTCACTTATATTAAAATCCCACTTTTGCAAGTGGGATTTTTTATGCCATCGTTATGCAAAACTCTATACAAAGTTCACAAAATCCTAAAATAAAATTTCTGACTCAACTGAAAGAAAAGGCTAGAATCAGAAAAAAAGAAGAATGTTTTATAGTAGAAGGGCAGCGAGAAATACTCTTGGCTATTAAAGGACAATATACACTTCGACATGTGTATTATTGTTCGTCTATAATTTCGAAAGAAAAAGTCCTTAAAATAACTAAAGAGCATCGAACGGCTATCGAGTATTTTGAAATTACTTCTGAAATTTATCAAAAACTTGCTTATCGAACTACAACTGAAGGTATTTTGGCTATTGCGATTGCAAAGAATCTTAGTATAGAAAATTTAAAATTATCTTCTAAAAACCCCTTAATTTTAATTGCAGAAGCCCCAGAGAAGCCCGGTAATATTGGAGCTTTATTGCGAACTACCGATGCAGCTCAATTAGATGCTGTCATCATTGCCAATCCAAAAACTGATCTTTATAATCCTAATATTATTCGGTCTAGTGTAGGGTGCTTATTTACCATAAATATCGCAACCGGATCATCAACTGATATTATTAAATTTTTACAACAGGAAAATATAAATATTTATGGTGCAGCTTTAGAAAAAGCGGAGACCTATCATACTCAGGATTACACACAATCTACAGCGATTGTTGTTGGCACTGAAGCGACCGGATTAAGTACTACTTTTTTAAGTCAAACCACTCAAAATATTAAAATACCTATGAACGGAGTTATAGATTCAATGAACGTCTCGGTTGCCGCAGGAATATTAATTTTTGAAGCTAAGCGTCAACGTAATTTTATGTAAGAACCTAGTAGTACGGTTTGTTTTTGGGAGAAAATGTGGCAAATAGCTTAAAAAATCATTACCTTTCGGCTGCCCACGAATCAAATACCTGAATTACTAAGCTTTAAAACGAAATGACCCCTACTGCCCTATTCTATTTACTTATCGCTATTATTATTATTGTCTTTGTTATAGATTCACTTTTAGATATTCTAAATGCATTACACTATAACGATGACATCCCCGATGAACTCGCTGATGTTTATCCAGAAGAAGATTACAAAAAATCTATTGAATATAAAAAAGCAAATTATAGGTTTAAATTAGTTTCTTCGAGTATTTCACTTTGCATTATGCTGTTGTTTTTTTTCTTTGATGGTTTTGCAGTCGTTGATGAGATCGCGAGAAGTTTTTCAAATAATCCAATCGTTATAGGGCTTATTTTTTTCGGAATTATCATGATTGGAAGTGATATTCTATCTACACCCGCAGCGTATTACAATATATTTGTTATTGAAGAGAAATTTGGATTTAATAAAATGTCGCCAAAAACCTTTTTCATAGATAAAATAAAAAGCATCATTATGATGATGATTGTAGGAGGACCACTATTAGCGTTAATCCTATGGTTTTATGAATTAACCGGTGCATCCTTCTGGATATATGCCCTGGGATTAGTAGCTATCTTTACTGTAGCGATGAATATGTTCTATGCCAAACTGATCGTTCCTATTTTTAATAACCAAAGCCCTTTAGAACCAGGTGCGCTTAGAGACACTATCGAGGCATACTCAAAAAAAGTAGGTTTTCAACTTAAGGATATTTTTGTAATTGATGGTTCTAAGCGAAGTACAAAAGCGAATGCCTATTTTTCAGGTTTTGGCAGCGAAAAAAGGATCACCCTTTACGACACTCTTATAAAAGATCTAACCAACGAAGAAATTGTAGCTGTTCTTGCTCATGAAGTAGGTCACTATAAGAAAAGGCATGTTATTATCAATCTTATTTTATCGATTTGTCTTACTGGTCTAACCCTATGGTTTTTATCACTTTTTATTGCAAATCCTTTGTTATCTGAAGCTTTGGGTGTCGAAACCCCCTCATTTCACATTGGATTAATCACTTTTGGCATATTATATAGCCCCATTTCTGAAGTGACAGGTTTGATCATGAATACTGTCTCGAGAACATTCGAATATCAGGCCGATGATTATGCAAAAAACACCTACAGCAATGAAGCTTTAATTAACAGTTTAAAGAAACTTTCTAGAAATAACTTTAGCAATCTCACGCCACATCCGGCGATGGTATTTATACACTACTCTCACCCCACCTTACTGCAAAGAATAAAAAACCTGAAGGATTAAATCCATAACATAAGAACTTGGTGATTACAATTCTTAATTGTACTTTTAATATTTATTGGTTAGAATATTTGTTCATAACATTTAATGATTTGGGCACAATTATTGCCAATACATGTATAAGGGAAAATAAAATTACACACCATCATAAATAGGGCTTTTATAAAAAACTTTTAGTTATGACAGAAGCTGCTATAGACAAAGAAAATAAACAAATTGCCAAGCAATATAAGGAGTTGCTCCGTATTAGCTATAGAAATCTTTCGAAAGAAGATAAAGCGCTAATTCGCCAGGCTTTTGATGTAGCAGTAGATGCTCATAAAGACCAACGCCGTAAAAGTGGAGAAGCTTACATTTTTCATCCTATTGCTGTTGCCAAAATTGTTGCCAGCGAAATTGGCTTGGATGCAACTTCTATAGCTGCAGCACTACTTCACGATGTCGTAGAAGATACCGAGTATACCTTAACCGACATTGAACAAATGTTTGGAGAAACCGTTGCCAGAATAGTCGATGGTCTTACCAAAATTTCTTCTTTAAAAAAGGACAGAGACATCTCGCTACAAGCTGAGAATTTTAGAAAAATGTTACTCACTCTTAATGATGATGTACGGGTTATCATTATCAAAATTGCAGACCGGTTGCATAATATGCAAACTATGGACGCTATGCGACCCGATAAACAAGTTAAAATTGCTTCTGAAACCTTGTACATCTACGCACCTTTGGCACATAGAATAGGTCTTTATAATATAAAAACGGAATTAGAAGATCTTGGACTAAAATATACAGAACCAGAAGTTTACAAAGACATCTTAGAGAAAATAAAAGAAAGTAAAGAAGAACAAGACGCCTATATCGAAAGATTTTCTGATAAAATACGGGAAGGACTCGATAAAGAAGGGTTAAATTATGAAATTAAAGGAAGACCCAAATCTATTTTCTCGATTCGCCGTAAAATGGTGAAACAAAATGTATCTTTTGATGAAGTATATGATAAGTTTGCCATTAGAATTATTTATGATTCTGATTTCGAAAATGAAAAATTTATTGCCTGGAAAATATACACCGTTGTTACCGATTATTATCGACCTAACCCTATACGGCTAAGAGATTGGATTTCACAACCGAAATCGACAGGATACGAAGCATTACATATTACTGTTATTGGTCCGGACAGTCGATGGGTAGAAGTACAAATTCGCAGTGAAAGAATGCATGAAATTGCCGAAAAAGGCTACGCAGCACATTATAAATATAAAAATACCGAAGAAAAGCAAGATCAAGGGCTAGATGGTTGGCTTAATAGATTACAAGAAGCTCTAGAGAATTCTGAAGCGAATGCTGTAGATTTTGTAGAAGAGTTCAAATTAAATCTTTATTCTAAAGAAATATTTGTGTTTACTCCCGAAGGTGATTTAAAATCATTGCCCAAAGGTGCTACGGCGTTAGATTTTGGTTTTAGCGTTCATACAGAAATCGGATTAAAAACCAGAGGGGCTAGAGTAAATGGTAAATTGGTGCCCTTAAGTTATGAACTTAAAAGTGGTGATCAGGTAGAAATTATTACATCTACAAAATCCAAACCTTCATCAAGCTGGTTAGACTATGCCACAACAGCAAGAGCCAGATCAAAAATTAAATCTGCACTACGCGATGAGAAAAAACAAATTGCAGAAGATGGCAAAGTTATTCTTAAAAGAAAACTACGTTCACAAAAAATTACACTTAGCGAAAAAGTAATTAATGAACTTGTTCTGTATTTTAAACTTAAAACCAGTTTAGACCTATTTTATAGAGTTGGGATTGGCACGATTGATAATCAGAAAATAAAAGAGTTCGCCACGACGAGAAGTAACGTTTTTATGAATTTTATCAAAAATAAAATTCGTAGAGGCACTATAAAAGATGTTAACAAGCAAGAAATAACTGCAAAATACGATCTCTTGGTTTTTGGCAAAGAGATGGAAAAGCTCGAATATAAACTTTCGAACTGCTGCAACCCTATCCCGGGAGATGATGTTTTTGGGTTTATCACAGTAAACGAAGGAATCAAAGTTCACAAGAATAATTGTCCCAATGCTTTGCAACTACAAAGTAATTACGCGTATCGCATTATGCCTGCAAAGTGGATCGATTCGAGTCAGGAAGAATTTAAAGCAGTTATTAAACTTAATGGTATTGATAATATTGGCGTAGTTAACGAGGTTACTCAAATTATCTCAAATAATATGCACCTTGCTATTTATAACATGAATTTTGACACGAACGATGGTGTATTTACGGGCAAAATAACCGTTGGCGTCAAAAACAAAAACACTTTAAAAACCGTAATGAAAAATCTTTCTAAAATAAGTGGTATTGATAAGGTAGTTAGAGAGTAAACTACTATTTTATAATCCACTGATTATTAATCCTTTTATTAATGTCGCTAAATTTATTTAAACTATTTTCAATTACCTAAAATCTATTTATGATTAAGAGTGTAGAAAACAATAATGTTTTTATAGCTTTTATATTTTTCTAGTTTCGAAGTCATGAGCTGTTTATCCCAGTTTATGCATTAGAATTTCGTTATGAGGCTTGAAAATGCCATAAAACCAAGTGTTTTCTAAGTTTCAGCATAGCACCGCTACGTTGAAACTTAAAAATACAACGTACTGCTTGGTTTTGCAGCAGTTTAAAGCCGTAATAGATTTTCTAATGTATAAAGTGGGTTTATCTAACAAATGCCTCAATCGAACAAAAAGCATCAATTTTTCACTTCAATAAAAAAGTTTAAACGAGTTCAATAAAAAATAACGTAACTTTGCTTTTTTAATCATATGAGTACTAAAGCAACCACACAAAACGATCAAGCTGTCGTTAAGAATGTTTTTACCAGTTTCTTAGAGGAAAACGGCCACAGAAAAACACCCGAAAGATACGCTATACTTCAAGAAATTTATGAAAGTGATGAGCATTTTGATATAGAATCTTTATACATCAAAATGAAAAATAAAAACTATAGAGTGAGTCGTGCCACACTTTATAACACTATTGAACTCTTACTAGAATGTAAATTGGTAAGAAAACACCAATTTGGACAAAACCAGGCGCAATACGAAAAATCATATTTTGATCGACAACACGATCACCTTATTCTTACAGATACAGGAGATGTTCTAGAGTTTTGTGACCCTAGAATTCAATCTATTAAAAAAACAATCGAAGAAATTTTTAATGTTGATATTACCAATCATTCACTGTATTTCTACGGAACTAAAAAAAAATCAACTAATCAAGACAACTAATGGCAGTAAATTTATTGCTTGGTCTCCAGTGGGGAGACGAGGGCAAAGGGAAGATTGTAGACGTTCTTACAAAAAATTATGATATTATCGCTCGATTTCAAGGAGGGCCAAATGCAGGGCATACCTTAGAATTTGATGGAATTAAACATGTTTTACATACAATTCCGAGTGGTATTTTTCACGATAAAGCCATCAACTTGGTTGGAAACGGTGTTGTTATCGATCCTGTTATCTTCAAAAAAGAATTAGATAATCTCAATACGTTTGATTTAGATTATAGATCAAAACTGCTAATCTCAAGAAAAGCGCACCTTATTCTTCCAACTCATAGAATACTTGATGCAGCTTCAGAAGCTTCAAAAGGAAAAGCCAAAATAGGTTCAACTTTAAAAGGTATTGGTCCTACGTATATGGATAAAACCGGTAGAAACGGTATTCGAGTAGGCGATTTGGAACTCAAAGATTGGAAAAAGCGTTATCGCTCTTTAGCAAATAAACACGAAGCGATGATCGATTTTTATGATTCGAAGATCGAATACAACTTAAAAGAGTTAGAGAACGAGTTTTTTGAAGCTGTAGAAATGCTCAAAACACTAACCTTTATAGATAGCGAAGAATATTTGTATCAAGCTCAAAAAGAAGGAAAAACGATTCTGGCTGAGGGTGCACAGGGATCGTTACTCGATATCGATTTTGGCACATATCCTTTTGTAACCTCTTCAAATACTACTGCTGCCGGTGCATGTACAGGACTAGGAATAGCTCCCAACAAAATAAAGGAAGTTTTTGGAATTTTTAAGGCCTATACCACTCGAGTAGGTAGTGGTCCTTTTCCTACCGAATTGTTTGATAATGACGGAGCCACAATGGCCAAAGTAGGTCACGAGTTTGGTGCCACAACGGGCAGACCAAGAAGATGTGGTTGGCTTGATTTGGTCGCTTTAAAATATGCCGTTCAGGTAAACGGAGTTACTCAATTAATGATGATGAAAGGTGATGTACTAAGTGGCTTTTCATCTTTGAAAGTTTGTACTGCATATACATACAAGGGTAAAACTATTACGCATCTGCCTTATACTATTGAGCCAGAAAATGTAACTCCCATATACACCGAAATGAAAGGCTGGTCTGAAGATTTGACTAAAATGACAAAAGCATCTGAACTTCCAGACGAACTAAATGAATATATTACTTTCTTAGAGAAAGAGTTAGAAACACCAATTACTATAGTGTCAGTAGGACCTGATAGAAAACAAACTATTTATAGATAAATTTTCAATAGTTCGATTACTCAGTTTACGATTGTTGGTTATTGTCTATAAAATTTATTTTTTTAGCTTGAGTCAGACTTCAAAATATATAGAATTGTTGTACAATGCGCTCGAAGTTTATAGGTTTTCTAAATACTTTTCTTTGTAAATCTTTGCATTCTTTATAAAAATGTAACATTTGTATTTGCAAAGCGTACTTATCAAAGACAGTATTTATAAAGAGTACTGGTTTAATATACAGATCGTAGAAGTAGATTTTCTCTCTTTTTGATTTCTGTTTTTTTAGTTGTGAAGCTACAATCATTAGGTACAATTTTCGTTATTTTTGCATACACAAATGCACTACTATTTGAAAAATATACATTTCTATATCATCTTAGGTCTATTCTTTTCTTCGATCTTACATGCTCAAGACGGAAAACAAATTAAAGTACAGTCTGATCGAACGATAAAAGATCAAAATAGATTCCCCGGAGCTACAATTCTCGCAAAAGTTGAGAAACAGGTCTATATGCAGCATGAAGGGGTAGAAATATGGTGTGATCAAGCTATTCATTATGGTGAAGATAAATTTGTAAAAGCACTTGGCAATGTCATTATCAAACAAGGAGACACCCTTACGATGACTAGCAAATATGCCGAATATAATGGCAATACGAAGTTTGCCTATGCGAGTGATAATGTGTTTATGGAAACTCCTTCTAATACATTGCGTACAGATACCTTATTTTTTGATCGATTACGACAACAAGCCTATTATCGCAGTGGGGGAACTGTAAAAGACTCATCAAATACCTTAACTAGTACGATTGGTCGATATTTTATGGATAGAAAACAATATTCATTCAATACCAAAGTAAAAATTGTCAATCCCGAAAATACTGTCGATTCTGATCGCCTAGACTATTATACTGAAAACGGTCATGCCTACCTCTATGGTCCGTCTACGGTAAAAGGAACAGAAAGCACCTTATATTGCGAGCGCGGATTTTATGACACTAAAGTCAAAACAGGATATGCCATAAAAAATGCCAGAATAGATTATGATAATCGTACTGTTTTTGGAGATAGTATATTCTACAATAGTGCGATTCAGTTTGCATCGGCAACCAATAATATTAGAGTTCTGGATACGGCGAATAGTTCTGTAATCACAGGTCACTATGCCGAGGTTTTTAAAGACAAAGACTCTGTTTTTATAACAAAAAGAGCATTAGCAGCAACCTTACAAGAAAAAGATTCTATTTTTATTCATAGCGACACCTTAATGGTTACAGGAAAACCCGAAAACCGAATCATGAATGGATTCTATGATGTAAGAATCTATAAGAGCAACATGAGTGGTAAAAGTGATTCAATTAATGTAGATCAAACTTCTGGATATACAAAAATGATAGGTCGACCCGTAGTTTGGTCACAAAAAAACCAAATGACAGGAGATACCATTACTATTGTGTCTAATAAAAAGACTGAAAAGTTAGATTCGCTGCTCGTTTATCAAAATGCATTTCTTGTACAAGAAGACACTTTAAAGGCGGGCTATAATCAAGTAAAAGGTCAGAGTTTGTATGGATTATTTAAAGATAATGAAATCTATCAGGTCGATATCGATAAAAACACTGAAACCATTTTCTATCAGCGCGAAAGTGAAGGAGATTTAAAATTGATTGGTATTAACAAGGTGCTTTCCAGTTCTATTCGGTTGCTTTTACAAAATCAGGAAATCGAAGATGTATATTACTATCAAAACGTAGATGGCACACTGTATAGAGAAATTGATCTTCCTGAAAATGCGCGAGAATTATCAGGCTTTATTTGGCGAGGGGACGAAAGAATACGCAGCAAATCTGATCTTTTTCGAGGGGAATCACCACCACAACTTACCAAAATAGAAGGAATACCTTTACCGAAAGACGAAGCTGATTTTTTTGATGAAGAAACAATCAAAAGACTTGAAGAAAATAAGTCGGAAGGTTCTCGTTTGCTAGAACAAGAATTAAAAGATGCCGAACTTAAAGAAATGAACCAACAACTGGATTCTATTCCTAATGCACCAAAGATTAAAGACAAAATCGATACCGAAAGTAAAGAGCATCAAAAAAAGACATCTTACATAGACCTCGATGTAACTCGAACGGCACGACAACGCGATAGTATTACGGTTACCACGCTGAAACAACCTAAAAAAGTAATCGATAGTATACAAGCGATTTCAAATAACAAATGAGACAACGTATGCCATAACCCAGCATCCTGGTTCGTAAGTTTTAAACAGAATACTTGAAACAAGATTTTTTAAAATATCAGGCTCAAACGACGCCGCATCCTTTAGCGATGGAGATTTCGCATGCAAAAGGCTCTTATATTTTTGATTCAAAAGGCAAAAAATATCTGGATTTTGTTGCCGGAGTTTCTGCGTGTAGTTTGGGGCATCGACATCCTCGAGTTGTAGATGCTATAAAAGAACAATTGGACACCTACCTGCATGTTATGGTATACGGTGAATATATTCAAAAACCAGCGGTGGCACTATCAAAGCTTCTTGCATCTCACCTTCCCTATCCATTAGAAAAAACATATTTAACAAATTCTGGTACAGAAGCTATTGAAGGCGCTTTAAAATTGGCTCGAAGAGCCACGGGAAGAAGTCAGATCATAGCGGCAAATTTCGCCTATCATGGTAATACTATGGGAGCCATGAGTGTAATGGGCTTTGAAGAACGTAAGCAAGCTTTTCGACCCTTAATTCCTGACGTAAATTATATTACATTTAATAACGAAAAGGATCTGGATTATATCACCAGAAAAACAGCCGCTGTTATTTTAGAAACTATACAAGGTGGGGCTGGTTTTATCGTGCCGAAAGATGAGTATTTAAAAAAAGTAAAAGATCGGTGTAGCGACATGGGGGCTTTGCTTATTTTAGATGAAATTCAGCCGGGTTTTGGCAGAACAGGTACACTATTTGGTTTTCAAAATTATGGTGTGGTGCCCGATATTGTAGTTATGGGTAAAGGTATGGGAGGCGGTATGCCAATAGGTGCATTTACGACCTCTGCAACCTTAATGAACCAACTTCAGGATCACCCTAAATTAGGGCATATTACTACATTTGGAGGTCATCCTGTAATTGCCTCTGCCGCATTGGCAACGTTACAAGAACTTACAGAGAGTGACGTTATGGCAGAAATCCGAAAAAAAGAAAAATTATTCAAATCACTATTGAAGCACCCTTTGATTGAAGAAATTAGAGGAATAGGTTTAATGTTGGCTATACTTACAAAAAATGCAGAAATCACAAATCAAATCGTATTGAAATGTCAAAATGAAGGGCTTATACTATTTTGGCTGTTATTCGAACCCAAAGCCGTGCGTATCACACCTCCGCTTACGATTTCTGAAGAAGAAATAAGAGAAGGATGTGATATTATACTTCGTATTCTCGATAAGATTCACCGTCAATAATACTATAGCTAGCTAGACGTTCTGATAAAAAATTGTATATTTATAAATATAACTTTCTTTTCACGAAAAATTATTCTTTGAAGTGCGTGCTCAAAAAACACAAACTATTATTCAAAACCTATATAATGGTACATATTTTGTTAATTAGTTTGTTAAAAACAATTGATTTCTAAAGTTTAAATGATCGATTTCATTTGTAATTTTAATACTGAGGAAATCAATAATGCAAAAATAAATGACGTATTGGAGTGCGTATAGCCAAATTCAAATAGTATTGATAGTTATGATTTTATATGGATTTGCTATATATTTCTTTTTCGTTGGGGAAAACAGAAATAGTAATATAATACGTTTTGATTTATGGAGCATCTTTAATCAACGTGTATGAAATTTAACCACGAAGAAGAAAATAATTTCTCAATTACTCGATATGAGTCTATGCTGAGATCTAATGATGTGAAATTTTTTGATTCAGATGAATTTGAATCTATCATTCATCATTATTTGGAAAATGGAAAAATTGCAAAAGCCAAAAAAGCAATTTCTTTGGGTTTGTCACAACATCCTTCCTCAGTAAATCTTAAACTACTACAGGTAGAAGTTCTCGTTTTTGAAGATCGTCTTGAGCAGGCTGACACACTCTTAGCCCAGCTACATGCTATCGAACCCGAAAATGAAGAAATATACATTCAAAAAGCTAATATTCTCTCAAAACGCAATGAACATTTTAAAGCTATAAAGCTTTTAAATAAAGCTTTACTATATACCAATGACGAGGCAGACGTATACTCTTTAATAGGCATGGAATATCTATTTATAGATGATTTCGAAAATGCAAAAATTAACTTTATGCGTTGTCTTGAAGCAGATGATCAAGATTATTCTGCACTTTACAATATTATATATTGTTTTGATTTTCTGGATCAACATGAAGAAGCAATAGGTTATCTAAATATGTTTTTAAACAAAAATCCATATTGCGAAGTAGCCTGGCATCAGGTAGGAAAACAATATTTTGATTTAAAAGAATATAAAAAAGCGCTGGCAGCTTTTGATTTTGCTATTATTAGTGACGAATATTTCATAGGGGCATATCTGGAAAAAGGAAAAGTACTCGAAAAATTAAAACGATATAACGAAGCTATAGAGAACTACAGAATTACTCTGGAATTGGATGATCCCACTTCTTTTGCCTTATTAAGAATTGGAAAATGCTTTGAAAAAATAGGTAATGATGATCTGGCGATTCAGCACTATTCCAAAACTGTGCATGAGGATCCGTTATTAGATAAAGGCTGGATAGCAATTACCGATTATTATATGCGCAAGCGCAATTATCAAAAAGCACTCTACTATATAAACAAAGCAATCAATATAGACGGAGAAAACGTACTATACTGGAAACGCTACGCCAAAATTAACAATAAACTTGCTTTTTTTGAAGAAGCCGAAAGAGGGTATAGAAAAGCTTTAGAATTGGGGAATTATGAATTAGAAACATGGTTAAACCGTTCTGACATTCTAAGATTTTTAGGAGAGTCTAATGCCGCAGTACAAAATTTATATCAAGCCATAGAATTTTATCCAGATAATGCCGAGGTACAATATCGTTTGGCTGGATTACATTATGAACGACAAGATCACGATAAGGGAGAATATCA
Source organism: Aquimarina sp. U1-2 (assembly GCF_017897595.1). Classification (GTDB taxonomy): domain Bacteria; phylum Bacteroidota; class Bacteroidia; order Flavobacteriales; family Flavobacteriaceae; genus Aquimarina. The sequence goes on from NZ_JAGKIK010000001.1 coordinate 16,129, forward strand.
TATACGAAAAGCTTTAGAATTAGACTATGAATATCATATAGTTCTAGAAGAATTGTTCGAAAAAGTATTTCACTTAACCTTGGTGAAAAATATTATTTCTGAATACAAAGTAAACTAAAGGGCGTATTTTGTAGTCAATTAAAAAAAGTTTCAACGAGTTCAGTATAAAAATGCATACATTTGTTTTGGTGAATATAAGCATTAAAACAATTGCACATGCGAAGAAGTCTTAAAGACCATCTAGGGATAACTTTAAGAGGTTTAGCCATGGGTGCTGCTGATGTGGTTCCGGGCGTTTCAGGAGGGACTATAGCATTTATCTCTGGTATTTATGAAGAGTTAATAGCAACCATCAATACGTTAGATTTAACTTTTTTTTCAATATGGAAAAGAGACGGATTTCTAAGTGCATGGCGTCATTTTAACCTGTCTTTCCTATCTTTTTTGTTTTTAGGTATCGTTATTAGTATTTTATCTCTTGCTAAAGGAATTAAATGGCTTCTACATCACGAACCACTACTACTTTGGGCTTTCTTTTTTGGGTTGGTACTCGCAAGTATTCTTTACATTGCCAAACAAATCACAACTTGGAGCGCAAAAGTATTCATCGCCATCATCGGTGCAGCGATCTTATCGTATTTAATTACTATTGCAGAGCCTCTAGCATCACCAGATAATAATTGGTATTTACTTTTTTGTGGTTTTATCGCAATTATTGCTATGATCTTACCAGGAGTTTCGGGAGCGTTTATTTTATTAATATTAGGGGCGTATCAAACTTTTATCGATATTTTAAATCAGTTAAGAGAAGGGCTTACAAATGTAAACACAGAGCTTTTATCTCAAGCCATGATCAAATTAGTTATGATTGCCATAGGAGCTATTACCGGCTTGAAAGTATTCTCAAAAGTTTTAAACTGGATGTTCAAAAATCATAAGAATACAACGCTAGCAATTCTTACCGGATTTATGATAGGGTCACTAAATAAATTATGGCCTTGGAAACAAATAATATCATGGAGAACAAATTCTGAAGGTATAGAAGTCCCGTTTCTAGAAAAAAGTATTTCTCCAACCCAATATGAGGGTGATCCCATGATAGTATGGGTGTTTATTTTTACGGCAGTAGGCTTTCTGTTAATTTTTATCTTAGAACGTCTTGCTTCAAAAAAAAAAAGTTAATATATGTTGCAACAAAATACCAGGACTTTTACTGATAAACTTTTTTTGGTGATTAAAGGGCTCGCTATGGGTGCCGCCAATAAAGTTCCCGGTGTATCAGGAGGTGTTGTTGCATTTGTGGCAGGTTTCTATGAAGAATTTATTTATTCGCTTCAAAAAATAAACTTTAAAGCCTTTAAACTTTTAATTAACTTTAGGTTGAAGAGCTTTTGGCGCTACATCAACGGTAGATTTCTAGGTCTTCTACTGTTAGGAATGCTAATTAGCTATTTTAGTATTTCCAAAATTCTGGATTACCTTATTATACATTACGAATTATATGTTTGGGCTTGCTTTTTTGGCATGATTGTAGGTTCGATCTACTATATCACAAAGGATTTTGACGAATGGAACAAAAGAAATATCGCACTTATTCTCATTAGCATTTTAGTGGGAGTAAGTATCAGTTTACTCGATCCTGCGAAAGAAAATGATAATCTGTGGTTTGTTTTTATTTGTGGAATAATAGGGGTGTCGGGTATGACGTTACCCGGATTATCCGGATCCTTTATTTTAATATTATTGGGTAATTACGTGCTCCTTTTGGTAGATGCTGTAAATGCATTATACGACACCATTACAGATTTAATTCGTTGGGACTTCACATTTTTACAAGATTCACAGCGACTGCGGTTACTAGAAGTATTAATCGTATTTAGCATGGGGTCTTTAACAGGTCTGGTAACGTTGTCTCATTTTTTAGGATATGTATTAAAAAGATATAAAACAGCGACTTTTGCCTCAATCATTGGTTTTATCACGGGATCACTCGGCGTCGTATGGCCATGGAAACATAAAATATATAAAGTTGATACTTCAAATAACCCTATGATTGATGCACTGGGAGATCCGATTTTGGACAATTATGATCGATATGTACCAGATATGACTGTGCTAGAAACCTATATAGGGATATTCTTTATTCTAATAGGCATAGCCATTGTTTTGTGGCTAGAATGGTATGGTAAACAAACACTCAAATCTTCAAAATGAAAAAAATTTATGGCTTATTAGGTCGCAATATTAACTATTCATTTTCCAAAAGTTATTTTACTGAAAAGTTTACTACCGAAAAACTGAATTGCGAGTACCAAAATTTTGATATCAAACAAATAGAAGATGTAGTTATCATCTCAAAAGAACCTCATATTCGTGGACTGAATGTAACCATCCCGTATAAAGAAGAGATATTGCCCCATCTTGATGCCTTAGACCCTATTGCCAGACGAATAGGCGCAGTAAATGTTATCAAATTTGAAAACGATGGAAAACTGACCGGTTATAACAGTGACTACTACGGCTTTACCAATTCATTACAACCCTTTTTGAACTCGACTATGAATAAAGCACTAATTTTGGGTACCGGTGGGGCTTCAAAAGCTATTCGTTATGCACTTGATGAACTTCAAATAACCTATACATTTGTATCGAGAAATCCTGATACTAATGAATTGAGCTATGCAGACTTAGATAAAGACACAATAGAATCTCATCAATTAATTATCAATTGTACACCCTTGGGAACTCACCCTAATATAGCATCTTGTCCTGATATTCCTTTTGAATACGTGTCTCATCAACATCTTCTTTACGACCTTATCTATAATCCTACTCAAACTACCTTTATGAAAAAAGGAGAAAAACAGGGAGCCAAAACCTGTAACGGATTACAAATGTTAATTTTACAAGCCGAAAAAGCATGGGAAATTTGGAACAGCTAGTATTTACGGTAGTTTCGTCATAAAATTCTTACATATACACGTTCAAAGCAATCTTAAAACATCCTAATATCTTTGAGGTTTTCTAATATGTTAGTATCTTAGTATAACATAAAGCTTAGATGAACAAAAATCACTCACACAATGTCCACACGTGATAACCTGCCTGATGCAGATGGAAATAAAGAAAATAAGATAGAAACTCTTGAAACCAACAACAAGGATGCTATTTTAGAGGATCAAGACTCAAAAAAAACGGAATCCGAAGAAGAAACAACTACTACTGCTTCTGAAGAGGAAAAGGCTATACCTCAAAAAGAAAACAACGAAAACGTCATAAACACTTCTGAAATTAATGAAGACGATCTAGCTGCTGCAATTGTTGAAGAATCTAAAGAAAAGATGAGTAAAACGAAAGCAACTGCTCCAAACAATAGCACAAACTCTGGTGATGATCTAGAAGATGCCATTTTAGAAGAATCGCAACAAAATACTGAGTTTTCTAACGAACATACTGCCGACACAAAATTAGAGAAGCCCACTACCAAAGATCAAATTCAAGATCAAATGAACGAAGCGGTAGCTAACGACAGTGAAGATGAAAGTGCATTAGAGCGGCATGATATCGATAAAAAAGACTACCACTCGATGAGTAAAGAAGAGTTGGTAAAAGAATTGCGAAGCCTGGTCAAAAATGAAAAAGTTCAGGCAATAAAAGAGCATGTTGAAGATATTCGAAGTGAATTTAATGAGAAGTTTAATGAAGAAGTAGAGCAAAAAAAGGAAGAGTTTCTGGCAGATGGCGGTGATATCATTGATTTTTACTACTCTACTCCGATAAAAAAAGAATTCAATTCTGTTTATTTCGATTACAAAGAAAAGCGTAATGCATACTACCAAAATTTAAAGAAAGACCTTCAGGAAAACTTAAAGCGAAGGTTAGCACTTATTGAAGAACTCAAAAGCTTGCTTAATATTGACGAGAGTATTAATAGCACATACAACCACTTCAAAAGCATACAAGAAAGATGGCGTAATGCGGGACCTATACCAAGAGATAAATACAACACTGTCTGGAATACCTATCACCATCATACCGAAAATTTTTACGACTTTTTACATTTAAATAGAGAATTTAGAGATCTTGACTTTAAGCATAATCTGGATCAAAAACTAAAAATTATAGAACGTGCTACAGAACTAGCTCAAGAAACTGATGTTAATCGTGCATTTAGAGAATTGCAGTTGTTGCATAAAATGTGGAAAGAAGATTTAGGACCTGTAGGCAAAGAGTACAGAGAACCTATTTGGGAGAAATTTAGTGCGTTAACCAAACAAATTCATGAAAATCGTCAACAACACTTCAAAGAGTTAGATAAAGTTTATGAAGTAAATCTCGAGGTTAAAAAAGAGATCATTACCAAAATTATTGAGATAGCGTCTAGCCCAGCTAATAATCATAACGGCTGGCAGCAAAAAATTAAAGAAGTAGAAGCCTTACGAGAAGAATTTTTTAAAGCAGGGAAAGTACCTTCGAATGTAAATGAACAAACCTGGAGCGAATTTAAAACTGCAGTAAGAGACTTTAATCGCAATAAAAATGCTTTTTATAAAGGATTGAAAAAAGAACAATTCGATAATCTAAATAAGAAAATAGAACTCATCAAAATTGCCGAAGACAATAAGGATAGTGACGATTTTACAGTCACCACCCCGCTGATGAAAAAAATACAGGCAGATTGGAAAAAGATAGGTCATGTCCCTCGAAAAGATAGTGATCGGATTTGGAAAAAATTTAAGGATGCATGCAATGCCTACTTTGATCGACTACATGCCGAACGAAATGAAGCAAATAAAGAAGAAATTGCCTCACTTGAAAAAAAACAAGCGCACATAGAAGCATTGAAAGAATTTCAACTTTCGGGTAACCCTGAAGAAGATCTTAAGACGATCAAAGAAAATATTGCTACATGGAAAACGTTAGGTAGAGTACCCTATAAAAAGAAAAATATCGAATCTACCTATAATGCTATTCTAGACGATCTTTTTAAACAACTTAATTTAAGCCGTAAAGAAACCGAATTAATCAAATACGATAATAAGTTAAATACATTATCAAATCGAACAGATGATAGCGATCGAGCTTTAAAAAGTGAGCAAAATTTTATTAGAAAGAAAATAGACGAGGTTAATGGAGAAATTCGTCAATTAGAAAATAATCTTCAATTCTTTAAAAATGCTAAAGACGACAACCCGTTAGTACGAGAAGTACAAAAAAATATACAAAAACATAAAGAAACTCTAGAAGTCTGGAAAGCTAAATTGGCTAAGATTAAACAGCTGTAAATGGAGCGTGTTGTATGTACGCTATGTAACACATTAACAGGCGTATATATCGTTACTAAAAAACGAACATTTTTTCTCTGTCCAGAATGTAAAGGTATTATAGCAGATCCTACACATTTTCTAACACCAAAAGAAGAAAAAGAGCGGTATCTTTTACATCAAAATGACGTGAATGATCCTGGCTATCAAAATTTTGTCTCACCTATTATTAAAGAAATTCGAAAAGATTTCAATACCAACCATGCAGGTTTGGATTTTGGATCGGGTAGCGGTCCTGTAGTTACTTCATTGCTTACAAAACAGGGGTATACAATTACTGCTTATGATCCCTTTTTTGACCCTAATGCTCCGGTTTTATTGCGAAAATATGACTATATCGTTTGCTGTGAGGTAATGGAACACTTCTACAATCCTAATAAAGAATTTTCTACATTAGCGTCTTTATTGGTGACAGGTGGAAAACTCTATTGTAAAACAGTACTGTATCAAAACTATATAGATTTCAGTTCCTGGTGGTATAAAAATGATCCTACTCATGTATTTTTCTACAATCGAGATACGTTGATTTGGATAAAAAATGAATTTCAATTTACTGCACTAGAAATAAGAGAGGATTTGATTATTTTTAATAAATGATATTGTTGTATGAAGTGGTTTCATATTAATTCACGTATTACACATGTACCACTTAAAAACGCAGAAGCTGAAGCCCCATTGAAATTACTTAAAGTCTGAATTTTAATATGAAATTATATGACTTTAATTTCTATAACCATATAGACAATTCATAAAATTAAAAACTCTACCCCGAAGTATAGCCCCAGGGTAGAGTGAATTGACGTATTAATAGTTTGATAAAAAATTATCTATTTCTGTCCCGTATTATCTGCACTTGCGTTTGCACTACTTACACGAGCTCCAAAAGCGGTTTCTTGATCAGGCACATCCCAATAGTCCAGATAATTATAATTAAATGTTGCATCTGTATTTACATTGCCCAAATCGTCTAAGACCACAGCACCCGTTCTACCACCACCTTGATTTACAGGAGTTATTACACCCCATCTTCTAGCATCATAAAAACCTACTCCGCGTAATAACAAGCCTATTCTCCTTTCTCTGCGAAGTTCTTCAATAGCTTCTGCCTCAGTTAAACCGGTACCTGCTACTGCATCAAGGTTAGCATTTTGATGGTCTCGAATATTATCAATTATTTGCAGACCACTTTCTAATTGTCCGGTGCGTATAAGGGCTTCAGCTTTCATTAGCTCGTTTTCGTCATACGTGGTACCATAATAAATATTCGTTCTGTTATCTTCTACAGATGCATATTCTGCATCTATGAAGCCCCATCTTGTGCCATATTGTATGCCTCTACCCCTATCATTTACAAAGGCATTATCTAACTCTTGAACATTATCAATAAATCGTTGGTCCCCGGGTTTAAAATCTTGTACCAAACGTTCACTCAAAAAATGCCAACCGATAAGAAGTCGTATAGGAACGTTTGTATTTATATTAAAGTTTACACCATCTTGTTTTACTACAAAAATGAAATCACCCGCTAACATTCCGCTATTAGTTAATGTCTGAATTTCATCCCAATCACTCATCATCATTTCATCAACCTTTTTATTCACCAATAAATTTCTAGCTTTTAGCGTATTAATATTACGTATCCACATATCTTTGGTGAGTAAGGTCGAAGGCGAATTTCCTCTAAAAGAAGTTGGATCAAATGCCTCGGGAATAATAGTAGACATAAAACCAGATATTTCTCCATCAATAGCGTTAATTTGTTCTATAGCCGCATCAAAATTTACAGCAGCTTCTTCGATCATTCTCTCTCGAGAAACATAATCGGTATTTGTCTCATCTGGCACAGAAACAATAAGTCCAGAGGTATACATAGAACCTATTCTCGAATACGCATAACCTTTCCAAAAATAGGCCCAAGCCTTTAAAGATTTTCTTTTTAAGTCCTCATCTATTGTTATCTCAACCTGATCGGCCAGATTAAGAATATGGTTTGCCAAATTATTCGTTTTATACATCGTCATCCATTCATGAGCGAACGCATTACCCTCTATTTGTGTTCTTACGTTTCTTACTCGTAAAGCTTGAGGTTGTGGACCTTCTTGAGGGGGTGTTACTACAGTACCATCATCAAGAGTTATTGATGTAGGTTGATTGGCCCAGCGAAAGCCAAAATTTCCGGCCGAAATATAAATCGCGTCAGCCATACTTTCATGAAAGGCTTGTACACGCCATGTAAAATCGTAGTCAATAAAAGGATCATCATCACTATCAACACCGCTAAGATATACCCCTGATGCTAAGGCGGTAAGACCTGCCTCGGTATTAAGCGCGTCAAATGTAGGGTCATTAGAATTGATTACTTCTAATTGATCTCGATTACAACTCGAGATGATTAAAGTAAGTATACTACATAAAATTAATTGTTTCATATGTTTAAATGTTTTTAATTGTTTGAAAACGAAATAATTAAAAAATTGAGAACGTATGTAATCGCTACGCTCTCACATTAAAAATTTTAAACATTCTCTTTAGTGAAGAAATTTTTAAAATTTATTACTATCCGTTTCATCTAATTATTATTTTATAATTCTTAAATAGGTTACCATTGTTAATCATAAGTAATGAAAAACGGCAGCTATCTTTTTACTAGACTAGAATCCTACATTAACTCCAAACGAAAATGATCTAAAATTTGGAAAAGCAAATTGATCAAGTCCTCGCTCTACAGGATTATTAAAGTTTGAGGCTGCTTCGGGGTCAAGTCCTTTATAGTCTGTCCAGGTAAGTAAATTATCTCCTGAAAAAGTTAACCTAAAACTTGATACTTCTTTGAGAAGGTGACCAAAATCATACGATAAACGAACATTTCGCAATCGTAAGAAAGAACCATCCTCTACAAACTCAGAATTTGGAGTATTAGTAGCATATAAATTCGCATAATATGCTGCCCAGGCTCCTGTTTCACCATTAATAGTAATGGGTACTGAAACATCTTCATGCAATAAGTCTCGATATAACCATTGCCGTGTTTGATTGTATATATCATTACCTTGAATCCAGTCTAGCTGAAAAGAAAAGTCCAGATGTTCCATGATTTGAAATTCTTGTATAAAAGACAATGTAAAATCTGGTGTCGGATCTCCTATTAATTCTTGCTCATCGGTAAGAGCCACTTGCCTGCTATTGATATTAACTACATACCCATTAGGCCCTATCTCAAAATTATTTAAGTCACTATCTGCAATGTAGCGTGTACCATCACTTCTCGTTTGTGTGAGACTTGATAAAGGTCTAAAGCCAAAAAAGGCACCTACGGGGGCTCCTTCGCGAAGAATATGATTATTCCCTAAAGGAATATCAAGATCGTTGGCTATATCGGAAATATCACTTTGAAAGGTTCCGAAATTGAAAGTTGAATTCCATTTAAAATTTCGCTTATTAACAACTGAAACACTTAGCCCTGCCTGAAATCCTTCGGTATCAATAGTAATAGCATTGGTTAAAATACTAGCGGCTCCTTGAGAAGGTGCTACATCTAATTCTCGAATAATATCCTCTGAATCTCGAGTGTAATACGTTGCGTTTAACTCTATTCGATTAAACCAATCTTCTTTTCCGGGTGTTAATACAAGATCCCCTCCATATTCTAATTCTTTAGATACTTGTACATTAAGATTAGGGTTTTGTAATACACTAGGTATCGAAAGTGCTCTCGTGTTCACGATCTGACCAGCATCAAGAACTGGTATTCTATCAAACGGACCCGGTTGTATACCCGCTTCTCCATATGCCGCACGTAGTTTAAATTGATTAAGCACATCACTTTCAAAAAACTCATCTACTCTTAAGTATACATCTCCTCGCGGAAAAACGAAGGCATCTGATCCTTCTCCAAACGCTGAAGACCAATCTACTCTTACACCACCTGAAATCCCAAAATAATTACCAAAATCAAATTTCTGATTAATAAGATATCCAAAAGTTCTAAATGAACTTTCGAATGCAGTTGAAACTTGTTGTCCCGTTTGATTCATGTTTATATCGGTAGTAAATGTTGGTAAATCTGTTCCTATTACTGTTAGTCTATCAAAATCCTCTCTTCGCCAATCATATGATATTTGAGTTGAAGAAGCAATAGGAATATTCCATCCAAAATCATCTTCTGTGTTAAATCTTATAAATGCAGATAATAGAGAGTTCTGTGTTGTTCCGGTTTCTGGTCTTTCTGTAAGTGATCCCGTAGTAGGCTGTATTACACTTGTTAAGAACAAGGATTGATTGGTAATAAATTGCCTAAACTTATTTTCGTAATGATCTATCCCGTATTTAAAATCTAATTCTAAAAAACTAAATGGTTTGTAGTTGATATTAATATTTTGAATAATTCTTGACAAATCTGAATTGAAAAACCGGTTATCAAAACTATAGAAAGGATTAACTTCGTTACCTCCAGTAGGATTCCCTACAAAATTACCTATTGCATCTCTAGCTGTGTTGTCTATATATTGAGGAACATTAAGAGCATTAGACAATGCGCTACCCACGTTATTTGCTCCAGTGATACCTCCAGTAGTATTATCGCTTCCTATCAAGGTAGTATTAGAAGAAAATGTAAGCTTATCTGAAATTTCTACATTGACATTCGATTTGAAATTTGTTCTTTTAAGACGACCAAAAATAACCGATTCTTGATTTAAATGAGATGCAGAAGAAAAAAAACGTACTTTCTCACTACCACCAGAGACCGATAATCCAGTTTCTAATGTTGTTGCTGTTCTAAACACTTGATCCAACTGATCAAATGTTTCTTCTCTAAAAGGTTTATTTACCTGTACATCTGGTGTAATACTTCCAAGCGGTGTTGGCCACACACCTGTAGTGGGATTTGGTGTTAGTCTAGAACCTCCGCGACCTGCTAAGAAACCATCATCAGTGGTCTCAAAATAGTGAAAGTTAGTTTTTCCAAAATTTCCTTCTAGCGCAGAACTGAAACCAACTCTAGAACGAAAATTCACCTTAAGAACACCTGCTTTTCCTTTTTTGGTAAAAATTTGAATTACTCCGTTTGCACCCTGAGCACCATAAATAGTTCCGGCAGCAGCGCCTTGTATGACTTCAATTCTTTCCACATCATTTAAATCCAAATCAGCCAATCTACTAGATTGATTCGTATCAGAACCATTATCCAAATTATCGGTATTGATTTGAACCCCATCAACCATAATCATGGGTTGTGAACTCGATAACGAATTGATCCCTCGCAACAAAATGTTTTGTTGCTGTCCTGGTTGACCAGATGTAGACTGAATACGGGCACCAGGGACTTTTCCTATCAATGCCTGAGAGATATCAGCTGCCGGAGCCGGAGTTAGATCATTGGCGGATACGGTTTCTACAGCAATAGCTACTTTTCTTTTGGATGTTGCTACACCTACTCCTGTGACTACTACTTCTTCCAAGGCCTGCGTATCTTCTTTTAGCTTTACATTCACCTTCGATCGTTCTCCTACTTGGATGACTCTCGTCTCGAATCCAATATAACTAAAGGTTACATTCTCTCCTGGTGTGGCTTCAACACTATAAAAACCATCAAAATCGGTTTGTGTACCTCTATTACTATTGTTCACCACTACATTAACTCCTGGCAGCGGTATACCCTGATTATCGGTAACTGTTCCAGAAATGGTTTTCTGTTGAGCGAAAATCACATTCGAGACGAAACAAATACATATTAGCAAATGGTAATGTCTTACTTTCATAAATATTAATTATAAGTTGTACATGATATGATTGAGTAATCAAAAAAGGAAGGTGAGTATATTCTAGAATGGCTAACTCAAATATTCACAAAGAAATATGAAATAAAATTTCGTGTGAAGAAATATAGCTTCACCATTCCTTAGATGATTACTTGAGTAAAGGAATAGTATCTAGGTAATATAGAGGTTAACTTTTATCAAGATTTACTTTTCCCGAAGAATTGTTATTATTAAGATTATATAAAATGTTTTGTAAAGAGCAACATCCAGGATGTCTATTGGAGGTGTAACATTATGATGATCATAACAACAAGATTTTCTTTATGCTTAACCTATTCGTGTACCTATATAGTGGTTTTGCTATATTATTATGTGGAGTTAAAGTAGCGGTAAAAATCTATTCTAAGTTTGATTTTACATACTTTGTAGGAGTAACTTTTGTATGTTTCTTAAATGACCGATAAAAGGTTACTTTATTATTAAAACCAACTTCGTAGACAATATCAATAATGGTAGAATGATTTTGATGAACTCGTTTTCGCAATAGTTTTTTTGCTTCTTGTATTCTGTAAAGATTTATCAAATCAAAAAAATTAAGATCAAAATGTTCATTAATAACTTGAGAGGTATTATGTCTTGTGGTATCCAACAATTCTGATAGTTTTTGAAGTGTTAAATCGTTCTGCCTATAGATTTTTTCATGATTTAGTAAATACAGCAACCGTTCTTTCAACTCGAGTGACAAACCCGCAGTAAGTCCTGAGTTTTGATAACGATGAGTTACTTTTGATTGTGTATATACTGGAAGTAATAAAGAAGCTTTATTTATGTTAAATCGATTAATCCTTACTTGATCGAGAATAGAAGGGTGAACAAAAGCAATATAACTTACATATAAAACAAATAACGTTACGGCAGTGGTTTTAATATACTGTATGCTCGTACTGTTTAGGGCAAATAAAACGAGGATCGTTAACATTAAAGATAGCGCAGCATAGCATAAATAAAATACAACTAAACTTGTAATCCACCTATTTTGCTTACTTCCTTTGATGCCGTAAAGTCTACTTATATTCACCCTGTACACTCTAATAATTAGAAACCCGTAAAAAGACAATACTAATAGTCTTGCAACCGAGATGAATTCAAAATAAGGTAAACTATTATTTTGCATCATGTTTAATTTTTTCTCTTCCGGAAGTACATACGTTGGCAGCAACAATAATAGAATCAATACTACAGGTAAAAAATGAATAAGATCTTGTTTTACAAATCTATATTGCGATGTAATTCTCTTGAAATAGAAATATAAAAGAGGCCCATACAAAAAAGTGAAGGCGGTAGAAAAATATAATGTATGAGGTAAGGAATATTGAAGATTTGTAATTATTAAATAGTCATGAAGTATTAACAGAGAAAAAGATAGTACCAAAACCCCTATTAATCGATTAGTCGTTTTTTCTGTATTTATTCTAAAAGTAAGTATTATCCCTATAAAGCAACCCATAAAACCAATACATAAGCAGAGTGTTGTCCAAATATTTATTTTCTTTACATATTCCTTTAATAAAAGAGGATTAACTAATGCCATATGGCTATAGCTCAGTTTTTCAAAAGTACAAGTAGTACTATTTGCACCAATTTGAGGTGTATTCGAACTTTTCTCATTCACTACTATATTATCTTCGTTTTGTTGATATTGCTCTGTAAGCGAAACGAAGCTATTTGGTATATTTTCAGCAAAATCATTACTCAACCAACATTGAAAATAAGGTAAAAATATAAGACAAAGCAATATGTTGAATATTATAGGTGACCTTCCTAAAGAAAAGCTAAGCAAACTTGAATAGTAAAAAATCTTTAAATTCCAAAAATGCCTTATAATATTTGATTCCTGGGTATCTAATGAATGGGTCTGAAAAAAAGTAAATAACACGACTAAATATAATGGTTGATGCCATTAAATGTAAATAGGTTTTGAGTAGGAAATATCGTAAAAGTTCCTCCCGATCAACGTTTACTTGTTTATTAAGAAAGTAGAGACTCTAACCGCCTATTCTTCATAAATTATAACTCTTTGTAATTCAAAAAATAGTATGAAATAATATTGGTAAAGCTTAGCAGTTTCAACGAAATTTATCAATACACGGGGTGATGATTTTTTAACTTATATATTGCTTTTTATTAACACAAATTCTTTGATCGTCTTTTCAATTTTTTAAGTTATTTAAGCTTTGTGACCATTATTTTTCGTTTAATAGAACTTAAATCGGTTTCTAATTCGACAAACTCAATTAAATTTTGCAACGCTTTATTACTTATGTAATTTTTAAAAATCATTAAAGTAATAACAATACACCTAACCCGTTGCGTATTTTAAAGAGAATCATTAATTCGAGTTCGTGAAAGTATTCTTTTTAAACTATATAGTCATTCGTTTAAGATATTCTGAAGGTGTTATCTGATTGTATTTTTTAAAAGACCTATTAAATGTTACCTTGTTGTTGAAGCCAACCTCGTAAGCAACATCAATAATATTGAAGTTTTTGTGCTTTTCCTGTTTTAAAAGCTCTGTAGCTTCTTCAATTCTATATTTATTCATCAATTCGAAAAAATTAAGATCGAAGTGTTCATTAATTATTTGAGAGGTATTATGCCGTGTGGTATCTAATAAATCCGACAGTTTCTGAAGGGATATATCGTTTTGCTTATAAATTTTTTCTTCTTTAAGTAAGTATAACAACTTTGATTTAAGCTCTAGAGATAAACTTTGGGTTAAACCCGACTTTTCGTACTTGGCTTGCGTAATTTCAGGTTTTTCAATAAGCAATTGCAATCTACCAAATAGAGAAGGTTGCACAAATGCACTATAACTTACATATAAAACCATCATTGCTAACGAAGCAACTTGAATATTAAACAACAGTCCGCTACCTAAATGTAGCATATTTAAAATACTATATATCGCATAAGAAGCTATATAAATAGAGCAAAAGATAATGATATTTCGTTGCCAACTATATATAATCTTGGATATATACATGTTTTTTCGAATTGAATGAAAATACATTTTAATAATGAATACCCCGTAAATTAATAATGATGTCAATTTTGAAATTGAAATAAGGGTAAGATACGGTCTTTCATAATGTATAACCATTCTAAGCTTTTCTGAAGCGGGCTGAAGATAAACGGGTAATAATATTGATATCAGTAGTACTGTGGGAACCAAATGTAGTATATCGGCTAATTTGAACTTATATTCTTGTGTAACTCTTTTGACATAAAAGAAAATTAAAGGTCCGTACAAAAGTGAAAACGTAGTAAAAAGATAGAGTGTATGCGGTAAATAATATTCATAATTCATAAAGTATAACCCCATATGAACCATAAAACATGAATGCAGCAAAACAAATGCGCTCATTAAAAAATTGGCTAATCTATCGTAGCTCTTTCTAAGATTTAAAACAATTGATAAAAAAAAACCTACAAAAGCTACATAAAAACAAAATATAGCCCACCAATCAAACTTTTTAAGATATTTATCAACTAGAATCTGATAGGATTTCGAATCTTGTATCGTAGTAAAACGGCTATTATCTACAAACGTAACATCTAAGCTAGCCCCGATATACTTTTCAATATAGATACAAGCTTGTTCGGCTTTGTTGACATCAGCATAATAATACGCTAACTTTTTGTATAACGCTATGGAGTCAAGAGAATTTTCTTGTAACACAACTGAATCCTTACTAATATCAGATTCATGCTGCTCATAAAATGATATCGCATATCCAAATTGATCCTTGCTTTTTAAACCAACTTCGAAAGATAAAGAATACACTTTTAAAGAAAGTATTGAAAGAAGAACAACAAATATGCTTGATATAGAATTCTTTTTTAGAGTTAGCCGCATAATTATTAGACAAAATAATTATACTTCCTAAGGTACAACATGTTTTGACTCAAATCCTAACGCAAAAGGACAAACCGATCATATTTTACCTAAAAACTTAATAAAATCAAGGGTTTTAGAGTAAAAAATAAAATAACACTTTACGTAAAAACCACAAATAAACAGAAGAAAAGATGCATTTTAAATACTGTAATCCTGTTATAATTGACTATATAATACATATGGTATAATCAATTATAAGAAATTATAGTGTTCACATACTACCTGAAAGAACCTGGGGGAGCTGTTAGTTAAAAATTCACATCTATTCTGAAGCAAGCCTTCTTCAGTATTCTGATTTCAATTATCAAGCAACTTCTAAATGTCGTTTAAAATATAAAAGCTATATTCTTTTTGCCTCTTCCCAAAAAATATTCATTTCTGCTAGTGTCATATCTTTAAGGCTCTTATTATTTTCTTTGGCTTTTGCTTCTAGATATTGAAAACGTTTCATAAATTTTTTATTGGTACGTTCTAAGGCATCTTCAGGGTTTACTTTGAGAAACCTGGCATAATTAATCATTGAAAATAGTACATCCCCAAATTCTAGTTCTATGTTTTTGGTATTATTTACGTCTATTTCATATTGCAACTCTGCCAATTCTTCTTGAAGTTTCTCGAATACCTGATGAGGTTCTTCCCAATCAAAACCTACCCCGGCAACCTTATCCTGTATTCTACTTGCTTTCACAAGTGCAGGCAATGATTTTGGTACTCCCTCGAGCACGCTTTTCTTTCCCTCTTTTAGTTTTAAATTTTCCCAATTTCGTTTGACATCATCTTCATTTGAGACGTTAACATCACCATAGATATGTGGATGCCTATGTATTAATTTATCACAAATTTCATTAGCTACATCAGCTATATCAAAAGCATTGGTTTCACTCCCTATCTTCGAATAAAAAACAATATGAAGTAATAGATCTCCTAGCTCCTTCTTTATTTCGTCAAGATTATTATCAAGGATGGCGTCACCAAGTTCATACGTTTCTTCAATAGTTAAGTGCCTTAGCGATTGTAATGTTTGCTTTTTATCCCAGGGACATTGCTCGCGCAACTCGTTCATAATCGTCAATAACCTATCAAAAGCTGAAAGTTGATCTTTTCTTGAGTTCATAACTAATTAGATAGAAAACTTGATTTAACCTTTTTGGAGTTAGTCGCAAAAGTTTAAACCAGTTCAGATAATTGATTCATTTTTTTTTGAGTTTCTTTAAATTCTCTAACCATATCGTCTACGATGGCTGCTGCCGGTTTAATATCGTGAATCAACCCCGAAACCTGACCTATCTCGAGTTCACCTTCTTCAAGATCTCCTTCAAACATGCCGCGCTTCGCTCTGGCTCTTCCCAACAACGTTTTTAGTGCTTCTACCGACGGGTTTTCTGTATAGAGTTTGACGATATCATCATAAAATTTGTTTTTTAACAAACGAACAGGCGCAAGCTCTTTTAAAGTTAGATGTGTATCGCCTTCTTTTGCACTAACCACCATGTTCTTAAAATCAATATGAGACGATGCTTCGTCACTTGCCACAAAACGACTTCCTACCTGTACAGCATCTGCGCCTAATGCCATTACTGCAAACATTGCCGCTCCTGTAGCAATGCCACCAGCAGCAATTAGCGGAATGTTGATTTTTTCTTTCACTATAGGAATCAATGTTAATGTAGTTGTTTCATCTCTACCATTGTGACCTCCAGCTTCAAAACCTTCAGCAACAATGGCGTCGACCCCGGCTTCTTGAGCTTTTAATGCAAATTTCAAACTACTAACTACATGTACTACAGTGACGTTCCTTTCCTTTAGATAGGATGTATATGTTTTTGGGTTTCCGGCAGAAGTAAATACAATCTTGACGCCTTCATCTATGATGATCTGAATAATCTCTTCTAAATTAGGATAGAGCATAGGAATGTTTACACCAAAAGGCTTATTGGTCGCTTCTTTACATTTTTGAATGTGAGTTCTTAAAACGTCTGGATACATAGAACCAGAACCAATAAGTCCTAAACCACCTGCATTACTAACGGCACTGGCCAGTTTCCAGCCACTGGCCCATATCATTCCTCCCTGAATAATGGGATACTGAATATCGAATAATTCTTTAATGTCCTTCATGTAGTAAAAAAGGTCTTAGTAGTATGATTAAACAATCCTGGCAAGTTACGAAATTACACCCGATCCCACGAGTTCCTCTCCGATATACCAAGCTACAAATTGCCCTTCTGTAATAGCACTTTGTTGATTTTCAAATACAACATACATACCAGAGTCCACCATATATAATGTTGCTTTGTCTAAAGGCTGTCTATATCTAATTCTCGCCATAACTTCAAGTTCTTCATCTACCTGAAGTTTCATATCTTCTCGTACCCAATGAAGTTCATCTTTGGCTATAAATAGTGCTTTTCTATATAAACCAGGGTGATTTTTACCTTGCCCTGTATAAATTGTATTGGTCTTTACATCTGTTTCTATGACAAACAACGGTTCTGGAGTGCCCCCTACGGCAAGTCCTTTTCGTTGTCCCTTTGTATAATAATGTGCACCCTGATGTTGACCTACAATTTTACCTTCATCAACGTTATAGTTATACTTTGCCGACAAAAATTTAAGCTCTTCTTTTTTTGATGTAAATTTTAAGGAGAGGGGTTCATATTTTTCTACCGATGAAGGTATTTCAATAATATTACCTTGTTTTGGTTGTAATTTTTGTTGTAAAAACTCGGGTAAACGAACTTTCCCTATAAAACATAGCCCCTGAGAATCTTTTTTATCTGCAGTGACCAGGTTTTGATTAGCAGCTATGGCTCTAACTTCAGATTTTAATAATTCGCCTATCGGAAAAAGTGTTCTTGCCAGTTGTTGTTGTGATAATTGACACAAGAAATACGACTGATCCTTATTTGGGTCTTTTCCTGAAAGTAAACGATGTATATCTTTCCCTTGTTGGGTAATAGTATCCTTTCTACAATAGTGGCCTGTAGCTACAAAATCTGCACCTAATGATAAGGCAATCTTAAGAAACACATCAAATTTAATTTCTCGATTACACAATATGTCGGGATTAGGAGTACGCCCTTTTTCATATTCATTAAACATGTAGTCAACAATACGCTCTTTATATTGAGCACTTAAATCAACCGTTTGAAAAGGTATACCTAATTTTTCTGCAACCAGGAGCGCATCATTACTATCATCGAGCCATGGGCATTCATCAGAAATAGTAACCGAATCATCGTGCCAGTTTTTCATAAACAGCCCAATGACTTCATATCCTTGTTGCTTCAATAAGTAAGCTGCTACGCTAGAGTCTACTCCACCAGACAAACCTACAATAACTCGTTTCATCACCTTATTATGTTATATATTTTAATTAGATACGTTTAAATTTTATTAATTTCTTAATAATAAAATACTTATAAAAATTGAGAACGTATGTAACCACTTCGTTCTCTCTCTTTAAGAATTTTAAACATTCCCCTTGGTGAAGTAATTTTTAAATTTCTTACTATTTGTTTTATGCAAAAATAAGAAATAAAAAAGGGTTATCTGAGAAGTTTTGAATATGAACTGATTTGGGTTTTCTGCGAGATGTCTTGATGATAAGTTTATTGACTGTCTGTTATTATACCTCAAATTTAACTAAGAAGTCATTCTGAATTCATTTCAGGATCTCATTAAGTTATTTTCAGCAAATTGAGATGAGAAGCTGAAACGAGTTATGCTTGACGCAAACTGTTTAGGTCAAATTACGGATATTCGTTATAAGTTTTAAAAATATTCAAGATCTGAACTACTACGATCCATTTTTTTGTAATGGAAACTGCTTCTGTTCTATTAATTTCCCGTTTTCATAATACTTCCAGATACCATCTTTACGATCCTTTTTATATGTTCCTTCTATAATCAATTCTCCTTGAGTGTCATAATATTTAGTGTCACCATGCAATTGATCATTTTCATAAGTAAATTCTTTAAGAAGGGTTCCTTTTTCAGAATACATCATTCGTTTACCTTGTCGTTTACCATCGACATATGTAGTTTTCTCAGTTAACTGTCCGTTTTCAAAATACGTAAGCTGTTGACCATCTAACTTTCCGGATTGATATGCTTCGGTCATCATGAGTTTGTTTGACCCATTGTGGTAATATTTCCAAATTCCAACCCTATCTTTATTGACCATTTGTCCTTTGCTAATAACTTCTCCTTTGGCAGTAAAATAGGTTAATTGTATAGTGTCGTTATCTTTAGAAAAAACTTTAATAGCTGTCGGGGTTTTACCACCACTAGGCTTATAAAACTTGAATTCGCCTATCTCTTTTCCATGCTCAAAGGTTCCTTCATATCTAAGCTGATCACTATTATCGTATTTTTTTTGCCATTTTCCGTGTCGTTTTCCTTCGGCATCGAACGCATTAAACTCTTGACCCAATAAGGTAAAACATGTGAGCATTGCTATACAACATAAAAACATACTACGCATAATCATAGGTTTTGAGACCTTGTCAATTCTTGTTTACTTTCTCTATTTCAACGAAATTATTTTTCAAAAAGTGTACCAGGATTTTTATACCAAATTAACAAAACTAATATAAAACAAAAAAGCTCCCATTGTAGGAGCTTTTTGTAAAACTTATCGCTTTTTAGCATTTTTTTGCTGTTCGGCTTGTTCCATAAGTTCTTTCATTTTCTTTTGAAACTTACCCTGTTTTTTAGGTTTCTTTTTATTTTCCTGAATTTTTGCGTGAATTTTATCTTCGTCGATGATCACATTTTTGATCACCAACATAATTCCGATAGTAATTAAATTGGAAACAAAATAATATAAAGATAGCCCACTTGCATAGTTATTGAAGAAAAACAGCATCATCACCGGCGACAAATACATAATAAATTTCATATTAGGCATTCCCGGTTGTTGAGTTTGCATGGTTTGCCCTGTAGTCATCGTCATATAAATAAAGATAGCCACAGAAGCCAAAATAGGAAACAAACTTATATGATCCCCATAAAAAGGTATATCAAAAGGGAGCTTTGCTATGGTATCATAACTTGACAGATCATCTGCCCATAGAAAACTTTTTTGTCGTAATTCAAATGCGCTTGGAAAGAAATTGAACAACGCATAAAATACTGGTATTTGCATTAAGGCCGGTAAACAACCACTCATTGGATTAACCCCGGCTTTACCGTATAAAGCCATGGTCTCTTGTTGTTTCTTCATGGCATTATCCTTATACTTTTCGTTAATCTCTGTAATCTCTGGTCGTAGAACTTTCATTTTGGCTTGAGACAAATATGATTTGTATGTTACCGGAGAAAGTATAATGCGCACAATGATAGTCATAACGATTATCGAAATTCCGTAAGGAAGAAAGCCACTTAAAAAACTAAAAAATGGAATAAATAAATACTTGTTAATCACTCCAAAAATTCCCCATCCTAAAGGTACAACCTCATCTAAATTTCTATCGTAGTTATTTAAAATACTATAATCTGTAGGACCATAATACCAGTCCATAGCATAGTTGAGTTCTCCTCCCTGTAAAGCTAGCGGCATCGTAGCCGAAAATTCTTTGGTTACTTTTATATCCTTATCGTCAAGATCGCTCGAATCTGCTATATTTTTAGAAGTAAAAGCAGCGGTTTCAAAGGGAGTATCTGTAAGTAATATAGAAGTAAAAAAATGTTGTTTAAAAGCTATCCAGCTCACATCTTGCTCTTCGTCATCTGTAAACTCTCCCTGCCCAAGATAATCATCTTTATCACCGTCGTATTCGTATAATATTTCGGTATAACGATTTTCGTAGGTTGCACTTTTAGCATGTCGTATGGCTTGTAATTTCCAATCCAGACTAACCGTTTGACTACTATTAATCACCTGTTGTAAACCTTGTGACCGTATGGTAAAATCTACCATATATTCATTTGGTTTTATTTCATATCGATATTCTAGAAACTGGGTATCTGAAACCTTCAGTTTCATGGATAAGATAGTATTCTCCCCGTTTTTTGTTACTGTAGGTTCAAAAAATAAATTTTCAGTATTTAAAATCCTGTTATCTGTAGTTCCAAAATTAATATTGAAGGATGCATTTTGACCATCTTTTATAAGATACAGTGGAACAGAATCGTAGGTTTTAAAATTCTTTAACAAGGCTTCTGAAATATACCCTCCGCGATTGCTAACTTTTAAGCGCAACACTTCATTTTCAACTGTGGTAGTAGTTTCTTTAGCAGAAGGCAAACTAGCAGAATAGGCAAACGCTCCTAATTGAGATTTCGCTGCCACAAGAGCCATCGAGTCTTGTGGATTAACCGCTATGACTTCACCACTTTTTGCTACAAATTGTGAAGCAGTATCTACGTTCTCTCCTTTTTTTTCTAGCGCTATTTGTTCTTCTTTGGCTTTTTTCTGGGCTTCTATTTCTTCTGGTGTAGGTTGGTTTTGATAAAACATAAAAGCTACAATCCCAAAAATAAGTGTAAATCCTATAATCGAGTTAAGGTCAAATTTCTTTTCTTCCATTGATGTACGTATAAAAAGCTTTGAAAGTAAGATGATTTCAAAAAGCTTTTAAAATTATATATTGTTTATTGTTGTCAATTATCCAGCCAATTACAACCCCTGTGACACTTTGGCACTTTTAGTATGTTCTGCATACGCTACTGCTGCCTTTACGAACGCAATAAATAAGGGATGTGGGTTGGCTACGGTACTTTTGTATTCGGGATGATATTGTACACCTACAAACCAGGGATGATCAGCAATCTCAATAATCTCAACTAAACCTGTTTTGGGATTGATCCCTGTAGTTTTAAGACCTGCCTTTTCTAATTGCTCTTTATATTCATTATTATATTCGTATCGGTGACGGTGCCTTTCTGATATCAATTTTTCTTGATATGCTTCAAATACCTTACTATCTTGTGTTAATTCACAATCCCAGGCTCCTAAACGCATGGTACCACCCATATCGGTAATACTTTTTTGCTCTTCCATCAAATTAATGACCGGATGCGGGGTGGTTTCATTAACTTCTACAGAACATGCGTTGGTAAGCCCTAATACGTTTCGAGAATATTCGATAACGGCCATTTGCATGCCCAGACATATTCCAAAAAATGGTAATTTTTGTTCCCTTGCAAATTGAACCGCTTTTATTTTACCTTCTATTCCGCGTTCTCCAAACCCGGGAGCAACCAGGATTCCGTCTAAATGAGCTATTTTTTTAGTAATAGTATCATCATCAATATATTCTGAATGAATACTTACTACATTAACCTTTACCTCATTCTCTGCTCCTGCATGTATAAATGCCTCGAGTATAGACTTGTATGAATCTTGTAATTCGACATACTTCCCCACTAATCCTATGGTAACTTCGTGTTTAGGGTTTTTGTGCTTTGTCAAGAAAATGTTCCATTTCTCCAAATTAGGGGTATCGTCATCCCGTAGCACCAATTGGTTTAGAACCACAGTATCCAGCCCTTCTTCTAACATCAAATTGGGCACATCATATATGGTAGAAGCATCTATCGATTGTATGACCGCTTCTTTTTTTACGTTACAAAACAGCGCAAGTTTTCTACGCAAATCGTCAGACAGTTCATGCTCGGTTCTACATACCAAAACATCAGCCTTAATACCACTTTCCATCAATGTTTTTACGCTGTGCTGGGTAGGTTTGGTTTTTAGTTCTCCTGCAGCAGAAAGATAAGGAATTAAAGTAAGGTGAATAACCAATGCGTTGGTATCGCCGAGTTCCCATTTTAATTGCCGAACAGCTTCAATATAAGGTAAAGATTCTATATCTCCTACGGTTCCCCCTATTTCTGTGATTACAATATCATACTTACCACTTTTACCTAAGATTTGGATACGTTCTTTAATCTCGTTAGTAATATGTGGTACTACTTGCACTGTTTTCCCTAAAAATTCTCCTCGCCTTTCTTTTTCTATAACACTTTGATAAATTCTACCGGTAGTTACATTATTGGCCTGTGAAGTAGGTGTATTTAAAAAACGCTCGTAATGCCCTAAATCAAGATCCGTCTCGGCTCCGTCATCGGTTACATAACATTCGCCATGCTCGTACGGATTTAAAGTTCCGGGATCGACATTTATATACGGATCCAATTTTTGTATTGTAACCCTGTAACCTCTTGCTTGCAACAATTTAGCCAGAGATGCAGCTATGATTCCTTTTCCTAATGATGAGGAAACGCCCCCGGTCACAAAAACATATTTGGTATTCGCCATGAAAATTTAACTATTTGTATAACATCTGTGAATTCTGCGCAAAAATACAAAGAAGTAAGGAAACGTAACTTCGAAAACTAAGCAATATTTCTAGAACTTATCCATAAACACTCAACAATCTAAACGACTGATAATCAAATACCATTTCAATATAAAAACGAAATCCTGTAGATTGAACAGGATGTTGCTTTTGAATAGGATATATTTTTATTCTTCTTCTGAATTTTCTTTTTCTTTGGGCTCAGTAAAATCTGTTATTCCTTTTTCCTGAAGAATATTATACCATTGGATGACTTTTTTCATATCACTAGCATACACTCGATCTTCATCATAATCGGGTAATACTTCGCTAAAATAAGCCTCGAGTTTATCTTTAGACTCTTTATGACTAATAGCCTGGCCACCATTTTCTTTTTCCTGAATTTTATTAAAAATTTCTCTTAGTGGTACCTCTTCAGTAAATGTGTAAATAGCAATCTCACTAAGAACACTTACATTATGTCGTATACTTACTGATATTTTTTTTCCGTCTAACAGTGACTCTGCTAAAAAACCACTGCGTGTTTGAGTTTTTAACTCATACAGACCTGGTTTTCCTGAAATTGCTAATATTTTGTCTAAGTTCATATCCTATCTTTTCAAAGTCGGCAAATATCTGCAGTTCGTTTTAAAAAATCAAACATTTGTCAATATAATATTTCTTGTAAAACCTCTCTTTTATCTTCTTTTTTTAACTGACGGAAAACGCATTCGATAATCTGCATTTACTTTTCCTTTGGTAATATTGGTTAATTTCCCTTTAATTAAACGTTTTTTGAGACTAGATAGTTTATCGGTAAATAAGATCCCTTCTATATGATCATATTCATGCTGAATTACTCTTGCAATCAGGCCCTCATAAACTTCGGTATGTTTTACAAAATTTTCATCAAAATACGTAATCTTTACAGTCTCATTTCGAAAAACATCTTCTCGAATATCGGGTATACTAAGACATCCTTCGGTAAATGACCATTCGTTTCCGGTTTCCTCGATTATCGTAGCATTGATAAATACCTGTTTAAAATTTTTCAATTGCTCTCTATCATCTTCAGACAATTCTTCATCTTCGGCAAAGGGGGCAGTATCCACCAAAAATAAACGAATGGGCAACCCTATTTGAGGTGCTGCCAGCCCTACACCATGCGCCGCATACATGGTTTCAAACATATTCGCGAGCAATTCGTTAAGTTGGGGATATGCTGTATCTATTTCCTTCGCTTTTTTCTTTAATACAGGGTCTCCGTAGGCTACAATAGGAAGTATCATATGTAATGAATAATATTTATTTTTATTTAACTTAATTTGCTACAGATTATAAAGATAGTCTTGCAATATAATCGTAGCACTTATTTGATCAACCAACGCTTTATCTCTTCGTTTCTTTTTAGAAATTCCGCTAGTAATCATGGTATCAAACGCAATTTTTGATGTAAAACGTTCATCTATCCTTTTCACAGGAATTTTGGGAAATTCGTGATGTAACTTTTTTAAAAAAGGAATAATATACTGTTCACTTTCTGAAGCTTCACCGTGTAATCTTTTGGGTTCTCCTATTACAAAAAGTTCGACATCTTCTTTTGATGTATATTCTATTAACCACGATATCATGTTTTTAGTATCAACAGTAGTTAATCCAGAAGCAATGATCTTAGATTCATCTGTAACAGCGATACCACACCGCTTTTGCCCATAATCTATTGCCAAAATTCGCGCCATTCTTTTTTTGCAAAAATAGGATAATCTACCAAATAACCACTCGATTTATTAATGGTTTCCTAAAATATGGTTAATCCCTACTTTTTTCAGATGAAGCTATTATATTTACCAAAATTTTTAAATGCATGAACCAACTACAGGAAATTATAGAGAAAGCCTGGGATAACAGAGCTCTCTTAAAAGAATCAGATACCCAAAAAGCGATTCGGGAAGTTTTAGATTTATTAGATTCGGGAACATTAAGAGTAGCAGAACCAACTGGATCGGGTTGGCAAGTAAATGAATGGATTAAAAAAGCGGTAGTGCTGTATTTTCCTATTCAAAAGATGAAAACTTTAGAAGCAGGTATATTCGAGTATCACGATAAAATTCCGTTAAAACGAGGATACGAAGCCAAAGGAATACGAGTGGTACCTAATGCGGTTGCCAGACATGGGGCTTTCATCTCTCAAGGTACTATTTTAATGCCAAGCTACGTAAATATTGGTGCTTATGTAGATGAAGGAACGATGGTAGATACCTGGGCTACTGTTGGTAGTTGTGCACAAATCGGTAAAAATGTTCATCTCAGTGGTGGTGTAGGTATTGGCGGGGTTTTAGAACCTTTACAAGCTGCGCCAGTGATTATTGAAGATAATGCTTTTATAGGATCTCGATGTATTGTCGTTGAAGGTGTAAAAGTAGAAAAAGAAGCGGTTCTTGGAGCCAACGTAGTGCTTACCGCATCAACTAAAATAATTGACGTTACCGGAGACACTCCTGTAGAAAAGAAAGGGGTCGTACCTTCGGGATCTGTTGTAATTCCTGGTAGCTATAGTAAACAATTTACCGCCGGAACGTATAATGTTCCTTGTGCATTGATTATTGGTAGACGAAAAGAAAGTACCGATAAGAAAACATCATTGAACGATGCACTTCGTGAATACGATGTAGCTGTTTAAAATTTAAGTGGTACAATGATCTGAGCTTGTCCACCATAAGGACAGGCTCATCTTTTTAATTGATAGTCGATGAAAATTCTAGTTATTCAGCAAAAAATGATGGGTGATGTACTTACCAGTACCATCATTTGTGAAGTTTTGCGTAAAGAATATCCCGACGCCAGAATCGATTATTTGGTCAACTCAAGTACTCGACCAGTAGTTGCAGAAAATAAATTTTTCGACAACATTGTAGAATTCAAACCTGTATATAGAGATAGTAAAATTGAATTTTATCGTTTTTTGTTAACTATCCGTAAAACAAAATATGATCGTGTTATCGATGCCTATGGTAAATTAGAAAGTAATCTTATCGCTTTATTTTCAGGAGCTCCTGAAAAAATATCTTTTTATAAGTGGTATACTCAATTTATATACACAAAAACAATACATAGAGTTTCACAACCCATTACCAATGCTAGTACTGCTATAGAAAATAGACTTCGACTTGTTTTTCCTGAAAATAGAATTACTTCAGAAATTGTAAAACCTAAAATTTATCTTACTGAAGAAGAAAAGGAAAAGGCCAAAGAATTTCTAGAATCCAATGATATTGATTTAAAAAAACCTCTAGTCATGATTAGCGTGATTGGTAGCGAAGAAAGTAAAACATTACCTCTAGAATACATGGCAAAAGTAATTGATGAAATTGTGAATACATCGGGGGCTAACATACTATTCAATTACATTCCAAATCAGGAAAAAGATGCTCGTACCGTGTATAACTTGACCAATTATAAAACACAACAGCATATTCACTTTGATGTTTTTGCAAAAAGTCTTCGTGGCTTTATTGCAATCTTGTCTCATTGCAATGTTTTGGTGGGTAATGAAGGTGGTGCTGTCAATATTGCTAAAGCCTTAGATGTTTCAACATTCACCATTTTCTCCCCCTGGATTATTAAAAATCATTGGAATATGTTTGAAGATAATGAAAAACACTTATCTGTACATCTCGCAGATTATATACCTTCCCTTTTTGCTAACAAAAGCGTTAAAGAATTAAAAAACACCTCAGTAGAACTTTATCCAAACTTTGAGCCCGAGCTATTCATTTATCAATTAAAAGAATTTCTTCATAAAAACTTATAAATTCTTGTACACTAATCTTTCAATTTTGAATAATTTAAAATACGTCTTTTAGTAGATTGAATACGAAATAAACACCGAAATTAGTATCGAACTCATCCCAAATTAACTATTTTTACTCGATAATCAAGATTTATATTTTTAGAGATTTGTCTCTGCATAAGAGTACGTTTTGAATTATATATCCCAAAGTAATCTATACACTAATTTTCGCTAAATAATATACAGCATATGGTGAAGCTCTCTGGAGTTGTTATTACATATAATGAAGAAAGAAAAATCGAAACATGCCTTGCTTCTCTGGCCGCTGTCGTAGATGAAATAGTCGTAGTCGATTCTTTTTCTACAGACCGTACAGAAGAAGTTTGTAAAAGATACAAGGTCAAATTTATCCAACAGCAATTCCTGGGATATAAAGAGCAGAAAAATTTTGCGATTACACAGGCTTCATATGATTATATTATTTCTCTTGACGGGGATGAAGCCTTATCTCCTGAGCTTCAAGAATCTCTTAAAAAATTGAAATCAAATTGGGTACATGATGGGTATTATATGAATCGCTATAATAATTTTTGTGGTCAATGGATCAATCACTCTGATTGGTATCCTGATAAAAAATTAAGAGCTTTTATAAAAGGAAAGGGCACGTGGAAAGGAATTAATCCTCACGATTCTTACAAACTACATTCCCCAAAAAATTGTGGTAAATTGAAAGGAGATATTCTACATTGGAATTACCCTACATACAGTGCATATAACAAACAGATAGAAAAATTCTCTACCATATCGGCACACTCATATTACCAATTAGGAAAAAAAGCTTCGCTTTGGAAAATTCTTTTCAATCCAAGCTGGGCATTTTTTAAGGCCTATTTTTTACGATTAGGTTTTCTAGACGGGCTTAACGGTTTTATTATTTGTGTTCAAACCGCAAATCTTACTTTTTTGAAATATATTAAATTGAGGGAGTTAACTAGATCGGAGCATCAGAAGAAATAGTTTTGTACTTCTTCTTCCAAAAAAAGATGCTTTTTTTAATTCTAATTTTACGATAAAACTTGTGCTGAAACGCTTTGGTAGATGACCACATTAGATCGAATATGATTGCCTCATCCTCCCCTGTGCATCGCGCGTACTCATTACTCATAATTTTAATCATAGATTTATGGATCGTTAGCTTGGCAAAATTACGTATCCTGGTTTCAAAATTCATTCTTCCAAACTGCATCCTGTTTAAGTCAACCAAATAAAAGTCATATCCGCTATTGGTTCTTTTGATCAAGGTATTACCTGGGGAATGATCTAAAAAATGCACGCCATTTTCGTGTAATCGATAAGTAAATCTTGTAAAAGCTCTCAGTATTTCTTCGTGATCAGGTATCTCGAAATCTGTAGTTAACTCTCTATACGTTAAATCATATTGCACCAATTCACTAATATAATAGCTCTTTTTAAACAAAATGGTCGATTGGCATATTTGATAAGCTACAGGAAATGGTGTATTAATTCCTAAGTCCAAAAGTTTAAGGGCATAAGTGTACGATCTTTCTGCTTTTGAAGCTCTAAAAAACCGATACACTATTTGATTAATTACATTAGGAACCTTAAATGATTTAATAGCCAACTTTTTGTTATCGCTTTTTACAATTTTTATAACATTACGTTCTGCTGCTCCTAAAATATCTTCATAAGTATCGAAATGATCAATAGCATCAAGCAAGTCTTTTCTCAAAGATGCGTATGAAGGATTAAGTATAAATTTGTTTGGCATAAAACGTTGTATTGACCTAGGACTATTTTCTATTGCATTATACTATTGCAAATATATTAGAATTAAATGGTATTGCAGATCAAACTTCTTTCTAGAAACAAATTATTGAACTGATTTAATAAAATAAAGTTAATTACAAATTGTACTGATAATTTTTAAATAGTTTGATACATTTACTTCATATTTTATGCTAAGAGATGACCAAAAATAATACAATGAAGGTAGTTCAGGTTATAGATCAATTGCATTTAGGAGGTGCAGAACGAGTATGTGTAAATCTAGTGAACGTTCTGAATAGAAACCAGGTTTCAGTAAAATTAATAGTTCTTAGCGATGACGGACCACTATTTGACTTGGTAGATGACGGTGTAGAAGTCATCTGCCTTAATAAAGGTAACAGTAAATTTAAAGCGTACAAGCAATTTGTAAAGCATGTAAAGCGTGATGATATTATTCACACCCATATGCGGGCAAACTATAGGTTTGTAAGAAAAGCTTTTCTGTTTTTTGGAGGGAAAAAACCAATTATTTTACATGACCATTATGGAAAAATAATGGTCAATCAAAAAGTTCCCAAATTTTTCAGATTTATATTAAAACCTCAATTTTACATAGGCTGTTCTAAACTTTTAACGCAGTGGGCTGTTCAAAAGGTAAAAATAGATCCTAGCAGGGTTTTTTTAGTCAATAATTTTGTAGTACCGCATGATCCTAATAGTGAAGGCAAACATAAAAAGCAAGGATTGGTTCTAGTAGGCAGCCTTAAACGGGTTAAAAACCACAAATTTGCTATTGATATTACAAAAGCTTTAGACAAAGAACTAACAATTTACTGTCCTGCTTTAACCAGTCAAAAAAATTACTATAAAGAATTAATGTCTTATCTTGAAGAAATTGGTTTCGAAGAAAAGGTTCATTTTATTACAGGGTGCACCGATGTACAAGCTGAATTGAAAAAGTATGAATTAGCTTTGCTAACTTCAACCTCAGAAGGTGATCCCCTTGCTTTGATTGAATATATTGCTCAGGGTATTCCATTTTTAAGCTCTAACGTAGGTGAGGCTGTAAAAATTATAAAAGAATATTTTCCATTTTTAATTCAGGAAAATTTTGAAGTTAGTCAATGGGTAGAGAACTACCATAGAGCCATTACGATTACTCCTGAGGAAATAGAAAAAATTTATAATAAACACTTCTCTCATCAACTGTATTTGAAAAAATACTTAGATATTTATGAACAAATACTAAATAGTTAAAGACATCCAACAATAGTATTGTTTAATCAAAATGATAGAGCTGGTTTAAATCATCTTATTTGAATTATCCATGTACAAGATTTACTTTTGTAACACATGTTTGTTAAAGTAAATTCTTCTAAATGACCATACATGAATATCAAATACAGCTTAAAATAACGTCTAACTATTGCAAAATCTTACTATGCACATTCTACATCTATCTGCAGTCACCAATTGGGGCGGTGGCGAAAATCATATAGAAAATCTATGCTTTGAATTAGGCGAATCTCATCCCGAAATTAAAAATACAATTTTATGTGCTCGTGATACACCTTTTCATAAAAGGTTAGAAAAAACAACGCTTTCTTATATTACAGCGCCATTAAAAATTAAGATTGATCCAAGGTACTTTTTAAAAATAGGTGCTTTTTGTAAAAGAGAAGGTGTAGATCTTATTCATATACACGAGCCCAGTGCTTTATTTGCAGCCATACTGGCCGACAAAATTTACGACCTACCCCCCTTTGTATTTAGCAAAAAAACATCGTTCCCTATAAAACAAAGAAAAAAGACTTTATTTAAATATAATTACTCTAAGATCAAAAAAATACTGTGTGTTTCTAAAGAAACTCAAAAAATAGCCGAGAAAGCTATTATAGATCAAGATAAGCTACTAACCATCTATCATGGTACCAATCTAAAAACCAAAAGCACGGCTACCGATTTTCTGTTACGAGAACGCTATGAAATCCCTAAGCATAAAAC
Source organism: Aquimarina sp. U1-2 (assembly GCF_017897595.1). GTDB lineage: Bacteria > Bacteroidota > Bacteroidia > Flavobacteriales > Flavobacteriaceae > Aquimarina. The sequence continues at coordinate 47,037 of NZ_JAGKIK010000001.1, forward strand.
TATTATTGGTAATATTGGTAATCATATAAAAGCCAAGCATTTAGAAACCTTTATCGATGTGGTGAATAGTATAGTAAACACTCATAAAAATTTAAATTTTATGTTTATCCAAATAGGAACCTTTTCTGAAAGAACGGATGCCCTGTTAGAAAAAGTAAAAGCGTTACATCTTGATGATCACATCATTTTTATGGGCTACACGGCAAATGCTTCAAATTTTATTCCGCAGTTTGATATTAGCCTTATCACTTCTCAAAGTGAAGGAATTCCACAATTTATCTATGAATCGATGTATCATAAAACTCCCGTTATCAGTACAAGTGTAGGAGGTATTCCTGAAGCTATTGAACATGAAGTAAATGGTTTGCTAGCACCCGCATATGATTCTGAAACTTTGGTAAAACACATATTCACCCTATCGCAAAACGAAGAATTATCAACCTCATTCACCGAAAAAAGCTATTCTAAACTTTTACAAACATTTACCACCCAAAAAATGGCCGAACAAACATTAAAAGTTTATAAAACCATAGTAAACCATGACTGATCAAAGTACAGAAATTGAAAAAACAATTGCTATATTAAAAAAAGGAGGAATTATTCTCTATCCAACCGATACCGTGTGGGGCGTCGGGTGTGACGCTACTAATGCTGAAGCCATAGACAAGATATTTGCTTTAAAAGAAAGAGAGGAAAGTAAATCCATGATTTGCCTGGTAAACGATTTTAAAATGTTGCAACAGTATGTTGAAGAAGTTCCGGAGGTTGCATATGATGTACTAAAATATGCTTCAAAACCCACTACTATAATTTATGATAGGCCTCTTAGAGTTGCAGAAAATCTAATTGCACAAGATAATACTTTGGCCATTCGGGTTGCAAGAGATCTCTTTTGCGGAAAACTAATCAAAAAATTTAAACGACCCATAGTGTCTACCTCTGCTAACATAAGCGGTATGCCTACACCAAAAAACTTCGAAGAAATTTCTGCTACGATTTTGGAAGGCGTTGACTATGTCGTAAATTTGCCGTTACAAAAAAAAGGTGCTAAACCTTCTTCGATCATTAAAATCGGAAACGACAGCACGGTCAAAATTATAAGGAAATAAGCGATCTCTGGTAAGACTCGTGAAGCACTACATTGAAAACATTAATTCGCAATTCGGAGGGCAAACCTCGGAACTGTAAAATCTCGATTATCGAGTAAAGAGATTCATGTCGGAAGCTAAAATTTATAAAGAAGCCCTACACCATCCAATTTTTGATACGATTTCAAAAGCAACTGCTCAACTTGACCTAGAAAGTTATGTTATTGGCGGTTTTGTTCGTGATTTCTTGTTGCGAAGGGGAACAGCCAAAGATATTGATATTGTTACAGTGGGTAGCGGTATACTATTGGCTAAACAAGTATCTCAACTCTTACCAAAATCTCCCAAAGTTCAGGTTTTTAAAACATATGGAACGGCGATGCTAAAAACAGGTGATATAGCGATAGAATTTGTTGGAGCGCGCAAAGAATCGTACACCGCAGATAGCCGGAATCCTGTGGTAGAAAACGGAACTCTTCAGGATGATCAAAATCGAAGGGATTTTACCATAAATGCAATGGCTCTGGGGATATCCCCGAAAAATTTTGGAAGATTATTAGATCCATTTAACGGTATTGATGATTTGCATTCAAAAATTGTTCGAACCCCGCTAGATCCAGATATTACATATTCAGACGATCCATTGCGCATGATGAGAGCTATCAGATTTGCAACACAACTTGGATTCAAAATAGAAAATGAGTCGTTCGACGCTATATCCCGAAATAAAGAACGTATCACTATAATTACCAAAGAGCGTATTGTAGACGAATTGCATAAGATTCTATTGAGTGATCAACCCTCTATCGGCTTTAAATTATTGGAAAAAACCGGGCTTTTGCATTTTATCCTACCCGAACTTGTCGCACTAAAAGGAATAGATGAAATTGAAGGACAACGACATAAAGATAATTTCTATCACACCCTAGAAGTTGTTGATAATATTGCCAAAAATACCGATGACCTTTGGCTACGATGGGCGGCTTTACTTCATGATATTGGTAAGGCGCCTACTAAAAAATTTAATAAAAAAGTGGGTTGGACGTTTCATGGTCATGAGTTCGTAGGGTCCAAAATGGTTTATAAATTATTCAAACGCCTAAGAATGCCGCTTAATGAGAAAATGAAGTTTGTTCAAAAAATGGTTTTGATGAGCTCTCGTCCGATAGCTATTGCCAGCGATGTCACAGATGCCGCAGTTCGTAGATTGGTTTTTGATGCAGGCGATTTTATTGAAGAATTAATGACACTCTGCGAGGCAGACATCACTACAAAAAATCAAAAAAAATTCAAAAGATATCATAACAATTTCAAAAATGTACGGCATAAAATGATTGAAGTTGAAGAACGTGATCAGATTCGTAACTTTCAACCACCGGTTACTGGTGAAGAAATTATGAAAACGTTTCAACTAAAACCGTCAAGAGAAATAGGTATCATCAAAGAAGCAATAAAAGAAGCAATTCTGGAAGGTGAAATCCCAAATGAGCATGAAGCAGCGTTCGAGTTTATGATTCAAAAAGGGAAAGATTTAGGGTTAGTAGTGAATAGTGAGCAATAGAGCTACAGAGTTTTGAAGTTTCAGAGTTTTAAAGTTCCGAAGTGAATTTAACAATTTTAAAAATATAAACTTGAGTACATTCAGAAAACTAAAAATATGGCAGAAGTCTATTCATTTGGTTACCAATATTTACGATAGTACAAAACAATTTCCGAAAGAAGAAGCTTACGGATTAACTTCTCAAATACGAAGAGCCTCTATTTCAATACCCAGCAATATAGCTGAAGGCTATGGTAGGACAGGAAAAAAGGATTACTTGAGGTTTTTAAACATCGCAATAAGTTCTCTATTTGAATTACAGACTCAATTAGAAATCGCGAAAAACTTAGAGTTTATTAATAATAGAACGTTCGACGCTATTTACGAGGATACTCGCGAATTAGAACGAATGCTTTCAAGCTTCATTAGAAAAGTAAAAGATTCATAGTAAATTTTAGGTAAAAATTTGAACTCTGAAACTCTGAAACTCTGAAACTCTGAAACTCTGAAACTCTGAAACTCTGAAACTCTGAAACTCTGAAACTTTGGAACTCTGAAACTTTGAAACTCTGAAACTCTGAAACCTTAAAACTTTGGAACTCCTAAACAAAAACTATGAAACACTACTTTAGACCCCTAGTTATTACTTCGATTATACTCATTTATTTAATTATCATTGCAGGAGCCGTAGTGCGTATGACGGGATCGGGTATGGGATGTCCTGATTGGCCCAAATGCTTTGGATACTACATCCCTCCTACTTCAGCATCTCAGATCGTATGGCAACCTAATTTTGAGTACGAAAAAGGAGTTATCGTTATTGTTGATGAAGCACTTAAAATTGCTTCAAAAAAATTTACTTCGGGCACCACATTTACTGCAAACAATTGGGAAGATTATACCAAACACGATTATGCTGTATTTAATGTGTGGCATACCTGGATAGAATACATAAATCGACTGGTTACCGTACTCTCTTGTATTCCTATCTTACTTATGTTTATAATATCCCTGTACTATTGGAAAATAAATAAACGAATTCCAATTTTCGCTACTTTAACCGTTATTGCCATGGCTTTTCAGGCTTGGCTGGGCAAAGTCGTAGTAGATTCAAACCTTTTACCGTTTCGAATTACCATTCATATGGTGATGGCCTTTGTTATTTTGGCTATTTTGTTATATATCCTGTTTCAAACTAAAGAAAAATTAACGACCACAAAATTTCCTAATACCTTCAAAGCAGTACTCCTATTCTCGGTACTATTAACATTAATCCAAGTGGCTTTAGGTACGCAGGTAAGACAATATGTAGATGAGCAAATTAAATATTTGGGAGCATCAGCCAAATCTGAATGGTTAAACCCGCCTACGCTAACATTTTATATACATAGATCGTTTTCAGTTATTATCGTTTTAATCAACTTATGGTTGTTTTTGCGAAATAGAAGATTACAACTGGGACTTACAAAATTGAATTGGGTTTTACTTTGTATTGGTTTAGAGGCGCTAACCGGAATTTTAATGTATTATTTTGATTTTCCTTTTTTATCTCAGCCTTTGCACCTGGTACTCGCATCTCTATTATTCGGGATACAATTTTTTATCCTTTTAGAAGTTTTTAAAACAAAGCCTCTACCAAATAAACTACCTGTTTAAATTTGAAAATCGTGTCAATCTTGTTCGTATCTTTGCCCATTAAAATAATCAAGCATGATTTACCGTTTTAGAATTATTCTGGATATTGAAGAGGATGTATTTAGAGATATTGAAATTGAACAGGATTCAACCCTAGAGCAATTGCATAATGTAATTACCCAGTCATTTGGGTTTGATGGTACAGAAATGGCTTCGTTCTACATCAGTGATGAGCAATGGAATCAAGGTGAAGAAATTTCTCTTTTTGATATGAGCGATGGTAATCAACCGGTAAGATTGATGAATGAAACTTCAATAAATGATGTAGTTCATGAGGCCTCGCCTAAACTTATTTATATCTACGATTTTCTTAATATGTGGACCTTTTTGGTCGAATTAGCAGAAATCACAGCATATGAAAGCGGTAGAGAGTATCCAAATGTTATGTTTATCCATGGTCAAATACCTGATACCCCCCCAGAAAAAGAGTTTGTTGCAGATGACTCTTTAAATTTAGAAGAAGGTAATGAAGGTTTTATGGATTTAGATGAATACGATGACCTTGGGTTTGATGAGCATTGGAATTAAACAAAATAGAGTTACAAAGTTTCATAGATAAAAAGTTGCAAAGTAGTCGTGAATACATTTCGAAATGTAAAAATTTGGCAAAAAGCTATGATGCTTGTAACAAAAATGTATACTGAAACTAAAGATTTTCCAAAAGAAGAAATTTATGACCTAACCCTGTAACTTTGTAACTTTGGAACTTTGCAACTTTGCAACTTTGCAGCTTTGTAACTCAGTAACTCAGTAACTCAGCAACCTAGCAACTCAGTAACTCTGTAACTCAGCAACTCTGTAAATCAGCAACTCAGTAACTCTGTAACTCAGCAACTCAGCAACTCTGTAACCCTACAATTTTAAACCTTAGACACCTATAAAAAATGATCAACTTATACAGCACTCAAATTGAATCGTTATCGGTTCACAAAATAGGAAACAAAAATAAAGGTGAAAGCATATTTCTATCAGAATCACCCTATGCAATTAATGATGAACTTACGGCGATCCTCAAAGAGTATTTCTTCAAACCATTCCGAGAGAAAGAAGAGAATTACTATCAGTTTGCCAATGAAGTAGATGTTGAGTTTAATCCGCTTTATAAAATCGTAACCGAGGTTTTTGAAGATCCGTCATCCGTTCATGAAAAATCTAAAAGAATCGCATCCTTACTGTATGAACAATCACAACATCCCCATATTAAAAGTGGCGAAGTGTATGTAACCTATCTAGAAAATGTAAGTATCGATAACGAAAAAGTGAGTGCTTTGGGAATTTTCAAGTCAGAATTAAAGCACGATTTCCTTCAGTTTGCTGAAAAAGAATCAAACATTGAGTTATTAATACAGCAAGGTGTGAATCTAAATAAATTGGATAAAGGCTGTCTTATCTTCAATCATAAAAAAGAAGAAGGGTACAAAATTTTATCGGTAGATTCGAACCGATACGATACCAAATACTGGTTAGAACATTTTTTGGGCGTTGAGGCTTTTGCCGATGAAAATTTCTACACCAAAAAGTATATGAAATTTTGCCAGGATTTTGCAAAAGACGTTGTTTTACCTGCCGAAGATAAAAAAGAAGAAGTCATGTTTATGAATCGTGCGGTAAATCATTTTGCCAAGAATGATGAGTTCGAAGAAAGTGCATTCTTAAATGAGGTCATCGATAACCCTGACCTTATTCCAGAGTTTAAGCATTATAAAACAGAAAAAGCTCCAAAATATCAAATCGAGGATCTTACCTCTTTTCCTATCGCCAATAATGCGGTTACTGCAGCTCGTAAAAAGATAAAAAATGTAATTAACCTGGACACTAATGTGCAAATCAAAATGGATTTCATTAATCCGGAATCTGCCGAAAAATTTGTAGAAAAAGGCTGGGATGAAGAAAAACAGATGTACTATTATTTGGTGTATTTCAACAAAGAGCAAAAAACATAATTAGCCATGGATTTTGTGCTTGTCGGCATAGTAGCCCTTCTCGGATCTGGATTAACTTTTTTCTCAGGATTTGGATTAGGTACACTACTTATGCCAGTCTTTGCATTATTCTTTCCGATAGATATTGCTATTGCGTTAACCGCAATTGTTCATTTACTAAACAATCTTTTTAAGCTAAGTCTTATCGGAAAAAAAGCAAATATTAAAACGATATTACGTTTTGGTATCCCAGCTATCATTTTTGCTTTTTTTGGAGCACATATACTAGGAACTCTTACCGAAGCTGAAACTTTGTTTTCGTATCAAATTGGGAACCGGTCCTATCAAGTAACCATTGTAAAAATTTGTATTGCATCCTTGCTTATTTTCTTTTCTTTGTTTGACCTCATTCCGAAGTTAAAAAGATTAGAAATCGATACTAAATATTTACCAGTAGGTGGAGCATTAAGTGGTTTTTTCGGAGGGCTATCTGGACACCAAGGAGCTTTGCGTACCGCATTTTTGATTCGTGCTAGACTGAGTAAAGAAGCTTTTATCGCAACAGGTGTAGTAATTGCCTGTTTTATTGATGTTTCCCGTATATCAGTTTATGCTAAGGATATATGGCAACTAGGTGATCGACTAAACTATTCCTTACTCATAACTGCCAGCGCTATGGCGTTTATAGGTGCTTATATTGGAAACAAATTCTTGAAAAAAATCACAATTCATACTATTCAAATAGTAGTGGGGGTTTTGTTGATTATTTTTTCGATTTTATTAGGTTTAGGGATTTTATAATAAAGTCCCCTTTCTGTATTATTCAAAAAATCTTTAAAAATATAATTCTGAGTTTCAAAAAATGAAACTCTGTTTTTGTATTCTTGCAAAAACTATAAACTATCAAAAATGAAAATCAAGCTCTTTTTCTCTATTGCCGCCGTATTTATTAGCACTCTCTCAATGGGTCAGAACACTAACACTTTTCCTTCTTCCGGTAATGTTGGTATAGGAACAACTAATCCAAATGAAAAATTAAGTATCCATGGTGACCTATCTATTTCTGATTCAAAAAATACCACAGATCAATATATTGGAGAATTGAAATTTTATAATACTCATGCAACTTCCGGAATACATGCTGCATCAATCGGAGTGAAAACTAGAAAAAGCGGAAGCGGTCCTTGGGACTATTCTAACATCGTTTTTAATACCTGGAATGGCTACAACACATTATCTGAAAAAATGAGAATTTCGGATAATGGTAACGTTGGTATAGGAACTTCTACTCCTAGAGACAAATTGAGTATTAATGGTAATCTTTCAGTTTCTGGCTCAATAAACACCGCTGATCAATATGTTGGAGAATTGAAATTTTATAACACCTATGCAACTTCTGGAATACATGCTGCATCAATCGGAGTAAAAACTAGAAAAAGCGGAAGTGGTCCTTCTGACTATTCTAATATTGTTTTTAATACATGGAATGGTTATAACACATTATCTGAAAAAATGAGAATTTCGGATAACGGCAATGTCGGAATAGGTACCACAACTCCAGATGCTAAGCTTGCGGTAAATGGTAAAATTCATGCTAAAGAAGTAAAAATAGATTTATCAGGATGGCCAGATTATGTTTTTGAAGAAGAATACAAACTAGCTTCATTAAAAGAAGTAGAAAATCATATTGCAGAAAAAGGACATTTACCAAACATCCCATCTGCAAAACAAGTACAAAAAGATGGAATTCAACTAGGAGAAATGAACGTGAAACTTCTCGAAAAAATCGAAGAACTAACCCTCTACATGATAGAGCAAAATAAAAAAACAGAACAACTTCAGAAGGAGGTTGAGTTTCTTAAACAAAAAAATAACGAATTAGAGATGAAAATTAAGTAGGCAGGAAGTATCAAGACAGAAGTCAGGAGTCAGAAGACAGAAGATGACTCCTGACTTCTGTCTTCCGTCTTCCAAGCCCCAACTCCAATCACCGATCCAACAAATTTTTCATATTCACATTCTCATAATTTCGACGTACAAAATCGAGAGCGGTTTTTAAAATTTCTCCCATAGAGGTGCTGCGACGAAATTTTAGATCTAGCGTAAAATTATATAAATGTTCTCTTAATTCTATTAAATGATCCTGTGTCGATATTTTATCTTTACACATACAGGTAACCAGAGTTTCATAGCGTGATCTAGAGGCTAAAATGCGTTTTGCCAAAATAGAACGCTCTTCCTTTTTATATTGTTCGATAGAATTGGGTTGTAATTTACCCATCACAATATCAACCATCTTAAAATTCTCTTTAAAAAATTGTGGCTGATACACTTTTAATTTCCCTTCATAACACTGCTGGTCAAAGTCAATGGCTCTGATCTTGTATTCTACATGATCAAAATCATGTATAGGTATAATTACATAATTATAAGACCGCATATCACCCAGTAATCGCATCTGGCAACGTTCATTAAATTTTACAAACTCCTTGGCGATTTGTGCTTGGGCTTGATCACTCAAGTCTGGTAAAAAATCTTTAATAAATACGTCTCCGGGAATGCCGGCAATATGTTCTTCTATTAGCGTGTTTTTATAAACCAAAAAATTAATTCTGTTAGGCGAGAACATATGCTCTAATTCTAATCCGTAGATTCTAGAGGCATCTGCCTTTTTTACATAAATATAGGTGTAGTTGTCATTAAGGATATTTCTAACCTTAATTCTGAAGGGTTTAGAATTACCAAAAGTACAATAATCAATGGCATCAATATTCAAAAATTCGATAGCATCCTCGTTCCCGTCAGAGTGCAAAATTGTATATACTTTTTTAAGACTTGATTCGATCTCTAGCCTCTCATGTTCTTCATAATACACTCGCACCCAAAGCGTATCTTCATCGTTTACATCATACACTACAATAGAACCAGAAAACCGTAATAAATCATCATAGAATACGGGAATTTTAATCTTTCGATTACATTCTTTCAAATACGCATCAAGGTGATCATTTATTGGATACGTTGGCTTTTTTTTCGACATTAGTTTTTCTTCCATAATAAATGCTCTCTACAAGAAGCAAGTTACAAGATTTTAAATAAATTCGTAAAGTCTCAAAGGTACAAAGTCCCTAAGAAGCAAAGTTCGAGATATTTTTATTTCACTTTTGATTATCGATTTCTAATTTTGTTCAACTTAATTGAATCCTACAGATTAATTTTAGTACAAAAATCAAGTCACTGTAACTATTTTTTTAGCGTAGAATTACCAGGATATATTTGTTTCTCTGAAACTATAACACTTTGCTACTCATAAAACATTTTGTAACAAAAACGATTACGTATCGTCTTGTTTTATATAACCGCCAAAATAAATTCAATTGGAAACTATTCTAACACTTACAAATCTCACTAAGAAATTTGGCCCCATTACAGCTGTTAATGACCTTTCCTTTACTATAAAAAAAGGAAATGTATATGGTATACTAGGCCCTAATGGTAGTGGTAAATCAACTACATTAGGGATAGTGCTTAATGTAGTCAATAAAACTTCTGGAGATTTTACCTGGTTTGATGGTCGTACATCTACCCACGAAGCTCTGAAAAAAGTTGGAGCCATTATCGAGCGGCCTAACTTTTATCCCTATATGACTGCAGCACAAAACCTAAAGCTGGTATGTCAAATCAAAGGAGTTTCTGCAAACAAGATCAATGAGAAGCTCGAAGTCGTAGGGTTATTGGATCGAAAAAATAGTAAATTCAGAACTTTTTCTTTGGGAATGAAGCAACGACTGGCTATCGCATCAGCCCTTCTAAATGATCCTGAGATATTAATACTTGATGAACCCACTAACGGACTCGATCCACAAGGAATACATCAAATTCGTGAGATCATCAAAAAAATTGCTGCAAAAGGTACTACCATTTTGTTGGCCTCTCATTTGCTGGATGAAGTAGAAAAGGTATGTAGTCATGTAGTTATTATACGAAAAGGAGTAAAACTATATTCTGGACCGGTAGATGCAATGAATGCCAGCCATGGTTTTTTTGAATTGAAGAGTAATGAAAATAGTCTACTAAAAGAATGGTTGACTACCAATGATTTCTTCGGAAATATAAAAGAAGAAGGTGATAAAATCACTGCTTTTTTAACAAAAGAGTTGGATGAAGAAAGCCTGAATAAGCAATTGTTTCAAAATGGTATTGTGCTCACCTATTTGGTAAAGCGAAAAGAGAGCCTAGAAGAACAATTTCTACAGTTAACCAATACGCAAAACTAAAGACATGTTACGACTACTTACTATAGAATTTCAGAAATTAAGATACAACAAAGCTGCAAAAGTAATTACCATCACATATTTTGTATTGATTACTTTTATTGCCCTTATTGCCTCTATAGAATTTAATTTTGCAGGTGTAAAATTTAGAATAGCAGATCAGGGAATTTTTAATTTCCCATATATCTGGCATTTCAATACGTTTATTGGATCCTGGGCAAAACTATTTCTTGCTATTGTAATTGTATCTATGATGGCAAATGAATACAGCCATCGCACCTTAAAACAAAATCTTATTGACGGACTAAGTAAAAAGGAATTTATAGGATCTAAATTTTTGACAGTTCTCGTTTTTTCCTTCATCTCTACGCTATTTTTAGCTATAGTTTCATTGATTTTGGGGATAAGTTTTTCAGATTATAATGAAGTTGCCATAATTTTTTCAGATTTAGAATATGTAATCGCTTATTTCGTTAAACTTATAGGATTCTTCGCTTTTTGTATGTTTTTGGGCATATTGGTAAAACGATCTGCGTTTGCATTAGGCTTTTTATTCATATGGTGGATTGTCGAAAACATTATATATGCCATTTTAAAATTTAAGGTATTTAAAGGAACCAACACTGCAGATACTATTGTTCAATTTTTACCATTAGAAGCAATGGATAATTTAATTGAAGAGCCCTTTAGCCGATTAAATTTTATTCAATCTGCCGCCAACCAACTGGGAGAATCATTTCAAAAGGATTATGTTGTACATGGGTACGAGATTTTGATTGTCCTGGCATGGACTTTTATATTTATCTATTTTTCTTATGCCTTGTTGAAAAAGAGAGATCTTTAGCCCTTGAGGGGGATGAGGACGTTCGCGTCGTTCTCTGTGAGAAGTAAGGAGTGAGATGAAAATGAAAAATTTAAAATATAAAAGGTTATAAGATGCAACTTTCTCTTTCTTAAAAAGTTAGATAATTCATTCGTCAGCTTAACAAGAAAGAGAACTAAAAAAAGACTAATTCTAAAATCAATGGTACAAATCGAACTGAAACATCCTTAACTTGTGAAGTAAGGTTTCTAAAAAAATACCCTGTTAGTTTTAGCCAAAAATAAACAAACCCCAAACTTCTTTAGTTGCTCACCCCTCACAGGAAGCGAATTTAAAGTCCTAACGGCTCACAACCTCAAAAACATCAAGTCTATGACACTTTAATACCCCTGTAATAGTATAATATCTACCAAAAAAAATCATGCCTTAAACCTCAGAATTTCAAATATTTAATGTTTCGGAGTTTTAGAGTTTTGGAGTTTTTCTCTCACCCCTGCCTTCAAGCCAGTAGGCTAATCCTCTCCTCAAAGACTACCATGTGTACATATCTTTTATGAGTATGATTTTTGTACAAAAACATCCATATTTGTATACACACGATAGCCTCAAAAAGAGCGAAGCGAACACCCTCACAGTGAGCAAAGCGAACGTCCTCAACACTTAAAGAGAGCAAAGCGAACGTCCTCAACACTTAAAGAGAGCAAAGCGAACGCCCTCACTAACTCACTAACTCACTAACTCACTAACTCACTAACTCACTAACTCACTAACTCACTAACTCACTAACTAACTAACTAACTAACAACAACATAGGAAAAAACAACAACGATGTACTACATTCTCTCAGCACTATTCAGTATCTTTATTCGTAAAAAGAAAGAGCATATATGAAGTTTGTACTCGAATCAGAATTCGAACCCACCGGGGATCAACCTCAGGCTATTCAGCAATTGGCTGAAGGAATAAAAGCGAACGAAAAATACCAAACACTCTTGGGAGTTACGGGGTCGGGAAAAACGTTTACCGCCGCAAATGTGGTAGAGCGTGTGCAGCGTCCTACGTTAGTATTAGCTCATAATAAAACCCTGGCAGCTCAATTGTATTCTGAGTTTAAGCAGTTTTTTCCGAATAATGCTATAGAATACTTTGTATCGTACTATGACTATTACCAACCAGAAGCATATATTCCTACATCAGGAACATACATCGAAAAAGATTTGTCTATCAATGAAGAAATTGAAAAACTACGTCTAAGTGCTACTTCTTCCCTTCTAAGTGGAAGAAGAGATGTTTTGGTAGTTGCATCGGTATCATGTTTATATGGTATCGGCAACCCTGTAGAATTTCAAAAAAATGTAATTTCTATTGCCTCGGGTCAATTTGTTTCACGTACTGCGCTACTACATAGGCTGGTGCAAAGTTTATACTCCAGGACTGAAGGGGAGTTTAGACACGGTAATTTCAGAATTAAAGGAGATACAGTAGATATATTTCCCAGTTATGCAGATGATGCGTTTAGAGTACATTTTTTTGGAGATGAAATTGAAGAAATTGAAGCTTTTGATGTACAAACCAATGCGGTGGTCGAAAAGTATGACAGGCTCAATATCTATCCTGCTAATATGTTTGTTACTTCTCCCGATGTTCTTAACAATGCTATCGATCAAATTGCTTTGGATCTAGGTAAGCAGGTAAATTATTTTAAAGAAATAGGAAAACCACTAGAAGCAAAGCGTTTAGAAGAACGTACGAACTTTGATCTAGAAATGATTAAAGAACTAGGATATTGCTCGGGTATAGAGAACTATTCGAGATATCTCGACGGAAGAGAGCCGGGAACACGACCCTTCTGTTTATTAGATTACTTCCCCGATGATTATTTGATGATCATCGATGAAAGTCATGTTACCGTACCACAAACGCATGCCATGTATGGTGGTGATCGTTCTCGAAAAGAAAATTTGGTAGAATACGGGTTTCGGCTTCCTGCTGCAATGGATAACCGACCTCTAAAGTTTGAAGAACTCGAAGCATTACAAAATCAAGTTATTTATATAAGTGCGACTCCAGCTGATTATGAATTACAAAAAAGTGAAGGGGTCTATGTTGAACAAATCATTCGACCTACCGGATTACTAGATCCAAAAATCGAAGTGAGACCCAGCCTGAATCAAATTGATGATCTTATCGAAGAAATACAAAAGCGTATTGAGTTGGATGAACGGGTGCTGGTAACAACACTTACGAAAAGAATGGCCGAAGAATTGGCCAAATACCTAACAAGAATTGAGGTACGCTGTCGATATATTCATAGCGATGTAGATACATTAGAGCGGGTAGAGATTATGCAGGATTTAAGAAAAGGTATTTTTGATGTTTTGATAGGTGTTAACTTGCTTCGTGAAGGGCTTGATTTGCCAGAAGTGTCTCTGGTTGCCATTTTGGATGCCGATAAGGAAGGCTTTTTAAGAAATCAACGGTCTCTGGTACAAACAGTAGGTAGAGCGGCCAGACATGTGAATGGAAAAGCAATCATGTATGCCGATCAAATTACTGAAAGTATGCAAAAAACCATTGACGCTACCGAATATCGAAGAGAAAAACAGATAGCATATAATACGAAACACGGTATTACACCTAAAGCCATTAAGAAATCCCTAGATAGTGCATTAGCTGGTAAGAAAGTAGAGCCTTATCAATTTGAAGCAGCTCCTTCATTACAGGCTGCAGAAGAAGAAACCGCGTACTATACCAAAGAACAGTTAGAGACCAGAATCCGTAATGTTCGAAAAGAAATGGAAAAAGCTGCAAAAGAACTAGATTTTATAACGGCAGCACGATTACGTGATGAAATTAAAATGTTACAGGATAAAGTACAAGCACAAAAGGTGTAATGTTATTTATGGGATGTTAAAGCTATGAAGTTGATCACTTCTTTGCAAGTTCATAAAGCGTTGTACGAAAGGAATGATAACAAATTTTAAGAATTTCATGGAAATTGATTATGTTTAACTTATTGATTTTAAATTTTTTATCCAAATCTCTTTAACACTTCTTTACGCTTACTACTCTATCTTTTATTCATTTTCTTTTGTAGAGGCGATTACCTCGCTATACCTAATCCCTATATGAGGGTTTCATTTGTTATAATTTTTGTTTTTTGTGGTCAGACCTACCTGCCTAGCAGCTGGTAGGCGGGTGAATCGCCATATGATCATATCGGTGAGTATCAACATATTGTTATGCTTAATTTCATAAGAGTATAATACCAGTTCTACTTTAAAATTGCTCATCAAAAATTGCCCTTATTGTTACGAAAACTGGTTTACTTCTAAATTTACCAGGATTTCCTCTTCCTCCAGAAAAGGAAACCCAGTAAACCGTACCCTAAACAAATCTAAAACTCATGGTTATGATCAAATCACCATTCATTACTAACTTGCAACATTATTAATCCAGCAACTAATTTTGCGTATACACGACAGTTTGAAGAGTGGTTACTCGTTGTGTGCATATATCAGCTGTTCTTGTGCCAAATCTTAAATTCCCATCGGTTATCTGTATGATATCCCTTTCTATACAATCATCTACGGAAGGAAAAATGCTACATCCTTCATTAATAGGATAAATCACGTTTGGAGTAGTAACACCGCAATCCTGAAAACCAAACAATTCAATAAATGCAGCATCGTCTGTTAGAAGTTCTACGCTTTGCGAGGTGTTCGCAAAATCTGCTTCCCAAGTATCTTCGAATAATAGACTTTCTCTAAGAATTTCGAACGGCCCATTAGATACATAGCGTAGCAAGGGAATAGTTAATTCTCTATCAGCATACGAAGTATTAACAAGTTGATTAGACTGACCGTTAAAAGTAAATACTTCCGTTTGATAAACCACTTCAAAATTTGGATTTGGTATGGGAATATTAAATTCAACCACTTGATCACTAGTCCACTCTCCTTGTAGGTTTTGGATCACAAGCTCTTTATTATCTTGCGCACTGCTATCGTCGTCATTTGAACACGAACTATAAAAATAAAGTAAACACACTAATACTATTAAATGTCTCATATGATAGATTTTAAAAAAAGATTTAAATACGATTCCAAATTTGCAGCCTAATTAGAAAAATTGAAACTCATTTTTCTTGAACTGGTATATTTACTTTCGAATCCGTGTATTTTTAACTTGAAAATACTTTAAAGCTTTTTGAGGACTAGAATTCAAATCAACTCGTATTTGGAACATATCAACCGTTAAATTGACAGTCTAACTGAATATTTAAGCAATTTAATTCGTAAAACCTGTAGGTCACATATACGAGCATCTATAAATCTATATGAATTAAGTTAAACTGGTTTAAACTTTTTTATGTAGGCAGGACCGACAAACAGGAAGGTACCAGATGGTGCGATTGCGAAAGGTTTTGTGCTTAGATGAAGTATTTTCTACGGGTATATCGGCGCTTCAGAAATTAAAAATTATAAAATATAAGTGCAAAACAACATTTTTTAGCAAATTGAAAAAAATTTGAATCAGTTCGTTGTATATTATTTAAAGTTAAGCCGAAATAAGCGAATATATATGTTTTTAAAATATAGTCCTCACTCAGATTTCAGGTACATTTGTATATTGCACAAAAATGAGAAGATTTGGACGCTTGAGTTATACCAGTTCTACTTTAAAATTGCTCAAGCAAAAATCTCCGGGGCACGCCCATAAGGCATTCGTTGAAAACAATTTTTCAATTTCGAGGCAAGCCTCAGGGTATTATATCCTTTTGGCGGTGCCAATAAAAAGCAGTCATTTTTTGTTTAGATAAAAATGAAAACTCAATGATAGCCGTAGCTATGGTTGCTTTTTATTTTGAAGTATAAACGGAAAAGTGTAATTTTTAATGAGTAATTTTAAAGTAGAACTGGTATTAGCCTCGAAGCAATCAAACAAATATCATGAAAGAAAAAAAACTAACCATTTGTTTAATCGATGATGATAGGATACAACATTTTATTATAAAAAAGTTGATTAGTGAAACGTATTTAAATAATGAAGACCAAAATTTATTCTTTTTTGATGGGGAGCAAGGTATCAACCATTTAAAATTACATCATGATAACAAAAGTAAGCTCCCCGATATCATATTACTCGATCTCAATATGCCTATTATGGATGGGTGGCAATTTTTAGCAGCTTACGAAAAAGTATTTCCGCTTCTCGAGAGAAAAAGTATCATTTATATCCTATCCTCTTCTCATAACCCCCGGGATATTCAACGTGCAAAAGAATTTCAAAAAGTATCGGGTTACCTTACAAAACCAATTTCGGTATCTGAATTAGAGCATATTATACGCAAAATTTAACTTCACGTTCATTATCAATTCTCTGAACCTTTGCTTGGTTTTTGCTTTTCTTTTTTAAGTCGTTTGGCATCTTTCAAGCTTTTATGGATCATCCATTCAAGTTGACCGTTAACACTTCTAAATTCATCATCAGCCCATTTTTCGATCATCGAAAATGTTTCAGGATCGATTCTAAGTACAAATGATTTTTTTTTACTCATATATTAAGAATGTAACGTACCTGTGTTAATCACAGGCATTGCTTCTTTATCACCGCATAAAACAACCATAAGATTGCTTACCATCGAAGCTTTTTTATCGTCGTCAAACTCGATAATGTTATCGTCAGACAATTGCACCAATGCATCTTCTACCATACCTACAGCACCTTCTACGATCTTCTTTCTTGCTGCAACTATCGCTTCAGCCTGTTGTCGTTTCAGCATGGCACTAGCAATCTCGGGTGCATAGGCAAGATAGCCTATACGTGCTTCCATTACTTTGATACCGGCAATTGCTAATCGTTCTGTAATTTCGTTCTCCAAAGCATCATTAACCTCATTTCTACCTGATAGCAGCGTGATCTCATGATGTCCATCTGCAAAATTATCGTATGGATACGAACCTGCTAGTTTTCGAACAGCAGCATCGGTTTGGACTCTTACAAACTCTTCATATTGATCAACATCAAAAGCTGCTTTATAGGTATCTTCGACTTTCCAAACCAAAATTACATTAATCAAAATCGGATTACCAATTTTATCATTAACTTTTACACGTTCACTATAAAAATTTCTAGCTCGTAATGAAATTTTTTGTTTTGCATATAGCGGATTTATCCAAAAAAAGCCATTACCCTTAACTGTACCTTTGTAAGCTCCAAATAGCACCATTACCTTAGAACTATTGGGATTGATGATAAAAAATCCTTTAAGAATAAAAAATGCAAGCGGTACTGCGGAAAGAACGTAAAAATTTCCAAACCACAATAAGCCAAACAACATGACGCCAAGCAACATTATTAGCACACCAAAAACTAAATAACCATTATATCCTTTTATTATTTTTTCGTACTTCATTATGATATTATTTTGATATCACAATGATAACAATAAAATTTTGAATTACCAAACATGCGGAGTTTAATTGTATACGTCTAAATACTTTTAATTATTTAAAACAGTATTGTCCGGTTAAAGAAAATAGACCGCTACGCTGCTAGAAAATAGAACATAGAATTATTTGTAAATACTTATCTATTATGGTTTTTGAAGTAAAGGCGATTCAGTTTCAAATAAGTTGTCTAAATTTTAGAAAAGCAAGGCGTCTTATCTATAAACCCGTTTTATGCATTAGAAAATCTATTACGGCTTTAAACTGCTGCAAAACCAAGCACTACGTTGTATTTTTTAAGTTTCACCGTAGCGGTGCTATGCTAAAACTTAGAAAATACTTGGTTTTATGGCATTTTCAAACCTCATAACGAAATTCTAATGCATAAACCGGGTTAAACTCATAACTTCTTAATGGTAATATAGGTTTTCAGAGCTTATCAACTTTTTTATCAGATAACAATGATTTTAAAACGAAATAAAAAAATTGAGAACGTATATAACCGCTACGCGCTCACATTAAAAATTCGATTGTCCGTTATTATACCTAAAATTTAACTGAGAAGTCTCATCCTGAATTCATTTCAGGATCTCATGAAGTTTATTTTCAGTACATTGAGATGAGAAGCTGAAACAAGCCTGTGCTGAACTCGTTTCAGTATTCAGCTTGACACAAACCGTTTAGGCTAAATTACGGATATTGATATTAAAAATTTTAAACATTACCTTTGATGAAGAAATCTTTAAAATTTTATTACTATCCGTTTCATATGAATCCACCGCGAATACTATTAGCATGGCATTACTACAATAAAAAACGCCCTATAGTATATTATAGGACGTTTTCTCATCATCAATCAACCAATCAAAATCACCACTTAATTATGAAATCTCTATTAATCTTTTAGGTTGTACTTTTGCTTCTTCCTTTTTCGGGATGGCTAGTGCTAATACACCATTTTCATAAGATGCTTCTATTTTTTCTCCATCTGCACTATCTGGTAGGGTAAATGATTTTTTAAAGGAGTGATAAGCAAACTCTTTTCGAGTGTATTTTTCTTCTTCATCCTTAGTTTCATTTTCTGATTTGATTTCTGAAGAAACGGTTAGCAATTCATTATCTAATTCAATATTGAAATGTTCTTTAGATAAACCTGGTGCAGCCAACTCAACAATAAAATCGTTATCAGTCTCTTTAACATTAACTGCCGGGGTAGAGAATCCTAAACCTTTTGTATTTATGGTTCCTCCTAACCAATCAGTAGTTAAAAAATCATCTAATAAAAAAGGAAATCTGTCTGTTCTTTTAATTAAACTCATCGTATTATAATTTTTTAATGTTATTTAAATTTTATAGTCGATAAGTATATAGCAATTTGAATTCCATTATTGAATTGAAGACAATATGGCATAATACCCGAGTAACATAATGACTTTTTGTCACTAAATCTAATTTCACGCTGTCAAATTAGAAGTATAACATCAAATAACTACGTAATGACTCATACTACTAACCTGAGTTTGGTTGTTAATTTAACTTGTTCAATCATCCAATGAGAAGTCGAAAGATTATTTTTAGATTCATTAACCAGGTCTTGACTACACTGGACCAGACGGGCGAAAGTAAACGAATACTATTCAATAAAATAATAATCAAATTCGGGTTATAATACTACTGTCTAGTTGAGCCCTTCATTAGAGCTCAGGACAGGCTCAGTCGAAACTTATTTTACGAAAACGAAAAGTTCTCGACTTCGCTCGAACGAACTTGTGGTAAGATTTTAAATTACTGAAAAAAGAATGTTTTATAATCAAAACCCTTATGTATTTGTCTACTGACCTCTAAAAAATTAATTTGAATCGATCATTTTGTATAAAACAAAACTTACCTTTGTAGTATGGGTTTAACAAATAATGATATTTTTAAGAAATTAAGAGTTGCGCACAAACTAAGGGATGACGATATCGTAAACATATGTGCCTTAGTTGATTTTAAGGTAACCAAAAGTGAATTAGGTGCATTTTTTAGAAATGAAAACCACCCGAAATATATGGAGTGCGGTGATCAAATATTACGCAATTTTCTAAACGGATTAGTCATTTATTTAAGAGGCCCGATGCCAGAAAAAAAAGAAAAATCATAACAGGATAAATGATACTATAAAAAGCAACCTAGTAATCAAAGTTGCTTTTTGATAGCACCTAGTATTACGCTAATACAGCCTGTACTTTATCTGCTGCCTCTTGAAATTCTACAGCACTTTGGACATCCAAACCGCTAGTATCTATAAGCTCTTTGGCGATATCGGCATTTGTTCCTTGAAGACGCACTATAATAGGAATATTTATAGCGTCTCCCATATTTTTATATGCATCTACTACTCCTTGTGCTACTCGATCACAACGTACAATACCACCAAAGATATTGATCAAAATAGCTTTTACGTTAGGATCCTTGAGAATTATTCTAAAAGCGGTTTCTACACGTTTCGCATCTGCTGTTCCTCCTACATCTAAAAAGTTTGCCGGTTCTCCACCTGCCTGTTTGATCAAATCCATAGTAGCCATGGCAAGACCAGCTCCATTTACCATACAGCCTACGTTACCGTCTAGATCTACATAATTTAGACCTACTTCTTTGGCTTCGACTTCGATAGGGTTCTCCTCGCGAATATCTCTCATATCGACATAATTTTTATGTCGATATAAGGCATTATCGTCTAAGGTCACCTTGGCATCAACAGCCATTATTTTATCGTCGCTTGTTTTTAGCACTGGATTTATTTCAAATAGTGAAGCATCCGATTTTACGTACGCAGTATACAATGCGGTTACAAATTTTGTCATTTCTTTGAAAGCACCACCGCTCAATCCAAGGTTAAATGCTACACGTCGTGCCTGAAATGGTAAAATTCCCACAGCAGGGTCAATTTCTTCAGTAAAGATTAAATGAGGTGTTTCTTCGGCTACGGTTTCGATATCCATTCCACCTTCCGTAGAATACATGATCATATTTCGACCCGATGTTCGATTTAATAATACTGACATATAAAATTCATCAGGCTCGCTATCACCCGGATAATAAACATCTTCTGCGACTAATACCTGATGTACCTTTTTACCCGCTGCCGAGGTTTGAGGTGTGACAAGATTCATTCCTATAATTTGTTCTGAAATCGTAGATACCTCATCTAGGTTTTTGGCCAATTTTACGCCTCCTCCTTTTCCTCGACCTCCTGCATGTACCTGAGCTTTAATTACGTGCCAACCCGTACCCGTCTCAGCCGTTAGTTGTTTCGCTGCTGCAACAGCTTCGTGTGCATTTTGTGCTACTATACCCCGCTGAATTCGTACCCCAAAACTGCTTAATATCTCTTTACCCTGATATTCGTGTAAGTTCATATTGTTATTTTTTAACCTTTATTTATAGGAGTTTCAAAAATAGGAAAAGTGAAATTACTGTGCCAATCTTTTACCCTAAAAAACCATGGCACTTTTTACAATTTAAAGTCTTTGAAATCCAACGGATCAAAGTTTTTAAAGTGTCCGTTCATTTTAATAACTTTTTTTGCTCTATTCATTTCTCTTACCACCGGAATGGTAACTTTTAAATGTCCAATCAAATAATTCAACCGTTCCAACTCGCTGCGCAATGTAAGTAAATGATATTCCTGATGTAGCGCTAAACCTACTTTATGCGCTACCTGATAACTAATAAAAGGAATATCAAAAACAGGAGGATTATCTATGGTGAGCTCTACATACAAGATTGCCATATTCTTTAACAACTCTTCCTGCAAATCTTCAGCACTTCCTGTATTATCATCAAGAAATTCTACACGACCACCTGCATAGAGTTTTCCTGGCAATTGCTCTTCAAAGCTTTTAACTCTAAAGATTCTTTGCCCTGTACAGATCACGTCACTCTCACCGTTAGGGTATCTTTTTGAAACCTTCTGCAACTTTACCTCAGTACCGTAATCTAGAGTCTTATTAATAAAGGTAGGTACACCAAAGGTTATTTGCTCTTCTTCGCAATCATGAATAAGTTGTTGATATCGCTCTTCAAAGATATGTAATGGCAAGCGTTCACCGGGGTAAACCACCGCTTGCAAAGGAAATAACGGAAGCATATTTTTTTACTAAAAGTAGTAATTTACCAGTAGTACCATCCTTAAACACAAGTTAAATATCACAAAATTGATGGTCTTTAAACAATTTTTCTTCCAAACCTAATTATATCTATAATTTTATTGATAATTTCGTAGGCTTAAATTAGTAGTACAATGAAAAATGATAATTTATTAGCAATAGCAAGAGCGTTTGGAAGCCCTGTTTATGTCTATGATTCTTCCAAAATTATTTCACAATATAATCGCCTGTTTAATGCTTTTAAAAAGGTCAAACATGTAAAGCTAAATTATGCAGTAAAGGCACTATCGAATATTGCTATTTTAAAATTAATAAATTCGTTAGGCGCAGGGCTTGATACCGTCTCTATACAAGAGGTAAAACTCGGATTATTGGCAGGTGTACAACCTGAAGATATTATTTTCACTCCTAATGGTGTTTCTCTAGAAGAAATTGAAGAAGTTGCTGCAATGGGGGTACAGATAAATATTGATAATTTATCAATTTTAGAACAATTTGGTACAAAATACCCTAATACGCCAGTATGTATTCGAATCAATCCTCATGTACTGGCCGGTGGTAATAGCAAAATATCTGTAGGTCATATTGATAGTAAATTTGGTATTTCCATTCATCAAATTCCACATATTTTAAGAATAGTCGAAAACACGAATATGACTATTAATGGTATTCACATGCATACCGGTAGTGATATTTTGGATATTGAAGTTTTTTTATATGCAAGTGAAATTTTATTTGATACTGCGAAACACTTTACCAACCTCGATTTTATAGATTTTGGTAGCGGATTTAAAGTTCCCTATAAAGACGGGGATATTGAAACGAATATCGAAGAGTTCGGTGAGAAATTAACAAAGCGTTTTAATGAATTTTGCAAAGAATATGGGAAAGAACTTACATTAGGTTTTGAGCCCGGTAAATTTCTGGTTAGTGAAGCCGGTTATTTTTTGGCAAAAGTAAATGTGGTTAAACAAACAACTTCTACTGTTTTTGCAGGAATCGATAGTGGGCTAAATCATCTTATCAGACCTATGTTTTATGGTTCTTATCATGAAATTGTAAATGTTTCTAATCCAAAAGGAAGAGAACGTTTTTACTCTATCGTAGGATATATATGCGAAACCGATACATTTGCTACCAATAGAAGAATTTCAGAAATTACTGAAGGTGATATCATCGCGTTTAAAAATGCCGGTGCGTATTGTTTTTCTATGGCTAGTAATTATAATTCGCGCTATCGTCCTGCTGAAGTATTATGGCATGAAGGTAAAGCATACTTAATACGTGAACGCGAAGATTTTGATGATTTGACAAAAAACCAAGTAGATGTAGATTTATTTTCTAAAATTCAGGAATCTGTATCTTAAACCAAATTTACTATAAAATAACACAAATCTCCTTGTGCATTTAGCCTCCTACTTCATTTAAAAATAATTCTGTAGGTAGGGCTATGCAATAATTTTACTGCTTCGAAGGATAGAAAAGCAACTTCGCATCTTTTGTGCCATTTTATAGTAGATTTGGTATTAATTCAGAAAATTCAT
The DNA here is from genome assembly GCF_017897595.1 of Aquimarina sp. U1-2. Classification (GTDB taxonomy): domain Bacteria; phylum Bacteroidota; class Bacteroidia; order Flavobacteriales; family Flavobacteriaceae; genus Aquimarina. Next base: position 70,526 of record NZ_JAGKIK010000001.1, read on the forward strand.
CGTAGAAACTAGAAATTCTTAATATTTCGAACTAAATGCTCTAAGCCATTAGTTTTTAATTCGTATACTGTTTGCATTTGTTGTCCTAAAAGACCTTTAGGAAAACCTTTGTTTGCATACCACACTATATAATATTCAGGAAGATCAATAAGATAGTTTCCTTTATATTTACCAAAAGGCATTTTTGTATGAGATAATGTAATGAGGAAATCTTTTTGAGGTTGAAGATTCATAGTATAAGGAAAGGCTATCTACAGATGATTCTAGTCAGGTTAAAATTGAAAAAACTATTCCAATTTTATTATTTACGAATATTCGTAATTTAACCTAAACGGTTTGCGTCAAGCTGAATACTGAAACGAGTTCAGCACAGGCTTGTTTCAGCTTCTCATCTCAATGTACTGAAAATAAACTTCATGAGATCCTGAAATGAATTCAGGATGACTTCTCAGTTAAATTTTAGGTATAATAACGGACAATTAATTTATTATTTAATATAATCTCGATAATACCACATAAGTGTCTTTATCTTTCTTTCCCACTTTTCCTGATTAACTTTGTTTCTAGAGTGGTCTGTTTCCTCATCATATCTCTCCTGCATATTAATTCGCATTCTTTCTACCAACTTATACATCTTATTTAAATCTCTTCTTATGTTTTGACCCGCTTTATATTCTTTCAATCTTTTCCTCATAATACGCGCATGAAGCTCGGAAATATCAAAATGTAGTTGTTCGTGCATCAAAAGGTGATCAGACATTTGTCCTCGTTTTACCCAAGATAATGAGGGATAACAAAAACTATCTACCTGATAATTCAATTCTATATCTCCTTTATCTTTTCCGTAAGCCCATTGGTAAGTAATACCTGTGTTAACACTAGCGTCAAAAGTGCTAGACATTTCGGGTCTCCCTCTAAAATCTGACCAGGCTAATTTACTTCTTTCTGTATACGAGAATTTTCCGACGAAACCATTATTATTGGTAGTAAATAAAAATAAAACAATAGTAAAGTATTTACTCATAATTGTAACAATTATGCCCAACCCAAAGTTATATTTTCTCTATTTTAAAGCATTGCGGATACAATATGGGGCAATATATTGATGATGCTTTTGAATAGATTTTATTTCATTCTAAATATACATAATTTAGAAATCAATACGAATTATTTTTTCATGTATTCCTAATAATCCTGTATAATCAATTATGGTGCCAAGAGAAAACTTTTCATAAAATTAATCTAAAAAAATGTTAATCTTAACATTTTCAAATATATAGAAAAATCTCTTTTAATTCTAATAGAATACATGATTTTATTAACATCTAAGTAAATTCGTATGATACTACTTGTATACTAAGATACGGTTAAGCATACCTATCATAAAGATTATTCGACTATAGAAAGTTTTAAATCGTCGTCGAATTTGATGATATACGTGGCATCATTATAATACCCCCCTAACGGTTTTTTTTCATAATTGAATTTGGTTTCAACATATTCTGTAGTACCATTAAAAGAGACCCCTCTGTAAAGATCATCTGCTGCTCCTAATCGCAATAATATATCATAGGCAATATCAAAGCCCCTAACAGCCCAATTGTTTGGTTCGATACCGTATTCTTTTTTATACCGCTTTACAAATGGAGTTACACTTTTACCAGTATCTTCTTCTTTTTCATCAAACTCTTTATAGCCTGATGGGTAATGTAAATGTAATTTTGATAAATTCTCATTTTTAACACTATCATTATCGTAAGCACTATTCTTGTCAGAAGTAAATAATGTAATTTGATGGCTATCAGTTTTAGCGTTTAATAAAGGAATGACATTACTAAGCATCGCTACATCATCTGATTCTAAAATAATCCAGTTTGGCTTATTTTCTACCAATACTTTATTAAGGTGAACTTCATACAAATAATTACCTTCTTCAATTCTGGCAACTTTTGCTTTGGGAAACTTAGACATAAGTTTCTCTTTTACTTTCTCATATTTTTTACCTTGCTGTATGATAAGAACTATATTTTTATCTGTAGAATCTTTCTCGATAAACGCAATAATCTTATCTTGAAGCATAACATCTGTAGGTCTAGTTTGAAAAAAATTATCATAAATACCAGATTCTTTTCTTGATGCAGGAGAAAATACAGGGGTATTGTGCTGTTTGAGTCTTGAGGCCACGATCTCTAAATTTTTCTGGTATAAAGGTCCGATAACGGCATCAGTACTATCAAAACTATGCTCACTTAGTAACTTTTCTATATGTTTTTTGTTGTTATTCTTTTCTGTGTCGTATACATTAAGTTCTGTAGGTATTCCTTTGGTCTTTGCAGAATCAACTGCAATTAAGATCCCGCTGTATAAATCTAAGGCAATTCTAAGACTTTGTTTTTTCTTGAGATATTCTTCAGTCGTTTGGATAGCTTCAAAATTAAGAGTATCGAGACTAAACGGTAACATAACTGCTATCTTCTTCGGCTTGAAATTGTATAACTTACTCGATAAATCCAGATACTGCCCTTCTTCAACTTCTACCGCTATAGTATCTTTTGGTATTGTAATTACCATACCCGCTTTTAGCCCTTCTCTTAAATACGGGTTCATATGTAATAGCGAATCTGATGAAATCCCGGTACGTTTTAAGATACTAAAAATAGTTTCTTTTGGTTTCACTTTATAAAGTTCGAAACCCGGTTGTATTGAATCTTTTAAAGACACAAAAATTGTGGTAGGCACTGTAATTTCCATCCCGATAGGAAAATCAGGATTCATGCCGGGATTAAGTTGCTCTAGTTGGGAAATGGTAATCCCGTGACGCCTTGCAATCCCAAATTTTGTTTCTTTAGGTCGAATTCTATATTTTGTAGTGGTCGTGATTCTACTACTTACACTATCAACACCTACAGGAACAGTAGGCACATACGATGTATCGAAAACCGGTATTCTAATTTTGTCCTTTTTCCTAATTTGCTCTGCGTACAATCGCTTATTCTGTCTTTTGATATCTTCGACAGTAACGTTATACTTTTTTGCGATACCGTATAAAGTTTCCTTTCGTTTCACCTTATGGGTAATATACCTAACTATTTTAGGTCCTTCTTCAACAATTTTGAGGCTATCCAGCACTGAATTCTTACCGTTCTCATCAGTCCCATCAATCGGTTTTGTATCTTTTTTTTCGACCTTACCTACTCTTAGAATTTGTCCTACATTGATACCTCTAATAGCTTCTGGATTAAGAATATATATGGCTTCTTGTGACACATTATATTTTTTTGAAAGACTAAATACTGTATCACCCTTTTCAACTATATGTGTTTTATACTCTTGGTCATCTGTCACCGGAATAGCAAGAATCTGCCCTTCTTTGATTCCGTCTTTGGCAGTAGGGTTAATTTTATAAATAGCTTCTGGTGTTGTATTATAACGCTTGGCTATACGATATACATTTTCTCCTTTAACCACCGTATGACTTTTATATTGCTGGGCTGTCGCTATATGACCAAAGATCAACAATAGTAAAAACAATAAAGACTTTTTCATACGTTTACATGTTTTTGATTTCTTGAAAACGAAATAATTAAAAAAATTGAGAACATAGGTAACAGCTACGCTCTTACATTAAAAATTTTACTACTATTCGTTTCATCTATTTAAGTTTAATTCCCCAACTCTGATAAGTTAATAAACCCATACTATTCCCACTCTATTGTAGCAGGGGGCTTCGAGCTTATATCATATACTACTCTATTAACGCCTTTTACACGGTTTATTATAGTATTCGATGTTTTTTGTAAAAACTCATAAGGTAAATTTACCCAGTCTGCCGTCATCCCATCGGTACTTTCTACTGCGCGCAATGCTATACAATTTTCATAGGTTCGCTCGTCACCCATTACCCCAACACTTTGTACAGGGAGCAATATGGCTCCTGCCTGCCAGACTTTATCGTACAAACCATTTTCTTTTAATCCGTCGATAAAAATAGCATCTACCTCTTGTAATATAGCTACTTTTTCCGGCGTTATATCTCCTAATATCCTAATGGCCAATCCAGGTCCGGGAAAAGGATGTCTTCCTAGTAATTCCTTACTCATTCCCATTGATGCTCCTACTCTGCGTACCTCATCTTTAAATAGCATTTTTAAAGGTTCTACAATCTTTAATTTCATAAAATCAGGTAGACCGCCTACATTATGATGACTCTTTATGGTTGCACTAGGACCACCACTTACCGAAACACTTTCGATAACATCAGGGTATATAGTACCTTGTGCCAACCACGTTACATTTTCTAGAGCGTTCGCCTCATCATCAAAAACCTCTATAAACACACGACCTATAGCTTTACGCTTTTTTTCGGGATCACTTTCTCCGGCTAAGGCTTCCAAAAAACGTGCCGAAGCGTCTACTCCTTTAACATTCAATCCCATATCATTATACTGAGCCAATACCTGAGTAAACTCATTCTTACGCAGTAATCCATTATTAACAAAAATACAATACAGGTTTTTACCAATAGCTTTATGCAATAACATAGCTGCTACCGAAGAATCTACTCCGCCAGAAAGCCCAAGTACTACTTTATCGCTACCTAATTGGCCTTTTAAATTATGTACCGTTTCCTCTACAAAAGAATCAGGAGTCCAATCCTGAGCGACACCTGCAATATTGACTAAAAAATTTTTCAAAAGTTGAGCGCCATCTACAGAATGGTATACCTCTGGATGAAACTGAATAGCATACGTTGTCTCATTTTTAATTTTGAAGGCTGCATTTTTTACATCATGAGTGCTTGCTAAAAGTTCCCCTTGGGTAGGTAATTTTTTAATAGTATCACTATGACTCATCCAAACCTGAGATCCCTTCGAAATATTTTTAAACAATTCATTATCAGTAATGTAAGATAAATTAGCACGACCATATTCTCTGGTATTTGATGCTGCAACTTCTCCGCCTCCAAAATGAGCCAAGTACTGTGCCCCGTAGCAGATGCCTAATAAAGGTTTTTTACCTCGTATTTCAGAAAGATCTGGATGCGCAGCATTATTACCCCTAACAGATAATGGGCTACCGGATAATATTACAGCCTGATAACTATCAATATCCTTTGGTGGTTTGTTGTACGGATGAATTTCAGAATAAATATTGAGCTCTCTAACCCTACGCCCAATGAGTTGTGTAACCTGCGAACCGAAGTCCAGTATAAGTACCTTATTGTTTTGCATAGACAAAAATAAAATTAAATTAATAACCCTGAAATTCAAAATGAGATATTTTTTAAATGGGATCATCAAGAGCGTACTAGCCTATGGTTTATCTTGAAATCACCATCGTTTCAAAATCAAAAACCTGTTAAATAAAATAGAGGGTAACGTAAGCTAAAGAACAGGCTTAAAAAAATGCTTCAGATGTGTAGCTCTTAAAGTATATTTTTTATTAGTTCTGGAAGTGCTGGACTTTTTTAACCCGCTTTATATATGAGAAAATCTATTGCGGCTTGAAACTGCTGCAAAACCAAGCACTACGTTATATTTTTAAGTGTCACCGTAGCGGTATGCTGAAACTTAGAAAACACTTGGTTTTATGACATTTTCAACCCTCATGACGAAATTCTAATACATAAACCGGGTTTAACCTTCCGTACCATGGTAACCAAAGTAGTTTTTCAAACCGAAAAACATAAAAAAATACTTAAAATTGAGTATCTTTATAAAACTTGGTTTTGTATTAGAAAATTTATCACGCCTTTCAACTGTTTCAAACACATTCGCTTTGCTATGTTTTTTTACTGTAACCGTAGCCATGATATGCAAAAATTAAGAAAACATTTCTAATGCGACATCTTGCACAGAGCATTGTTTTGTGGTGCATTTGAAAGTCTCATGATAAAGTTCTAAAGCATTATCGATGCTAAACATACTCACACCATGCGTATTATGACCGAAATTATATTCTCTACAGTACTAAAAGATCTGAAAAATGCAACTATCACGAACAGCCATCCATTTCGGTATTTTACATTGGGAACTTCGAGTATTAATGGTACGCCCAGACTAAGAACTGTTGTGCTTCGGGAAATAGATGAACACCTAAACCTAATGGTGTATACAGACAAGAGGTCAAAAAAAATCACTCATATCAACGAGCATAATACAGTAAGTCTTCTATTTTTTGACTCAGAAAAATTGATCCAACTCTCTATAAGAGCCAAAGCAAAACTAATTACAGATGATATCACATTAAAACGTATATGGGAACACATTCCTATAAAATCTAGAAAAGACTACACCACCAAACTTGCTCCAGGGAAGGAAATAAATAATCCCGAGCAGATTGATTACCTTGAAGAAAAACACTTTCTAACTGCCATCAAATTGATACCAGATAAAATTGAATACTTACGCTTAAAAAGACCAACACACATCAGAGTACTGTATGAAAAAGAAAACGACGAATGGAAAGGTTCTTTTTTAGTTCCCTGATTTTATATTATGAATTGGTTTAAGTTCCCCTTTGCCAACATCTCGCTAACAATAAAGAACTAACGAATTCTAATAACACAATTTCGAAACACTGAACTAATCAATTTAAGAATACGTATTAAAACACTGTATGGTATACGCTCGCATTTCTTTTGAAAATTCCAAAGTCGCTTCAGATAATGATACATCAAACACCTTAAATAAAGAAGTCTTTTCTTTATTTTGATTGAAATTTTTAGAATCAAAAGACATTTTGGTTTTTTCGTTGTTATTAGGTATTGCTATTGTACTCATACTACTTACATGTAAAGATTTGACATATTCTATTTGTATATAAAGCTAGCTCTTCTAAACTAGAATACAGTCAAAATATGCTCGTTTTACATTTCAATAACACAGTTTTATCAATCTGAAAATTTGCAACTCATCAAAGTGCAACATTGATAATAAAACAACCTTTGTTTTGCGTATTTATTAACACGTAATGTACTGATTATAAGATTTAAAGTAGACAACTACAATTACGGTTGCTTTATTTTTTGATAATGATGAACTCTCCTACAAGAGGGTCGAGATGTTCTATTAATGTAGGGATCAGATTTTCTCCATACTCCAGATACATCTCTGAAAAGTTGATGATGCGCTCCTGTAAACTTTGATTGGGAAACAATTCATTTTGAATTGCTGTTAACCGTTGCACATGGTCGCTTAACTTGCGCCGTTGTGCTTTTAGTAAACGTTTTTCTAATATGTCTAAACCCTTTAACTGCTTAACTTCTTGAGCTTTTACAGCGTTTTTAAAAGTAATATCGGTTTGCTCTGCTAATGTATACATAGTCTGAAATTGCTCCTGTAAATGCTTTCGTTGTGGATCAAAATTAATATCGATATCTGAAATACGTCGAACTTTTCGGTTAATTAATTCATGTTGTTTTAAGAATAATTCGGTGTTTGCGATATTGAGCTTGTTTAGTTTTTCAGCTTGTTTTTGGGTCTGGATCAGCACCGAATTACGAAGTAAAAGTATAGGAAAAGGTACTTCAACTTTTTGAAAATAATCTTTTAACTCTAGCCAATAAGCCAGTTCTCCTCCGCCGCCAATATAACAAAGATTGGGTAAAATCACCTCTTGATACAAAGGGCGCATCATGACATTGGGACTAAATCGTTCTGGCTCTTCATTCAAGTGTTTTATAATTTCACTCTTGCTCCAAGAGATATTGGTCTCGTTGACAAAATACGTCCCATCTTGTGCTATGATTCTTTCTCGAATACCTTCATCCAAATAAAAAAGGTTGATTTCTCTGGGATTTACCTGTACTTTATATCCAAGCGACTCAAGTTTTGTCACTTTTGGTAGCACACTCGTATATGAAACCTGATTCAGGAGTTCTTTTTCGACATACGGAATAAACAGGCGTTTTAACTCGCGGTCATCTCCATCAATAATAACCAGACCATATTCACCAAACAATTGATTCGCCAGGTATCGTGTTGCTTCAGCTAATGAGTGGTGTTGCAGATACGCTTCATGAAATAATCTCTTCAATTCTTCAGCGTTTTTTCCTATTCCGATTTCCGAAAAAAAGATATCAAAAACTTCATCCAATCCGCGAGTGTTAAAATTACCTACTGCTCCACCATCTTTGCGATTCCACTGAATTTTTTTTCCGAATAAATGAAAATAATTGATTTCGTCAAAATCGTGATCCTCTGTGGCCATCCAATATACCGGTACAAAATTAAAAGTAGGATACTTTTCCTTTAAAATTTTGGCAAGATTAATTGTTGAGACAATTTTATATAAAAAATAAAGTGGTCCGGTAAATAAATTTAATTGATGCCCTGTTGTTATTGTAAAAGTCGTCTGCTCTTCTAAGTATTTCAAATTTTCTTTGGTTGCTTGGGTACAACCGATGTTTCGATATTGATGTTGTAGAGATTTTACTAACACTTCTCTATGTTTTGGTGGAAAAGTATATTGTTTCTCTTTGATTTGATCTTTAAAATTTTCTATAGACGGGAAACGGTGATAAAAAGGTTGCAAATCAGACGTTTGATCTAAATAATTACAAATAAGGGATGAAAAGTAATTCGTATCTCGAAACGGAATACAGTCACTAGGCATATACTACTTTTTTAAAAGAAGATAAATATACATTAGATTGTAAATGTAAATCCTAAATTTTAGTTAATACCAATAATATCCTAAATTTAACGCGGTATTTTACAAGTTTTAAAATTTTGATCAATCCATGCAAAAATTACTCATTACACTTTTTGTCATAACGATCTCATTATCGTATGCGCAAAGTGATTTACAATCTCCTTCAGCATTTTTAGGATATAACATAGGTGAACAATTTACACGTCATGCCGATGTTATTCAATATTTTGAACATGTCGCTGCTAATTCTAATAAAGTAACCTATCATGTTTATGGAAAAACAAACGAACGTAGACCACTAACCTATGCGATTATTTCTTCTGAAGAAAACTTAAAAAACCTCGACAATATAAGATTAGCTCATCTAAAAAATACAGGAATAGTTGAAGGAAACGCCGCTCCTAATAAAGCTATAGTATGGTTAAGTTATAACGTTCATGGTAACGAAGCCTCGAGCACCGAAGCGGCGATGCTAACTATCTATGAACTCATTACAAAGAAATCAGACTGGCTTCAAAATACTATTGTTATTCTAGACCCTTGTGTTAACCCAGACGGGCGCGACCGATACGCAAACTGGTACAATCAAGTAAGCGCTACACCTTATGTTATTGACCAAAATGCCACCGAACATCATGAACCATGGCCTGGCGGGAGACCCAATCATTATCTTTTTGATTTAAACCGGGATTGGGCTTGGGCTACGCAGTTAGAAACTTCTCAACGTTTGAAAATATATAATCAATGGATGCCACATATTCATGTAGATTTTCATGAACAAGGTATTAATGAACCTTATTATTTTGCACCGGCTGCAGAACCGTTTCATGAAATCATTACACCATGGCAAAGAGATTTTCAAACACAAATAGGTAAAAATCATGCACAATATTTTGATGCCAAAGGGTGGCTGTTTTTTACCCGAGAGCGTTTTGACTTACTTTATCCCAGTTATGGCGATACGTATCCAACTTTTATGGGCGCTATCGGCATGACTTATGAACAAGCAGGACACGGTCGTGCAGGATTAGGCATACAAACTGACGAAGGTTATGTACTAACCCTAAAAGACCGCATATTGCATCATACCACTACTGGACTGTCTACAATAGAAATAGCTTCAAAAAATGCCGTAAAACTAAACACTGAGTTTAAAAAATTCTTTGACACCTCTGATTTAAAGTATAAAAGCTACGTACTTAAAGGGCATACAGATAAAATTAAGGCACTCACTACACTATTAGATAAACACGAAATAACATACGGCTTTGCAAAGACCACAAAAGTTTCTGGATTTAATTTTAAAGAAAACAAATCGGGAAGTATGAACTCAAAAGGTGCTTTGGTCGTATCTACAGATCAACCCAAAGGAAAAATGGTTAAAGTACTGTTTGAACCTAATACCAAGTTGAACACTCCTGTAACATATGATATTACCGCCTGGAGCATCCCCCATGCCTATGGTTTAGAAACTATTGCAACTACATCTGTTGTACCAGTAAATCAAGAGAGCGTACAACATACGATACGCAATAATACTTCTATTTCGGGAGCGGGGTATATTACCAAATGGCATAGTTTATCTGATGCCGCTTTTATGGCAGAATTACTAAAAAACAATATAAGAGTACGTTTTACCGAAAAAGATTTTACTAACGATACGCATACTTTTGAAAGAGGAAGTCTAATTATTACTAAAAGTGATAATAGAAAACATGAAGACTTTCATGATCTTGTTGTTAACATTGCTAACCAACACCAGCGTAAACTTTATGCAGCGCCGTCTAGTTTTGCCTCAAAAGGAGTAGATTTTGGTTCTCCAGATGTTAAATTAATCAACAATCAACGTATCGCCGTGTTAAAAGGACAATATGTATCGTCTTTAAGTTATGGCGAGATTTGGCATTTTTTTGAACAACAACTTCACTTTCCTGTTACTTCTATTGATACCGAATACTTTAAAAATATAGATCTTAACACCTACGATGTTCTCATTATTCCCGATGGATATTACAGCACCTTAATCGATGAAAACGTATTTAAAAAGTTAAAAGCCTGGGTGCGTCAGGGTGGTAGACTCATTGCTATAGCCAAGGCCATTCGTATGTTTAATAACAAAGAAGGTTTTGATTTGAAAAAAAATACACCTGTCGAAACAAAAAAGGACTCAATTGGTAATATCACGCCCTATGATCAAAGGGAACGTCAACGAGTAAAAGATCTAATAACCGGCAGTATTTTCAAAACAAAAGTAGATACGTCACACCCTATGGCATTTGGATATGACGATGTTTATTTTAGCCTAAAATTAGGGAGTGATTCTTATAAATTATTACAAAACGGATACAATATTGCATATATTAAAAAGCCAGAAAATGTATCTGGGTTTGCAGGTACCCACGCGTTATCTAATCTTACTAACTCCCTGGTATTTGGTGAGGCAAAATTGGGTAACGGAAGTATTATATACATGGTCGATAATCCTTTGTTTCGATCATTTTGGGAAAATGGTAAGCTTTTCTTTGTAAATGCCATATTTTTTACAGACAATACATTCAGAATTTGAAATTAATAGTCATGACACATACGTACACTTCAATTACCTTAAAAGCGATTGCTTTATCAAGTTTCTTATTTTTAAGCAGCTGTAATCAAAAAAAAGAACCTGTGGAAACTGTAACAGAAACAGAAAATACTGAAAATGTATTGCTAGCAGAATGGACCGGCCGATACGGAGGCACTCCGGCATTCGATAAAATGAACCTGCAAGATCTTAAACCTGCCCTCGAAAAAGGAATGAAACTTAATCTTAAAGAGATCGATGAAATTACAAATAATCCCGAAGCCCCATCTTTTGAAAACACCATCGTTCCTTTAGAAAAATCTGGAGCAGCATTAGGAAGAGTATTCACGTACTACGGAATTTTAAGCAGCAACATGTCTTCACCAGAATTTAGAGAGATTCAAAAAGAAATGGCTCCGAAGCTATCTGAATTTCGTTCAAAAATTTCTCAAAACACAGAACTATTTCAAAGAGTAAAAACGGTATATGATAACGCTATAAAAAATCCTCTAGAAGACGACCAACAACGCGTGGTTCAATTAACCTATAAAGGCTTTGCCATGAATGGAGCCGAATTAGATGAAGAGAAAAAGAAACGCTATGCCGAGATTAACAAAGGGCTTTCAGAGTTATACACCAACTTTTCTAATAATATCTTAGAAGATGAAGAAGGTTACGTGACCTATCTCACAAAAGAGCAATTAAGCGGTTTATCAGAGCCCTTGATCAAAGCGTATGCAAAGGCTGCAGCCGATCGCGGAGAAGAAGGTAAATATGCCGTTACCAATACACGATCGGCTATGGATCCTTTCCTTACCTATTCGAATGAAAGAGAATTGCGCAAAAAAGTATGGGAAAATTATTATTCCAGAGGGGATAATGGCGATGACAAAGACAATAATGAAAATATTGCTAAAATCTTAAAATTAAGAAAAGAACGCGTTGGATTGTTGGGATATGACAATTATGCTGAATGGAGATTGCAAAATCGAATGGCAAAAACTCCGGAAAATGCCATGAAGTTAATGAATGCCGTATGGCCTGCAGCTATTGCACGAGTAGAAGAAGAAGTAGCTGACATGCAAGCTATAGCTAATGCCAATGGAGATCAAATCACTATAGCGCCTTGGGATTACAGGTATTATGCCGAAAAGGTTAGAAAAAAGAAGTATGACCTGGACTCAGACGAAGTAAAACAGTATTTACAGCTAGACAAATTGCGCGAAGCTATGTTTTATGTAGCTGGGGAATTATTCAATTATAAATTCACACCTGTAGAAGAAAATAAAGTTCCTGTATTTCATGAAGATGTACATGTATGGGAAGTGACCGACAAAACTTCTGGAGAACATATCGGTCTATGGTATCTTGATCCCTTTGCAAGACCCGGTAAACGATCTGGGGCCTGGGCAACTACCTATAGAAGTCATACTACCTTCGATGGAAAAAAAACTGTTTTAGCTTCTAATAATTCAAACTTTGTAAAACCGGCCCCCGGAGAACCCGTATTGGTTTCTTGGGATGATGCTACCACATTTTTCCACGAATTTGGGCACGCATTACATTTTTTCGCTTCCGAAGTTAGATATCCTACCTTAAATAGTGGTGTTCGTGATTATACCGAGTTTCAATCACAACTTCTAGAGCGCTGGTTATCTACCGATGAAGTGATCAATACCTATCTCGTACACTACAAAACAGGAGAACCTATGCCTAAGACTCTTGTCGATAAAATCAAAAAAGCAGCAACCTTTAATCAAGGATTTGCTACTACTGAATATTTGGCATCGGCATTGATGGATATGAAACTCCACATGGCAGACCCAGAAAATATTGATCCTGATGCATTCGAAAAAGTAACCCTGGCAGAACTAAATATGCCAAAAGAAGTAGTAATGCGTCACCGCACACCGCATTTTGGACATGTATTTTCTGGTGAAGGGTATGCCACTGCTTATTATGGATATATGTGGGCTGATGTATTAACCTCTGATGCAGCTGAGGCTTTTGCTGAAGCGCCAGATGGTTTTTATGATAAAGAAGTCGCAGCCAAATTAGTAAAATATCTTTTTGCACCTCGTAATGCTATGGATCCTGCAGACGCTTATAAAAAATTTAGAGGTCGCGAAGCCAAAATTGAAGCATTGATGAAAGATCGAGGTTTTCCGGTCAATAAATCATAATTGACTTTTTGATCCAATTAAAAGATTGTAAAAGAGGCTGTCTAAAAAGTATATTATTTACCATACTGTCACATAGAGCGGAGTCGAAATGTATTCAAAACTGAGTGTTATTGTTTTTTGACTGCGCTCGAAATGACAGAGAAAATAGCTTTTTATACGACCTCTTTTTTCGTTTCAAATAGTACTTCTTCGTATAAGGCGAATCACAATGACAATTACTCCATCACTTCGAGGACGCCAGGACAAAGTAGTATGTCTATAAATTCCCAAAAATTTGCTATATTTTTAAAATCCAAATAATACTAATTCGCCAATGAAAAAATCATATGTTTACTTCATGACAAATAAAAACAATACAGTCATATACATTGGAGTAACTAGTGATTTAATAAAACGTATTTATCAACACAAAACAAAAACTTACGGGGGATTTACCAGTAAATATAATTGTAATAAACTAGTATACTTCGAAGAGTTTAGTGATATTAATGAAGCCATAATAAGGGAAAAACAAATAAAATCAGGTAATAGGAAAAAGAAAGAGAATTTGATCAATTCAGAAAATAATGAATGGAAAGACCTTTCTGATGGTTGGTTGTTCGATTATTCATAGCGAGAAGATTGCTTCGCTACACTCGCAATGACGAATATATATGAACATATTCGACAAATGCACCGTCACTACGAAGAGGAACGACGAAGTAGTCTGCTCATTATGAAACTATACTTCTGTATATAGTAAAAAGCTTGCTTCGCTACACTCGCAATGACGAATATATATGAACATATACGACAAATGCACCGTCACTACGAAGAGGAACGACGAAGTAGTCTGCTCACTATGAAACTATACTTCTGCATATAGTAAAAAGATTGCTTCATCCTTATTCATACCATATTGATTTAACTTCCCATTACAAAAAACCTTTATCCTATTAGGTAACAAAAAAGATAGTCACTCGTCTACATGATACTAACCTAAACAAATACTGCATGAGACATACTTTGTTCATTATCATTTTTATACACCTCTTAACCGGTTGCAATACTTCAGAAAAAAAAAGAAAGAAAGAAACTGTAGCTACTGTTAAACTTCTAGTTACGAAACATGCAGATTCTTTGCTAGAGGATCCAAAAATTAATGCCGTGTCTATTGGCATTTACAAAAATGGGAAAAAGTATACCTCGCATCACGGAGTGTTAGACAAAGGCCAAGGCAACTCGCCAACCGATAGCACCATATATGAAATTGCTTCGGTAAGTAAAACCTTTGCCGGAGTTTTGGTTGCCAACGCAGTTATCGAAGGTAAGATCAAATTAGAAGATGATATTAGAACTTATCTCAAACAAGACTTTGATAATTTTGAATACAAACGGCATCCTATCAGAATTAAACATTTACTCACCCATACCAGCCGTATGTCCAAATTTTTACCCGAACGCATTAACGCTTTATTTTCTGACTTTAACGAAGAACTGCCATTTAAAGTTCATGAAATTCAAAAAAGTTATAGTAAACAAGAATTTCTATCAGACCTAAGTCAACTAAAAATAGATACTATTCCTGGTGTCAAATACAAATATTCTAATGCCGATACAGAACTTATGGCTCAAATTCTAGAAAACGTATACCAAAAACCCTTTGATAGTATTTTAACGAGCTATTTTAACGATCATGTAGATATGAAAAATACGCATATTCATCTATCAAAGAACAAAATGCATCATTTGGCTAATGGCTATGGTATGACGGGTAAAATGGTACCACATGAGGCTGTATTATACGGTGCAGATGGCGGGGTAAAAACTACACTGCCAGATATGGTTAATTATATCGAGTTTCAGTTAGATTTGTCTAACCCTACAGTTTTAGAATCTCACAGGGTTTTATATGTAAACAACTCAAGAAAAATGGCATACTATCTTCCTGTAAAAATGCATAAAGAATATGGAGTATACTACAGTATGCATGGTGGCAGTTTTGGAACACAAAATTGGTTATTTATCTTACCAGAACATGACATGGGGATTACTATAGTTACGAATCAAAGCGATCTTGATACTGCAAATAAATTAGCACACACAGTTAAAGCACTGCTGCAAGAACTTATGTGAGCAACTACAGGTTTAGAAGCTGCGCATCAATTTTGATTCCAGACTAAATTCGGAGTGTTATTCTAATACTATTTTGCAAAATTAATGTTTATCGGTAATGATAGTAGTCAAGCTATAGACAAATTGTTTCAAATTCTATTTATTTTACAATAAATTTCAATTTTTATTGAAAAATTATCAAAAATAGAAGTGAATACAGGTCTAATGTTATTAAATTGTTAATCATTCTCCTTTTTAAGACAAATTTTAGATTATCAAATCCCTAATGAAAATTAATAAAAATTGAATTAAATTCAGTCAACTCATAGAAGTTTCAATTTAATCGAGAATACTTTCCTTATATCTATTATAAACTCCTCAAACCAAATTTTTCATAACCTTGAATATGCTTGTTTTTTGTTAGCTAAAGTTTATGATTTTGCTTCTAATTTTTAGATACATTTGCCAAGAATTTTAAAAAAAACTAACAAATCTAACATTTTATTACAATGAAAAAGTTAACAATCCTACTTGCTATTTCTATCGCGCTTTTTTCATGTGAAGCAGAATCTGCAGACGAACAGAGTTTTTCTCCAGAAGTAAATCCGATAGACAATCCTGATGTAGAACCAGGTAAAATTATTGATAATTATAACGAAACTGATGGTGGTTTAAACAACTAAATCAAGAGTTATATTTCAAAAAGACTATATTTCTCTTACAATATCTTGAGTTAGCCATGAAAGATAGACAAGAGTATTCATAGAAAAGAAGCCAAGTAAGGCTTCTTTTTTGTTAAATAACCTCACCATAGAGATCAAAATCTTCGGCTTCGTTGATTTTTACTGTTGTAAACTCGCCGGTTTTCAAATAGGTTTTTGAAGCATCGATCAATACTTCATTGTCAACATCAGGCGAATCAAATTCCGTTCGACCTACAAAATAATTTCCTTCTTTACGATCGATCACGACTTTAAACTCTTTCCCAATCTTTTCTTGGTTCAACTCCCAGGAAATTTGTGATTGAATCTCCATGATCTCATTGGCACGCTGTATCTTCACTTCTTCAGGAACATCGTCCTCCAAGTTAAACGCGTGTGTGTTTTCTTCATGAGAATAGGTAAAACAACCCAAACGTTCAAAACGCATTTCTTTTACCCATGCCCGTAGGGTTTCAAAATCCTCTTGTGTTTCTCCCGGATATCCGACAATCAATGTGGTACGGATAGCCATTTCTGGAACAATAGCTCTAAACTCTTTCAATAATTGTGTCGTTTTTGCTTTTGTAGTTCCACGACGCATTGATTTGAGAATTGAATCAGCAATGTGTTGTAAGGGAATATCAATATACTTACAAATTTTTGGTTCATCTTTCATGACTTCCAGCACATCCATAGGAAATCCGCTGGGAAACGCATAATGAAGTCTAATCCACTCGATACCTTCAACCCTAACCAATGCTTTGAGTAAATCTGCAAGCTTTCTTTCTTTATAAAGATCCAATCCATAATAAGTGAGATCCTGAGCTATTAAAATAAGTTCTTTTACGCCTTCTTTGGCCAGGTTCTCTGCTTCGATAACCAGTTTTTCGATAGGTGTAGATTTATGTTTACCTCTCATTAAAGGAATAGCACAAAACGAACACGGACGATCACACCCTTCGGCTATTTTGAGATATGCATAATTTTTGGGCGTTGTTGTAAGACGCTCTCCTATCAATTCGTGCTTATAATCTGCTCCTAGTGCTTTTAAAAGCCCTGGTAACTCTGTAGTGCCAAAGTATTGATCTACATCCGGAATTTCTTTTTCCAAGTCAGGTTTATAGCGTTCAGACAAACAACCGGTTACAAAAACTTTATCAACGACCCCTTCTTCCTTCTTTTGTACATACTCCAAAATTGTATTTACAGACTCTTCTTTGGCATTCGCGATAAAACCACAGGTATTAATAACAACGATATTTCCTTCTTTTTCATGAACAACCTCTTTGTTATTTGCACGCAGTTGCCCCATCAAAACTTCACTATCATAAACATTCTTACTACAACCTAGAGTCACAACATTGATCTGGTTTTTTTTAAGAGTTTTTGTTCTCATATTTTTATGTAAACTACCTCAGGATACACCCATGAGACTTTCATTAGAAACAAATTTTGACTTCGAAGCAAGCCACAGGCAATATACCTTTTGGCGATGCTAATTAAGATCTGCAAAGATACAAGGATTAACTCAAGTTTTGTAAATAAATCTGATAACTCTGAGTATGATCATGTTACTTTATTAAACCTTTTGTATATTTATAAGTCCAAATCTATAAAAGCCCCCTTACCTATGATCAAATACATACTTGTACTGGTTATCCCTATTTGTTGTTTTCTATCCTGTTCTAATGAAGAATCAGAGATTAAAGAGCAATTACCTCTAGATCCCTCAATAATATACTTCCCTCCTATTGATGCTGATTCGTGGGAATCCTTATCCATTGAAGATGTAAATTGGAATAAAAATGCAACCGAAGCACTATATACGTTTCTTAAGGAAAAGGACACCAAAGCATTTATAGTGCTGAAAAACGGAAGAATTATTATTGAAGAATATTTTAATGGTGTTACTGCAACAGATCGTAATTTGTGGTACTCTGCCGGAAAAACCTTGACATCGTTTATGGTGGGACTAGCACAGCAAGATAACTTTTTAGATATTAAAAATCCTTCTTCAACTTATTTGGGTACAGGATGGTCTCTACTTACCTCAGACCAGGAACGTGCCATTCGCGTACAAAATCACTTAATGATGAATACTGGGTTGGATTATGATGTTTCAAATTCTAATTGTACAAATAAAGAGTGTTTAACCTACCGAAACCCACCCGGGGATTTTTGGTATTATCACAATGCTCCTTATACCCTTTTAACTTCTATCATAACAAATGCAACTCAGCAAGATTTCGAAACCTATTTTAACGTTACCTTAAAAAACAAAATAGGGATGGAGGGCAATTGGTTATCGTTAGGGTTTTCAAATATTTACAATAGTACTGCAAGAAGTATGGCTCGTTTTGGCCTTTTGATATTAAATAAAGGAACATGGGATACTACTACGATCTTATCTGATCAAAAGTATTTTAATGATATGGTATCTACATCCCAAAACTTAAATGCATCTTATGGGTATTTATGGTGGCTTAACGGAAAAGACAGTTTTAGGGTTCCAACATCAGCAGAAGAATTTGGAGGTAAATTAATTCCTAATGCCCCTAACGATCTTATTGCTGCATTGGGTAAAAACGATCAAAAACTGTACGTGGTTCCCAGTCAAAATTTAGTAATTGTAAGAATGGGAAATGATACGGGGGATTCGTCCTTAGGACCTTCTGGTTTTGACAATGACCTATGGCAAAAAATCAACGCAGTGATCGACTAGCAGAATTTAGCAACAAAAGAAGTATTCACCTGGACAAGTTGTTAAAAAGAAACTCTAAATGTGGCGTTAGGTGTAAACCCTAAAGCATATTCTATTTCTTCACGAGGTATTGTATTCGTTTGATTTCTGTAATTAGCGTTGATACTATTTTGATGATTGGTAAGATTCCAGATAGACAGGCCTGTATGCGCAGCAACTACATCACTTATTTTGAAGTTGTAAGTCGCAGATAGATCTACTCTAAAGTATGGATCGAGTCTATTACTGTTTGCAGTTTCAAAATTGACTCGGTTATCTACAACAGCATTCATACCATCTGGTCGTGTGGTAGGCAATCCAGAGTTCCAATTAACTCCGGCAGATACTTTAATAGCATCAAACGAATACGATGCTCCTAGAGTAAGGGCATGTGCAATCTCTACATTGTTAGGAAATTCTTGATCCTCAAGCTCTAAAAAAGTATAGCGATTATCTACAAAAGAGTAGCTGATCCAGCTACTCAGATTTTTAGATCTCTTATTTAATAAAACATCTAGTCCGGCAACATTATAATCACCTATTGCTCTTCTAAACTCGTATTGATTTTGAAAACCCTGGCTACGAGCTGTAATACCTTCTACTTTTTTTAAATATCCTTCTGCATTAATTAGCCAGCCTGACCGATTGTATTGGATACCGGCAGAGAATTGCCTTCCTCTAATGACAGGAATATCATCTTCGTTTGCTAAAATCCATCTACGATTTTCTATGCCTAAAAAATCATTTTGAAAATTAATAATTTGCGAAGTATTTTGGTGTTTAAACTCGGCTAGAACTTCTACGTTAAAGTCAGTTCCTATTTTTTGATGTAACGTGAACCTAGGTTCGATTGTATGAGAATTAAACTTTTCATTATAATTATATCGTAATCCTGCATTTATAACTGTTGATTTTTGCCAGGTATAGTGCAATTGAGAAAATAAACTGTGGGTTAAAATCACGCGATCTCTTTTTTCTCTGAAAACAGGAAGATCAACATCATTCAAATTAGATACTCCGGTTTCTATAAGCTGATACCCATTGAGTAATGTCACATTATTAGTCATATCAAAATACCCTTTGAGTTTAATACCTGTTTCAGAAACTTTGTTTTCTTGTAAAAACCGCTGTTGCTGCTGTAGATTCGAATTAACAGACCTTAATTTATAATCTGTATTATACACTTGTATTACAGACCGTAATTTAGAATTCCAGATTCTTTGATACCAAACACCTCCTGCAATACTGCTTTGAACCAAACTACTTTGTCGCGATTGCCGAGTATTATTTATGGTAGCATTTTCAGTAAAAATTAATTCGTTACTCATGCCTAAGAAATTCAAGCGAAACTTATCTTTGTCTGAAATGGCATAATTCCATCTCAGGTTCAGATCATAAAAATCGAATTGTATATCAGAAGTGAGTTCTCTTTGATCTTCTATTTCACTATCTTGAGAAATCCTGTCGAAATATGCTGCATACGTGGGGGTTTTTACAAGATCGCTTATTGATTTTCGTGCAGTGACCTGCACAGACGAACGCCCTAAAGGCACATCTACAAAAGCATCTGCGTTGATCATATTAACTCCTGCACTCGTTTGCAATTGTTTGTTTACCTGCGTATCTGTATTTGTAATGATGGTTCCAGAAATACCATCGGTATACTCTGGACTGGTACCATTCTTTATTAATTTTGCATTTTGCGTGGTCAACGGATTGATGGCAGAGATCAACCCAAAAAAATGACCAGATTGGTACATTCTAATGCCATCCCAAAGGATTAAATTTTGATCGTGCGTCCCTCCTCTTATATTGATATTTGAAACTGTTTCATCTGCACTTTGTACTCCCGGAAAAGCCTGGATCGTTTGTAAAATATCGGTCTCAATTAACCCAGGAAGTATCCCGAAATTATCATAATTAATTTCAAAACTGCCGTCTGCCGATTTTCCGATACCTTTGGTAATGTAATTACTTATGATGACCTCTTCTAACATTTCTGTTTTCGCTTCCATAAGAATAACAAAACATTCTCCGGCCTTAAACGAATTTGCCAGACGATACTGTGTTTTATATCCTAAATGCCCTATAAGTATGGTTGCCGTAGTAGTGTTTACCTGTAGAGAAAATGCACCTGTTTTATCAGTTGTAATAGCGTTCTTTTTCGATTGAATGGTGGCTCCTACAAGTGGCTGTCGAGTTTTACGGTCTTTAAGTATTCCACAAATACGTATTGATGTTTCTTTTTTGTTTATAGAAATAAAATTATTTGCGAGTTTGTAAAACACCAAATTTGTTTGTTGTTCTAAGTACTTAAGAACGTCATCGAGCGGCATGTTTTGTGGAGGAGGAGCAACTATAATATCTGCTATGGTATCATCGGCATAGGTAAACTGAGATTGAAAACGACTTTGAAGTTTGGTAATTACTTGTTCTAGGGGAATTTTATTTTCAGTAATCTGACCTATCCCCTTCGACGCAATACATACACAAAGTAACCATATAAAATTAGCTGTTAACCAATTATGGTTGATTTTTTTGAAGTGTAATCGTATTCCCTGAGTCAATGCTATAGTTAAGATCGAGAGGCAAAGTGATAGACTTTAACCCTTCTTCTAAATTTGTATGTACAAAACCTCCAGTAAATATACGTGAAGTATCGATATCTTTAAAGGAAAAAGTTACGTTATATTGCCTTTCAAACTCATTTAACACTTGATATAAAGGCACACTTTTAAAACTGCTTCTATTAGTGATCCAATTGGGTTGTTGGTGTTCATTACCTTCAGAGAACACAACCTCCTGATTTACAAATTTAAAGACAGCGCCTGGGGGTATATTTTTGGTTTGTCCATTTAAATGCACCTGTACTAACCCTTCGAAACACTGTACTTCAAAATATCCTTTACGGCTATTCACATTAAACTGCGTTCCCAGAACACTTACCTTGCCGATATCGGTAATAACATCGAAGTTAAAACCTTTATTCACTTTAAAAAAGGCTTCTCCCGCAAGGGTTACTTCGCGTTTATTTTTCCAGTTCTTTTCGTTAAATTCTAATTCAGATACCGAGTTTAAAACAACTCTAGAAGCATCTGGAAGTGTAATAACCCTCTTTTCTCCAATATGTGTTTCAAATGTTGTAGCGGTATTTAAGAAGAAGAAAGCTCCGATACCAAACAAAATGACTATCATCGCTGCTAGTCGTAACAAAGTGCTGTATCTAAGTTGCTTTTTGGAAACAGATGTCTTGTTGCGAAGGGCATTGCTATAAAAAGTAGTAAAATCAGGTATTTCTGAATGTTTTGAACAAGAAAATTGTTTTGCACCATTAACAATTCTACTATGCAAATTATAATCCTTTGACTGCCGAAAAGCTATTTGCTCTTCCTCAGTCAAATCATCAGACAACCATTTTTTTATTAAGTTTTCTTGGTTCATTATTTGTACTTCCTATATATAAAACAACTAAGTCCTCTATTTTCCTTTTTTTATTTAAAATTTTCAATTTCTTCTTTTAATTTTCTATACGCAGTATAAATTCTATTTTCTACCGCTTTTTTGGTCACTCCTAACATTTCGGCAATTTCGACGTGTTTTTTTCCTTCAGCTTTATTTAATAAAAATGCCACTCTCTGGTCTTCTGTTAACTTACTTAATGCATGCTGATATTTTTGAAAAAATTCTTTTTCTTCTAAAATGAATTCAGGAGATTCATTTGTATAATTCTTAGGCTTTATTTCTTTAAAGCGCAACACGACCTTTTGATGTTTAATTTCATTAAGCATCATATTTTTCGCTACACTAAATAAAAAACCTTTTGCCTTGGATGGAGTAACCTTTTTACAATTATCTAATAATTTGATAAACGCCTCTTGCATTTTATCGTCGGGATTGCAAGATTCACCAAATTTGTAATATAAAAAATTGTACAAATCTTTGGCGTAGGTAGTATAGATTTTAGAAAATATTGCTTCTTTACAGACGTCGTTTTCTAATTCTTGTGGCATTTTGCATCATTTCGAAGGTTTAAAATTAAAAAAAACTAAAATATAAAAGGAGTTTTATTAGGTAAGTTGTTATTATATTACAGTCAAAGTGCAAATATATATGATCAACTATTCGAAAATCATTCCTGGTATTGTGGTTTTTTACGTTTTTATCACCGCATTATTAGTATCCTGTAGAAGCGAATCTGATGAGTTGATTGTAGCTCCAGAAAATGAATCCCTTCTTAAAAACTCTAAGGTTGCTAATTTAATACTTAGAACATTAACCAATGATGGATCGTTAGATGATCATATCGATGATACAGATTGTTTTACCGTAAAACTTCCTTTTACAATTGTAGTTAATGGTCAGGAAATCGAATTTTTTTCATCTCAAGATATAAGTGCATATAAAGATGTTGTTAGCGATAAGGATGAAATTATTTTTAATTTTCCGATTTCCCTGATATCCAATGATTTTTCTGAAATAACGGTTTCTAATACACTTCAATTTGAGGATGTAATACAAAACTGCAATACTGATAAGCATAAAGACGATACTCATAATGATGACACGATAAGGTGTATTGATTTTCAATATCCTTTTTCGGCATCTGTTTTTGATCTGGAAAGCGAGTTAATAGCAACAGTTTCTTTTACCAACGATTTTGAATTATATCAATTTATAAATGATTTGAAAGATACAGATATTGCTACTATCAATTTCCCCGTTCGAATGATTCTTTCTCAAAATTTTGAAATTGAAATTGATAATCTTGATACCATAGAACAAGTAATCCTGGATGCTATTCAGGAAGATTGTGACGACGATGATGATGATGATGACGACGACGACAATGATGATGACGACGACGATGATGACGACGACGACGATGATGATTAGCTATAAATAAATTACGATATAGACAACTACGTTTTTTGAATTTTTTAAGTCTTTAGAATAATATGAGACATACACTAAAAACTATAGTAAGCTTACTCTTTGTAACTGTTATCGTTTGCTTTATTACGACTGTTAAAAGCTACAAGAATCAGCTATTAAAAAACACTACAGACACTGTAGAAAAAAATACGAAAGATCTGAAACCCGATCTTGAAAAAGAAGATAGCATAGGTTTATTACTCTATAAGACAAGAATTTTTTAAAAAACAATATAAAACAACCCAGTTAGTATTTATATACCACAGTGGTTCAAAATCATTTCATGAATTCTAAATATATGATTAACGAAACGATAAAAAGTACAGCTATTAATAGAACGAATCCAAAATTTACACAAAAAATCTCAAGGTACAAAATATTGATTAGTGGCGCTTTCTTGGTTATTTATTGCATATTTATGACTTTTTTGATTTTCTTGCTGCATCAGTAGTAATCTTCTAACCAATCCTCTATTTTTGGCACCTTTCTAAATTAACATGGGAATTATATTTTGTAAAGGTTACAGATATATAGAGATAAAAGCCTTCATATTTTGAAGGTTTTTTTGGTTTTAGAGTGATTTATCAGGCATTGTTTCTTCTAGTATTAAAACAACCGCAAGTTTTAGTATTACCCCCCTCTGTATCTCCCCTAAAGGGAAGACTTTCTTCTATTTTCCTTCAAAGACGATAGCACAATGTTACTGGCTAAATTATGTGTAGCAAGGGATGGATGCTTTTTTACCTAAAACGTTTAGAAGAACTAAATGGATTACTCTAATTATAATATTTACGATCAATGATATTCATAACAAAAGATTAAGAATTGAAGCAAACAACAAAATCAGGCAAGATGTCGTATAGGTTGTTGTTATTTAACAACTTCATTTCCTTTTAAAGGGGTATTTATCCAATATTTATGTTGCTCATCAAAAGAATTTATATGAGACTTTGATAAGGGTAAGTATTTATCCATAAATACCCCTTCACTAAGTATCTTTTTTTCAGGAAAAACTTCTTGAACAAACAATTCTCTATATTGATATAGCACAAACTTCGGAATTCTATTGAGTAATTTTCCGTCGGTATCTTTTACGTTTTTAATCTGTACATCAATAGCTTCTGAAAGATTTCTAAACTTAAAATCTGGCATAGAAAGTAATTGCTTTTTATCAACAAATAGTCGTAAACGATCTTTCAAAACAGAAATATCATCTATAATTACATTTTCTTCCTTTTCACCGTATACAATCTTAAATTTTTTATGCACCGGATGGATAGATTTTTCATCCAACTCATTATTAAAATGAATATCAAAAAACATTGCCCTAGGGTCAAAACTTATTTCTTTTATTTTAAAATAATGGTCGCTGCTAGCTTTAAATTCATTATTAAATGTTATGTAGTTTAAGTACATTTTATTATTGACCGGTACATACTCTATAGTAACCTCATACATTGGGGCTTTCTTATTAACGCTATATAATCCATATTGAAGTCTATGTATTGAATACGTATCTTTGGCGACGAAAATTGTTCCTTTAGCAAAATGATCCTTGCCAGAAACCGAAGCATTACTAACAAAACTGATCTCGTAAATCGGAGTATCATTGAGATAGGTCACTCCTTGCAAATTAAAAGAATGATTTTTGGTAAAATCTTTGCTAAACACATCAGCAAATGAAAAGGACTGCCTGCTACGGTTTCGAATAGAGTTAATTACATTAAGCACATTAAACTCATTCCCTCCAAACGGTGGAATAAAAACCCTATTTAGGTATTTTTTCTTGTTATTATCATAAGGTATCGCTAAACGTTGATCCCGAACAAAAGTTTCATTTTGATTATAGCTGTATACTAATGCCTGATTTGATTCATTCTCGAAATAATCAGTATTAAATCCTGCATCAAAAACTTCGACTATACTTTCGTTTAAGTTAATGTAGTTAGCGTTTTTTTGATGTTGTTTTTTAATTCGTGCGTAAGAATCACCTATAGGCTGTTGATAATCGCGATAATACCCGATATAAGAATAAGGTAGCTTAGGATAATTTATCGGTATATTTTTTATAGCTCGGGACACAATTAGTCTTGCAGGCAGTTTTCGGTCGCTCTTCTTCTTTTTGACAGTTAGCGATACTGTTTCTAGATGTTGAACATGAGGTTTTAAGTGTATGATATTAATTTCACCTCGTTGTAGTTCATCAATTTTAACTGCTTTTGTTTCATAACCGATCGCAGATAATACAATACTATTAGAGAGTTCTAGATCACAAGGGAGCCTAAATTGACCGTCTTGATCTGCTATTACTCCTTGGTTTGTTCCAGAAAGTTTAACGGTAGCATAATAAACAGGAAAACCAGAGGCTACATTAACGACCCTACTTAACAACTCGCAATTGTATTCTTGCGCATTAAGCATTGATGAAGATAGAAAAACAAACAGCAATCTATGTATCTTTTTTTTTAACATAAAAACAGGAATTACTTTTCTTATTCTTGAAGTTGCCTAAGAAAATTTATATAGTAGTTAACACTTTTTTGATTTGCCGGGCATATGAAAAGAGTGTAAGCTAGTTTTCTAAACAAAAAGTAATAAAAAAAGATGTTTTGGTCGTATCAAAACATCTTTTTAACTGTTTTATAACGTAACGTTTCTATTTAAAAAACGAGTCAACAAATTCGTATTTATTAAATACCTGAAGATCTTCTATCCCTTCACCAACTCCTATATATTTTACGGGAATTTGAAACTGATCGCTTATCCCTATAACGACTCCTCCTTTAGCGGTTCCATCTAATTTTGTGACTGCCAAAGATGTTACTTCTGTCGCAGCTGTAAACTGTTTGGCCTGTTCAAAAGCATTTTGTCCCGTAGAACCATCAAGTACTAACAATACATCATGAGGTGCATCTCCAATAACCTTTTGCATTACACGTTTTACCTTGGTGAGTTCGTTCATTAAATTCACTTTATTATGTAATCTCCCGGCAGTATCTATGATGATCACATCTGCATCTTGTTTCACACCAGATCCAAGAGTATCAAAGGCTACCGAAGCGGGATCACTACCCATAGCCTGCTTTACAATTGGAATATCTACGCGATCTGCCCACACTTGTAATTGATCTATAGCCGCCGCCCTAAACGTATCTGCTGCTCCCAAAACTACCTTCAAACCTTTCTTTTTGAATTGGTAGGCCAATTTTCCTATTGTAGTTGTTTTTCCTACACCGTTAACACCCACCACCATGAGTACATACGGCTTTTTTTCTTGGGGTAAGTCAAAGTCTGTAGCTTCGCCAGTATTGGTTTCAGAAAGTAGCCCTGCAATTTCTTCTCTCAGAATTTGATTTAATTCGTCGGTTCCAAGATATTTATCTTTAGATACTCTTTGTTCTATTCTTTCGATGATTTTGATGGTAGTGTTTACACCAACATCGCTAGTAACTAAGACCTCTTCAAGTTGATCTAAAACATCATCATCTACCTTGGATTTACCGGCTACAGCCTTACTCAATTTCGAAAAGAAGGTAGTTTTCGATTTTTCTAACCCTTTGTCGAGTGTTTCTTTTTTTTCTGAAGAAAATATATTCTTAAAAAGTCCCATCTTTGTTTATGCTATTGTACGTAGTAAAATCCCGTGAATTTATGTTATGAACTGGTTTAGCATTTAAATATAAAAAGAAAGAGCCATTTCAATAGTATTGAAATGGCTTAATTTTCTAATATTTTTTAAGCTTACTTTTTCTTCAAGAAGTCATTTACGGCTTCTGGAGCCATAATAGACTCAACAAAAGTATATGCTCCTGTCTTTGGAGATTTCACCATTTTAATGGCTTTCGTTAATCTCTTAGATCCTGTTTGTAACGATGCTACTGATTTTTTTGCCATTTCCTTATTATTTTATTTCTTTATGAACAGTCATCTTCTTAAGGATAGGATTAAATTTCTTCAATTCTATTCTATCAGGAGTATTCTTTTTATTTTTCGTTGTTATATATCTTGAAGTACCTGGCTTACCTGTAGCTTTATGCTCTGTACATTCTAAGATCACCTGTACTCTATTACCTTTCTTTGCCATTGTCTTAAGTATTTAAAAAAAGAGATTATTTTGTTAAAAAACCTTTAGCTCTTGCTTCTTTTAAAACAGCAGAGATTCCGTTCTTATTTATATTCTTTAACGCAGATGTTGATACTTTAAGTGTGATCCAACGATCTTCTTCTGGAATGTAAAAACGCTTTTTAATTAAATTCGCATTAAATTTACGCTTTGTTTTATTCATTGCATGAGAAACATTATTTCCCACCATTGCTTTTTTACCTGTAAGCTCGCAAACTCTTGACATCTCTTCTTGATTTTGGTATTATTTCAAAACAGGGTGCAAATTAACGAATTATTTACCGAACCACCAATACTAGTTGAGTATTTTTTTTGCAACTGACAAAGATTTTTTTAGCAATACCTTTTAGAGAAAACCTTGTAGAAATCTAACCATTGTTTTTTTCAATTTGTAAGATAATACGGCATCAAATTACTTGCTTAAACTTAAACCCACTTATGCATTACAGCATTACTGCCATTTTTAAAAACGGACTATATCAATTCTTTCAGCAAAAGCTCAAACGCCTTATTTACAGCTTTTCCAATAGTTCTTTCTCTTAAATTACTAAACACATACTTTTTTGAAAAAACTTTTTCAGGAGTAGCAATAGCTATAAATACAGTTCCAACTTCTACATCTCCATCTCCTTTTGTTGGCCCGGCATTACCAGTTGTGCCGATTGCATAATCAGAATCGAATTTTTCTCGAACTTTTGTAGCCATTGCTTCAGCAATTTCTGCGCTGGTAACAGAATACCTTTCTATATGTTTAGGATCAATCCCTAGTATATCGATTTTTGAAGCCGTAGCATAGGTAACAGCACCTCCTTTAAAAAAGGAAGAAGCTCCTGCATTTGTAGTAAATAACTGCGCTATTCTACCTCCTGTACAACTTTCTGCTACAGCTAATGTTTTGTTTTCCTTGGTTAAAAGATTTCCTATTCTCGTTTCAATGGTTTCTTCTTCTTCAAAACCCACAATAATATCACCGATACGTTTATGAAGCTCTTCTAAACAGCTCTTTAGTTTGCTTTCTAACAGTGTTTTATCTTTTCCCCTTGCCGATAAACGCAATCGTACTCTTCCTAAACTAGGCAAGTATGCTAGTTTAATATAAGTAGGCAGATCATCTTCCCATGTTTCAATTCTTTCGGCTATAGCGCTTTCACCCAACCCATAAGTAAGTACTGTTTTATGAATGATAAAAGGCCTATCAAATCTTTTTTGTAATCTTGGTAATACTTCATTTTCGACCAGGTTTTTCATTTCGTAAGGCACGCCTGGCATAGCCACAAAAATTTGATTCTTATCTTCGATCCACATCCCAGGTGCGGTTCCGTATTGATTCATTAAGACCTCTGATCTACTTGGCACAAAGGCCTGTTGTCGATTCATGTCTGAGATGGGTGTAGCTATATATTTGGCAAATAGTTCTTCGATATGCTTAAGTACAGTATCATTGCGAACTAAAGTATCGTTAAAATATGCACAAAGCGTATGCTTGGTTATATCATCTTTGGTTGGACCAAGCCCCCCTGTAATAATAATAATATCAGCTCTTTTTCTGGCTTCATCAAGAGCGTTACGTATATGTTGCCGCTCATCACTTATCGAAGTAATTTGATATACCTCAACACCAATTTTATTCAATTTTTTAGCAATAAAAGCAGAATTAGAATCTATAATTTGTCCAATCAGAATTTCGTCACCTATTGTAATTATCTCCGCATTCATGATGAAGCAAAATCTGCTTTCAAATTCTCGATAGCGTTATTGACCGTCGTAACAATATCATCTAAAACCGGTTTTATTTGCTCTTTAGCCTTATTAGTTTTAGACCAGGCTTCTATTTGTTTGATTTGAGATAAAAGATCAATGTCAAATAATTGCAGATTCGGCTTCATTTTATGAGCGTATTGATAAGCCATTTGTGGATTATCCGAATCTACGGCCTGAACCATGCTATCCAGATCGGGTGGTATTTCTTCTAGAAAAGTTTGTACCAATACAGCCGTAAATTCATCATCACCGCCTGATAATTCGTTTACATTTTTTAAACTATATCCTTTACTCATGTATTTTATTTTTTGTTGAAAAGTTGTCGTTACTCAAAAACCATTTCAGGTAATGTATGATATCTATCCATTTTGGTTGATGTGTAAATATAATATCTCCTTCCTACAAACTAAAATATTTATCAATTATTCTGTAGTCAAATGCAATTTGCATAGATAAACATCAGTATTATAGTATTAACCCGTTCTTATATCCTAAAAATAATGTGCTTCGACATAATTGTAATACATAAACGCTCTCTAGCATAAAACCGTCTGTACTTCAGAAATTAAAAAAAGGCTTTTGTCTCAGATTTTGACTCTAAAAGTCTTGAATTTGCAACTCAAGACTTACTACAAAGCCTAATGACCATTATGTACTAAATGTTCTAAAAACTATTTTTATAATATGTTAAATAATTTGTTAGTCTAAACTAACTTTATAAATTTGCCGAACCTAATAAATTAGTGTAATCAATACAGTATGAAACTATTCTTCTGCTTTTTGGCTTTACTTAAATTTTCTTTAATACTCGGTCAAACCGGTAATTTAAAGGGATATATAAACACTGGAAAAGCTACGTTACCCTATGCTGATGTAGCACTATCAAGCGCTACTTTTAATACCTATGCATCTAGTGATCAAAATGGTGTTTTTGCGTTGAATAATATTCCTTTTGGAGATTACCTTTTACGCATAAGCGCTTTAGGTCATCAAACACTAGAAAAAAAGCTTTCGGTTACTTCTAACGATACAATCATAAAGGAATTTATACTTAACGAAGATCGATTAAATTTGGATCAGGTAGTTGTAAGTGCTACTAGAAACCGTGTCAACAGAAAAAAAGCTCCCGTAGTGGTTAATGTATTAAGCCCTAAACTACTAGAAGCCACTCAATCTATATCGATATCTGAAGGTCTTACGTACTCTCCAGGAGTACGGGTAGAAAATAATTGTCAAAATTGCGGATTTACTCAAGTAAGACTAAATGGTTTAGACGGCAGCTATACTCAGGTTTTGATAAATAGCAGAGCAGTTTTTAGTGCACTAAACAGTGTTTACGGATTAGAGCAAATACCTACAAACATTGTTGACCGGATCGAAGTAGTAAGAAGTGGCGGTTCTGCTCTCTATGGATCTAATGCAATTGCAGGAACTATTAATATTATCACCAAAGACCCGATTTTAAACACTTGGGAGGTAGGAAGTTATTTTGGGCTTATCGATGGCGATACTCCAGATCGCTCTCTACATTTTAATGCATCTCTTGTAAGTGATGATTTACTATCTGGAATCACAGTGTTCGGGTTAAACAGAGATCGCGAAGAGTTTGATGCCAACGATGATGGTTTTACAGAATTAACAACACTTCAAAATACCACTTTTGGTTTAAAAACATTTTTTAAACCAAGTGATAGAAGTAAAATTTCTCTAGATGTTACTACCATAAAAGAATATCGTCGAGGAGGGGATCGTCTTGATCTAGCTCCACATTTTACTGATATTACAGAAGAATTAGACCATGATACGTTCTTGGGAGGTGTTACTTATGAAGCTGAAAACAAAAAAGGAACCAACAACTTTTCCATCTACACCTCTGGTCAATATACTGACAGGAATAGTTATTACGGAGGATTAGGAGGCGCTAGATCACGGCAAGACAGCATTTTGGCGCTAAATGCTTATGGAACAACCAAAGATTTAGCTTTGCTTACCGGAGTTCAATTTACTCAAAACCTCAAAAATAACGATATCATCACCATAGGTACAGAATACAATATTAGCGATACCGAAGATATTATTACTGGATATAATCGACGTATTGATCAGGAAGTGCATACAATTGGTTCTTATCTACAATATGAATGGAAACCTAGTGACAACTTCACCGCACTTATAGGTACACGCCTAGATCACGTAAATGTTGATGGCGATTATACTATTGGGGGTATTTTACGCGACGTATCTATAGAACAAACCGTACTTAGTCCGCGTGTAACGATAGCTTATACTATTCTTAAATCTTTAAAATTCAGAGCGGGTTATGCGCGTGGTTTTAGAGCGCCTCAAGCTTTTAATGAGGATTTACATATTTCTTCGGTTGGAGGGGAACCTCAGTTTGTAATTTTATCAGAAGACCTAGATACCGAGTTTTCTGATGCGTATACTGCTTCGCTGAATTATACGAAGAATATGAATAAAGTTCAGACAGATTTCTTGTTAGAAGGATTCTACACAGACCTGAAAGACCCTTTTACTTTAGTAAGTACAGGTGCAGTTCTTGAAAATGGTTCTATTCTCGAAGAAGTACGAAATGGATCGGGTGCAAAAGTATTTGGTACCAATTTTGAAATTGGTATTTCTCCATCAAAAGAATGGCAGTTTCAGCTAGGTGGTACTATTCAAAAAGCCGTGTATGATGAAGATCAAGTACTCTTTGAAACCGATGGTACCATAACTGGCGAAGAAGACGTGGTTGTAGATGAATTTGTAAGAAACCCGAATACGTATGGATATATAAATGCATCATGGATCCCTGGGAAACATTTTAATATGGATCTCACAGGAACGTATACTGGAAACATGATAGTACCCAGAGTTGTAAGTGAATCAGGATTTTTAAATCTTGTAGATACTGATCCTTTTTTGGATATAAATGTAAAACTTGAATATCATACAGATATCTCAGAAAATTTTCAAATCACTTTTAGCGGAGGGGTTAAAAATATATTTAACAGTTATCAAGATGATTTTGACATAGGACCACTTCGTGATTCTGATTATATTTACGGTCCAGGAGCGCCAAGAACATTTTTTATAGGAATTAAATTTGGTAAACTCGATTAGCAATGAAATACTTAAAGGTTGTATTATTTCTACATTTAGCTATTAGTATAGAAATCTTGGCTCAAAAAAGCGCTACTATTAACTGGCTAAGTTTTGAACAGCTAGAGAATGCGCTTGCAATACAACCAAAAAAAGTAATGATTAACTTTTATGCTGATTGGTGCGCGTATTGTAAAAAAATGGATCGTGTGGTGTATACAAAACCAGAAATTATTGAGAAAATTAACACCGCATATTACGCCGTTAAAATGAATGTAGAACGTAAAGATTCTATCTCTTTTGATGGAACTATTTTTACTAATAAAGGTTATTTAACTTCACGAAACTCAATTCATGAACTTCCTATCTTATTAGCTTCTAGAGAGGGGTATCCATTCTCACTACCTGCAATTATTTTTCTGGATGAAAACTTCAAAGTAAGAAAACGCTATTTTGAATATATGAGTCCTAAGAAACTACTATCTACGTTATAGTAAGTTACGTTATGAATTCTATTTCACTTTTATCGAAAACATTTTTCTTTCACCAATAAAACCAGTCAGAGTATCATTAGTAGCTACAGGCCCTACTCCTGCCGGTGTACCTGTAAAAATAATATCCCCTATTTTTAATGTAAAATATTGGGATACATACGCTATAAGTTCATCAATCTTCCAAAGCATTAATTTGGTATTACCTTGTTGCGCTATTTCTTCGTTTTTTTCTAACCGAAAATCGATATCATTAACGTCTGAAAATTCTTCTTTAGCGATCCATTCTCCAATAACTGCAGCTCCATCAAAAGCTTTGGCTTTTTCCCACGATAGTCCTTTTGCTTTTAGCTGATTTTGAATGTCCCTAGCCGTAAAATCGATTCCCAAACCTATTTCGTCATAATATTTATGAGCAAACTTTTGATCAATATACTTTCCTATTTTCTTAATTTTTACCAGAATCTCTACTTCGTAATGTACATTATTTGAAAAATCAGGAATAAAAAATGGCTGTTTTTTAAGTAAAATAGACGTGTCGGGTTTCATAAAAATTACAGGATCCGTTGGTTTCTCATTTTCCAACTCTTTTATGTGATCTGTATAATTTCGCCCTATGCAAATAATTTTCATACGTTTTACTATTTTTAATTGTTTGAAAACGAAATAATAAAAAATTGAGAACATATGTAGCCACTACGCTCTCACACTAAAAATTTAATGAATATCTGTAATCAATCATATCACGCTGTCTCCTCGAGCGCAGTCGAGAGGTTAGTAAATCCAACGATCTTAAAATCAGGTCTCTACTGCGCTAGACCAGACGCCAAAGTTAACTTTATGATGTATAGCGGATATTCAAAAAAACTTAATTACTATTCGTTTCATAATAATTGGTAATTATAGAAACTATATACTAGTTTAAACTATTATTTAACTTTCTTAGTCGTACCGCGGTAAGCACTTTTTTGGTATACAACGGAAAATCGGCGTTTTGAATCCATCCAAAATAGCCTGGCTCCTCCTCCATTACACGTTCGACAGATTTGCCTTTATGTTTCCCAAAAGAAAAAACTTCCTTACCATCATCATCATAGGCAATAAAGCCTGCAAAATCTGCAAATTGTTTTCTTGAACTAAACTCGGCAAGAAATTTAGAATCGTTCTCTAATTCTGGATAGGTATCAAGTTGTGCTTTTAATACTTCATAGGTAGCCATGGTATCTGCTTCGGCAGAATGTGCATTATCTAAATCTTTATCACAATAAAACTTGTAAGCGGCAGACAACGTTCTTTTTTCCATTTTATGGTAAATCGTTTGCACATCGATGGCTACTCTACTCTTCATTTCAAAATCAAGTCCGGCTCTTAACAATTCTTCAGCCAGTAACGGAATATCAAATCGATTAGAATTAAATCCACCAAGGTCACACCCTTTAATCATATCGTTAACCTGGCTCGCTAATTGTCTAAATGTTGGCTCGTTAGCCACTTTGGCATTATCTATACCGTGTACGGCAGTTGTTTCTGGTGGGATGGGCATTTCAGGATTTACCAGCCAGGTTTTGCTTTCCTGAGTGCCGTTAGGAAATATCTTAAGTATAGAAATTTCTACAATTCGATCTTTAGAAATGTTAACCCCGGTAGTTTCAAGATCAAAAAAACATATCGGTTTTTTTAAATTAAGCTCCATAAATTGATTGTGTGATACTCAAAGATAACAGCTATTCTTTAACATTCTTGTAGCCAATCTCTATTTTAACATTTACCAAAACTATATGACCTTCTTAACGAATACATTATCAGCAAACTTTTTGGTTACCGTTTCTATTGTGCCATCAAACTGAATGCGTATAGATTTATCAAATTCGCGAATTTCAAGGATTTTAATTTTACTGCTTAATGCCAATCCAATTTCAGATACGAATCTTAAAAAATTAACAGAACCATCGTTAACGGCTATTAATCTACATACATCACCTTCTTCCAGAGATGATAATGTAATTTTAGGGATGACCTTATACTCTCCTTTAGCATTAGGTATGAGTTCGCCATGGGGATCTTTCTCTGGAAAATCCATAAACCGATCCAATTCGTCAATCAACTTATATGATTTTATATGTTCTAGCTGCTCTGCTACATCATGAACCTCATCCCAGCTAAAATTGAGATAATTATACAGAAAAGTTTCCCAAAGCCTATGTTTTCTAATTAACCGCACGGCTATGGATTGCCCTTCTGCAGTTAATTCCAATTTTCCATATTTCTCACTAACCACATAATGTTTAGCTTTTAATTTCTTAATCATATTATTAGTAGAAGCAGGAGAAACCTTAAGATATTCAGCCAATTGATTATTCCCAACCTTAACTGTATGATCTTCTGCTAATAATTGAAAAAGAGCCTTTAGGTAGTCTTCTTCACTTTTTGTTAAATTATTCAAATTTGATTTGTTAGTCATAACTAACTTTTTTAGTTTTGCTGTAATACTAAAACAAAAATACTAAACCTAATAGAATTAGTAAACATCTGATTGTGATCTAGAACAGCCTAGATATAATGTGTTGCTTATTTTAAAAGAAGATGATTAAAAAACTTTCAATATTTCTGCTACTCACCTTTACTTTTTTTTCTTGTAAGAAAGAAGTAAAAAACGAAAATCAAAAACTTAATGTAGTAACTAC
The DNA here is from genome assembly GCF_017897595.1 of Aquimarina sp. U1-2. Lineage (GTDB taxonomy): Bacteria > Bacteroidota > Bacteroidia > Flavobacteriales > Flavobacteriaceae > Aquimarina. The sequence continues at coordinate 106,555 of NZ_JAGKIK010000001.1, forward strand.
GACATCAATGATCACAGACTTGGTTCAAAACATTGGTGGTGATATGATTGAATTGAAAGGACTAATGGGTAGTGGTGTTGATCCCCATCTTTATAAAGCAAGCGAAGGTGATGTAGATAAACTAATCAATGCAGATATCATTTTTTATAACGGATTACATCTTGAAGGTAAATTGGTAGAAGTGTTTGAAAAGATGAAAAGTCAAGGCATAAAAACTATTCCTCTTGGCGAAAGTTTGGAAAAAAGTTTATTAATAAGTTCTGATTATTTTGCATCTAACTATGATCCTCACATCTGGTTCAGTATAAAAAACTGGAAAATTGTAACTAAATCAGTACTTAAAGAGCTTTCGATTATAGATCCAAAACATGCTGAAGTTTTTAAAAAAAATGGGGAAGCATATTTGTCAAAACTGAATGATCTGGAAGCAAAATTGAAAAAAATCATCTCGACCCTGCCCAAAGAAAAACGAATTTTGGTTACCGCCCATGATGCTTTTAGTTACTTTGGCAAAGCATACGATTTTAACGTAGTCGGACTTCAAGGGTTATCTACGACCACAGAAGCCGGAGTGCAAGATGTTCAGAAATTAGCTAATTTTATTATTGAAAAAGAGGTAAAAGCTATTTTTATAGAAAGCTCTGTACCCAAAAGAACTATAGAAGCATTACAAGCCGCAGTACAATCAAGAGATCACCAAGTTATCATAGGCGGAACCTTATATTCTGATGCCCTGGGCAATCCAGGAACCGAAGAAGGCACCTACATTGGCATGTTTGCATATAATGTAAATACGATAATTAATGCTTTGCGATAGAGTTTTAAGTGATTAGTAACTGGGAGTTAGAAGACAGGAGCCAGTTGTCAGATGTCAGGAGTGAAGTATCTAACAATCTAAAAATCTAATAATCCAGAAATCTAATAATCTAACGATCAACTATAAACGATCAACTCAAAAACCAGATACCTGAAACCATCAACAAATGACTAGTAAAGAAAAAATTGCGGTTCAAATAGACGACCTTACCGTAGCCTATAATTACAAACCTGTATTATGGGATATCGACCTTGCTATTCCTGAAGGTGTGCTTATGGCCATTGTAGGACCTAACGGAGCAGGAAAGTCAACCTTGATCAAGTCAATTTTGGATATCATAAAACCTATTGCCGGGAGCATTCAAATTTATGGAAAAGCATATAAAACACAACGATCATTAGTTGCCTATGTACCCCAAAAAGGAAGTGTAGATTGGGATTTCCCCACTACCGCACTCGATGTAGTGATGATGGGCACCTATGGTAGCCTGGGATGGATCAAAAGACCAGGACAAAAACAAAAGAAAGCAGCTCTCGAAGCTTTAGAGAAAGTAGGAATGCTGGCATTTAAAAACAGGCAAATTAGTCAACTTTCGGGTGGCCAACAACAGCGAATATTCTTAGCAAGAGCCTTAGTTCAAAATGCTTCTATCTATTTTATGGACGAACCTTTTCAAGGCGTTGATGCTACTACCGAAAAAGCAATTATAAATATCTTAAAAGAACTCCGTAAGGCTGGAAAAACAGTAATAGTAGTGCATCATGACCTACAAACTGTACCCGAATATTTTGATTGGGTAACTTTCTTAAATGTGAAGAAGATTGCTACTGGACCAGTAAAGGATATTTTCAACGATGATAATTTGACTAAAACTTATGGTATTAATTATAAAGTAGCGGTGAGTCAGTGAGTCAGGTTTTAGTAGTTAGGTAGTAGGGTTTAGTAGTTAGGTAGTAGGTTTTGGGTTAGGAACTAATTTGTGATTATAGTGATTTGAAAAATAATTGTATAGTATAAGCAAGCAATAAAATGGACAACGTAAAATTTAGTTTTGAAGATTTAATAGTATATCAAAAATCCTTAGATTTTGTTGATATTGTCTATGATATTTGCGAAAAGTTTCCTAAAAGGGAACAATACGTTTTATCTTCTCAATATATCAGAGCGGCTAATTCTATTGCTCTAAATATTGCTGAAGGTGCAGGTGCATCAGATGCGCAATTCAACAGATATCTTCAAATTGCCTTAAATTCATCTCGAGAATGCGTGGTTTGTACGACTATTGCCCATAGAAGAAATTATATTTCCGAAGAAAAAAACAAAAAAATAAGAATACAATTAGCTGAACTATCAAAAATGATTACCAGTCTTCAAAAAAGAATAAAAAACAGACTAAAACTTAAAACCTAACTACTATTCGCTAAAACCTACCACCCTACTACCTAACTACTAAAACCTAACCACTAAAGACTAACGACTAAAACCCATCACCTAACGACTAATTATAAATGAATCCACAAGAATACATAGAACTCGTATTTACCGATTATACGCTACGCACCATTACTATTGGCACAGCTGTTTTAGGTGCTATATGTGGTATGTTAGGAAGTTTTGCGGTGCTTCGTAAGCAAAGCTTGTTGGGAGACGCTATCTCTCATGCTGCCTTGCCTGGTATTGCCATTGCCTTTCTCATCATCAAAACCAAAAATAGTTCTGCTTTTCTATTGGGAGCCTTAATTAGTGGCCTAATCGGAACTTTCTGGATTCGAGGAATTATAAAAAAAACACACCTCAAATCAGACACGGCTTTAGGACTCATACTTTCTTTATTTTTTGGGTTTGGAATGTTGTTATTAACCTATATTCAAAAAATGCCGAATGCAAATCAAGCCGGCCTTGAGAGTTACCTTTTTGGACAAGCAGCAACATTGCTCGAAAGTGATGTTTGGCTTATGGTAATCGTGACCGGGATTAGCCTTATCGTACTACTACTCTTCTGGAAAGAACTAAAACTATTACTTTTTGACCCTGATTACACAAAAACGCTCGGGTTTAATACTAAATTTCTGGACATTTTAATCACATCATTTATCGTTGTGGCGATTGTATTAGGGTTACAAACTGTAGGCGTAGTACTTATGAGTGCTATGCTTTTGGCACCTGCAGCAGCTGCAAGACAATGGACCAACAATTTGGCGGTTATGGTGATCTTGGCAGCAATCTTCGGAGCTTTTTCTGGTATTTTAGGAACCGCAATTAGTGCCAGTCAAAACAATCTGTCAACAGGACCAGTCATAGTATTGGTTGCAGCTGTTTTCGTAGTATTCTCATTTCTCTTTTCTCCGGGTCGTGGTTTATTATTTCGAGAAATTCGTTTCAGAAAAAACAGAAATGATCTTCAATTACATAAAACGCTGTCTTTTATGTACAACATTGCCAAAACACACGAAGATATTTCACACCCCCATGCCATAAGAATTTTGAACAATTTCCAGGGGTTCACCCGTAAATCCCTTCAAAAGCTAGAGGATAAAGACTTTGTAAAGATACAAGGAACGATGTGGTCGATGACTACAAAGGGATATCATGCCGCAGCAAACTTATATAATCAATTACTAAAACAGGAAGATGAGTAGTGCTCAAATAGAAATACAATTAATTGCCAGCCTGGTTGCAATTGCCTGTGCTATACCAGGTACATTCTTGGTCTTACGTAAAATGGCCTTGATTACAGATGCGATTAGTCATTCTATTCTACCTGGTATAGTTATTGGTTTTTTTATAACGCATGATTTATCTTCTCCGTTACTAATTGTTATGGCTGCCGCTAGCGGAGTTCTTACGGTAATACTGGTAGAATTTATACAAAAAACAGGATTGGTAAAAGAAGATACTGCCATTGGTTTGGTTTTTCCGGTGTTGTTTAGCATCGGTATTATATTGATCTCAAAAAATGCGAATGATGTGCATCTAGATGTAGATGCCGTACTGTTAGGTGAATTGGCTTTTGCTCCTTTTGATCGTTTATTTATTAAAGATATAGATCTTGGACCCAAATCGCTTTGGGTCATTGGTACTATTTTAATCATAACCGTTGGACTGTTGTTTACTTTTTTTAAAGAGTTAAAAGTAAGTACTTTCGACGCTGGTTTAGCTTCTGCCCTGGGGCTGTCTCCTATGGTTATGCATTATGGTTTAATGACAGTTTCTTCTGTAACTACCGTAGGAGCCTTTGATGCTGTAGGCGCTATTTTGGTAATTGCCCTAATGATTGCCCCGGCAGCAACAGCATACTTATTAACCAATGACCTTAAAAAAATGCTGGTGCTGGCCATTACTTTTGGAGTTGGAAGTGCTATACTTGGGTATTGGATGGCTCACGCATTAGATGCTTCAATTTCGGGATCGATGACTACTGTTTTAGGACTGCTTTTTTTATTAGTATATCTTTTTGCACCAGAGAAAGGATTGCTTTCGGTACTGTACCGCCAGAGACAACAACGTATTGAAGTGTCTTTGCTAACCTTCTTACTTCATTTGGCTAATCATGAAGAAAAAGAAGAGCGCCACGTACAGCACCTAAATGAGCATATTAATTGGCAAAAAGTACAGGCAACGTCTGTTTTAAATCTGGCGCTTAAAAATAATATGATTACTATTGATAACAACATTGTTTCACTAACCGATAAAGGACAGCACTTTACCAAAGAAGCGATTGATTATATTATAACTAACAAAAATTCTGAAATTGAGCATATGAAAGATCGTTTCTTTTTGTTTAGAGGGTAATTTTAGGTTTCGGGTTTTTGGATTGATCGTTGATCGTTGATGGTCGATCCTGAATTCAGAATTCAGAATTCAGAATTTAGAATTACTAACTGGTTTCAGGTTTCGCTTTTTTAAGTTGATCGTTGATCGTTTATAGTTGATCGTTAGATTATTGGCTGCTTTAGAAAGAAAGGCAAAATGTATACGATTTGTCTTTTTCTCATAGTTTTAAAAAGTTAACAACAGAATATTAGTAGAATCAATATGGTTTACAGATGATTAAAATTAAAAAACAGAATAGTTTTTACGTACAAAATTTTGCTAATTTATTGATAACATTATACCCGTTCTACTTTAAAATTACTCAAACAAAAGCAGTCATTTGAGTAATCTTAAAATGGAAGCAGTATTAGTAACGTATTAGATGTTGATTTAACTAAAAAAGGGTAAATCCTATTGATTCACCCTCGCTTATTAGACTATTCTATATTTATTTTCAAACCTCCCGATTCACATCAAAAGCTTCAAGATATTCTTTTACTCGCTGTACAAATTGACCTCCAAGAGCACCGTTTACTACTCGATGGTCATAAGAATGTGATAAGAACATTTTATAACGAATTCCAATAAAATCACCTTCTGGTGTTTCTATCACTGCCGGTACTTTTCTGATAGCTCCAAGAGCAAGGATGGCTACCTGCGGCTGATTAATAATTGGGGTTCCCATAATACTTCCAAACGTACCCACATTTGTTACCGTATACGTTCCATCCTGGATATCATCTGGTTTCAATTCATTATTACGAGCCCTATTCGCCAAATCATTGACTGCCTTAGTCATGCCTACCAGATTTAATTGATCTGCATTTTTAATTACCGGAACAATAAGATTACCATCTGGTAAGGCTGCTGCCATACCCAAATTAATATTTTTCTTTTTAACAATCGTATCCCCAGAAACAGAGATATTAATCATAGGAAAATCTTTAATAGCTTTAGCAACAGCTTCCATAAAGATGGGTGTAAACGTGAGGTTCTCTCCTTCTCTTTTCATAAAATCTCCTTTCACCTTCTTTCTCCAGTTCCAGATATTGGTGACATCGGCTTCGATAAACGATTGTACATGAGCCGATATTTGTACCGATTCGACCATGTGATGCGCAATGAGTTTACCCATTCTTGTCATCTCGATAATCTCATCTTTACCACTTACAGCGACCGGTGTTGCTTTGGGGGTATCTTGCTTTTTCTGAACATGTTTTTGAGCGGTTTGCGAGGATTCTTTCTTAGTTTCTTCCGTAGATTTCGCAACGTTTCCGTTTTTACGATCTTCTACAAATTGTAAGATATCATTTTTGGTAACCCTGCCTTCTTTTCCGGTTCCCGAAATGGATTCTAACTCCGCTATGGATATTCCTTCGGTTGCCGCAATATTTTTTACCAAAGGCGAATAAAACCTACTGCCTGAAGAAAAATCTGTCGCTGCCGCGGTACTACCTGAAACGGCTTCTGTAGTTTCCAAAACTTGGTTTTCAATAGCTACAGCTTCTTTAGGTTCATTTTCAATTTCAGTTTCGGCTTGCTCCGCATTTGAGTCAGCATTACTTTCTCCATCTGTTTCAATAATGGCTATGGTTTGTCCTACTTGTACTACATCATCTACTTCAAAAAGCTTCTCCAGCAACACTCCTTCTACTTCACTAGGCACTTCGCTATCTACTTTATCTGTAGCAATCTCTACTACTGCATCATCCAACTCAATAGTATCTCCAACTTCTTTTAACCAAGTAGTAATTGTTGCCTCTGCAACACTCTCGCCCATCTTTGGAAGTTTAAGTTCAAATTTTGCCATATTCTTAATTATAAGTGTTTATGAGTTGTAATTTTTGCGAATTTAATTAAAAATAAGCGCAAACGTTAGCTTTTATCTATTAAATTTAATCTAAAAAGGGTTTTACAAATACCCTTTTACTTTTTTTTAGCTATCCTAATCCCAAATAACCTCAGGGCAAGCCCAAAGAGGGTATCTAGTTGAAAACTAATTTTTATCTCGAAGCGAACTTTAAAAGCATTTACATCTTGATTATCAAGTAAAACGCGTTTGATTCACTCACTCTTCAGCGCATTTTCAAAAGGTATTCTATTAAGAATGCTTCGACCCAAGGTAACTTCATCGGCATATTCAAGTTCGTCGTTTACCCCAATACCACGTGCGATGGTAGAAGTTTTTATTTCTTGGTCTTCTAGTTGTTTGTAAATATAAAAATTGGTAGTATCACCTTCCATAGTCGCACTTAACGCAAATATTAATTCTTTTACTTCTCCGGCATTCACTTTGAAAAGTAATGAGGCAATATTTAAATCCTGCGGACCTATACCATCTAACGGACTTATCTTACCCCCCAAAACATGGTATAATCCTCGATACTGACCTGTACTCTCTATCGCCATAACATCCCTAATATCTTCAACCACACAAACGATCTCCTGCAACCTGTTAGGATTACTACAGATATCACAAATATGATCATCGCTTATGCTATGACATTTTTTACAGAATTTTATTTCTTCTCTTAATTGTCCCAACGCTTTAATCAAATGTTCAGTTTGGGAACTAGGCTGTCGCAATAAATGCAACACCAAACGTAATGCTGTACGTTTTCCTATCCCGGGTAGTTGAGACATCTCATAGACCGCGTTTTCCAGTAATTTTGAAGAAAATTCCATAGCGTCACAAATTTAGTATTTTTCATGAAGATCACTTTAAAAATACCCAAGTAATATTTGGAGACAATTAAATACATTTTTCTACTTTTACTGGAAAAGATAGAAAGTTATGTTCGATTCCCTTTCTGAAGAAACGCAACTTATTATAATGATTATTGGAATAGCAATTTTATTTATAGCTGTTTCCTGGAATACGAAACGTAATAAAAACAGATGGTACAATCGTGGTAAGCGTAACTTCAGAAAAAATTACATGGACAAGAAAAAAAATAAAAAATAATACAAGAAGTAATCAAACGATGAAAATATATACAAAAACAGGAGATAAAGGCACAACAGCACTTTTTGGTGGTACCAGGGTGCCCAAACATCACATTAGGATCGATAGCTATGGCACTGTAGATGAATTAAATTCGCATATTGGTTTAATTCGAGATCAAAACATTGATGCAGAAAGCAAAGCTGTATTAATAGATATACAAGACAAACTTTTTATTGTGGGAGCACTATTAGCCACAGATCCTGAAAAGGCTATTTTAAAGAGTGGAGAAAAACGACTTACTATTGCTACTATTGCAGATGAAGATATTAGAGTATTAGAACACGAAATAGACAAAATGAATGCATTATTACCGCCTATGACAAATTTTGTCTTACCCGGTGGGCATCAAACCGTGTCATTCTGTCACATAGCTCGGTGTGTATGCAGAAGAGCAGAGCGGTTGGCTACTGCGCTCTATGAAATAACTCCTTTTGAAGACACCACATTACACTATTTAAATAGATTGTCTGACTATCTTTTTGTACTGGCACGAAAGTTGTCCCACGATTTAAATGCAAACGAAATAAAATGGATTCCGAAAAAGAATGCATAAGATTACTTTGATACAAAATTGATAAGGGAAAACCTTAAATAATCACGTTCTTATAATTATTGTTTAAATAATTAGTTTTTTACTTGACTTTTTAAACTAAAAAATTATTTTTGCAAAAAAAATAAACCAGTAAACATATGTATTGGACTTTAGAATTAGCATCCTATTTGAGTGATGCACCCTGGCCAGCTACAAAAGACGAATTAATAGATTATGCCATTCGTACTGGAGCACCTCTAGAGGTTGTAGAAAATTTACAGGCGATCGAAGATGAAGGAGACTCATATGACTCTATAGAAGAAATATGGCCAGACTATCCTACAGACGAAGATTACCTTTGGAACGAAGATGAATATTAATACTATTGAAAATAGGTACAAAAGTCTCGCAAGAGGCTTTTTTTTTGCGTAAATTACGCCGTATTAATGACTGTTAACAAACACATAAACATTGTATAATAATGACCATCTAGGTCTTGAGACAATTACGAATCCTAAAAAGAATGTAACCCGAGTGTTACCTAAAAAAGGTTTCATAGCTTAGTTTCAATTAGAAACGATGATCTCATTAAAAACACATAACCATAAATCATGGGAATTTTAGATTCTGTATTAAAAGCATTTGTTGGAGATAAATCCAAAAAAGATATAAAAGAGATTCAACCCAAAGTTGAATTAATTAAAAAGGCAGGAAAAACAATCGAAAAGCTTTCTAATGATGAACTTCGTGCTAAAACTACAGAGTTTAAGAACGCTATAAAAGAAGCTCGCGCCGCTATTCAAAACGATATAGAAAAACTACAAGAAGAGGCAAATACTGTAGAGGATATCAATAAAAAAGAAGATATTTATGTAACGATAGACAAATTAAAAGAAGCGTCGTACGAAGCTACAGAAAAGGCATTACATGATATCCTTCCAGAAGCTTTTGCAGTAGTAAAAGAAACAGCGACCAGATTTGCTACTAATGAAACAGTAGAAGTAACCGCTTCTACATATGATCGTGAACTTTCTGGACAAAAAGAGTATATTACTCTGGATGGTGATAAAGCCGTTTGGGCTACGAGTTGGGATGCTGCAGGAAAAGAAGTAAAATGGGATATGATCCACTATGATGTTCAACTGATTGGTGGTGTAGCTATGCACGAGGGTAAAATAGCAGAAATGCAAACAGGTGAAGGTAAAACGCTGGTCGCAACGCTTCCTGTATATCTTAATGCCCTATCCGGAAACGGAGTGCACTTAGTAACTGTAAACGACTATTTGGCCAGACGTGATAGCGAATGGATGGCACCTCTATTTCAATTTCATGGTCTCACGGTAGATTGTATCGATAACCATCGCCCAAATTCTGCAGAACGCAGAGCTGCTTATAATGCAGATATTACGTATGGTACGAATAATGAATTTGGTTTTGATTATCTTCGGGATAACATGTCACACGCCCCAGAAGACCTGGTACAACGCCCACATAACTATGCTATTATTGATGAAGTAGATTCTGTGTTAATTGACGACGCTCGTACTCCTTTAATAATATCGGGGCCAATCCCTAAAGGAGATGTACACGAATTTGACGAATTAAAACCTAAAATTGCGGACATCGTTTCGGTACAACAAAAATACCTCACAACAGTTTTAGCAGAAGCTAAGAAGCTGATTAAAGAAGGAAACTCAAAAGAAGGTGGTTTCAAACTGTTACAGGTATATCGTGGGATTCCTAAAAACAAAGCATTGATCAAGTTTTTAAGTGAAGAAGGTGTCAAGCAATTACTTCAAAAAACCGAAAACTTCTACATGCAGGATAATAATCGCGAAATGCATAAAATTGATGCAGATTTATACTATGTAATAGAAGAAAAAAATAATCAAATAGACCTTACTGATAAAGGAGTTGAGTATCTTTCTGGAAAAGATGATCCTGATTTTTTCGTTTTGCCACAAATTGGTATGGAAATCGCCAAGATAGAAGAACAAGAATTATCAAAAGAGAAAGAAGCAGAGAAAAAAGAAGAGCTTTTTAGAGAGTATAGCGTAAAAAGCGAAAGAATTCATACGCTAAGGCAGTTGTTAAAAGCGTATTCTTTATTTGAAAAAGATGTAGAATACGTAGTGATGGACAATAAGGTGAAAATTGTCGACGAGCAGACAGGTCGTATTATGGATGGACGCCGATATAGCGATGGTCTACACCAAGCTATTGAAGCCAAAGAAAATGTAAAAATTGAAGATGCTACGCAAACTTTTGCTACGGTAACGCTTCAAAATTATTTCAGAATGTATGGTAAGCTATCCGGGATGACGGGTACTGCCGTTACAGAAGCCGGAGAATTATGGGAAATTTATAAACTAGATGTTGTAGAAATCCCTACAAATAGACCCATAGCAAGACACGATAGAGAAGATCTGGTATATAAAACCAAGCGCGAAAAATATAACGCCGTTATCGACGAAGTGACAGAGCTGTCAAAAGCCGGAAGACCCGTACTTATTGGTACCACATCGGTCGAGATTTCTGAACTATTGAGTCGAATGCTTACCATACGTAAAGTTCCTCATAATGTATTGAATGCAAAATTGCATAAAAAAGAAGCCGATATTGTTGCCGAGGCTGGTAAAACGGGCATGGTAACTATTGCAACCAATATGGCAGGTCGAGGTACCGATATTAAATTATCAGACGAAGTAAAGACTGCAGGTGGCTTAGCTATTGTAGGTACCGAACGTCATGATTCTCGACGTGTAGACAGACAGTTACGAGGTCGTGCCGGTCGTCAGGGTGATCCAGGGAGCTCTCAATTCTATGTATCTCTTGAAGATAATTTAATGCGTCTTTTCGGTTCTGAACGTATTGCCAAAATGATGGATCGTATGGGTCTGAAGGAAGGTGAGGTGATACAACACTCTATGATTTCAAAATCTATCGAGCGAGCCCAGAAAAAAGTAGAAGAGAACAATTTCGGAGTTCGTAAACGCCTTCTGGAATATGATGATGTAATGAATGCACAGCGAGAAGTAGTTTACAAACGCCGCTATCATGCATTGTTTGGTGAGCGTTTACGGGTAGACATCGCCAATATGATTTATGATACTGCTGAAGTAATCGTTGAAGGAAATAAAGGTGCTCAAGATTTTAAAAACTTCGAATTCGAATTAATACGCTATTTCTCTATGAGTAGCCCGGTTAATGCAGCAGAATTTGAAAAGATGGATGCACAAAAAGTTACTGCTGAAGTATACAAATCAGCTTATGAGCATTACCAGGATAAAATGAGACGTAATGCAGAAACGGCTTACCCGGTAATCAAACAGGTTTATGAAGACCCGTCTAGCAAATACGAACGCATCTTGGTTCCATTCACAGATGGTGTTAAAAGTATCAACGTGGCTACGAATCTGGAAAAAGCTTACGAGTCTGAAGGAAAACAACTCATTACAGACTTTGAAAAAAATATTACTCTTGCCATTATCGATGATGCCTGGAAAACTCATCTACGTAAAATGGATGAATTAAAACAAAGTGTACAGCTTGCCGTTCATGAACAAAAAGATCCTTTGTTAATTTACAAATTTGAAGCTTTTGAGCTATTCAAGGCAATGATAGAAGACGTTAATAAGGATGTTATTTCTTTCTTATTTAAAGGAGAATTACCAACAGGAAACACTCAGGACATTTCTGAAGCTCGACAAGTACGTAGAAGAGAGCAATTAGAAACCTCTAAAGAAGAAATCCCAAATATGGATGAACGAGCTGCTCAAAGTAGAGCTGCGGGACAAACACAGGGAAGACCTCAAGTAACTGAAACGATAGTGCGAGAACAACCTAAAATTGGTCGTAATGACAAGGTAACCATCAAACATGTAATGAGTGGAGAAAATAAAACTCTGAAATATAAACAAGCGCTCCCGCTAATAGAGAAAGGAGAATGGGTACTTGTGAATGAGTAGCTACTACCCAATGATTAGCTTTAGCAGGCTTAGACACTATCTAATCGTTCTCTTTTAACTACTAGAGGTAACGAATAATTATTTGATTTTTAATAATAAATTAGGATCAGGACAATTTTGCAGATAAAACTCTAAATCCCGTCGGCTTGAAACGCCGGGATAGTCTCCAATATGTCCTTGTAGATCCTTTATAATTTGAAAATGCAGATGGGGTGCATAATCTCCATTGATTGTAGCATCTCCCAATGTTCCTATACACTCACCTGCTGCTATTTTATGACCAACCTCAACAGAAACAAGAGAGGTTAAGCTGAGATGCCCGTATAATGAATAAAAAACGACATGGTTTATATTGTGTTTTATAATAATTGTAGGGCCATAATCTCCAAAATTGTTGTTGTTTTTAAAACTATGTATTGTACCCGCGAGTGGCGATAGTATTTCGGTGTTGGCATCGCACCAGATATCTAAGCCTAAATGTATATTTCTTTCGGTGTCTGGATTTGCTTGATTAAAATGAGTACTTCTTCTATATATATTTCTAGTCTCGTTGTATCCACCATAAGCAACTTTTGCATTATTTCTATGTACATATTCTGAAATGTACCGTTCAAAATCTTTAGACGATGAAACATCAATGGCATCAAGTGCTTTATTATGCTTTGATAAATCTATAGCAATGTAATCATTCTCGGAAAATTCTGTACTTATGACCGAAACAAAATCTTGTGACAAACTAGTAATAAACTCGGGGAAATTGGTAGTATCCATCAACAGTTGTAAAAATTTTTAGTTAGTTATTAGAAAAATACCAGTTCTAATGTTGAACTAGTATGCGCTCATTAAACAAAGTTACTATAATATCAAATTTTATAGCCATCTAAATTGTATCAAAACTTTAACTCGCTTTATGCATTAGAATTTCGTTATGAGGTTTGAAAATACCCCCGACAAAGCATTGCTTTGGGCGAGATGTAGCGTTAGAAGAGTGTTTACTAAGTTTCAGCATAGCAGTTTACCCTGAGCGTAGTCGAAGGCCTACGGTGAAACTTAAAAATACAACAAAATGTTTGGTTTTGCATCAGTTTAAAGTCGTAAAAGATTTTCTAATACATAAAGCGGCTTTAATCAATAGAATTCCCCAAGGCTCTCTATTCTTCTCTATGATTGTATACACTATTAAGTTGTAAAAATAGAGTTTTCTGATAATTTGTTGAATAATAAAATCTATGAAAATGGATCTCATTTCATTCTTTTGAAAGATAAATCATTTCTTCTGCTATTTATTGATTTAAAAATATATATTTGCGCCTGTATTTGGTGCTTCTATTTTACATCGTTAAAATAGAAGCTTAAAAGGGAATCTTGTGAAAATCAAGAACTGTCCCCGCAACTGTAAGCGTGTGCTGAATTTTTTCAGCATCTTGTTATACCAGTTCTACTTTGAAATGGTATTACCGCAAGTTGCTACTTCTTCAAACCACTGTCGTATGATGGGAAGGTTAAGTAGCAAATGCAAGTCAGGAGACCTGCCAAATTAAAACTAGTATTTGTAAGCTTCGGGTGAAGGCGTTGCAAAAATGTATTGACTTACTTCAATATAGAAGTAGTATGTATTAAAATTAAGATATTCAAAAGAATGAAAACGTATTTTTTTGCTGTTGCGGCACTATGCTTCGTTGTTGCAAAATCACAGGACTCACTTAAGGTAGTTCAAATGGGTGATGTAGTGATTACCGGAAACAAAATTGAAACCCCGGTAGAGAAATCGGGAAAGACAATTTTTAAACTCAAACAAGAAGAAATTGAAGCCAATCGAGGTAAAGACGTCACCGATTTACTTAATGAAATTCCTGGTATTCAAATAGACGGAAATTTTGCTACACCAGGTACAAATATTAGCTATAGAATACGAGGCGCTCAAAGCGAGCAAACGTTAATACTTATAGATGGTATTCCTTTTAACGATCCATCTGGTTTGACCCAGACATTCGACCTTCGTATGCTGGATTTGGATCAGGTAGCGTCTATTGAAGTGCTTAAAGGAGGGTTAAGTTCTTTGTACGGAACGGGAGCAGCAGCAGGTGTGATCAATATTACGCTCAAAGAAGCAGCCAAAGAGCCTTTTAAACTTATTACGAATATTGAAGTGGGTAGCTTCAACACGTTTACATCCAATATTAACATTTCTGGTGCAATTGATAAGTTTAAATATACCATTAGTAACTCCTATCGTACTTCAGATGGCTTTTCTGCGGCTTTGGATACTATTGGAAATCAAAATTTTGATGATGATGGTTTTAAGAGTTCAAATGTAATGGCTAGATTAGAGTATCAATTCAACGATCGGTTTTCGATAGGGCTATTAGCAGCACGTGACCATATTGATAGTGATTTTGATGCAGGCGCCTTTAGAGATGACGATTCTGAGTTAGAGCAAGAGTTACTTAAGTTTGCTTTATCACCTAAGTACGAATGGACTTCTGGTGGTATAAGAGGTAATTTTTCTTATCATACAAATGAACGAATTTTTAATTCCCCAAGTTTTAGCAACCCCGATGAACGGGATATAAGTGAGTTTAACGGGAATACACTGCAAGCAGACATTATTGTGGATCAAGCTATTACTAAAGATATAAAATTAGTAGGAGGGGTTAATTTTCAACGTCCAGAATGGGAGCCTGAAGATGCAGATGATGAAAGTTTTACAATGATCGATCCTTATGTATCTATCATTCATGACTATGAGAATTTTAATTTCCAACTGGGAGGCCGGTTAAATAACCACAGTTTGTACGGAACAAATTTTGTGTGGAATATAAACCCTAGTTACAACATAAAGTTTGGTAATCATGCTGTTAAGATTTTAGGTTCTTATGCAACGGCATTCTTATCACCATCTTTGAATCAATTGTATGCTGGGGATTTTGGATTTCTTGAGGCCAATGCGGGTAATCCAGATCTCGAGCCACAAGACTCAGAAACGGCTGAAGGTGGATTTGAATGGAGGTCTACTAAAAAATTCAAGTTGTCAGCGGTTTATTTTTATCGAAAAGATGAGAATCTTATAGATTTTATTTTTAATGATGACTTTACCATAGGGACATATACCAATGTTGAAGGGGAAACCAAAGTAGACGGAGTAGAGCTTACCTCTAGCTATAGTTTCTTACCACAACTTATATTGACAGGACATTATACGTATACCCGATCACTTGATGATGAAGTAATTTTGAGAAGAGTTCCCGAAAATAAATTTGGATTTACCCTATCAGCTATTCCCGTAAAAGATGTACTCATAAAAGTAACCCATTTGCATGTGGGAGAAGTTCCTGAAAATGAAGAGATCACTCTAGACGCCTACGACTTGTTTGATGGTGTTATATCCTACACATTTAAGAAAAAACTGTCGGTCTCTGGAAGTATTAATAACATTTTCGACACCGATTATGTAGATCGTTTTGGGTGGACAGCTGCTGAAAGAAATTACAACATCGGATTGAGATATGAATTTTAACTATATTTTAGTTTTAATACTTCTATGTGACAAATTATCATATGTAAAAAGGTTTGTTGCTGTTCACGATAACAAATCATCTAATTTTACCGTTTTTAATTATGTAAACCTTATACCCAATATGAGTTAATCATTCTTTTCTATTCTAATAGTATATACTCCCGGAGAAATTATCGCAGTTTGATCATTTTTGATTTCGAATTTGGTGTAAGTTCCTAACAGAGCATATCCCTTTGGAAGAATTAGTCTTGCTGAAGTATTAGGAGGGACTTCTAAATGATAAATTATGATGTCCCTTTCCTTTTTCCAGTTGCTCACTATCGTACCCTGAAGGCTTTCATAAGAACAACGAACCCATTCTAGCGCTGTATCCAAACCTGGTCTCAAAATGATGGTTTCATCTTTTGTTAGATCCACCTGAATTCCTCCCAAATATTGATATAACCAAAAACCGATATTGGTTGTAAAAGGGTGATGATTGGTTCCATAGCCTGCTGCGTTCAAATTTTCTCCCATAGTGCTTCTTTCATTTTTTACGAAATGCAACCATCCTGGGCTTTTTTCTTGGGTAACCATATCATATACGGTTCGTATATGTCCTTTTTCAGAAAGATATTTTAATAATGGATTTACACCTACAAATCCTACATTGGTATGATTCTCATTTGTACGTATAGCTTCTAATAAACGTTCGAGAACCAGTTCTCTTTTATTTTCAGGAACGATGCCCAATTGCAATGGAACCACTTGTGCCGTTTGACTCCCTTCACTGTACCATCCATTTTCTTTTAAAAAAGTACTATTGTATTTTTCTTTGATTTTTTCTGCTAGATTAGCATATCGCTTCTGATCTTTCTTATTTCCTAAAATTATAGCAAAATCAGCAACCAACCGGTGCAAATAATAATTTGCTGCAGTAGAAGTTTGCTCAATTGGTGTCAACCCAGGGCCCCAACCATTAGCCCACTGTTTTAGATCTAACCAATCGCCCAGCGACCAATATACTAAATGGTCTAAGGCTGTACTTTCTACAAAATCAGCATATGCTTTTACAGATGGGTAGGCTTTTTTAAGTATCGCGGTGTCACCTGTGGCTCTAAATAGCTCATCGGTCACAAATCCTATGGTACCCCCCCACCATGGATCATCATATTGAATGGTGGTATCTTTTTGTTTCTTCGTTTTTTCTAAAAATCCCCATCCATTAGTAGGAACAATAGGAGGAATATGTCCGTTTGGCTCCTGAGCATCTATCAAATCCTGAAGGTATTTTTTATAGGTATTGATCACATCAAAATTCATCAAGTAAGATTCCATAGTAATCATTCCTCCATCAAAAGCCCATCCCATTTTTTCTCTAGTGGCCTCTTCTCCCGGCATACTATGTATAGAATTAAGCAAAGTTCTTTGTACTGCTGCGTGAAGTTGATTTAATCTCTTATTAGAACATTCGAAAGTGCCTATACTTTGTACATCGGTATGTACAGATTTTGCTTCAATAGATTTGATAGATTCTTTTGAAACACCTTCAACCTGTACGTATCTGAAACCGTGATACGTAAAACGTGGCGAAAATTCATCAGGTTGTTTTCCACTTAATATCAGCTTTCCGTGTTGAAATCTTCCCCATGTATGACCAGCGCTATGCTTTTTGTTTAATGTACCATCATTATGTAAAGCTTCATTAAAATAGAGATGAACTAATGTACCTTCTTTTCCTTCAATAGTAACATCTGCATATCCTGTGATATTTTCACCAAAATCAAAAACAGTTACTTTTTCGTTTGGGCTCCAGACACTATCTGCTTTAAAACTCCGTGTTTCTCTAAGCGGGGGCATATATTGATACGATAATTTTCCTAAAGGCGCAGGCACTTGTTGAACAGGTTTCCATAAGGAATCATCGAAGCCATTTGACGTCCAACCCGCTATATCAATTCTGACATCAATAGTTTCTCCACCTCTAATACTATTATATACAATAGGTCCATACGACCACTTCCAACTTTCATCAGAGATAATAGTTTCAATATCTCCATTTTCGTATTCAACGATGAGCTGGCAAAGCAGTTTAGGAGGTGTTTTCCAATTGGCCTTTTCCATCTGGAACAAATCTCTTTCTGTATGATTGTAAAAACCGTTTCCTAGTATACTTGCAATGCTATTTATTTTTTCTGATTTTAAGTTTTTCGTGACATCATATGCAAGGTATTTTACTGTTTTTTGATAATCTGTAAATACAGGATCCAATACGTGATCACTTACTTTTTCCCCATTCAAGTATAACTCATAATATCCTAATCCCGAAATGTATACGGTGGCTTTTTTAATACTGCTTTTGATAGCAAATTCTTTACGCATGTACACTGCTAATGAATCTTCACTACTAAAAGTGCGCGAATTATCATATTGGCTAAAGGGCTCTCTATGATCACTTACTTTTGCATACTTATTAGAGACCCATTGCGCTTTCCAGTCTGCAGGAGTTAACATTCCCGTTTGCCAATACCCTACTTTACTCCACTGACTTTCAGCTCCTATTTCATCCCAAACTTTTACTTTCCAAAAATATGTAGTATTCGATTGTAGAGAATTTCCGGAATAGAGGATATTGAGATTTTGAGCACTTTCTATTTTTCCTGAATTCCAAAGATCAGCTTCGGCTACAGAAAGCAATTTTTGAGAAGAAGCCACCAGAATCTGATACGCAGATTGATACTTTCCAGATGTGCTTGAGGTTAATTTCCAACTCAATTTGGGGTTTTTACGATCAATACCGATAGGATCTTGAAGATATTCTACAGTCATGTCTTGTACAATACTACGGCTTTGTTCTTGCTCACAGCTTATGGTAAGCAATGATATGACTAGAACAAGCGCTAAATGATTGCTAATGATTTTCACGTGAATTAAGGATTAATGGGATGGATAATAAAGCTATAGGTTTGAGCTTCGGCATTAATTCTGAAGGGCTCATGGGGTCTGGCATCAATACTCCAGGTGTTATCGCCACCTACACCCATTTGTCGATGGTCTATATTAAGTGTAATTGTCTCGCCAAATTTTAAGTCTTCAATACGATTGGCCTGTTCGATCTGATCTTGTGCAAAAGGCCAGGCACTAAGGTTTAATGGTTGGTGAATTCCTTCAATACGAATTCCTTTTCCCTCAGCATTTGTTAGCGTAGCCCAAAATACGTCGGTTTTATTACTACTCTCCTGCGGCCGGACATAATAGGTGAAATCCTTTTTTACAGATTCAGTATACCTTCCAAAGAAAGCGCCGGTTTTCTTATCTGCATAATTTTCTAAAGGCCCCCGGCCAAACCATTGCAATTGATCAAATGCTTTAGGAATTTCAAGTTGCCAACCTATTCTGGGGATATCAGGAAGATTTGATGCAGGTTGAAACGAATAATCCAATCGCATCGTACCATCAGTAGAGAATGTGTATATTTGAGTAATTAAAGATGCCGTGTCTCCTAATCTATGTGTGGTGACTACCTGGACCTTATGCTTCTCTTTCTTAGGTAAAATACTAACTAATTGTTGATTTGCAGAAGCTTCTTTCCAGATTTTTTGACGTTTCATAATCCCATAAGCCAGATCATTATCTGTTGGTGCTCGCCAATAATTAGCTTTTGGAGCTTTTGCAATCATGTTTTCTCCATTAAGAGCATATTTAACCAGTGTTCCGGATTTTTTATCAAAAACGGCCTCAATAGTATTAATAGTGATGAGAATATGTGTATCTGTTTCTTCTAATGTTAGAGACATTTCTTTTCTTGGGGTATTTTTCTTCGGAATATATTTCCATAAAAATTGCTCTGCAGCTATTTCAAATCCCTTTTTTGCCCAAGGCTTATCCTCTTTTAATACAAAAGCGATCTTGATATGATACCTAAGCCCAGCTTCTGTCTTAACTTCAGGAAGTGACACTTGAAGAATTCCGTCTGCACCCGGAAGAATATCAGGAGATTCTGCTGTTCCGTTACGGATCGCTTTTCCATCTTTAGTAATTTCCCAGGTCACATCATACTCCTTTAGATTTGTACGAAAATGCCGGTTGTGTACTTTAAATTGCCCTTTCGTTATGCTATCTGCTTCTATGGTTACACGTTGCCAAACATATTTGGCTTGCCATGAGCCCGACTTTAGTTTTCCATCAGCAGTTATTAGTCCTTTTTGTATCGGGTTAAGGTCTGCTTGTTCTTGTCCAAAATCTACACCGTGTTTCCATAAAGGTTTTTCGTTTTGAGATTTCTTTTTTATCAATTGATCTCTCCAATCCCATACAAAACCTCCTACAAAGCGAGGATATTTTCTAATGGCTTTCCAGTATCCTTCCAGGTCTCCGGTAGAATTTCCTTGAGAATGTGCATACTCGCACCAGATCACGGGGCGTTTATCGTCAGCTTTTGTTACCAGGTCGATCATATCTTCAGTCAAACGATACATTCGACTAATAAAATCAGTATACATGCGGTCTTTCGGTTCAGGTTTTGGCCAATTGTATCCATAAATATTTTGCGCTCCTTCTGCATGAATCGGTCGTGTAGGATCAAACTCCTTTATCCAAGAAGACAAAGCTGCATGATTTGGACCAAATCCAGATTCGTTACCTAAAGACCAGCTCACAATACTCGAATAGTTTTTATTGCGTTCTACCATCCTTATACCCCGTTCTAAAAATGCTGTATGCCACTCTGGAAGATTACTGAATAAAGAGCCTTTACCATGACTTTCGATATTGGCCTCGTCCATCACATAAATTCCATATTCATCACAGAGTTCATACCAATAAGGGGGATTGGGATAATGAGAGGATCGCGATGCATTTATATTTAATTGTTTCATCAATTCAGCATCTCGACGCATTGCCTCTTTGGTTACCGCTTTTCCTGTGGTAGCATCCCAATCATGACGGTTAACACCATATAACAATATTGGCACACCATTTACTTTAAACTGCCCATTACTGATATCAATCTCGCGAAACCCTATTTTCGTACTTCGTGCCTCTACAAGTCTATTTTTACTATCTTTTAAAGAAAGTACCAGCGTATACAGATGAGGATATTCTGCGGACCACTTTTTTGGGTTTACAACCTTGGTTTGTAATAAATTTTCAAAAGGACGGTTACCTATCTCTGGATGATACTCGTTTAAAATCTGATCTACTGTAGTTTCCAGAGGTTTTTCTAAAACTTTTTTTCCTGCTGCGTCAAAAAGTTCAACTTCTACCTTCCAATCCTTAGTGTCTGTTTTTTCAAACAGTTTGATTTCAGGACGTATTTGTAATACAGCATCTTCATATTGATCATCTAGATCTGTGCGAACTGCGAAGTCATAAAGTTGTACTTTGGGTGCTGCTTCCAAGTATACCTCTCGCGTGATCCCGCTCATACGCCAGTGATCCTGGTCTTCAATATAACTACCATCACTCCATTGAGATACCTGAAACGCGATACTATTATCTTTGGGCTGTAAATAGGAAGTAATATCAAACTCGGCAGGAAGTCGATTATCTTCACTATAACCTACATACTTTCCATTTACCCATACAGATAAAGCAGAAGAAGCTGCCCCTATGTGTAACGTAATTTGCATATTTTTCCAGTTTCGAGGAATATCGATGCTTTTTCGATACAAACCTGTGGGGTTATAATCTTTGGGGATATGGGGTGGTTTCACACCTTTCTTTTCCCAGATCTGATGCGTGAGTCGATGCCATGGTTTTCCATAGCCTTCGAGTTCCCAATTAGCAGGAACTGAAATGGTATTCCATCGTGTATCAGAAAATGAATTTGCATAAAATTTATTGGGTACTTCAGAGGGATTTTCAACTAAATGAAATTTCCAAGAACCGTTTAACGATTTTTTCCTTTGAGATTGATCCCGGTCTCCTTCTAATGCCATTTGTTGATTAGGGTACGAGATCGAGGTAGCGCGGGCCGGAAGTTTATTCACCTGTGTGACCGTAGGATTTTGCCAATAGGGTATTTGTTGGGAATACACCGACTCAAAAGTTAGGATGAATCCAATAAACAATATCAGAATACTCCTCTTTCTATAATAATTTTTAAACAAATGGATGATCTTTAAGATTGTAGATTCCTGATTATTATGAAAGCTACATGCTACATCCCCCTGACCCCCTTCAAAGGGGGAATTTTTTAAACCATACCTATACATACGCTTACTTACTTAAAGTTTGTCAAAATGATTATTGTTTCACCCTAAAAGGCGGCTTTTTTAACCGCTGTATACTTTTCTTTTACCTTTTTTTCTAATGGTTTATACTCCGATTTATCTATTAAATTATTGGTTTCGTTCGGGTCCTTTGACAGGTCATATAACTCTTCAAAAATGATTTCATCGGTATTTTGATTCATAAAATACTTCATATACTTTTTATCCTTCCACACCAAACCCTCTGTACTCGGAATGTAGTAGTGTTCTGACGATTGCCACAAATGTTCATAGAAAAAAGCATCTCGCCATTCGATCTCTGGATTTTCTATCAGTTTAGTAAGATCTTTCCCCTGCATAGTGATAGGAGTGGTCACATGGGCCATAGATAAAATCGTAGGAGCAATATCAATATTCAATACTTTTTTATCAATTGTTTTACCAATAGTAGGATTTCTGGGATCATAAATAATCATGGGTACCCGTATAGAAGGATCACTACCATACCACTTACCGGCAAAACCATATTCACCTAAGTAAAAGCCATTATCGCTAGTATATATAATCACCGTATTTTGATCTTTTCCGGTTGCTTTTAGTTGTTCCACAAGCTTCCCCACGATCACATCTACTCCGTGGATGAGTTGGTAATATTTTTTAATGGATATTTGCTGCATTTCTGGGGTTGCAAAACGCGTTTGCCAACGTTTTCGGGCGACATTGTTAGTTGTGAAACTAGCAGGGAAATGATTAAGATACGCCTCTGCAGAGGTAGAAGGAATTAATAGAGTATCCCCCTTATACAAATTGTTATAGGCACTATCTGGTAAAAAATACCCGGGATCCCCTTCTACATGAGGAGCTTTAAAACTAATCGATAAACAGAAAGGTTTTTCAGTGTTTTTTTGTTGTTCTAAAAATTCAAAAGCTTGTTGCCCTATTTTTTGAGTCAGATGGATGGGGTCTCCGTTTTCATCTTTTTGATTAAAAGAACCCTGTCCGCCAAAACCTTTCCAGTAATCATACTCCGCGACTGGTAATTGATTGCCCACACCATATTTTCCTATAAATCCAGTAATATATCCCGCTTTTCGTAAAAGCAGCGGATAGGTGTTCTGTAATTGTGTTGAGGTAAAGTTTTTACTAAATCCCCATATCTGATGCCTGCGGGCATATTGCCCCGATAAAATACTCGCCCTGCTTACTGCACAGATAGACGTAGTGACGTATGCATTCTTAAAATACACGCCTTTTTTTGCTAAGGAGTCAATATGAGGAGTTTTGATATCAGGGTTTCCTGTATAACTTAAGGCATCCCAGCGTTGATCATCGGTAAGCAGAAAGATGATATTAGGGCGTTCTATCGAGTCGACATCCTTCGATCGTTCATTTTTCTCACCCTTACATTGGCAAAATGTAGTGATTAAGAGTAGCGCTATGGCAATTTTAGCACTTTTTTTTATGATAGTGTTATCTATTTTTACTTGAATATTCATGAAACTGCAACTATTATTTATGGTGAAAAAGATAAAATACCTTCTGGATGTTAAGGCGATAACATCCAAAGGCATTTTTTCTGTGTGATATTTTGTGCTTTACACAATCATAAATAAACTATTAAAATTGACTCACCCAAACGTCTTATCATTTGACTGACATTGACTACCTATCACATAAAATTGTGTAAAATATCAAAAAAAAATAATTAAAATTATCTTATAAGTTATTCCCATCCTGGAGTTTGCTGCATCCCAAACTCTATGACTTGGTTATCAGGAATTCCAATTATTGTTCTAATATTTTGATATGCATTTCCTGTTAGTGTTAAACCATCTGCAACCTGTTGTGCCCCGTGTGCTGTCATAACTTCGACTAACTTACCTGTTCGCAACAAATCAAAATAACGATGCCCTTCAAAAACCAGTTCTCTTCTTCGTTCATCTGCTATTGTCTGCTCGAGATTAGCTAGCTCTTGTGGACTTAATTGAGGACTTAATCCTGCTCGTTGTCGTATTGTCGCTAGGATAGTTAATGGGTCTCCCCCACCTACTTTCTCATAACATTCTGCAAGCATCAATAAGGCATCTGCGTAGCGATACATTTGCCAGTTTATGTCCTGTTGGTTCAAATTATCTTGCGTAACAAAAGGTTTTGCAAATTTACCAGCCCATGGGTACGCTACACCGGTATCATCTATATATATCCTGATATTATGAGCCCTGCGCTGATCATCATCACTGTATAGATCAATTAAATCTTGCGTAGGTTGGTATTGATTGCCATTAGGATTTGGGTTAATACCTTCTCCTAAAATTTCCTGCTCACTTACAGAGGGCACATAGGCACTAAAAAAGTCGGCACCTTGCAATAAAGAAGGACTGTACTGAATTTCAAAAATCCCTTCATTATGATTTCTGGTAAAAAATACATCTTCATAATTGGGGAGTAAAGAATACCCTAATCTGGTAATTTCTTCTAGTAATGGTCTGGCAGCTTCATATTGTGGTGGTGATTGTGCCATATGCATTTTTGCTTTTAGCATTAAAGCTGCACCTCTAGTAGCTCGACCAGGATCGTCTGTAGTGTTGGGTAGCAAATCAATTGCTTCTTGTATATGATCAAAAATAGCAGTATATATTTCTTCTTGTGTATCTCTTTCTAAAAATTCATCCGATAATATCTGATCAGGGGTTTCACCAGGACGTATAATAAATGGCACATCTCCAAAAATTCGAGTTAAGTGAAAATAAAATAACGTTCGTAAAAATAGTGTTTCGCCTTTTCTGGCATCTTTAGTATTCTCATCATTAAAAACCGCGTTATCCACACTAGCCAGTATAAAATTAGCTCTTGCAATTCCTTGATACAACCTGTTCCAATATTCTGAAATATTGGCATTAGTAGAATTCATTGAGAACTCATCGATTTCCCTATTCGCCAGTGCGCTATTATTTACGATTTCGATATTTGTATTATCAGATCGGCTTTCTCCAAACCGAAGCTGAAATCCTCCACCATTATATAACGCCCTATTTGAATTATACACGGCAGCCAATCCTTGATCAATTTCGTTTTCGTTTTGAAAAAAATCAACAGGTGTTCTAAATTGTACGGGTTCCTCGTCTAGAAAGTCGTTACAACCTACCAGGAACGTGCTTATTACTATGATTTTCAAAAATTTTCTCATAATATCTTATCTTTTCTAATTTTAAAAAGTAATATCAAGGCCTAAACTTACTGTTCTAGCTATAGGGAAAGCTCCATTATCTACATTTCTTACAGCAGCATTATCTGCGTTTCGGTTTACCGTAGGGTTACCATATTCATATTCAGTAAACAGAAAAGGGTTTTGAGCACTAATATAGACACGTGCATTTCTAAAACTATCGTTAAAAAAATTTCCCTCTAATCGATATCCTAAAGTAATATTTCTAATCCATAAATAATCTGCCGCCTGAACTGCTAGAGAATTAGGAGCCCTAAAAAATTGACGACTTCTTCCACTCGCAGTACCTGGTATTGTACTTGTAGTAGGATCATCTCCCGGTCGCCATCGGTTGAGAAGTAATGGATCAATGTTGAACTGCCCATCAGTTTGGTCCCATAAGTACTGGTTTTGTCCTAACAAGATATCTTGTCCTACAGCCCCATCACCCGTAATACTCAGGTCGATATTTTTATAATTAATTCTAGTTGAAAACCCGAATACGAAATCTGGATTAGGATCTCCTATGATCGTAAGATCGTTGGCTCTAAGTTCTCCATCGGCTTGATCAGGGATCCCATCACCATCTGTATCGATAGTAGGAATATCTTCAAATTTTAGAGAACCTTCAACAGCCCCTGGATATTTAGGTATATCAGGATTATCGATTTCTTCTTGAGTAAATAAACCGGTCACATTAAAACCTCTATATAGGCCAATGGGTTGCCCTTCTCTTATCTCGGTCATATTAATAACCTGACCATCTACTCTGGTTAAATCACTACCCCCTGGGAAAAAGAATCCTGATTCTTGTGGGATGTCAATCACCTCATTTCGATTAGATGTATAATTTAGATTTATAGACCAGCTAAAATCTGATTTTTCTATAATACGCGCAGAGAGTTCCAATTCATAACCTTTATTTTGAATTTCTCCTAAGTTTGCACCTACTCCCCCTAATCCACTTGTTCTAGGAAGATTTTGAGTAAACAAAAAATCAACAGATCTTGTATCATAATAGTCTGCACTTAATGTTATTCTATTTCGAAAAAGTCCCAAATCAATACCAAAGTTCGTTTCACGGGTTTCTTCCCATCCCAGATTTTGATTAGGTAGCCCTGTAACAGCTGCCCCTGGGGCCAAAGTATTACCATAAAGATAATTTACATCAAGATTGGGACTTTGAACACCTACTCTACCCCTAAATGTGTAATTTCCTGTATTGCTATTATT
This sequence comes from Aquimarina sp. U1-2, assembly GCF_017897595.1. Classification (GTDB taxonomy): domain Bacteria; phylum Bacteroidota; class Bacteroidia; order Flavobacteriales; family Flavobacteriaceae; genus Aquimarina. The sequence continues at coordinate 132,838 of NZ_JAGKIK010000001.1, forward strand.
ACCACTAATACCATAGCCACCTTCAATTTTTAAATCAGAAATTACATTTCGAATAGGTTTAAAAAACGCTTCATTAGATATTCGCCAGGCAGCTCCAAAAGCAGGGAAATTACCATATCGATTGCCTTCTCCAAATCTAGAAGTCCCGTCTCTACGCACAGTAGCTGTCAAATAATACCGCTCATCGAAACTATAATCTAAACGACCAATAAGAGAAGTTAAGGTAAAAACCTGATTATCTGTTCTAGCGTTAAATTGTGAAGGGTCTACGGTATTCCCAACGCTAGGTATACGAATTTCGGGGTCTGCTAAATTATTTGATTGTAAAAAAGTCTCTGTAGCTTCGCGTTTCTCTGCCGTAAAGCCCGCTAAAAGTTGTAAACTATGCCTTTGGTTATTCCCGAATCGCTTAGCATAATTTAAGGTGTTTTCTAACACCCAGTTAAAAGCTGTACTTTCAAGAACTGATGCCGAGGCTCTAGTAGTACCTAAAGGACTCGCCCGTACATTAGGCCCAGGTAATTTGGCAGGAACAAAAGAGGTGTTTCTTCTATCTATAGATTGTAAAGAACCAAAAATTTTGGCTTTTAAACCTGGTAGAAATTCCCACTCCAGAAATGTTCCTAGACGAACCAAATCGGCTCTGCGTTCTGCTTCTCTTTCGGTCATAAAGCTTACAGGGTTTGCGTTTCTGGATCTAAAAAGAGAAACTCCTGTTATAGACCCTGTTAATTCTCCATCGTCATCCCGTAAAGGAGCAGAAGGATCCATCCATTGTGCAAGGGGAATAGCGCTATAAAATCTACCATTTCCTGATATTGCGTTAACTCCGTTTCCTGTAGCAGTTGTTCGACTTGGCGCAAAATTGAGTCCTAATCTTAGCTTATCGGTAATATCGGTATCAAAATTAAAATTTAAAGAATATCGCTTAAAGCCAGTATTTATGACGGTACCTTCACGATCTTGATGCGCTATAGAAGTAGCATATCGACTACGTTGACTACCTCCTTTTACGCCAATGCTGTAGTTTCTTACCAGTGCATCTCTGGTTATCAAGTCAAACCAATTGTTACCTTCTCCCAAGCCTGCTGCTAATGCAGCATTGATCTCATCGCGTGCATCGAGCTGTAATCCTCCTAAAGGGGATCCTGCAGCCTCTTGATCTTCGAATACTTCTAGCGTATAGTTTGCAAGTTCTGTGGCATTTAACACATCTGGTTTTTCATAATCTGGTATAGACTGAATTCCCACATTGGTACTAAATGAAATTACCGGAGTCGTATTTTTCTTTCCTGTTTTTGTAGTGATCACTATTACCCCATTAGAGGCACGAGACCCATATAATGCTTTGGATGCCGCATCTTTGAGCACACTAATCGATTCTATATCATTTGGGTTGATAGAATTGAGAATATAATTATCCTGTTGATCTCCTGCATTGGTTCCTAATGGAAAACCATCTACAACAAAAAGAGGATTGTTATTTCCAAAAGTCGAAACTCCTCTAATATTAAGCTGAGGGCCTCCATCGGGTGCTCCATTTTCTCTAAATTGCAAACCTGACACCTGACCAAAAAGAGCTTGCTCAAATGTGGCTATTTGTTGATTTTCTATAGTTTCGGCTTCAACTGTAGAAACGGCACCTATGATCTCTGATTGCTTACGCGTACCATAGGCTACCACTACAATTTTCTCTAATCCCAGTACTTCTTCTGTTAAAGAAACATCGATAATTTTTCGCCCATTGACTACAATTTCTCTATTTTCATATCCTATATACGAAAAAACCAGGATGCTTTCTGAAGAAACCGTTATGGTATAGTTTCCGTCAAAATCTGTTAATGTTCCTTGGCTTGCTCCTTTTACGGTAATATTAACTCCGGGAATGGGGTCACCTTCTTGAGAAGTTACATTACCCGTAACCTTTATATCTTTTTGTGCCTGTAACGCCATGGTGCCTAAACATATACAGAGCAAAAACCAAAAAAATTTACTTGTGGATAGTTTTATTTTTTTCATATGTTATTAGTTAATTTAGAGGCTATTTTTTGATGCATATATCCTCTCGTGATTCCAATAAAAGAGATCCAAAAAAAGATCGCGTTTTGTTTTCAGTTTTTAATATTAACATTCCTTTAATTGATAACTATCCTGTACTATGCTGTATGCGTTTGCTTATTTTTAACATCTTCCTCAATCGATGTAGTACTTACTTTATGAAATTTAACACGGGGAAATCTTAGGTTTCTCAAATGACTTCTTATATTTTTTTAACATGTAGATTTATGGGTTATTATACATGCTTCGGATTTTAAGTAATGTGAATTATTGCAAAGGAAAGTACCACTTCAACAGTCTATTTTCTAAATTGATAATCTATAGTAAATAAACTTAGTGTAGAATAATGGGTTGTATAAATTATCCAGGTAAAGTCACTTATTTTCAATTGACTTTAGAACTATATTTAAAATACATAAATGAGTATACTTATTATTTGTAGGCAAGTAAATAGTCAAACCGATCCCCGATCAATAAATTTAAAATCATTCTTAATCTGTTTTATTTGGTTTTCAAGGATAAGTTGTGCCGTAGTTTCTCCCATCTTTTTAAAATCTGTTCCGATTACAGTAATCCCTAATAACTCTTTTAATGGGGTATCATTATAAGAGATAATACCAATTTCTTTACCTAATACCAAAGAACTGTCTCTTACTTGTTTTACTAAATCTACTAGATCGGTTTCTTTAATCGTAATATAAGTATCCCCCGCTCTTAGTTCCATACCTTCATAGATATCATCTAAAATTTCAAAATCAAATGAATGGGCAACACAAAACTTTCTGAAACCATGTTTGATTTCTCTAGGATATGGATAAACAGAGGTATCGGGATAAATCAATATGAGTTTTCCGTAATTTTTCAATTTCTCAAGTCCTTCTTCTAACGCTGCAATGATATCATTCTCAAAATCTTGATAAACTTGTATAACCTCATCCTTTGAAAAATCAATTTTGTTGTCTAAAAGAACAAGTTTATGATAAGGTAATTCTTTAATCGCTTCTAAAACTTTATCGGTATAACCTATATGTTTAAGTTGTTCGTTTTTAAAATGTGACATGATTACATAATAATCATAATGCCCCTTATACCGTTCCATTAATTTCAAAAATAAGGTTTCGTCGCAATGATAAATATGAAGATCGAGATGAGCATTAGTTCCTATAGCATTCAGAAATGAGTTATATATTGTCATTTTATATGAACTCAATTTATTAATTAAAAAAAGGATATTTAACTTATTAATAAGATCAGTTTTGGCTATATAATATCCTTTACCTTTTACTGATTCTATAATTTTACGCTCTTTTAAAAGTTTGTATGCCTTCTCTACGGTATCACGAGAAAGATAAAATTCTTCACTTATTTCATTGATTGATGGTATTTTTTGTCCTATTTCGAGATTGTCTCTTGAAATTTCATCTATAATCGAGTCAACAATCTGTTTGTACTTGGGTTTTCTCGAATTATGATCTATCTGAATATTAACTATAAGATCCATATATTATGTAGGGGTAAAGTTTTATAAGTTGTGTTGAAAAATAAATAAAAATCAAAGAATATTATTGATTATTTAACCATTTTTTACATAAATTATAAAAGAATTCGTAGTACACCTACAGCTATACAGCATACTACAGGATGGAGAATGCTACTACTAATTCTATTTTCATGCCATAATAGTTTAAAACTTAAAACCAACTAAATTCAATATACATTATGGGAATAACCAAAAACATGTACAAGCATGTAGACTATCTTTGGGATGATCAAAAAGCGGCTTCATTTCATAATGACGAAATAGCACTTTTTTTATATAGATCTAATATTCTTGGTGCCGATCTACGTATTACTAACTATGGTGGAGGAAATACCAGCTGTAAAACTATAGAAAAAGATCCTCTAACTCATGAAGATGTCGAGGTTATGTGGGTAAAAGGATCTGGTGGAGATATTGGTACATTAAAAAGATCGGGTATTGCTGGACTATATACACAACGACTTAGAGCTCTTAAAAAAGTGTACCGTGGTATCGAATATGAAGATGAAATGGTTTCTCTTTTTAATCATTGCCTGTATGACCTTGACAGTAAAACGCCATCTATTGATACCCCCTTGCATGGATTATTACCCTTTACACACATTGACCATCTTCATCCCGATGCTGTTATTGCTATTGCGGCCGCAAAAGATGGAGAAAAAATTACGAAAGAGATTTGGGGAGATACCATGGGTTGGATCCCATGGCAACGGCCCGGTTTTGATCTAGGATTGCAACTCGAAAAATGTATTGAAACTCAACCCGGAATTAGAGGTATTGTTTTAGAAAGTCATGGGTTATTTACCTGGGGAGCGACTTCTAAAGAATGCTATATCAATAGCCTCGAGGTTATTGAAATGGCTACATCGTATATAGAACAAAAAATAAAAGGAAATAACGGTTATGCTTTTGGAGGACAAAAAGTACGTAGTCTTACCCCTAGCAAGCGCAAAACACAGGCCTCGACTATAGCTCCGATACTAAGAGGTCTGTGTTCTACCAAACAGAGAATGATTGGTCATTTTACCGACGAAGATAGGGTACTAACCTATATTAACAGTAATGATTTGGATAAGTTAGCACCTATGGGCACTTCTTGTCCCGATCATTTTTTAAGAACCAAAATCAAACCTTTGGTTCTCGGTTTACTACCCAATGAAGATGTGTCGCAAACTGAAAATATTATAAAGAGGCTACAACCAGAATTTGAAAAATACAGACAAGACTATACCGAATATTATGAAAACTGCAAACATGAAGATAGTCCAGCCATGCGGGATCCAAACCCAGTAGTAATCATATATCCAGGGATAGGAATGTTTACTTTTGCTAAAAATAAACAAACCGCCAGAGTTGCCAGCGAATTTTATGTTAATGCTATCAATGTTATGAGGGGGGCTGAAGCTATTTCAGAATATATCGCGTTACCCAGACAAGAAGCATTTAATATCGAATATTGGCTATTAGAAGAGGCTAAATTACAACGAATGCCAGCCGAAAAACCTTTATCCAGAAAAATTGCTATGATTACGGGAGCCGCCGGAGGCATTGGCAAAGCTATTGCCGATAAGTTAGTAGCTGAAGGAGCCAATGCTATAATTACCGATTTACAACAGGAAATACTGGATAGTGCAGAAAAAACTTTTAATAAAGATGAGGTTGTAACATCAATTTGCGATGTTACGGATCAGGATTCTATTGCAGACGCATACCAAAAAGCTTGTATATCATTTGGTGGAGTTGATATTATTATTCATTCTGCAGGACTAGCTATTTCAAAGCCTTTAGAAGAAACCTCTATCTCAGACTGGGATGTATTGCAAAATGTACTGGTAAAAGGACAATTTCTAATGGTTCAAAAAGGCACAGAGGTTATGAAACAGCAGGGATTGGGAGGAAATATTATTAATATCGCTAGTAAAAACGGTTTGGTATCAGGTCCTAATAATGTTGGCTATGGTACCGCAAAAGCTGCACAACAACATATGACGAGATTATTGGCTGCAGAGCTTGGCCCACAAAAGATCAGAGTAAACACTATAAATCCTGATGGGGTAATTGTAGGCAGTAAAATCTGGGAAGGAAAATGGGCAGAAGGCAGAGCAAAAGCTTACGGAATTAAAGTAGAAGAACTCCCTGCTCATTATGCTAAACGAAATCTACTCAACGAAATTATTCTTCCTGAAGACATAGCAAATGCAGTTTTTGCACTATTAGCTATCTTAGACAAAAGTACTGGTAATACAATCAATGTAGATGGTGGTATGCCTAATGCATTTGTTCGATAATACTAATATCTATAATGAAAATTGACAGACAACAAATAATCGATCTTAATAAAGGCTTAGCATTCAACCATACCGTGCAATTTGACTTCTTAGCAAATCAACTTCACCACAAAAGTATTGATTATCAAAACATTATTAAAAAGCTAAAAGCCTTTCAGGTTGCCATACCTAGTTGGGCACTTGGGGCAGGAGGCACACGATTTGGAAGATTCTCTTTTGGAGGTGAACCCACTACGCTAGAACAGAAGTTAGACGACATAGGTATACTGCATATGTTGACGAATACCGCTGGGGCTGTTTCACTGCATATCCCATGGGATATTCCTAGGGATTATGCTGCTATACAGGAAAAAGCCGCATCGCATAATATTGTTTTTGATGCTGTAAATTCTAATACGTTTCAGGACCAACCCAATGCCAATGAAAATTATAAATTTGGTTCTTTATCTACTGTAAATAAAGATATTAGAGAACGGGCGATACAACACAATATCGAGGTCATTGATATAGGTAAAAAATTAGGTTCAAAAAGTATTACGATTTGGTTGGCAGATGGGGCTAATTTTCCTGGACAAAACAATTTTCAAAGAGTGCTAAAACATACGCAAGACAGCCTTCAAAAGATATATCAAGCACTGCCAAATGATTGGAAATTATTTATAGAATACAAACCCTATGAACCCAATTTTTATAGTACGGTGATTCAGGATTGGGGTACTTCGTTAATGCTTGCAGAAAGTTGCGGAAATAGAGCCTTCACTCTTGTCGATCTCGGGCATCATTTACCAAATACCAATATTGAACAGATTGTAGCGACGTTATTGTACAAAGGCAAACTAGGCGGTTTTCATTTCAATGACAGTAAATACGGGGATGATGACTTAACGGTAGGTTCTATAAAACCCTATGCCCTATTCTTAATTTTTAATGAATTGGTCTACGGAATGAAAAATAATCCTCAAAACCCGGATCTTGCCTGGATGATTGATGCCAGCCATAACACCAAAGATCCTTTGGAAGATTTGATACAATCGTTAGAAGCTATTCTAATTGCTTATGCACAAGCACTATTGGTAGATCAGGATAGACTTAAAGAAGCACAAGAGGCGCAAGACGTAGTTGCTTGTCAAGAGATGTTGCAAGATGCCTATCGAACTGATGTTCGATCCTTAATACGAGAGTCCAGATCACAAGCGAATGCCGCCATTGACCCTTTGGCCGCATATCGAGCATTGAACGTAAGGAAAACCCTTGTTAAAGAGCGTGGAGAAAAATCAACTGCAACAGGATTATAAAAGCTCATGAAAAAGGTGACCGCAATTTTTGATATCGGAAAAACAAATAAAAAATTCTTCCTCTTTGATTCAGAGTATAAGGTGGTACACAAAGAATATGTCCAATTTGAAGAAATTAAAGATGAAGATGGTTTTCCTACTGAAAATTTGCCTGAACTTCAGCAATGGTTAAAAATGGTTTTTAACCGAATCCTTTCTGCAAAAAAGTATAATGTCAAAGCGATCAATTTCTCTACTTACGGAGCTAGTCTCGTACATCTAGACAAAAAAGGTAATATTTTAACGCATTTGTATAACTATTTAAAACCGCTTCCGGAAGAAATCAAAACATCATTCTATCAAGATCACGGGAATGCACAAACTATTGCCATCGAAACTGCATCTCCCCAAGCAGGTATGCTCAATTCGGGAATACAATTGTATTGGCTTAAACATACACGCCCCGGTCTGTTTTCGAATATCAAATACACGTTGCATTTTCCTCAATATATATCCTTTTTATTTACAGGTATTCCAGTAAGCGAATTTACAAGTATTGGATGTCATACAAGTCTTTGGAATTATAAGAAGCAAATGTACCATGATTGGGTTATTGATCAAGAAATAGATACAAAATTTCCTTTTATAGTGCCTACGCAAACCAGTTTCAATATAACGTACGCTAATAAAAAAATTAAAATTGGGATCGGTATTCATGATAGTTCTTCAGCATTAACACCTTATTTGTTGGGTGAAAAAAAAACCTTCGTACTAATATCTACCGGTACCTGGAGTATTACACTCAACCCTTTTAGCGACGAACCGCTCACAAAAGAAGATATTAATAATAATTGTCTCAATTATCTTCGAATAGATGGAAAAGCTGTACGAGCTACACGATTTTTTATGGGAAATGAATACAAAACCCAGATAGAAAAACTTTGCACGTATTTTAAAAAAGACTCGCTGCATCACAAGCGTATAAAATTTGATATCGGTCTATATTTGAAGTTAAAAGAATTGGATCTACAATGTTTTAGGTTCGAAGAAATGAATATTGATACGAGTACGGCTATTTCAACAATAGATTTATCAGTATTCTCATCTTTTGAGGAGGCATTTCATCAATTAATGATAGAGCTGGTACAAATTCAAGTAAAGACAACTCGCCTGGCTATTGGTAAAAGTAATATTAAGAAAATATATATTGATGGTGGTTTTATTGAAAATGAAGTTTTTGTAAAATTAATTGCGCTAAACTTCAAAGAATACAAAGTACGAACTACAAAATCTCCTCTGGGTTCTGCTCTTGGTGCTGCAATAATAATTTCTGATAAAAAATTGGATTCCAGGTTCTTGAAAGATCATTATCAAATAAAAAAATTAAAACCCCCTGTATTACAAACACTAGAATAGATTTTTAATACCATGAAGTGGCCATACAACACAAAATACCCGTCTGTTGACAATTTAAGAACGAAAGCAAAAAAGCGAATACCAAAATTTGCTTTTGAATACCTTGATGGTGGTTGTAATGAGGATGTAAATCTACATAGAAATCGGTCTGATATTCAGAAGGTAGAGCTAAGACCGCATTATCTTAGCACACATACAGGTTCAGATATGAAAACTGACCTTTTCGGCATTATATATGATGCTCCTTTTGGTATTGCTCCTGTTGGTTTACAAGGGTTAATGTGGCCAAATTCACCCGAAATCCTTGCACAAGCTGCTTTTGAACACAATATTCCGTTTATCCTGAGCACTGTTTCTACCAGTAGTATCGAACGTATTAGTGAAATTACAGAAGGTAAAGCCTGGTTTCAGCTGTATCATCCTACCGAAGATAAACTTAGAGATGATATCATTAATCGCGCAGCGGCGGCGAGTTGCCCTGTATTGGTATTATTATGTGACGTTCCGACCTTTGGATTTCGCCCCAGAGACATACGTAATGGTCTGGCAATGCCTCCAAAAATGTCCTTACGAAATATGTTGCAAATTCTTAGTAAACCAAATTGGGCATTGCAAACAGTATTGCACGGACAACCAAATTTTGAAACTTTAAAGCCTTATATGCCAAAGAATTTGGACTTGAGTGCCCTGGGACAGTTTATGAATCAAACCTTTAGTGGTCGTCTCAATAAAGAAAAAATTGCTCCGATACGAGATATGTGGAAAGGTAAAATAGTGCTAAAAGGAGTTGCTAGTGAAGCCGATACCGAAAAAGCTATCAAGCTTGGATTAGACGGTATTATTGTTTCAAATCATGGTGGCAGACAGCTGGATGCTGGCCAATCTACTATCAAGCCTTTATGCAGTATTGCTGAAAAGTATGGAGATAAAATTACCGTGATGATGGATAGTGGTCTTCGTTCAGGACCGGATATTGCTCGAGCCACGGCGTGTGGGGCAAAGTTTACGTTTATGGGTCGATCATTTATGTATGGTGCCGCAGCCTTAGGAAAAGCGGGAGGAGATCATACCATATCACTTATCAAAACTCAGTTACAACAAGTTATGGAACAACTATGTTGTGAAAAAACTTCAGATTTTCCTAATCATTTGATTAACGCCAACATAATGTAAGTTGTATGAGTCAATTCAATATAGAAGAAGAAATCGAAGAAATCGCCAGAGGAGAATTTGAAAGAGAACCTGTACCGCAGCGTAGCTGGAAAGGTTGGAAAAGTTTTCTTGGAATGTATGCCGGTGAACATGCCGCAGGGACCGAGTTTATGATAGGCCCTCTATTTCTTACGGCAGGAGTAAGTGCTTTTGACTTAATTGTAGGACTACTCATTGGTAATTTACTAGCAGTGCTAAGTTGGAGGTTTCTTACCGCAGAAATAGCCGTAAAAAATAGGCTTACCCTATATTATCATCTTGAAAAAATATGCGGAAAAAAACTTGTAACTACATATAATCTTGCCAACGGAGTATTGTTTTGCTTTTTGGCTGGTGCCATGATTACGGTTTCTGCAACTGCTGTTGGAGTCCCATTTGATATGGAAATGCCAAAACTTACGGATACGATGCCTAATGGTGCAACCTGGGTGATAATAGTAATTAGTATTGGTACAATCATATCATTAATAGCGGCCAAAGGTTATGATACAGTGTCCCAAGCTGCCAACTGGATGTCACCTATAATTGTGTTGGCATTTCTGGCTTGCGGAATTGTTGCCTTAAAACAATTGGGTGTAAAAAGCTTTGGTGATTTCTGGGACATTTGGGGAGAAGGTTCAAACCCCTTTCCTGGTCAGGAAAAATTTACTTTTTGGCACGTAGTACTATGGTCTTGGTTTTGTAATGCCGCTATGCATATTGGCATGTCTGATCTTACAGTATTTCGATTTGCTAAGTCATCTGCATCAGGCTGGACGACTGCAGCAGGGATGTACGTAGGGCACTATATGGCTTGGATTGCTGCGGCCTTATTATATGCAGTATACCTCAAAACTCCCGAAGCTCAAGCTTTATTAAGTAATGGCGAAGCTCCACCAGTGGCACCAGGTCCACTTGCCAATAATGCAATAGGTATATTTGGCATCATAGCCGTTATTCTTGCAGGATGGACTACGGCAAATCCTACCATTTATAGAGCTGGATTAGCTTTTCAGGCAATTATACCCAAAGTTTCCACTTTCTGGGTTACGATTATTACCGGTTCTATAGCTACTATTGCAGGTATTTTTCCGGCTTTTGCTATGAAATTACTTGGTTTTGTAGCTTTGTATGGTTTTATTCTTGCCCCAATAGGTGCTATTATCGTTTTTGAACATTTTTATGGAAAAAAAGCCGGAATTATTCCTTTTTATGCTGAAATCAAGAAAATTAACTTTAATCTATCAGTTTTGTTAGCATGGGGACTCAGTTTTGGTATCTTTTATTTTGTTTCAGAACAGTATGATGTCTTTTTATCCTTTGTGACACTACCAGCATGGATAAGTTCTGGGGTTTTGTATCTAATCTTTAGTAGATTTCTGCAAAAGTCCTAATACATAGTTACAGGTAAGCACAGGATAAGAAACCGCTGAACTAAAAATATTTTTAAGGTACTAAAATATTTGAACAATGTTCTGTAAATATACTATGCTTATTTCCCTACTCTTTTTGAGCTGTGAGAGTCGAAGTTTTCAGCAAAATAATTATAACTATTATGAAGATCCACTGGTAACAGGTATTAACCGATTGCCTATGCGGGCAACTTCAATTTCCTATGCATCCGAAAAAGATGCTATTGTTGCTGATCGTAAAGCTTCTAGTCAATATTTATCACTAAATGGTGACTGGAAATTCTCTTGGGCACCGATTCCAGAAAAAGCTCCGAAAGCTTTCTACGATACAAATTATGATGATACCAATTGGGATACAATTCCTGTACCCTCTAATTGGGAATTACATGGATATGGAATCGCAATTTATACAAATATTAGATATCCATTTTCACCTGTAAATCCACCATTTGTTCCAAAAGATGATAATCCCACAGGGAGCTACAGAACTACTTTTAAGATACCCAACGATTGGAAAGATATGCAAATCACGCTACAGCTTGGAGGAGTAAGCTCTGCTTTTTATATATGGATTAATGGTCAAAAAGTGGGCTATGGCCAGGATAGTATGTTACCTTCAGAATTTGATATATCGCCTTATCTGCAAGAGGGTGAAAATTTATTAGCAGTTCAAGTATATCGCTGGAGTGATGGTGTGTATCTCGAAGATCAGGATCATTGGCGTCTTAGCGGGATTTTTAGAGACGTTTTTATTACAGCTTCTCCTAAAATACAGTTGTATGATTTCTTTGTAAAAACAGATCTAGATAAAAACTATCGTGATGCACAACTACAAATTCGTGCAAAAATAAAACGATATAGCAACGAGAATATTGATAATTGGCAACTTGAAGCTCAGTTATTTGATGCACTAGGGAATAAAGTTCTTGAAAAACCTATATCTATATATATTAAAGACATTATTCACGAATACTACAACCAAAGAGGTAAACCAAAGTTTGCTATGCTCGAAGCTACTATTCAAAATCCTGAAAAATGGAGTGCAGAGCAACCTAATTTATATACCCTGGTTTTTTATATAAAAGATGACAAGGGTAAAGTGAAAGAATATCGAAGTACGAAAATTGGATTCAGAGAGATTGAAATAAAAGATGGCGAGCTTTTTATTAATGGTGTTTCTACCTTAATGTATGGTGTAAATCGACACGATCATGACCCAATTACAGGAAAAGTGGTTACCGAAGAATTGATGTTGAAAGATATCAAAACCATGAAACAATTTAATATCAATGCCGTGCGAACTTCGCATTATCCTAATGATTCGAGGTGGTACGAATTATGTGATGAATACGGAATTTATGTAATGAACGAGGCCAATCTCGAAACTCATCAACTTGGTGGTTATCTTAGCAATCGATCAGAATGGGCCGGTGCCCATTTAGAGAGAGCGACAAGAATGGTAGAGCGTGACAAAAACCATCCATCCATTATTTTTTGGTCTTTGGGAAATGAATCAGGTTCTGGGCCAAATCACCAAGCTATGTCCGGATGGATAAAGAATTATGATGATACAAGGTATGTGCATTACGAAGGAGCGCAAACGTTAAATTACGATGGCAAGAAATTTTTAAATGATCCCGATTATGTAGATATGATGAGCAGGATGTATATGCCTATTGAACCTATGGTAGAAATGGCAAATCTGAAAAATGACCCCAGGGCAGTCATCTGGTGTGAATATGCACATTCTATGGGTAATTCTACTGGAAACCTATTCAAGTTTTGGGATGCCATACGCGCTAACAAACGAATGATTGGCGGTTACATCTGGGATTGGGTAGACCAGGGACTATTACAAAAAAAAGATGACGGCACAACATATTATGCATACGGAGGAGATATGGGTGATACCAAAATTAATGACAAAAACTTCTGTCTTAACGGTATCGTAAATCCGGATCGAACCCCCCAACCCGCACTTTGGGAAGTAAAAAAAGTGTTTCAACCTATAGATTTTAACGAGGTTGATTTGACTAATGGTAAAGTAAAAATCATCAATCATCATCAATTTACCAATCTCGATATTTTTGAAGCTGTCTGGATACTTCAGGAAGATGGTATGACCATTCAGCAAGGAACTCTGGATGCTATTTATAGTATTCCTGAGGCATCAAAAATAATAACCATTCCTTTTGAAAAACCCGACCCAAAGCCTGGATCTGAATATTTCTTGAAAATAAGTTTTAGATTAAAAAAAGATACCCAATGGGCTTTAAAAGGACATGAAATTGCCTGGGAGCAATTCAAACTTCCGTTTCAAAAAATGTTACCTAGTTATTCGCCAAAATCTTCTCCATCAATTACCTTAAGTGAAGAGGGAACCAATGTGATCTTTTCTTCAAATGATTTTTCTGTAATTTTTAATAAACAAACCGGAGAATTGGTTGCTCATACTTTTAAAAACATACCTCTTATTACCGGAAACTTGACTCCTCAGTTCTGGAGGCCTGCTACCGATAACGATCGTGGCGGCGGAAGCATACAAAGATCTGGTATTTGGAAAAAAGCCGGAGAAAATAAAACGTTAACATCATTTAAATTTAATAAAAAAGAAAGTGGAGCATTTGAAGTAAAGACAAGTTATTTGGTAGCAAATGATAACGCCAGCATAAATCTCGACTACACTATTTTTGGAGATGGAATGATTCTGGTAAATAACCGATTCTACATTCAAGATAACAGCAATCTGCCCTACCTACCAAAATACGGAATGCAAATGCAAGTTTCTAAATCCTTGAATTCTTTGCAATGGTTAGGACGAGGACCTCATGAAAATTACACTGACCGAAAATTGGGAGCTGCTGTTGGGCTATATCAACAAACTGTAATTGAAGACTATCACCATTATATTAGACCACAAGAAAGCAGTAATAAAACAGATGTAAGATGGTGTTTGATTTCTAACAAAAATGGTACAGGGCTTTATATTAGTGGAGTTAGTTCGAATCTAAGTGTAAGTGCTTGGCCATATACTACTGAAGATATTAATAATGCTTCGCATACTTACGACCTTAAAACAAGAGATTTTATAACGCTCAATATTGATCACATACAAATGGGTGTAGGAGGCGACGATAGCTGGTCCAAAAATGCACTGCCGCACAAAGAGTTTAGAGTTCCTACTCAAAATTATGAATATAGCTATATCCTAAAGCCTGTAGATAGTATTGATGTATCAAGACGTTTCAAACTACCCGACAATAACTAAATTAGTTTACCTTGATTATACCAAGTTCATCAATTTAAAACATCGTTAAACCTGTTTTCAATTAAAAGTATGATAACCTACCTCTTCTTACAAATATAACTTTCAATTTTAGAATCCTTCTTCTTCTTCTTCGTCTATTTTTCGACGATCGTTTTTTCTTTCTTTTGATTGATACGGTATATAAAGGAAAGTGTTATTTTTCGCTCTCTTCATTGTAGTTCTGCTTCTGAAGTAAAAAAATCGGTTTCAGTAGATAGCAATCTTTTGATTTCTATGGTTTCATTTTACCCAAACATCAGATATAAGTTAAAAAATGATAGTATCAATAGGAAAACACCCTTTACATTTATAGTTTTCAAAACAATAATTACGTTTATTTCTTTAAAAGTTGAGCCTCAAACTTAGAAGAATATGATGTTAACAAAAGCTAATTTCAGTGAATGAAATTGGCTTTTCACCAGGTAGTATTCTCAATTCAGCTAAATTGTGATCAAGGATATTTTACTTTATTGTATTGTATAACTAACAATTACCTCGTTATCCAAAATAATATTGGTTGACCATATGAATTCTGCATCATTTTCTGGATCATCAAATATATCGGTAAAGTAGGTGTAAGAAGGTTTATTATGTACCACAATTGTTTCATTGGTATACGTAGTAGCGTCAGGCCAATCAGAGGTATCAAAACCTTCTTCCATCCAAGTATCAGGCAACTGCCAATGCAATGCAAAAAATGAAGTCCCATCGTTTTCGCTCGCTGTGTCACAATTTGATGAAATTCTTGTGGTTCCACTCTCTGAAACACAATTTAAATCTTTTATAGGTGACGTATAAAATGTTTGAGCTTTCCATTCACTACCTGTTGTAGCTATTGTGTTTCCTATATTATTCTTAAATACCGCAACCACACCCCCATCGCCTGCATAAAAATCGCTACCTTGATTATATTCTGAACCTAACCCTAAATTCTCTTCCCAATCTACTAACTTCATTGAAACCGTAAAGGGACGTGACACTCTAAACTTTACTATATGTGAGTTAAATTCGGTAAATGGAATAGCATCTTTACCTACAGGAACTCTATTTACGTAAAGTTCAAAATAATTATCTGCAAATATATATCCTGTAATAACTTCGCCGTCAGAATCTACCTCTACAATAGCATCATCGTCAAAAGCTGCCAGTGCTTCAGCGGCTGTTGTAAATTGAATTCCATCAGGATTGAACAAATCTGGCGCTAGCGGAAAAGAGCTATTAGTATAATTCACTTCTGCAGGTACGATCCAAACGGAGTTATCTGTTGCTGTGATAGTCCCAACTCCTGCTACACGTTGACCAGGAGGATATAGATTTTCTGTTACAGTAGTTGCCCGCCCTTGCGTTATAGAAGCAGTTCCAGAATATTCATCTATAGTAGTATTATCATCGTCTGAAGCTGTAGTATTATCACTACCACAACTCAAACATAGTAGGGTCACAAACCAAAAAATTATTAAATACATATATCTAAGTGTTTTCATTTCTATCTATTTTATACGTTTATTGAATTTTTTGAGATTGTACATACAATACATTTTACAGTACATAATTACCTAGTTACCGTTGGTAAGTCTCAATAGTTATATTGCCTTCGCTATCTACGTATTCATATGTGTACAATCCATTTTCGTCCCAACTATAATTTGTGTAGTAGGTATCGATTCCTATTTGGTATTCTAAAGAATAAGCATTGGTACCTGTTGAACTAAAGTTAGTAATTTCTGCCCCTGCTAGTGGCATTAATGCAGGCCTTACCTCTTGTGTCAGAGCTTGGGGTAAAATTTGATCTTCTGGAGCAGTACTGTTTGGATCGAGCGTAACTTGACCACGCATTCCTGCAATAAAATAAGGGAATGTATTTGTAGTATGATATTGGTATGAACCATCTTCGTTAAATTTACCTAAGTACTCATCTAATTCATCAGTTGTTTCTCCGTAGATCGGAAAACCATCCAGCGCATAGGCCAATGGCTGGTCTGAACCTATAATAGCTTCTAAATGAGTTGGGGGAATATGATAGTGGTAGTCATCTGCTCGACCGCAGTGGCCTCCCCAATTGTCTAATTCTCCAATCACGAATGCATCTTCTCCACGATTATTCAGAGGGTTAAAAACCGGAATCCCATTAACAGCTATAGCAATGGCACCTCGCATAAAATGCTCTGAAGACAACAGTGGTGTTTCTGCTAACACCGGCTGTAATGGAAATGCCCAACTGTTATCTTTGGTATAATTTTGATCTATAGGGACTTGTTGTTGCCAATTGGTGATCCCAGTCATCATTCCATGCTCTGGGATCCCGTTGGATTCGACATATAAATAGCTATCATCGGCAGTAGTAGTAACTCCAGAAAAATGACCAAAATATACTTCTAGTTGTGACACGTCATTTGCCGGGACTTGTGATGGTTCATCATCAGAACTATTCGAGGAATCATCACAAGCCAGCACTATCAAAATCGATAAAGTAAATATACCATTACCCAGTAATTGCTTTCTTTTTTTGAAAATAAAAAAGCAAATAATAGCCATTACAAGTACTATTATTAGAACTTTCTTTTTAGTCATTTCAAAAGGTTGCCAGGATTGTGCTTCGGGATCATTAGGATGGTGTGAGGCAAGATGATTAACTGCGTCGATATACGCTACTTTTTTTTGTATATGTTTCTGGTCAACATAAGAGAATGAAGCTATATCATAAGCTATAATTTGTCCTGATTTAGTCTCCAGAAACACTTTATCTTCTTTTGATATTAAGAAGGCAGCTTCAATAGTTTCATTGTTGATCCTCCATTGTTTAAGATTTTCATGTCCGTGCCCTCCTTTGTGAGCAAGAAGGCTAGAATTATAGAATAGAAAAAATACTAAAAGTGAAAATGAGAATGTTTTCATCTGTTTTTATTTTTGTTTTTTGTTTTTTAGTTGTCAGACCTGCCTGCCTAGCGGCTGGTAGGCGGGTGAAATTGCCATATAATCATATCAGTGGGTGTCATCCTAATAGTTATGGCTTATTTCATAGTAATAAAATTTATATTTATTGTCTCCTTCCCCGAGATGTTCGTCGGTTAGGCTTTGGTGCGTTTTCAACTTCTTCTACAGAAAGGAAACCATCACTATCTGTATCAATTTCGGCGAAGTTATTTTCTAAAGGTTCCTTAACTTCTGTTTCAGAGAGTCTACCGTCTTCATTGGCATCCATAGTTTCAAAAATCTGTTCTATACTTGGTGGCCTTTGATTTCTTTGATTTTTCGAATGCTGTGTTGCAGGGTCGTTTTGAGATTTACAAGATGTGATGACAGATGATAGCGTCATCATGACCAATAATTTCATAATATATCGTTTCATAATTACTGTTTTTAGTTATTCATATGACTATGAATTTCGTGAAAAGTGAAGAAAAAATATCTCATATTAAGCGAGTTACTAGAAGTTCTAAGTGAAAGAGAACCGTGTTTAAGCAAGTCAAATTTTAGCCAGTCGTTTTAGACCTATTTTGAACCAACCTCCTATTTATTTTTTCTTTTATTTGTGTTATGAAGAAAACAAAAAGAGCACTGATACAGATTATTTTATGGCTTTCTATATGGATCGTGATCATTTTGATTCAAGGAGGTACCTATTTCTTTATCATAGATAATATTGCTGCTTTTGGTATCCAAGTTTTACTAATTATTGCCTCGATATGGTATCTGGTACCAAAACTTCTTTTGCAAAAAAAATATGTGCTGTTCGCTATAGTATCACTGGGTATACTCTTAATAAGCACCTACATGAGTACGCATCTGGTTACAAGTGCTCCACTTCCGCCAAGAAGAATTACCCCTCAACTTATGGATAACCCCATACCTTCGCAACTATTTATTCATTTACTTATGATTAGTATTGCATTTGTGATAGCTACGTTATTGGAAATTTTTGGGTATGCCCAGAAAAAGGAAGAAGAAATGATTCGTAGTAAGAATGAAAATCTTCAGACAGAACTCAAATTACTTAAATCGCAAATCAAT
Source organism: Aquimarina sp. U1-2 (assembly GCF_017897595.1). Taxonomy (GTDB): domain Bacteria; phylum Bacteroidota; class Bacteroidia; order Flavobacteriales; family Flavobacteriaceae; genus Aquimarina. The sequence continues at coordinate 151,335 of NZ_JAGKIK010000001.1, forward strand.
CCTCATTTTCTGTTTAATGCACTAAATAATATTTATGCGCTTTCAGTAATCAATTCTAATAAAACACAAAAAAGTATTATTCAATTATCTGATATGTTACGATATGTATTGTATGAATGTCAAAAACAATGGGTACCTTTAGAAGATGAAATTCTTTATATCAACAACTACATACAACTATTTTCTTTAAAAAGCAGCAAAAATTACCCTATAACGACTGATTTCAATATAGTAAAACAAGAAATTAGAGTAGCACCAATGTTGTTTATTCCTTTTGTAGAAAATGCATTAAAACATAGCAATATAGAAACAATCTCAGATGCTTTCATTCAGATCTCTTTGTATGCTGATATGAAACAAATTGAATTTAATATAGTCAATAGCATTCCTGAAAATACTTTTAATAAGGATAAGGTAGGTGGGATTGGAGTTGAAAACGTAATTAAAAGGTTATCTATACTCTATCCAAATTTACACAAATTAACAATTAATAAAACTGATCAAACCTATACAGCGCAATTAAATTTGAGAACCGATGAACACGATTAAATGTCTTATAGTTGATGATGAAGAACTCGCCAGAACACTCTTGAAAACTTATATTTCCAGACTAGATTTTTTAGAATTGGTTGGTGCTGCTGAAAATGTAACGGAAGCCATAAACATACTTCATGACTCAAAGATTGATCTCATTTTTTTAGATATTCAAATGCCTGATGTAAAAGGCACTGATTTTGCAAAAATGATCTCTTCGACATCCAAGATCATTTTCACAACAGCATATTCAGAATACGCACTGGATGGATTCGAACTGAATGCTTTAGATTACCTTCTCAAACCCATTGCTTTTGAACGGTTTTTGGTTGCTGTTAACAAAGCACAACACAGTATCGAAGTTCAAAATCCTGATTTCGATATTACTGTAAAATCAGGGTATGACCTCTATAAATTAAAAGTAGCCGATATTCTATATATCGAAGGTAGCAGTGAATATGTAACTTTTTATACCGCTGATAAAAAAATTATGAGTTATCAAACCCTCAAGTCTCTTGAAGAACTACTACCTCGACATAGTTTTATGCGCGTTCATCGTTCGTATATCGTTAATAAAAAAAGGGTAACTGCTTTAAAAGGGAAAGATTTGATTGTTGCTACTACTAAAATTCCTGTTAGCGCTACGTATTTTGAAATCGTAAAACAACAACTATTTTGACTCATATAAAATGTGATGTATAGACAATATCCAAATAAAAAAACCACAATCCTTTATAACAAAAGAGATTGTGGTTTCATTTTTTATACGCTGTAAACTATGCTTGATCTGCACCAGTTTCAGTACTCTTTTCCTGATCTTCTTTGATCATTTTTTCATCCTCGCTTTTAATTCGATCGTGTTCGGCCGCTATTTGTTGGTGTTCTTGCGCCATTTTTTCATGCTCGTTTTTGATAGATTCGTGCTCTGTTGTCATTTCTTCTAAAGTTATTTCTCCAGAAGCATGTTTCGATTCTAATTGTGCATGTTTTTCTATTAATTCCTTATGAGCCTCAATAAGCTCTTGGTGTTTAGCTAATAATGCCACATGATTTTGTTCTGTAACTAGATGAATAGAATCATTTTCGATGGCTTTATGAGCATTAACCATATCTTGATGATCATCTTTCATGGCTTTATGTTCTGCCTCCATTTTACTGTGAGACTCTTCCATCTCAGCATGTTCTGCTACCATCGCCTTGTGCTCTGGTGACTCTGCAGGATTTTGTTTACATGAGGTAAAGAAAATAACCACCGAGATTAATGTTAATTTACAAAGTGTTTTCATGATTTGTGATTTAGTATTTATAAATTCAAATATATAAAACTCTTTTTTTATTAAATTATTCTTTGAAATGCTGTATAATTATATAAAGATGCTACCATCTATACAAGTTTCAATACAATAGAAAACGAAAAATCAGCACAAACCCTTACTTACACATTACTTTTGATGAGCTAAGCTGTACATAATTAACTTTAATACTCTCCCTAGAGGTCCAAATAATAAAAATGAGTCTCGTCTATAAGAATTTCAGTGTTTTTTGAGGAAATTTCACGAACCTTTATGACATTACTTCCTTGTTTTAATGCAATTTTTGGCCATAAACAGATCCCCATTTCTGGTTTTTGGGATCCTAAAGAGATATCGTTTACTAGTAATTCTATTTCTTTCAGATTGGTATATACTTTTATCCTCGTAGTAGGTTTTTGTCGTTCTTTCCATCTTTTTTCAGCAATATGAAGAACAGGTATCGAACTCCAATTTGCTTTATAAAAGTAAAAGGCATCTTTTTTAGTTTTTCGATCAAATGTTACTAATCCTTTGTCATTCATACCTTGATGATCTCCTTCATTGCGCATAGAAGAGGCAAAATCGAACATATTCCAAATCATTTTTCCCCAGATAAAAGGTCTTTTTTTGAGCGCTTTCCAGTTCTCTTCGTGAAAATAGGCCTGCCAGGATTCTGGATGCCATTTTCCTCCGGGTTCTGGAGGTGTTAATTTTTGTTGATGATGATAAATACTTGCCCCAGCCCCATACTCACTAACTCCCAAGGCCCTTTTAGGAAATTTTTTATGCATCTCATCAGCCCAGACGCCCATTTCAGATGGTTCTTCGCCATACCAACCATAATATTTGTTCCACGCAATTACATCGGTCACATTATTCAACGCGCTACTATCTATATTAGACGCGGCTACTGTTAATCGGGTGGCGTCTTCTTCTTTTGCAAGTTTTTGTAATTTTTTTATGTACGGTAGCGGATTTGCATCTTCATCTTTTAATTCATTAAATAACCCCCAAAAGAAAACTGAGGGATGATTGTAATTCTGCCGAATCAATTCTTTGAGTTGTTGCTCACCGTTATCATGCAGCGCTTTACTATTATAATACCCTTTTTTCAAGAATCCCCCCAAACCAACTAGCGGAATTTCGGCCCAAACCACCAATCCGTTTTTATCGGCATATTCAAAAATAGGCTCGGCATGTTGATAATGGGATAAACGCAGCATGTTAGATCCCATTTCCATAATCAAATCCATGTCCTGTTGGTGATCGGCGAGCGTTAAGGCGTTTCCTTTTCCGGCTTTGTCCTGATGCCTGTTAACCCCATAAAGATCCAGATATTCCCCATTCAAAAAGAACCCTTTTTCCGGATCGATTTTGAAGAATCGCAGGCCCAAAGGTTCAGTAACCTGGTCTATTAAGACTCCATTTTGAATAATTGATGTTTCAACGGTATAGAGATATGGATCTTTTCGACCCTTCCACAAATGCGGATCATCTAGAACCAATTCCTTAACAACAGAAGTAGTCTGAGCCGAAGGTATAGTTGGTGTTGCCTCCTTTGTTACAACTACCTTTCCGTCCTGATCCAGAATACGAGTTGTTACTTTTACTTTACTCTTTTTTGCCGTAGGGTTTGAAATTTTGGTTTCGAGCTCAACAACAGCTTTGTCTTTTGACACTTGTTTGGGAGTAATATACACTCCTGATGAAGCATAGTCTAACGGAGTTATACAGACTTTATTCGTGATCAACAATGAAACTGGTCGATAAATACCCCCATATTTCATAAAATCACCTCCTAGTGGTAAGGCATCTATTCGATAAGCATTACTTACTTTGACCAAAATTGTATTTTCTTCGCCAAAAGCAACATAATCGGTAATTTCAAAATTAAATTTGGCATAGCCACCTATATGTTCTCCTACATAATGTCCATTAATAAAGACCCAAGCTGTTGTTGCTACACCTTCAAACTCTAAAAAAAGACGTTTTGATGTATATGATTCACTTATTTGTAGCTTTCTTGTATAGCTTCCGTCGCCTCGATAATAATCCTTCTTTCCACTATCGGCATCATCTGCATTCCAGGTATGGGGTAAAGTAACCGGTTGTGCATTAGACTTTCGTTTGTTATAGCCATACATAAATTCCCATCCGGTATTTAAAGGAATTTCAACTCGTACAGCATCGCCGGCTGACTGTGAAGAGCTACTCAAACTTAACAGTAAGAGAAATACTATTGCTATAAGCTTTTTGTTATATACGATTAGCATGTTCTGGAAATTTAATTGTCAAAATTTTTTCTTAGTACTACCTACCCAGCCATAAAACAAGATATACACATAACACAATAACGGAATGATAAATGAAATTTGTACTCCAAAAACATCTGCAATCCCCCCTTGAAAAACCGGAATTAATGCACCTCCCAAAATTGCCATCACCAGTAAAGAAGATCCCTGACTTGTATACTTACCTAATCCTGAAATGGCTAGTGTAAAAATATTCGGCCACATGATCGAATTAAAAAGTCCGACCCCAATAAGAAGCCACATTGCTAAACGGCCTGATGAAAACATGGTACCCATAATTAAAAATATACATAGTAAGGCGAAAATTCCTAATGTTCTTCCTGCGTAAGACTTGCCTAATATAAACGCTATAAAGTTTAGTACCATGAGACCTAAATAAGGAAGGGTAGTTTGAAAAGTAAAGCCCGAAATACTGAAAATAAGTACATACGATAAGGCAGAAAGCAACATCATGGTGAGGTACTTTTTAGTCGGGTTCATAGCACTCATCGATAAAGCACCCGAAAAACGACCAATCATAGCTCCCCCCCAATAAAAAGCAAGGTACTTGGTGGCTAATGCTTCATCTGCGCCTATAATTTCTTCTAAACCAATAAAGTTGATCAAAAAACTACCGATAGCTACCTCTCCTCCTACATAAACAAAAATAGCCAAAATGCCATACGTCAAATTTGAATGTTGTAAAGCTCCTGCCTTTCTTTCGACAAGGTCGTTATTGGTAAATTGAGGTAATTTAATCTTAGAAATCAATAAAGCTACCAAAATGAAGAGTATACCAAAAATTAAATACGGAGTTTTGATAGCCGCTGCACCCGAAGTATTATCAAAGAAAAACTCAAAAATTAAATAGCCACCTAATACTGGGGCGATCGTAGTTCCCAAAGAGTTGAAGGCCTGAACGAGATTAAGTCTAGACGATGCCGATGCCTCGTCACCCAGAATGGATACATAAGGATTAGCCGATATTTGCAATAAGGTAAAACCCAGTCCCAACACAAAAAGTGCTGATAAAAAGAATGTGTACGAAACAAATTGTGCTGCAGGATAAAATAAAAAACAGCCTATGGCAGCAATACCTAATCCTATCACCATACCACTTTTGTACCCGATTTTATTAATAGGATCCCCAAATTTTATAGAATAGAGGAAATATAACAGCGAACCTATAAAATAAGCACCAAAAAATGCAAACTGAACGAGCATGGCTTGCCAATATTCTAAATCAAAAACAGCTTTTAGATACGGAATTAAAATATCATTCATGCATGTTAAAAACCCCCACATAAAAAACAACAGTGTTAACGTGATTAGTGGTGTCGTATGTTTTGTTTTGCTCATAAACTGGTTTTTAAAGTCTTAACTAAAGGATCTTCTATAGCTTTCATTTGTTGTAATAAACGATCTTCTAATTCTTTGATGATTTTTTTATGACCAGGTACATTGTATATATTTGTTGTTTCTAAAGGATCATCTTTCAAATTAAATAACTCGTGGCGATCAGTATTTAAATAATCCATCACCAATTTCCATTCTGAAGTTCGCAACATACGCATGTGGGTCATGGATTGATGGTGCGTAGAATACTCACCGTATACAGTATCATTCCAAACAGGCATTTCTTTTTCTTGAAGTAACGGAAGCAAATTACGCCCACGAATGGTTATAGAATCATGTATTAGATTATTGGTCATTTGTAATAAGGTAGGATACCAATCCAGGATGGTTGCTGTGTTGGATATTTTTATATTTTTCTTCACTACACCGGGCCATTTAACGATAGCAGGTACTTTTAAGGAATTGTCATACATATTAGGGCGCTGACCTTTCGGAATATTCTCAGTGGCTACCGGGTTCTCTTTCAATATCCAATGCCCGTTACCTTTGTGCCAGATGCCATTATGCCCTATATTATAACCGTGGTCTGAAGTAAAGATTACTATGGTATGCTGCTCAATCTTCGTATCTGCTAGTGTTTTCAAGATTCGATTAAGATTGCGATCCAGGCCTGCAATGGCACCGTAATACTCTCGTGTTCGTCGTATGACCTCCAGGCTATCCAACTTAGGATATTCGGGTTGTGGTAATTTGATTGCCAATTCTTTGTATTTTGCCCAATCTTCTTCACAAAGAGGTAACCACGGGGCATGAGGTGCACGATAATTCAGCGATAAAAAAAACGGTTTTTTCCGGTCTTTTCTAGTTAAATATTTAATGGCTTCATCAGTAAGGATATCTGTCGTCAAACCCGAAAATATACTGTCTTTCCCTTTAATTTCTAAGGTTGGGTTTGCTACCTTGTTCCCTCCGGCCAAAAAACCTGTGAACATATCAAACCCCTGATTTGTAGGATGATACTCTGCATTTTTACCCAAATGCCACTTACCGATTAAAGCAGTTTCATAACCTGATTGTTGAATAATTTCAGCCCAGGTAGTGTACTTTGACGGTAGCCCCAAATCGGGTTCTGTTCCTTTTAGAGTAGCGTCCCAATAGTGATTAATCCAATCGGTGATTCCGACTTCAGATCCATATCTACTGGTCATTAAACTGGCTCTTGCCGGACTACATACCGGTGTGGGAACAAAAAAATTAGAAAACCGTGCCCCTTCAGAAGCGAGCCGATCCAGAGTAGGTGTTTTCAACTGTGTGTTTCCGGAATGACCAGTTCCCCAATAGGCCAGATCATCGGTTAAAATGAAGATAATATTAGGCCGACGTAGTGTTTCTTCGGAATTTTTTGATTCTGAATATGTACAACTTGAAAATAGGTTTACCACCAAGAATAAAACGACAATATTGAAAGAAAAAAAATAAAACCTCATTGCTAATTCGTTTTGATATTAGACATTGAAGGTGGCATTTTGCTATTTCCCCAGGTACTGGGGGTACTTCCCATCGTAAAGATAATTTTTGCTCCGTTGCTGATATCCTGATGTCGAAACCATGCTTGATCCCACGACTTACCATTAATGGTCATTGCATTCACATATATGTTGTTTTTTGATGCATTTTGGACTTCGATAGTAATAACCTTACCTTCACCTATGTCAATAGTTGCCGATTTTACTAAAGGGCTGCTGACCAGATACACATCCTGACCCGCCACGGGATAAAATCCTAATGCATGAAAAATATACCAACTCGACATCGCACCAGAATCATCATTACCAGGCAGACCATCTCGGGTAATTTTGAAATTGCCTGTAGTAATGGCATTAATTCGTTTGGCTGATTGTGCATATTCCCCCACATAGGTATACCATATTGGGGTTAAAAAATCAGGTTCGTTACCAACATCATAAAGACCCTCAGCAAAAAAAGTATCCAGACGCTTTATAAAACGATCTTTCCCTCCTATTTTTTGAATTAGTGCTTTTACATCATGAGGAACATAGAAAGAATAATTCCATGAACGGCCTTCATAAAACTTAACGGGCCAATAGCCATATTCCATAAAATCATAATTTGGCAACCAATCCCCATTCGATAATCTGGGATAGATGAAACCAGTTGTGTTTCTGTCTTTATAATCGTCTCGCCACAAATTCTTCCAATTGTTGGATTTTTTAAAGTATTGTTGCGCAATTTTATCTTTGCCTAATCCTTTGGCCAGCGTTGCAATGGCATAATCGCAATTGGCATATTCTACCGTTCGAGAACAAGAGCGTTCAAAATCTGTTGAAACATATCCTACTGTATTGTAATCATGTAGTCCCCCTCGTCCTTCTTGTTGTTCATTGCCTCCCGGCGGAATCTCGGCATTTTTCAACATAGCTTCGAGAGCGGTCTGATAATCGATATCTTCAATGTTTTTTAAGTAAGCTTCAGCAAACAAAATATCACAATTGCTTCCCCCCTGGGTTCTTCCGTTGGCATTTCCACTTCGCGCATCGGGCATATAGCCTTCATACGTATAGATATCCAGCAACGATTGTAACATTTCTACGTGTTTTTTCTTATTGATAAGAAGTAAAAGTGGGTTTGTTGTTCGAAATGTATCCCAAATGGCATAGTAATCATCGTAATAGGGTTGGTCAGATTTCCAAAGCGGGTTTTCACCCGTTCGGTCAACAGGCATTAACATAGAGTGATACAAACCTGTATAGAATATGGTTTTAAGTTCATCACTTCCTTCAATACCAATTGTAGTAAGCTCTTTATTCCAAAGGCTTGTAGCAGCTTCTCTTGTCATTTTGAAATCCCAATGCATGATTTCTTTTTCAATATTAGCTTTCGCCTTTTTAGCACTCACAAAAGAGATCCCGACTTTTACTTGCAGTTGCTTATTTTTTAGATTCTCATACGATAAATAGGCTCCGGTTTTATGACCACTATCAACTTCAACAGTACTACCCGGTTTTTTTGTATTCTCTTTCCATGTTCCGAAAGATGATGCCGGTTGATCGGTTTTGGCATAAAAGTATAAGGTATATGCTTCACCGTAGTTCCATCCTCCACGTATTCGCGTATATCCTTCAACCTCAGTTGGAGAAAGGATGGCGATCTCTGATCCTACTAACTGTTGTGCTTCACCAAAAGGACCGTGCCCATATTCTGATCCGGTCTTTAAAAAATGACCTGCGTCTATAACAATATGCGCTTTATCATCTTTAAAGGTGTATTGATGAAACCCTGAACGATGCGTTGCTGTTACTGCTGCACTAACTCTATTTTTTATGAGATCTACCGAAAAATATCCGGGTGAATTTTGTTCGTTTTCCCAATCGGAAGTATAATTGTCTAAGTCTAGTTCCCCAGAAACCGGCATAATCGAGGTAGTTCCATATTTGGCCCCGCCACCGGTTCCACTTACATGCGTATGACTGAAACCTTCAATATTGCTATCTGATCGATACCCAGAATTTGAATGCCCTACCATATCTGGCCCCAGTTTGACCATTCCAAAGGGTAAGCAGGCCCCTACAAAGACGTGCCCTCCACCTTCAGAACCGATAAAAGGATCAACATGAACGGTTTTATTCTGAGCATATGTAGAAAATACAGCTCCTAAAGTGACTAGAAAACACACTAGGCCATTTATTCTTATTGTAATGAAACATAAATTTGTCATTATTTGTTTTGAGGTTTTAATGGTTTGATACTGAATGTAAATGAAGTAGGTTTCGGAGTGACCCAATATTTGGGTAAGGCAGCAGGGCCGCAACTACTGTTCCCAAGCCCTAGTTGAGAATGATCCAGATAAATTACATTTACCTCGCGTGGCACCAACTCATGCGGATGATTAGCCTTCACCAAATCTTCGGGTTTGTAAGGAATCGCTGTAAAGGCTATTTTATCTTCAGCTTTAATTTCGATTCCGCCTCGGGTTCCTGTTAAACGAGCCCAACGCACATCTTCTTTATTTCCTGTTTCCTGAGGCTTGAGATAAGGTATGAATTGTTGAGATACCGTACTGGAATACACGCCCATATGCGCACTATATTTTCTATCGGCATAATTTTCATGAGGGCCCCGACCGTACCATTGTAACTTTTCTAACGATTTGGCAGTAGTCATAATCACGCCAATTCTAGGTAATACTTCTAATCGTGTGTCTGTTAGTACCTGATTATGAATCCTAACTTCACCATTCGTATAAACGTCATATCTGGTTTTGTGAGTTACTTTTATACTATCGGCTACATAATCGATGCTAGAAGTTACCCGTAGGTTATGTTCTTGTTTTTCGAACGAAAAATCCCGTAACTTTTGTTGCAAACTATCCAACCCTCGAAGGCTCCATTGATCAACCTGATCCCAGGTCTGAAAAAAATTACGATCATTATCGGTAGGAGCGCGATACAAATTTAGTTTGGGTCCGTGATGTTTGTCTTTTTTGATAACCTCCAGATTTCCATACGTCATCGAAGTTAGTAATCCCGAAGTTTTATCAAACGTTAGAGCTATGTTCTCATTTTTGATCTGTAGTTGAGTGCTAGTATCAATTATATCGAAATTTGCTTTGGACAGGATATTCGAGAACTGAGCTTTACCCGTATTCACTATAAATTGCGCTCTTGCAACATTGTGCCCCTTTTGCGCCCAAGGTGTATTTTCTTTATGTTTAAAATATACATCGAAATGATAATCATTTGCTTTATCTATATTGAATCTTGGTATGTTCACCGCAGTAGTTTTACCCGGAGCTAAATCAATAGGTTCTAAAGAGCCTTCTGTTATTACAACTCCATTTTCGAGCACCTTGTAAGAGACATCAAATTCATTCAGGTTTGTAAAATGGTAGTTATTCGTAATCTGTATCGTTCCGTTTTTAATAGTACTTCCTTCAAAATCGATATATTGATATACTTTTTGTACTTCGTAGGATTTAGGAAAAAACGCCCGATCGGGTCCTACGATACCATTTAGGCAAAAATTCTTATCATTAGGTTGATCACCAAAATCACCACCATAAGCGTAAAAAGTCGTGCCGGCTTTTGTGGTTTTTTTAAGCCCCTGATCGGCCCAATCCCAAATAAATCCTCCCTGTAATTTTGGATAGTGCGCAATGGTATCCCAGTACTCTTTTAAATTTCCTATTGCATTTCCCATAGCATGTGCATATTCGCACATTACATAGGGGCGTGTATCTTTTCCTTTCGCATAGTCCACCAAATCCTGTATACTTGGATACATAGGACTTACAATATCGGTTACTGGATTATCTTCTTTCCATTTATCGAGGTATTGTACCAGTCTTGTGGTATCTACGTTGCGGGCATACGATGCCATTTCTGCATAATTTGGACCATAGCCTGCTTCATTACCCAACGACCAGCTAAAAATACTAGGGTGATTTTTATCGCGCTCTACCATATTCGCCATACGTTCTACGCAGGCTTGTTTCCATTCTGGCAGATTGTGTGCAAAAGTAAAAAAATGTCCTGCCGACTCGAGATTCGCTTCGTCTACGACATACAATCCGTATTCATCACACAATTTATAGAACTCAGGATGATTCGGATAGTGACTTGTTCTAACGGCATTGATGTTGAGTTGTTTCATTAACAATACGTCTCGTTTCATAGATGCATGCGACACCGTTCTACCGTGTTCGGGATCAAAATCATGTCGATTTACACCTTTGAATACTACCGGCTGGCCATTAATGAGTATTGCTCCATTTTTACTTTCTACCTCTCGAAAACCAAACCTTGCAGGAATTACTTCCAGAACAGTATCTAAACTATCTTTTAATGTAAGTACAAGTTGATATAAATGAGGCTTTTCTGCTGACCATTTTTTTGGGTGCAGTACCTTGGTCTTCATGTTAAAAATAGCTTCGGGGCCGTCGGGTTGATACCAATCAAATCGTCTATCCTGAAGGGCGCTACGCAACGTTACCGTGTCTCCTACGGATTGGCCGTTGGTATCATATAATTGTGCTTCTACCTGGTACCCGTGAGTTTTGGAACCCGAATAATTACGAACATTCGCTTTTACGTGTAATGTCGCGTGGGTATACTCCTTATCGAGATCTGTTTGTATAAAAAAATCACGAATATGCACGTTGGGTGTCGAAAAAAGATAGACATCTCGAAAAATACCACTAAGCCTCCAAAAATCCTGATCTTCCAAGTAGCTACCATCTGACCATTGAAATACTTCTACCGCCAGATCATTTTCACCATCTTGCAAATAGGGTGTGATATTAAATTCGGCTGCGGTCATACTATCTTCGCTGTAACCAACCTTTTGACCGTTTACCCAAATGTAGAAAGCGCTTTGTACGCCTTCAAAATGAATAAAAGTTTGCCTGTCTTTCCAGCTTTGGTCATAAGTGAAAGTGGTTTTATATGAGCCTACCGGATTAAAATCTTCGGGAACTTGTGGAGGTTGAAGGGTGTCTTTTTGTAGAAATCGAAAAGGAAATCCGTTATTAAAATACATCGGGATCCCGTAGCCTTTTAATTGCCAATTGCTTGGCACCTCGATATCATCCCAATGCGTTGTAGCATATGCTACCTTAAAAAAATCCATAGGTCGATCTGCAGGCTTTTCTGAGTAGTGAAACTTCCAGATACCATTCAATGATTTTTGATAGGGTTTTTCATCCTGCAACGCATCATCGACCGAAGCATAAATTTGCATAGTCGCATGCGGAGCTTCTTTATGTATCTGAGTAATCTGCGGATTCTTCCACTCGGTTCTCGTTTCTATCTGCTCTTGCCTTCCGCAGGAAAAAATAATAAGTACGACTCCTAAAAACACTAAATTTCTTACCCTCATTTCTTGACGCTCATTTTTATTAATAATACATCATGACCAGGAATAGTTGCCTTCAAGGGTGTTTTTGAGGTGCCGAGATGTTGTTTTTTCCAGACATCATAAATATGGTATGTGGCGTCGAAAGTGTATTTTTTCCACCCCTTATCAGGATCAAAAACTTTACCCCACTGGTTGAAATCAAAATTGAGAGTTTTCTCCTTTTCGTTTCTATTCAAAAAACAAACCGCATATTCTTCATTCTGAAGGGGTTTAAACCAGATTTCCAAATCCCCATAATCGAGCCATTTAATTGCCTGTATACCCAAGAGATCCTGATCAATCGCAATGACTTCTTTATCGATTAATATTTTTTTAATTTCTGGTGACATATCGATAATATCATTACCGGCAATTAAGGGAGCCGATAACATGCACCATAAGCTAAAATGAGCCCTAGACTCTGCAATTGTCAAACCTGGGTTACCTACTTCCAGCATATCAGGATCATTCCAGGCATTTGGACCTGCATATTTTCTTAACACTGCCTGCTGATCTAATATTTGCATTACGCCCTGGCTGCTTGTATTAAGATCGCAATTAAAACAATCTTTGATATCATGCCCTGTACGCCACATATGGCCAACTTCTGGAGCCCAAAGCCAGGGATCATTTTCTCCCCATTCACAAATACTAAATAGTATAGGGCGACCCGCTTTATACAACGCATCTCGCATTAGGGTATACGATGCTTTAGCATCTTGAGTGCTATGATGGCACCAATCATATTTCAAAAAATCAACGCCCCAAGAGGCATACGTGCGTGCGTCCTGAAATTCGTAACCTCTACTGCCCGGCAGACCTTTACACGTTTTGGTTCCCGCATCAGAATACAACCCAAATTTTAGACCTTTACTGTGGATATAATCAGCAAGTGCTTTCATCCCAGAGGGAAATTTATCAGGGTCCGGAATAATATTTCCATTTTTGTCCCGACCTACCTGCCAGCAATCATCGATCACGATATATTCGTAACCTACAGCCTTCATACCATTGCTACTCATGGCATCGGCGACCTTTTTAATCAGCTCCTCATTAAAATCACATTTAAAATAATTCCAGCTATTCCATCCCATAGGCGGTGTGGGAGCGAGATTTTCAAATTTTTGAGCTTGTACTGCCAGGGAAACCAATAACAGGTTAAAGATCCAAAGGCCATAAATTGCTATTTTCATTACTAAGGTGTTCTTATATTGTAAATTTTTAGAAAAAAGCCATAGCCCCATGCTAAAAACTATGGCTTCAGTAACTAAGTGAAACTTACTATTTAGTCCAACTATACAGTCCTAAATAGTCGCGTTCACTGCTGCTAAAATTGGCTAACTCCAACTGTACTTACCTTTTTAAAACAAGTCGTGTTATGGCATCTTGACCATACGTAAATCGAACAAAATATACGCCCGATGTCACTTTATTACTATCAGGGATATTCTCCCACAAAATTTCGTAGCGCCCCTGTAATTGTTGGGATTTTTGATATTGTGCTACAGTTCTTCGTCTTAAATCAATAATTTGGATGGATACATCTGAGGTTTGATCAATTGCATAACTAATTTTTGAATTGCTGGTTATTGGATTAGGAAAAATTTTCAGGAAGGGTTTAAAAATTGTAGCATCATCTTCTTTTTCAGAAAAGTAAAGTCCGAATGAATTTAGAAACTTTCTATTTCCCTCTGGCCAAAAAAAAGTAATTTCACCACTAATTGTTAACTCCTGAGCATCAGACGCCACCGGGATTTTTAATCCAGCACTCTCCTTTTCTGCATATACTATAGAAAACTGAGTACCATTTACTGTCAAATTGGTAATGTACGATTCGTTGCCTTCTTTAAATGATTTTGTAACAGCTACAACTTCGCTATATGTTTTTTCTTTATGATTTTGCCAGCGTAGCTGTTCATCGCCTATTTTAAAATCCACCCATCCTGTTTGCTTTTGATAGGTAATACTAAAATTTTCGCGCTGTCCTGGTTCCCATTGATACCCTTTGGCGGCTTTTAAGCCGATTTTTCTGTCTTTTTGATCAAATATGGCAGCCTCCCAAATCCTACCTTCAACTTTATTATCACCTACTCTTCCTGCCACGAAGAAATCTATGTTTGCATTGCGTAAGCAATCTAAAGCTTCACAATTTTCTGGAGGCACTATAAAATCAACGGTATCCAATAATAGTATTGGCGCATTTTGCAAACCACTTTCTTTAGAAAATAAGTTAAAATTTCCTGTACCATCTGAAACTACAGATACTGATATTTTTTTATCAGTAGTTAGTTCTCTGCGAACCACCTCGGTAATATCAAATGTTAACCAATCATTTACTGCAACCGGATCATCTTTAGGTTGTATGGCAATAACATCGCCCGCTGTGGGTTCAGTATTCCAGGTTAAGGTTTCTTCATCCCAAGTATCGTCTTCAATAAAAAGTAACGAGATATTGTTAGGGCCGTTTCCCCCATCATTTCTGCTAACCCGCAATCGCAATTCTGCAGTTGTGAAATCACTTGTCACTTCACTTAGATCAAATTTCAAAAAGCAACGTCTTGTAAACCCGGCTCCGCCAGCTCTTTTAATTTGAAGTTCTTCACTAGTACCATAATTTCGATCTGCATTGGCTCCCCCTCTTATATAGGTGTCATCTGTGGGTTGAAGAGAAGTCCCGTCTGCTGCAATAAAGAGATTCAATTCTTTTGACGATGTTTTTCCTTCAGAATCTGTAGCAGTTGCCTTGAGTTTAAAAGGTCCAGATTCTTTTCTTCTCACTTTAATAAGGTAGGGTGCTTTTGTATCGGTACCGGTTAGAGAATCATTCACAAAAAAGTCTACCTTTTCGATTGTGGCACCATCTGTCGATACCGCCTTTACCTTTGCAACGATAGATTGATTTGGACTAAACTCGGCACCATCCTCAGGAAATTCAAATGATACTACAGGAGATTCTTTTACGAGTAACCTGGGTTCATTGCCTTCACCTGATTCTTTAGAAAAATACTGTACCAGAGCGGTTGATGTTGTCCAAATGGCTAATGATAAAATACCATCTCCGGCTTGCTCTTCCCGAACTTTTTCAGTAATATCGAAGTTGGTCCATTGTCCTTCTTCTGAAACTGAACTACTTGCAATTTCTAAAGGAAACTCCGGTTGATTATTCCATGTAATCGTATTTTCGGCCCAGTCGTCATCTGGTACAAAATATACATTGTGAAGTGCACTACCGCTTCGGGCTACACGCAATCTCAAAATAGCCTCTTGCACGGCAGTAAGCTGACTTACATCAAATTGAAGAAAAATTCTTCGTTTTAGATTATTTCCTCCTGATGTTTTAACTAAAAGCGCAGGACTATCTCCAAAATTATCGTCATCTGTTTGTCCGCCTTTTACGTATACATCTTTTGAGGCGATCAAATTAACACCATTTTCGGGATGTTGCACCGTAATATCTTGTGTAGTCAAACGAACAGCGCCATTCGTATCTTTTGCAATGGCCAACAATCTGGTCGTACCTGCGGGTACGTTAGTCCAATCTACAGCATACGGTGGTGTCGTAAACTCTCCTAGTCTTACGGGACCCGCATAAAGTACCACTTCTTTTATACCGTTAGGATCTGAAGCCGATGCCGATATCTGAATGGTATCTCCTTCTGTAAAAGAAGTTTCATCGGTAGGAATCGTTAAGCTTACAGATGGCATATCATTTTCAGATGGATTTTCCTTAGCAACGAACATATACGTTTCACCTATGTCCAGATCTTCGATATTTACCGTAGTTAGACCAGCAATATCAATTGTTCTATCGGGACTTGGAGCGCCTGTAGAACCTATCAAAGGATCCCAGGAGTTATATCTATACACTTCTAAAATATTTGCAACATCTGGTAAGTCATTAATTACAAATGAATTACCTGCCAGATTACTCCACCCTTCACGATTGTGAAAAACCCACATGGTATTACCATTTGCGGCAGTAAGGATATCAACGCCGGTATCTTCATCAGCCTCGACCATTCTAAAACCTTTGGTAATAATGGCCATTAATTGATGAGCAACACCCTTGGGGTTACCAAGAAACGGAAAAGAAGATACTGCCATGCCTAAATTACGATTAGAACTTACTGGTAGGTAGGTACGAAATGCTAAGGCAAAGTCTGATACTATGTTTTCATCATTACCTCGAACGGTAAGCAGATCCCAGGTTGCCGTTACAAAATCCTTGGCATTATCATCATCATTTTCTGCTCCTCTGGCATTATATTCTGTACTCCAAACCTTAAAATCTGCAGTAATCCCGTGATCTGATTTAACTTGATCGATTAATCCCTGATGCGAAGCAACTTTATTAACCAAGGTAAATTCGGCTTGCCGTCGATCATAGTATCTATGAATATCCAAAGCATCCAAAGTACCATTATTAAACATAGTTGCAATACCTGTCATATACGGATTAAAGTTGCGAAATAAAGGTACCTCTTGCAAACCGCCCGGAGCAACTTCTAAAGTAGCGCTTACCGAGTGTACCCCATTGGCAAAGCCTCGGGTAGCTGCGATATAATCTGTTACGGGAAAATGTAAATTCGAAGGAACATCATCAACAGTTAAACCATACAAGGGTTCGTTGATAGCTGAATATTGTGTGATCCCCCAATTCGTAATGCCATTTTGCACCAGAAAACTACTATTAGGCCTAAACCTTTCAGCAAATGCAGCACCTATATCAAACCATTTCTGTTCATTTCCTAATGCCCCATTATCCGGATTATGTTCGATAAGCAACATGGGTTGGATCCCTTCTTGATATAGTAATAACACTATTTCATCAATAGATTCGGGTTTAACGTTAGCACCTTCGAGATATAGATTGGGTTCAATTCCGATCCTGGTATACCTCAAACCGGCTGCCTGGATAGCTTCTGAAGCATTAAATGCATTGGTGTCGCCACGCCCTCCATTAAAATCACATGTGCCCATGATACTGGCGATTTCGGGTTGATTGTTTATCGTTGAAGGATTTTCTAGTGTAATATCTAAGGAAGGACCAGTGCCTATACCCTCAGACGAGTGAAATTTCATATTACCGACACCATCAGATGAGATGAGTAAAGATAACACTCCATCTGTCGCAATTTCTTGAAGAACAGCAGTAGTGATGTCAAAATTAAGTGTAATTTCTGATACATCATTAACTCCGGTTATGGTTGTAATATTGGCTTCAGAAGTAGGTGCCGTATTCCAGGTGATCGTGTTTTCTTGCCAGGTATCATCGTTTACAAATGCGACTGTATAATTATCTGGAGCACCATTGTTAACTGATTCTACCGTAAGTTTTAATGTAGCTGAACGTACCGTTGAATTTAAAGAGGATAGGTCAAATTTGAGAAATGATTTTCGGGTAGAAGTTTCACCGGCTGCTTTTTTGACCCATAGTAAAGGATCAGAACCATAATTGATATCAGCATTTGCGCCTCCTCTTATAAAAGCATCTTCTCTGGGAAATATCACCGTTTGTGACAGAAGTGGCTCAAAACTTAGGACTGCAAACAGCACACTCAAGTATAGTATTGATGAGTTAAATGTACGATTAAGAATATTCATAATTAAGATTTCGTTACGTGAAGAGGTTTTAAAAGTCAATTTTTGGACGATTAATTAAACTGGATATCTTAGGTTAGTTTCGAGCATATTTTGGATATCCTCGAAACTAGCCTGTACTATTTATTGATAACCGTTATTTTGTCTCATCGGGTTGGTTAAATTTGCATCGATTACTGATTGAGGAATGGGGAATAATCTATCTCTTTCAGTAATGTTAGGTCCCGCCTGAAGATTATATAGACGTGTTCTTTCAATAAGCTTATTGTTTCTAACTAAACAGTATCTCCTTTGTTCTTCGCAAAGAAACTCTCTGGATCGTTCATCGAGTAGAAAGTCTAGGTTAACTTCGGCTGCTGTAATCTCGCTGGCATTTGCTCTTCGTCGTACTACGTTTATAGCTTCGGCTGCGCCAGAGGTATTTCCTTGTGCCAACTGCGCTTCGGCCAATAACAAATAAGTGTCTGCTAAACGTAAATACGGTTGATCGCCGTATTGTTCATTAAGATTAAGATTTGCAGGATCGGCCCATTCCCATTTTCTACAATGAGGATAAGTATTTCGATTAGAAGGATTAACATTATCTTCGGGAACAGCTACAGTTTCTATAGTATCACCAAACGAGAAACCATCTGGAGGACTATCTCCTTCACTTTCAGTATAGGTATAACCTTTGGTTATGGCAAATTCAGAATTACGCTCATCTTCGGGACCATAAATACTTAACGCCCAATTGGTCATCCCCAATCTTCCTATTCCTCTGCCTCCTCTATCAACAGAAACAGCAATACCATTAATATTTCTATAGAATCCTACGAAAAACCGGCGCATTATATTTCTACCTTGATCGGGATTGTCAATTCCATTTTCATGAACGATTGCCCAAAGCACCTCGGTATTTCCTTGAGAACGCAACACATTCCCATCATAAAACTGATCCATAAACGGTACGCCCGGTTGAGCGGCACGTACTCCATATCTTGAAGTGATTAAAGCATAAGGCCCTGAGATTACCGCCTGCGCTTTACGTTCGGCAAGATCAGGTTTTCCCATACGTATGTACAGTTCTGCCAAGTAATGTTGTGCGACCGCTTTTGACACGGTACCCGGATTTCTAGACTCTGTTGGCAACCAAGTTTCTGCGAATAACAAATCAGACTCCATCACTGCAAAAACCTCATCAAGAGGCGATCTCTGCCAATCTGTTATAATGTTATCGCCCGTTGATTCTTTTAAACTTATAGGAACGTCTCCCCAAAGATAGGTAAGATGCCTGTATGCCCAAGCTCGTACAGTCTTGGCTTCGGCGATAGCTTCATTTTTTTCTTCTAAAGACCATTCTATTTCAGGATTTTCTGATCTATCGACAATGGTATTAGCGGCATTGATTGTTCTATACAACCACCCAAATATACGAGTGGTATAACCGGCCGCAGAATTATTTGCACCGCCAAACTGAGAGGTGATCACTCCTGACGATCTTCCTGGATTTAAGGCAAAAACATTATCTGTTCCGTTAACCATGATAGAAAATCTTAAATCTCCTCCGCCACTTTCGTTTTGACCGTTACTACCCATACGCTCTTTTCGTACTTCGTGATATAAACCGTTTAGTGCAGATTGAACACCCGCCTTATCTACAAAAACATCTTCGGCTACTACAATATTCGCAGGATCTTCTTCCAGAAAATCTTCAGAACAGGATACTATGCTTAAAGTTCCAAAAAGTAATAGGATCATTTTATTCCATATTACCTTTTGTATCGTTATTGATTTATTATGTTTTTTCATGCGTTTAAATTTTAAAGACTTACATTAATACCAAAAATGAAAGTTCTGTTAACCGGAATAGAAAATTGCCTAAATCCCTGACTTATATCGTTATTTTCTGCTTGAGTTGCATCAACTCTTCCTTGAAAT
Organism: Aquimarina sp. U1-2; assembly: GCF_017897595.1. Taxonomy (GTDB): domain Bacteria; phylum Bacteroidota; class Bacteroidia; order Flavobacteriales; family Flavobacteriaceae; genus Aquimarina. Next base: position 171,241 of record NZ_JAGKIK010000001.1, read on the forward strand.
TCGGGATCAGTTCCAGTCCAATCGGTGATGGTGAATAAGTTTCTAACCGTACCGTATAACTTAAAATTAGACAGTCCTAAAGTTTCGAGTACAGGCGAGGGAAAATCATAGGATAGTGTAACATCCCTCATTCGTATAAAACTGGCATCTTCTACGAATCGTACTTCTTCAGGATTAGGATCTGTACTTGTGGGGCCTGCCTCACTATTTCTGGGATATGTATTGATTGGATTTTCTGGTGTCCAGAATTCTCTTTGGACTCCATTTCGTCTTCCTCCTTGCAAGAAAACCTCTGCATCTAATAAACTATTTGGGCGTTCTACCCCTTGTTCTGTATAGATAAAGAAGTTTAATCCCCAATTTTTATATTTTATTGTACTCCCCAACCCAGCAATAAAATCAGGTTGCAAATTTCCGAAAATCTCTCGATCATCATCTCGACTTATTTCGCCATCCTGGTTCACATCTCTAATTCGAACATCACCGGGAACGGCATTATATACTGCAGCTTCTGCGGCTTCGTCTTCCTGCCAAATTCCGTCAAATACAAGACCATAATTTACGTCGATTGGCTGACCAATAAACCATTGATTACGAATGTCGTCATTTCCATCCCCATATAATTTTAAAATTTTATTTCGGTTGAACGAGAAATTAAAATCTACAGACCAGCTAAAATTCGTTTTCTCAATAACATCACCGGAAATTATAAGTTCAAGACCTTTATTTTCTGTTTCTCCAATGTTTTGAACTATTGAAGGTATGCCTTGCACTGCAGATATGCCTCTATTGAGCAACAGGTCTTCGGTTGTCGATTGATAATACTCAACACTTCCTCGAATTCTATTATTCAAAAAGCCGAAATCTAATCCTGCGTTGAATGAGGTAGTTGTCTCCCACCCAAGATCTGCATTGCCTAATGAAACAGGAATAAAACCAGCGGCAAATTGCGAACTGTTATTACCGCTCAAGTAATTTTGTGGTCCTAGTCTGGCTAATGTTCTAAAAGGTCGTATAGCTTGATTCCCTATTTGACCATAAGATAACCGCAGTTTTAGATTGTTTACTAGTTTAGAATCATACAAGAAATTTTCTCTAGAGATATTCCATGCCAAACCTACCGAAGGAAATATGGCATATTTATTATTGGTACCAAAACCTGAAAAACCATCTCTCCTGGCGGTTAGAGTTAGTAAATATTTACTATCGTACCCGTAATTAATACGACCCATCTGTGATATAATAGTATTTTTTCTGTAGACATTAGACGGTATAATAATGTTGGCGAGCTCTGCTTGATAGAAATTTAAAAGATCGTTGGGAAATCCTCTGGCGTCTAATTGAAATCTTTGATAATCTTCTATTTGGCTACTATAAAGCGCAGTAACATCGATACTGTGAGCACCAAAGTTCTTTTTGTAGCTTAAAATATTTTCTAGCAAGAAATTTCTGGTTCTATCTTGACGATTGGTAGAAGATCCCTCTGCCAGTAATCCTGTTCTTGTGTTACGACCGCGGTATGTATTTCGATCTCTATTCGAATATTCTGAACCCGTATTCAGTTTATACGATAAGCCCGGAATAAATGGGATGTCGATATTCATGTAGACATTAGAAAATATAGAATATTCTTCGTCTTCGTTTTCAAACAATGTTCTTTCAAGAGGGTTTCCAAAAAATTCATCCTCGGGCCATGGAAATACTGTTGGCGTTACTCCATCTTCTTCATACGGATTGGTAAGAGGATTTAGAAAAAAAGCACCTGCCAGATCTACCGCAATACCATCACGATTGATATAATTTAATCGAGTGTTGGTTCCTATGGTCAACCAATCCTTTATTTTCTGATCAAGATTGAACTGTAAATTATACCGTTGAAACTGATCTCCTTTGGCTATACCCTCTACATCAATAAATGTTCCTGCCAGATACACTTTTGTTTTTTCGGTTCCTGATGATACCGAGATAGAATGTTCTTGTTGTATAGAAGTTCGAGTTGAGATATCTATCCAATCTGTAAAATTTTGGTTGTTGTAATTTTCAAGTTCTGTAGGAGTAAATACAGTTTCAGGATTGTTTGGGTCTCCCCCTAGTCTTTCTAATTTGAAATTGTAAAATTCTTCCCCGTTCATTAAATTCGGAACATTTGTAGCTTTTTGAAAACCTACATAGGTGTTGTAGTTAATTACAGTACGACCTAATTTTCCTTTTTTTGTAGTGATCAAAATAACACCATTTGCCCCTCGAGTACCATAAATTGCTGATGAAGACACATCTTTCAAAACTTCTAACGATTCTATGTCATTAGGATTGATTTGAGAAATATTTCCGCTAAAAGGTACACCATCCAGAACGATTAATGGGCCATTATTCGCCGTGATTGAATTTTGACCTCGTATTCTTATATTCACATCAGCGTTTTCGGCGCCTGCACTATTATTGGTAATATAAACTCCAGATACCGAGCCTTGAAGTGCTTGTGTAAAGTTTGTATTGGGTACATTCTCTAGTCGATATTCTTCTAGAGATGAGACCGAACCCGTAATATTTTGTCGGCTTTGTGTACCATAACCTACTACCACGATTTCATCTAATGCCGATGCATCAGGCTTGAAAGAGTAGTCGATTACTCTTCTACCCTTTATTTCAATTTCTTCGGTTTCATAACCTAAATAAGAGAACACCAAGATTTTGCTTTGGCTATTAACGGCGATAGAGTAATTCCCGTCAAAATCAGATACTGCTCCGTTTGAAGTGCCTTTCACCAAAATATTAGCCCCCGGTAGTGGCATGCCGTTTTCGTCTGTAACCGTTCCTGTGATCATATTTTGTATTGAAGTGTTTGGTTTGGATACAGATCTATCTAATCGCACATCTATAGTACGGTTAACCTGCCTAAATCGCAACATTGTATTTTCGGATATAGTTTGCAGAATTTTTGCAACAGAAAGTGAAGTTTCAGGAAGTTGTATAGTATTTTGACTGGTAATATCATTTTTATCATACATAAAAACGAATTCTGTATTTTTTTCAATCGATTTGAGTATGTTTTTGATACTCATATTTGCATTATTTACAGAAACAAAGACATCTTTTACGCTTTTATATTTTTGCGCCTTCCCATGATTGGCAATTAGCAAATTGACAAAAAACAAAGTAATAGTTAGGGTTCGTAACATACGCTTAGAGATCGAATAGTTCGATCGCAGTAATTTTTTTTTCATAATTTTGTTATGTTTTTTGATGTATTCATTAAACGAGCCGTGAATCGTATTTCAATTGCGAATCGATATCGTTTCTCGGCTGTATACAAGAGCAGTCTATTGGTAGTAGACTGTTCTTTGTTTTTATGAAGAATTATTGGTATGATTCATAGTTCAAAATTTAAATTCTATTATTTTCCCTTTTATTTTATAATTAAAATCTTCGATAAATGAAAGCCTATCCAGTACACGTTTAAGTTTTTGTTTTTTAAATTCTCCTGTAAGGTTCCAATTTTTTGAAGGTCTATTTTTTAGCTGAATCTCTACACCATACCATCGCTCAAGTTTTTGTATAACTTCTGAAAGAGAAGCATTTTTGAAATACAAAATTTGCTCCTTCCATGCTATAACTTCTTTCAGATCAAAAGACCGAATACTACTTTTTTGATCTTTTATAGAGTAGATAAGTTGTTCGCCAGGATAGGTAATATTTTCAGTTTTTAAAGATTTGTTTTCGATACTGATTTTTCCACTTACTAGCGATATTTTAACCTCTTTATTTTGATCACTATAGGCATTCACATCAAAAGAAGTACCTAAAGCGGTAGTGGTAAGACCTAATGAATTGACTCTAAATGGGCGAACTGTATCTTCTACAACTTCAAAAAAGGCTTGTCCGTCTAAGCTAACTACTCTTTCGGTATCTGTAAACACAGAAGGATAAGAAAGAGCGCTTCCTGCATTAAGCCATACGATCGATCCGTCTGGTAAACGAATTTTAGATTGCCTTCCATTTGGATTCTTTTTGATAATATCTGAAACTTTGGCCTGAGGCGGTATTTTTATCGGCGTAGATAAATAATCATTGACCAGATAGGTGCTTGATAAAAGTACAATGACAATTGCAGCAACTTTTAAAAAAATAAACGATGTTGAAGTCTTATCTTTTTTACGAGGTGTTTTTATGATGGAATTCATGGATAGTATGTGATCCAAAGACTGTTCTTCGACAGTAGCTTTAACAGCGTGCGTTTTAAATTTCATCGATAAAATAATCTCTCTGGATTTCATGAGAACATCTCTTTGTTCTGGATATAATTGCAACCATTTTAACCAGAAAATATCTAACTCTGGATCCGGATTTTTAACCCATCTCACGAACTCTTCATCACTTAAAAAATCTTCTATATTCTTTTTCTTCTTCATTTCAATTCTAGGTTACTATTATTAATAAGGCAGTTCTATTGTAAATAACACCGTGTATCCTTAAAATTTTTGTTAATTATTTACTTTTTTACAAAATTACTAGCTTCCAGACCTATAAAAATCCAGTATGTAGATACTTTATTGCGTATGCTGCCACCATGGAAATATGGTAACACGAAGTTTGGCACTTCCGTAAGGAATAAGGGTGATTTTTTCAAAAATCGTATCATTTGGTTTTTCAGTTATAGTTAAATCCGGTAATGGAGGAGTGAATGAAAAATTTCCGGTTTTTTCAAAATCGTTTCTTTCTTTCCAGATTGTTTTGCCATTATTTTGTGTAGGAACATTCATAGCATAAAAAACAGTGTCTTTTTGAATAATTTTCCAATCATCGATTTTTTTTGCCGGGACTTTAATAGAAATAGGGGCGTTTTTTGCACTCCACGGATTTAGATTCCATTGATGGTGAGTTACCTCGACCTGATTTTCGATATCAATCTCGTTAATTGCTAATGCATAATTCCAATCGCTAGATGCAGTAACATGATAAGCAGGAAAATCCTTTGTAGATCTCGCGTTTTCTTTCTTAGGTTCTAAAGCCTGCCAATTTTCATCTATTTTCAATGCATAAACCAAAGGTCCTCTTTCTATAGCTACACCGTTAGTTGGCCATTTACTTAAACGTACTTTTTGGGGTAGTGATATCGTAATTTTATCTCCTGAAGTAAAATCTCGCTCGATATCATAATACCTCCCAGATTTATAGTTCTGAGTAGAGGTTACACCATTAATTTTTACCTGAGGAGCCTCACACCAATTCGGTATACGAAAGGTAAAAATAAAATTTACTGATTTTTCAGGAAAAAAATCAAACACAATTTCATCAGAAAAAGGATACCTGGTATGCTCTTCTATCGTTATTGGAGTAGTATGTATTAAACCGCTCCAGCTAGAAGGGCCATACATCGCTGCCACAATATTGGTTTCGCTTTTTTTCATCCATAATCGCGATACATAGTTAGGCATAATGCGATTTACATTTCCCGGGCAACATTCTGTAAACTGATTGGGGCCAAACATCATGGCCGTATTTCCTTTAAAAAATTTATTGTGATTAGACGTAGAATCAAGAATCACCTGATTGGGTCCAGATAGATATTGTAGTGCTTTAAAGTCTGAAGTGACAGCCCCAGGAGCTGCGTTAAACATAGCTTTCTCAATTTTATCGGCATAGTTGGTATTGCCGGTAGCCATTAATAAGTAACCCAGACTCCAAGAAAAATCAGCAATATCACAGGTCTCGTGTGTTTGTAATGAATGAGGAGGCGTTCTTACATGTTCTGAAGATACGTTAACCCCATCGACCATCATATAAAACGAATCAATGTTAGCAAAAGCAGCCATAGAGGGTTCAAGATATTTTTTGTCACCACTATACAAATACATGATTGCTCCCAGTTTCGCAATCTCGTTGTAGGTTACACCATGCTCATAAATAGGTTCTGATTTTAAGAAACTGTCAGCAGTAACCGGCCTATCCATAAAATCAACATCATTCATCTTATCATAGATATTGTCTGCGAGTTGGTATAATACGGTATCTTTAGTTTGTTGATATAACCAAAGCATACTTTCTATAGTTAATTGATCCCTAATTTCGTAGAAGTTTTCGACGTTTTGCGATAGATAGAAGTTTTTCATTTTTTTGAGGATTTCAGGATCTTGAGTAACCTCATATTCGTTCATTAACGCTCTAAAATATACAGCATGCACCCATCTATGCTTATTCTTTTTTTTCTTTAAATATGAAGGACCAATAAAATGATCCTTATCTGTATTGTGCAGCACCGGATATATTTTAGATTTAGCCTTATCAATTAAAAATTTATCTTCTAGTAAATATCCGGTAGCTAACATTCCGTCAATCCAGTATCCTGTTTGCTCATAAGGCCACCAACTAGAACTATCGATTACTTTCTGTGCCCACCCGGCAACATTAAATGGATAACCTGCATTCTCAAGGTGTCCTGTTAATCCATTTTTTTGGTTAATTAAATATTGCGCTAGCCATCCTTTAGGTTTGATTTGATGAATGGGTAATTTATAAAAGGCTCCATAATACGGTACTTCATCACCATTATTGTCTTCTGGATTTGATGTTGCGCAAGAAAAAGCTATCAGTACTATAAAAAGTAAGCCAATACAACTGTAGAAGGTATAGGTTTTTTTCATACGTTTAAATTTTAATCTTATCTGTTTAAATATTTGATGCATGTTTTTACAACCCTGAGAGAAACTGAAGGGTTGATAAGTACATGTCGACTAAACTCAATATGATATGCTATTGTTAATTTTGACATTTAGGTAATTTTCAGGCATTCTATTATATATAGTTGAAATAGTGAAATTAAAATTTTTACACTTTCAGAAATTTAGGAAAAACCAGTATTGCTTACCTAGTTAGCGTAAAGGAAATTTGTTCTTTTTCATTTCAAATCATTAAAGATGTACTTAGCGCTATTTGCTATGATTAATTTTAAGATCATGAATTACTTTGGTATACTGTTAAGGTGCAGCTTGCGTTTGTTCTAGTTTGAAGAATTTTTCTTATTCACAGCTTTTACGAAGCGTCTTTAAGGCTATATACGCTTTATTACGAACACTTTTTATATTTGCAAAATCCATTATTTCTTTAATTTCGAGATATCCCATTTGTTCATAGAAAAAATAATAAATAACTTCTCGTTGTCTTTTGGGAAGTGTTTGAAGGGCTCGGTTTAGACGTTCTATTTTTTCTTCATTAAGCTGTTGCGAGATCAGATGATGCTCATAAGAAAATGTAAAATGAAAATTATTACCTTCTTCTATTGACCCATCCCACAAACGTTTTCTAGAGGATTTGATACTTCGTAGTATTTTTCTTCGAATAGCTTTGTAGAGATATAATTTGATTGAAGTCGTATCGGATAATTTTTTTCTGGTTCTTCGAATATCAATAAACAAATCCTGTATACTATCTTCAACCAGATGCGTATCTTTTGAAAACTGTAGGCCAAAGTTGTATAAACTTTTAAAATATGTTTTATAAATATGTATAAAAGCCGATTCATTTCCGGTCTTAAACTGGCGCCAAATCTCAAGATCCGGTATAGTATCAAAAGAAGAATACACATCCTGTTTGATACCATCATGTTGATCATCATTGAGACGTAAATAACCCTTCTTTACCATAAAAAACCTTGATTTATAGCCCTTTTAAAAATACTAAATTTTAATAAAGTGATTTTTCCGTTTGTCTGCATACTGTATTATTTTAGAATAAATCCTACTCGCCGTTACTGAGATTCATAAAAGCCTGAGCATATCTTTTCCCCATGAGTTTTACAGATGTATTATCAAAATGATATCCATCAAAAGTTGTAAAACCTTTAGAAGATACAAGTCTCATGTATTCGTCATCATTAGAAACTTCTAGTAAAATTTTATTTATCACCTCTCGATTCATTTGATTGTTTACATTTCTATTATTTTTACCCAATTCACCAATAATTATGGGCAAAGCTGGATTATTAACTTCGGTACGAATACGTTGTACTGTTTCTAATAAATGGTCTTTATACGAAGTTAATAAACCTGTATTGGCATCGCTTTCTCCCTGATGCCAAAGCATACCTTTAATCGTTCCATATTGTTTGGCAAAAGTGACCTGCTCTTTTAAATTTGTATATAATCGTACATTTTTTCTAAGTGAGTCCCCCAGCCATTCTTTTATTGATGTACCTCCTACTGCGCAGGGCAATAACGCTATATGAATAGAATCGCTAGTAGCTTCTAAAATTTCTTCAGCAAATGAACGTCCACAATCTAAACCCATGAGTTTTGGCTTATATCGATGTAACGGGGCTTTTGCATACGCCCATTCGTGTTGTTGGGTTACTGTTAAAATCTTAGCATTAGGAATGGTATCCTGCGGACTTATAAAAGCTCTTCCCGCCATATTTGATTGCCCGGCCATGATAAAAATCCACAAATGCTTCTTTTTGGGTAAAACCGAAACTATTGCTGTTTCTTTAGGCAGATTAGGTTGACCTTTATGCGGTATTGTCACTTGCGCATTCATACTATGTACGACATACAATAAAGTTATCACTGAAATAACCCCCTTTAAAAAATTATATCTAAGTTTAATCTTCATTAATAATGTCTTTAAGCAGGCTACGCATTTGTTGAAGTTTTTCTATTTCGGTATTTGCTTGATTTCTAAGCTCTCTGGGGTCAATGTTAAGATCATAAAGTTTCTCGATTGTATCAATACCAGACGCTATTCCTTTATCTTCATCTACCCATCGATAATCTTTTGAAGATGGTTTAATGTATTTCCAGTTCTTAAATCTTAATCCAAACGTATACGATTCTTGTAACATAATATCTCTTCCAACTTCTGATGTACCCAAAATAACATCTTGCATGTTCTGGCTATCAATAAATTTATGTTCATCTACTTTATAGTTGATCATTGCGGCAATAGAGGAGCACAAATCTACTTGTGACCAGAGTGCGCTACTCACCTTGTTAGGTATAGTGCCTGGCCAATATGATATTGTTGGAACTCGAGTACCTGCTTCAAAAGCGCTATATTTACCCCCTCTCAAAATTCCGGAAGGTTGATGATCTTTCAACCTTTCTACAGCTTCGTCTTCATATCCATCGTTTAAAACAGGTCCGTTGTCGCTAGTAAAGATGATCATCGTTTGCTTTTCAATACCTAATTGTTTTAAAGTACTTATTATCTGTCCTACGGTCCAGTCCATCTGTGCAATAGCATCTCCCCTGGGACCCATGGTGCTTTTTCCTTTAAATCTTGGATGTGGTACTCTGGGCACGTGTATATCATGAAAAGGAAAATATAGAAAGAAGGGATGCTCTTTATTTTGATTTATGAAGTCAACGGCTTTTTTTAACAAGACATCGTTAAGGTTTTCATCAACAATCTCTGCAGATATGCCTCCTCCCATAAAACCGATACGACTAATACCATTAATTATAGAACCGCTATGCTGTTCATCGGCTTGTTGTTTTAGCAATTCTGGGTGCGTGATTCCAGTAGGTCTTTTGTAGGGATTAGGCTGTTTAGGATCATTTGTAAATGATATTTCTAAAGGATCGGTTTTGTCCAAATTCACTACTTTATGATTTTCCAGAAATACACTTGGCACTCTATCTCCCGTAGAGGGAAGCAAATAACTATAATCGAAACCAATTTCTAGAGGTCCCGGAGCAACCTTTTTATTCCAGTCGACAGTTTCATTACCTAATCCTAAATGCCATTTCCCGATGACTGCAGTAGTATATCCATTCTTTTGCAACATGGAAGGCAAGGTCATGGTTCCCGGCGTAATGATAAGGCTTGCATCTCCTGGAAGTACAGTTGCCTTTCTTCTGAACGCATAGCTTCCGGTTAGTAAAGAATATCTAGAGGGTGTACACGTTGCAGAAGCACTATGAGCATCTGTAAATTTTACCCCGTTTTTGGCTAAATAATCAATATTTGGTGTTTTTACGTACTTCGCTCCGTAAGCTCCTACATCTCCATATCCCAAATCATCGGCATAGAGTACAATGATATTCGGCTTTTCACGTACCGAGTTATTCGTTTCTGAAGTACATGAAGAACAAAGTATAGCAAAAAAAATAACACTATAAACTTTGAATATATCAATAGTAATGAAGTTGTTGTGTGATATCATCAATATTATAAGGCAAAACTTATGAATATGACATCGGTATTTCTAAAATTAATTTATATTTTATTAAAAATAGTTCGTTAGGCGGAGTTCTTATGATACTCCAAAGCAGCTTAGTATTGATACTTTTCCTTAAGAAAAGTAATTCAATAGTGCTTGAAATACTTAGACCAACGTATTTTATGGTATTACCAAACACTTTCATAAGTAGAATGGGGTTAAACCAGTTCTTAATTTAGCATCGTATTTACCTTAGAAAACGAATATTAATTTTATATTTTTAACTTGGATTATGCATCATAAAAATAATACCATAACAAAATGAAAAAACTTGCAATATTGACATTAACCGCTATCTCACTTATAGCGATTACTACTTTTACGCTACAAAACTCACAAGTTGTAGCGATTAAATTATTCTTTTGGGAAGCTGAAGCCTCGTTATCCCTAATTTTATTCAGTACATTTTCGATTGCTTTGCTCATGGCAGTAGTTGCCATAGTACCTACTATATATCATTTAAAAAAGTTGAAAGATCAAAGTCAGAAAAAAGTTAAATCTCTTGTAGAAGAGAATGAAAAACTAACAGAACCTGAAGCTAAAGATATAGTATCAAGCGGACAGGTTAATCATACGAATGACGATTAAACCCGGATTATGTATTATAAAATCTATTACGGCTTAACATACCTTCAAAAATAAACGCCCGCTGTATTTTTCAATGTCACTGTAGCCCTTCGACTCCACTCAGGGTAAACTGCTATGCTGAAACTTAGAAAACATTTCTAGCGCGACATCTTGCCCAAAGCAATGCTTTGTCATAGCGTTTGTAAACCTCATAACGACATTCTACTACATAAATCGGGCTCAACGAACTTAGAATAACCTCGGATTTTGGATTTATATGTAGCTGAAAATTTTGAATTCAACTGAATTAACAATTTTTTTTAAGATTTAACATAAAAAATGTTAAAAACAGGATACACGCGTTAAAGCAAGTTAAAGCGCTTGACAATTCGGTGTATCTGAATATATTGAAAGCATGTGTATATCTATAGTATCTAGAGATTCGAATGCTTCATTAGAATATTAGCATGATATCCAACATATCAGTTTATAGATTTTAAACCGATTAACTAGCGATCTCAACTCTATATTTAAATAACCCCTAAATCAATTATTTTGAAAAAAGAATCAAGAAAGTCATTTATTATATTAACAGCAACTTCATTTTTTGTATTTGTTATTGCTTTAATTTCTACTTTTATTGACTTTTTTTAAGAAAGAACACTATATTTATAGAGCTGGTTTATGTAGCAGTTTGGGTTTAGTCTAATCTAAAATAATACAGTAAGATCTTATTAGGCTATGAGATTCAAGAAAAAACTATTTAAATCATTAACACTATTAGTTGCAGTTGCCTGTATATTATACATAATAACTGTACTTTTTGCACTTTAACCTTTTTTAAATGAAAAATAAAAATACTATTCAAAGACCCGGACTTCGAAATAAATTTTTTGGAAGCAAAGCTTATTTGCGCAATGTGCGCAAAAAAATAAAAAATAACGCAAGACCCAAGAGAGCCGTTTCCATTTAAACTTTTAAAGTGGTAAAAGAATACCTAACTAACGTTATTTAGGATTGAGATGCTGCAAAGTCACGCATGAGCTCTTCTAACTTTTTCATGGTAATTGGTTTTACTACATAATTACTTACAATTTCATACGACTTTGCTCTCAATACGTCTGCCGGATCTACAGACGACGACACGATATAAATCGTAACTTTTTTAGCAACTGGGATTTGTATAAATTCATCTAAGAATTGCCAGCCGTCTAGAATAGGCATATTTAAATCTAATAAAATCATGTCTGGCAACTTTTCATTAGACGAAATTATGGATGCAAGTGCATTTAAAGCTTCTTGACCATTTCTATAAATTAAAAAATTATTACAGATGTCAGCTAGTTCCATCACCTTTCGAACACCGTAAATAAATATATTATCATCATCAATAATACAGGCTAAATCAATCTTTTTCATACTTCATATAAATTTTAAAGGTTGTTCCCTTATTCACTTCACTTTCTACCTCTATTTTACCTCCTAATGCTTCTACTTGATTTTTGGTTATAAACAGACCTATACCTCTAGCATCTTTGTTTCTATGAAAAGTTTTATACATACCAAATAGTTTGGAATGATGCTTATTTAAGTCAATTCCGAGACCATTATCTTCGACTACAAGTACAACGTATTTTTCTGTAACGTATGAACTTAATAACACATAACTTTCTCTGTCGTGTGATCTATACTTAATGCTATTTGTGATGAAGTTTAAAATTATACTATCCAAATACGCCTGAATACCAAGAACTTTGGTTTTTGGACACACCAGATTTTCTATTGTAACATTAGCATCTTCAGCAATAACTTTTACACTAGAAGCTACTTTTGTAATACTACGTTCTAGATCTAAGATCTTGACATTATCTTCAACTTTACTGCTCATAAGAACTACTTGATTTAAATGATCAATAGTTTCCGATAGATTATCAGATGCTTCTTGAAACAAACTCATTATTTCATTATCACATTGATCAGGGTTTTCTTGTAAATATAGATCTAGTAACATACTAAAATTACCTGAATGCGATTTTAAATTATGTGACACGATATGTGCGAAATTTTTCAATCTTCTGTTTTGACCGTTAGAAACTGCCAATAATGATTTTATTTCGGTCTCTACTTTTTTTATCTCACTTATATTTGCGGCGACCGCCAAATATCCAACCGTTTTATTTTTCTCTTTGATTGCAGTCATAGTTAATTGAACTGGAAAATTTGAGCCATCTTTCTTATAATAAATCCATTCTCTAGTATCAAATTTTTTCCTATTAGAAAAAGTTGTTAGTGTACTAAAACCACTAATATCTTTATTAAGCTGTAGAGAAAGTGCCTTACCCCTTTCTTGAATTTGTTGCAAACCATGAATAGACAATAAATTTTGTTTCCCTATCATGTCCTCTCTTGTGTATCCCAATAAGTTTTCAGCGCCCTTATTAAAACTTGTGATAAGACCATCTGTATTGGTACCTATGATACTAACCTGCGAACTTGCTTCCAGTACACTTTCTAGCTTTGCTAATGTTGTTTCAAGCGTATTTTGCGTTTGTACTCGCAAAGTAGTATCTGTAATTTGAGCCAAAAAATACAAAGGGTTTTCATTTTCATCTCTCATGATAGAAACCGAGAGTTGAACATGTATAATATTACCTTTTTTATGAAAATATCGTTTTTCAATATGACAGTACGATATTTTACCATTTACAAGGTCATTAACATATTTCATATCCACTTTGAGATCATCGGGATGTGTAATATCTTGAAAACTTAGCTTTTTCAACTCATCGGCAGTGTATCCTAAAATCTTACATAGAGAAGCATTCACCTCTGTCCATTGGCCATTAAGATTTAAAATAGCCATCCCGGTTGCTGCATTTTCAAAGTTGGCTCGAAACTTTTTTTCACTAATTTGTAGATCGATTTCTGCCTCTTTAGCTCTCGTTATGTCTGAGGTAAGCATAATAAGGCCGCCGACTTTATTATTGTCTTTGTACCAGGGATGTAGCTCCCAAGATATCCATTGTACAGATCCATCTGCTCTTTCGAAGCGATCTTCGCTATTCCGTAAGATTTTTCCTGTTAGACATTCTTGATGATCTCTCTTCCAGTTGTTTCCAATCTCTGGAAATATTTCGTAATGAGATTTTCCGACGATATCATCCTCTTTGATTTTATAATCCAACAGCCACTTTTTGGAATGGGAAATATAGCACATATTAATATCAAACATAGCAATAGCACTTGGCGCCTGCTCTATAAATACCTTATGACGTTGCAAATCCTTTTTTCTTTGTGTGATTTCTTGATGTGAACCCAACATCCATTCGGGTTCCCCATTCTTATCATAACTTATAATCTTACCTCGATCTAAAATCCAAATCCAATCTCCATTTTTGTGACGCATTCTGGTTTCACATTCATAGAATTCGGTATTACCTTCAAAATAATCTTGTAGTGCTTTTTCTGATTTCCTTTTATCATCGGGGTGAATACTATTGGTCCATGTTGTAATAGAAATAGGGTCTAGTTCTAATAGCGTATATCCCAAAATGTGCGCCCAACGTTCATTAAAAATAGTTTGTCCGGTTTGTATGTTCCACTCCCAGGTACCAATATTAGTACCTTCTATGATATGCTCGTATTTTGAAATTTGATTTCTTAGCTTGATTTCTGTCTTTTTCAATTTCGTCACGTCAGTATGTGCACCAAGCATTCTGTATGGTTTCCCTTTCTCGTCTCGAATTACAATTCCTCTACAGTGTATCCATACAATGTGACCTAATTTGTGTTGATATCGCACCACCTGATCATAGGGAAAACTAGGATCATCACAATGTTTCTTGAAGTTTGCAAGCGCCACATCTAAATCATCTTTGTTGATAATGTCTTGCCAGGCGGTAGATTGATGAGGCATCTCGTCTGGATCATACCCCAAGGTAGTCCAGAACTTTGGATTCATCCATTCATTTTCGGGATGTTCTAGATCCCAAAACCACAACCCATCTAAAGCTGATTCCTGAATGAAATCAAAAATATTTTCATCTTCTTTTAAGAGTGCATACAATTCCCTTTTCAGGTAATTTTCTTCATAAACCACTCTAAGCGGAGACATAGCAGATTTTTCGTACATATCTTAAGTATCATGAGAGGGGTAATTTGGTTAACATAAAATTAAGGAATATTACTAAGTCAAGTCTACATTTATTACTCCAAATATTTACGGTTAAACCATAATATTTGCATATCTAAATATCTGTACAACAATTGATAAGATTACCAATACACTTTAAACTCATATTTAATAAGGGTTTTCCAGATCAATAGTACTAAAAGAATCATAAAAAATTATTTACGATAATTTTATTTTAAGAGAATACTTTTACCCGTTTGAGTTAAAATTATACTCAAAATAGTTAACGTTTTTATGGAATTCCATAGTGAGTTTATGGGATTCCATAAGTTTTTCTACAAATCATGAAAAAAATTAACTCTATTTATCTATCATTTTAGTGCTTCGTCCTGAAAAAACGTCAGATCTAACGTGTAAAAGCGTATACTATTAACCAATTGTTACACCTAATTCTTTGTGTATCCTAGATGATGCATATAAAATCCACGATGTACTTATCTCGATATTTAGGAAGTAAATTGAATCGTACAAGTTGCTCCAATTTCTTCCAAAATACATATATACTATATTCAATCTTATACAGTCTATTTATTGAATGTTAATATGTATTTATTTCATAGTTAAAACTCGTTAAATCACTTGACTTTTTTTAATTAATGATTATATTAAAGTAGTTCCAATCACACATAAGGATAAACACAAGATTTATTATTTTTTATCCAAAATGATCCTTTTACAACCAATAAGTGCAAATAGAGGTGTACGTATTGATAAACAATCGTAGTAGATGTTTAATTAAAAATTTGGGTTATGAAAAAATTATTTTACGGTATTCTAATTGTAGATATGAGAAAGTTTAAACGCTTGCTTAGTAATCTACCTTCTGCAAGCTGGTATGCAATGAGCAGATAAAACGACACAGTACATCACTTCAAATTTTGAAAATAAATTATTTTTGATTTTGAAGTGATTTTTCTTTTTGAACTGGTTTAGACTTTTTTGATGTAAGCAGAACCGACCGATAAGAAAGGTTCCAAATGGTGCGATTGCAAAAGGTTTTGTGCTTACATGAAGTATTTTTAATGACATAGCTGCGTGCTAAGGGAGTCATAAAATATAAGTGCAAAACAACACTTTTTTGGCAAATTGAAAAAAGTTTACACCAGTGCTTTCCAAAAGAGTTAACCTTCAAAGTTTTACAACACCAATTTCATTCTTTACACATCTATCTTTGAAGATATATTATTACACCCTGCTAAACACGAAAACTTTGTAAAAGGGTTGAAAATGCACGACAAAACATCTTATAGTAATAGAGCTACTATTTGAAATATGCGCTACGTTTCGGCATACTAGTCAAAGTCGAATAGTAACGTTTTATAGTGAAAGGTTCTGCATTTTCAAGCTGTAAACATATCTGAATGTTTAAAACGGAGTAAAATTAGTATTGAATATCCGTTAAACTGATAATTCATGCGTCGCTCTGAACTCGTTTCAGAGTCTCAATTCATAAAATCATAAATTTATTTATGTATGAGATGCTGAATCAAGCTTGTGCTGAACTTGTTTCGGTATTCAGCATGACCTTAAAATAGGATTATTATTAATTACTAATATTCAATACACTATTTACTAATTTAAAAAAAATACTATGTCTTTACAAAACAAGAAAGTAGCAATTTTGGCTACAGACGGATTTGAAAAATCAGAGCTTTTCGAACCACTTAAAGCTTTAAAAAACGAAAATGCCACCGTACATATTATTTCGGTAAAAGAAGGAGAAATTAAAAGTTGGGATGGCGAGAACTGGGGTGAAACCGTTGCGGTAGACAAGCTAGTTGAAAACGCTAGCGAATCTGACTATAATGCATTGGTACTGCCTGGCGGAGTTGCCAATCCAGATCTGCTTAGGACTCATGATGATGCTTTGGACTTTATCAGAGATTTTTTCAAAAGTGGTAAACCGGTAGCAGCTATTTGTCATGCACCCTGGTTATTAGTTAGTGCCAAGGTAATTGAAAATAGAAAAGTGACATCTTACCATAGTATTAAAGATGATATTGTTAATGCAGGTGCTCATTGGGTAGATGAAGAGGTTGTTGTTGATAGTGGTTTAGTTACTAGTAGAAACCCTGACGACCTACCCGCTTTTATCGATAAGATTATAGAAGAAGTTAAAGAGGGTAAACATGATGACCAGGTAGTAAATGCTTGAGAATAGCAAAATTACCTAAGTTGACTTATAAAATGAAAAAAATATTCGATAAAGCGCAAAAAAAATTAGACCCAGCAGGAAACCTAATTCCGATAGCGTTATATCCGAATTATTGAGTAAACCATCTCAAAATTAGAATTTTTAATTTTGAGATGGTTTTTTGATATGCGATACATTTATAGTGAACCCTATGAATACTAAGTTAACTCAGATTTTATATTAAAATTTAAGTCAATTTAGTATAAAAATTAGATCTTTTGTGATAGAGTCAAGAACCATCGTGATTGTACTAATAGTTACTAAATAATCGACCTATATTTAAAATAAAAAGTTATGATATCTTCAAATGTTAGCTACGATTCGATACTAGAGGA
The DNA here is from genome assembly GCF_017897595.1 of Aquimarina sp. U1-2. Classification (GTDB taxonomy): domain Bacteria; phylum Bacteroidota; class Bacteroidia; order Flavobacteriales; family Flavobacteriaceae; genus Aquimarina. The sequence goes on from NZ_JAGKIK010000001.1 coordinate 188,742, forward strand.
ACTTAAAAACCAAGAAACTGGTCAAAGAACATTAATACTTCCAGATACCTTTTTAATTAAAGTCCCAAAATTTAAACATCGAATAGGAAATTCTTACCTCATTCAGCACATTAACCGAAAAGAAATACTTTTAATTGATACTGTACATGAAGATTCGCAACCCATTCTACAAGATTTTATTAAGAATGGCTATAGTGTAGCAGGTCTTTTATTAACGCATAGTGATCTTATACATCAAAGTTATACTTCTTCTTTGGAGAAACTATCCAAAGATTTAGGCGATACTTCTATTTATATACATCCATTAGATGCAGGGAGCCAAGGGAATTTTGCAAATAACATTCTTGAAGCAAATGAAGTTTTTGATAAATTCTCGATAACCGTAGATCATTTTCCAGGTCATACCGGAGGAAGCGTAATTATTCATTCTGAAATAAATAATGGTATGCTTTTTTGTGGCGATAGTGCTGTTGGCGCTCCCTATGATAGCTCAAACTATTATTTTGAGAGACCTCCCATATCGAATGAAAGTCAGGATTTAGGATTGGCTCAGCACTGGAAAAACTACATAAAACCGTTTAAGCATATCTTACCGCTACACGGAAAACCGCAATTCGATCTTTCTGAAGGACAACAAAAAGATATTATTATTCATCTAAGCAAAAATGAACCAACAAAACACTTATAAATTTTAGCACACGCATAATTTATCTAGCTATTGTCTAGGCTATCCATAAGATTACATATATATTATAAAATCCTGAAAGCACAGAAACCTACTCGTTACGACTGAAGTTTTGGTTTCTTGTTTTAGCAATAAAAAATTAAATAATGAAAAATACCACTGTTAACGAAAAAGAAAAAGCTACAAAATTTAACATTTTACCTATTTTAAGCGAGCGATATAGTCCCAGAATATTTGCTGATACTCCAGTATCTGAGGTTGAATTAAGAACATTATTTGAGGCTGGCAGATGGGCACCAAGTTCATATAACAGACAACCATGGAGAATCATATGGGGCATAAAAGGCAGCAAAACTTATGATCGAATTTTTGATTGCCTGGGAGAATTTAATCAATCTTGGGCCAAAAATGCTCCTGTTCTATTGTTGAATGCCTTCAAAAAAACAACAGACGAGGGTAACGAAAATTTCCATGCGCTACACGATTTAGGATTATTTATGGGCAACGTAACGGCTCAGGCTCAGCACTTAGGCATCGCGTTGCATCAAATGGCAGGAGTTGACCACCAGAAGGCAAAAAAAGAATTCAAATTTCCTGAAGAATACCATGTGGCTACGGCAGTAGCTGTAGGATATTATGGCGGATCGATAGAAGATCTTCCAGAGGATTTAAGATCTGATGAGAATCCCGAAGAAAGAACTAGAAAGATGCAAAGAGAATTCACTTTTAACGGAGATTTTATGGATGATCTAGGGTTGAATTCTTCTAATCAGGAAACATTGAAAAATTAAGGGTTATACCTGAATATAGAATAAGCGTGGAAGTCATCCGGCTAAAACTATTTTTTTTGGATGTAAAGCACAGACTGATTAGCAAACTTTTCACAATTCGATACTTAAAATAAGAAGTAACAATAACCAAAGTAAAATATGAAAATAGGAATAATAGGAAGCGGTAACATAGGAGGTAATCTAGGAAAACATTGGGCAAAAGCTGGTCATGATGTTTTGTTCAGTTCTCGCCATCCCGAACAATTAAACGATTTGGTAAACGCATCAGAAGGTAATGCCAAAGCTGTTAGTATAGAAGAAGCCTTTGAAGCTGACGCAGATGTGTATCTGCTGGCAACTCCTTTTAAAGCAATTGATAAACTATCAGAATTATATGCCGGTGAATATGGAAATAAAGTGATTATAGACGCTACCAATCCCTATCCCGAAAGAGATGGTGAAATGGCACAAGAGGTTCGTGATTCGAATAGAAATGCTTCAGAATATACGGCAATGAAATTTAATACCGCCAAAACTGCAAAAGCTTTTAATACTATTCGTGCCGAACACCTCAAGAACAGCGCTTTTAGAGATTCAGAAAAACTAGCGATACCCTATGCTGCTCAGGATGAAGATAGCAAACAATTAACACAACAACTCATTCAAGATATTGGTTTTGATGCTGTTTATGTGGGAGATTTAACTGAAACTAAAATTATGGATCCGGATCAGAAAATTTATGCAAAATCGCTAGAACGAAAAGAACTTGAAAAGCTAATTAAAGCATAAGGAAATAGTAACCTAAAAGAAATGGCATGAAAACAATACTGTTACTTGTTGTGATATTTGTGAATACTATGGTATTTTCACAAAATCCATTAACCCAAAATTCTAACAATTTAGAACTTGAACAAAAAGCAAGAGAACTAACAAAGAAATACAATAGTCAATTGGCTTTAAGGGCAAAACAATTAAATCTATTTGAAATTAAAGTTGAAGAGTTTTTGATCAATGAACAAAAAATTAGAAATAGTGACATGACTGTTGAACGTAAGTTGGTTGAACTTGAAAAAAATTACGAGAAAGAAACTGCAGATATAGGAGATATTCTAACTCGACCTCAGCTTAAATTATACAAAAGTTTAAAAGAGGAGTATCAACCTATTGCACCTGTAGTAGTGAAAGAAGCCACGAGTCAAAAAGATGGATAGACATCATTCAAAATTCATGGAATTAGCCATTACTTTGGCAAGAAAAGGAAAAGTCACATCAGGCGCAGGACCATTTGGTGCAGTTATCGTAAAAGATGATCAAATTATTGCTAAGGCATATAACAAAGTTGGTAAACAGCAAGACCCTACGCAGCATGCTGAGCTAGCGGTTATTCAAAAAGCTTGTAAAGTATTAAAAAGCAAAGATCTTTCAGGTTGCATATTGTATACGAGTTGTGAACCCTGTATGATGTGTTTAGGTGCATGTCATTGGGCAAATTTCGATGTAATTTATTTTGGCGCCTCTGCAGATGATGCCAAAAAAAATGGGTTTATATATTCTCAGGTTTTTTACAATTCTGATCAAGAAAAGCGATATCAAGAATTTAATATGAATCAGTTACTTCGCGACCTAGCAATAAAAGTATGGCAAGATTGATATGAGTACATCAAAATCTAAAGAAAAAAATGAGGAAAACATAGAAGCTAATGACAATGCTCCCATGTCGCATTCTGAAATTTTACGTGAACAAGTTTCTGAAGCCCTACATATTTATGAAAAAAGTAATTTAAGTATTTTAACTAGTTCTTTCTCTGCAGGATTAGAAATCGGATTCAGCTTTATTCTTATATGTGTAATGACTGCTTTTTTTGGTGACGACACTTCAGATTCAACCGTTTGGAAAATTAATGCTTTGGTTTATCCGATAGGTTTTATTCTTGTAGTCTTAGGAAAATCGATGCTTTTTACAGAGCAAACCTCATTATTAACTTTACCGGTACTTAATCAGAAATCAAAGATCAAAGATTTATTTAAATTATGGGGGCTGGTTATCATAGGAAATATTTGTGGGGGTATCATCATTAGTCTTTTAGCCATTTGGGTAGGCCCTAGATTAGGTGTTTTTGATTTTGAAACTGTACATAAGATATCAGATCATGTTCTCAAACCAGATAAGGTGGTCATTTTTACAAGCGCGGTCTTGGCTGGTTGGCTTATGGGACTGCTTTCTTGGCTTCTTACCTCTTCTGATAGTACCATAAGTAGAATTTTGGTAATCTATATTATAACCGCAGTTATCGGTGCTGTAGGCCTTCACCACAGTATTGTAGGTAATATAGAAGTATTTTCGGGTTTGATCACCTCAAAACATATAACTTTTGATCAATATATAGTATTTCAAATAACTGCTATTGTTGGTAATGCCATTGGTGGCGTAGTATTTGTAGCGCTGTTGAAATATAAGGCTTTTGCCTATGATAGGTAGTTTTTTACTAATATTAATAAAATTAATTTTAATTATGAAAACAGTATTCGAATATACAAACGTAAGTGGAAGCGAAAGATTAGAAAACTTAGCTACCGAAAAATTGAATCATTTATCAGAAAAATATCCATTTTTAATACGAGGAGATGTTTTTTTCAAAAAAGAGAACAGAAGCGATGATACGGGGCACGTTTGCGGTATTCGTTTAAGTGCACCAGGTCCTCGCCTCTACGCATCCTCAGACGAAACAAATTTTGAAGAAGCCATTGCCGAAACCATTCGTGATCTAAACGATCAGCTAGAAAAAAGAAAAGACAAGATGAAATCTTATTGATGATCTAATACCTAAATGAACATAACGCTTTTTATACATTTAACCAAAAGTGCGCTATTCGTAGTGCCCTTTAGGGTTAAAAAATAAACATTAATATGTTAACATAAGTTCGATTGTTGATAAACTGATTCAAACTATTGATTTTCAGAAACCCTATTTTGTTTCAGCCATCTTATGCAAAATCGCAAGGTTGTTTTTAGGTTCATTAACCAGGTCTCGACTGAGCCTATTCTGAGCATTCTAAGACAAAAACAAATTTTTAAGCAGCTAATTTTACAAAAGGTTCTCTTCTTAAGGCTACTGCAAAAATTCTGAGCACTAATTTATTGGCTACTGCATTTTTTACGCTCATATGATGCTTCCCCTCGGCAATTTTTCTTTTATAGTAAGCTTTGATCTGTGGATCGTGTTGTATCGCACTAATGGCTCCTTTTGTCAACGTTGCTTTTAATGATTTATCTCTTAAAAAATGGGTTTTGGTTTTTCCCTTTATACTACTTCCAGATTGATAGGGGAAAGGCGCAAGACCACAGTGGCAACTGAACTTTCTGGCGTTGTTAAACTTGATAAAGTTTTCTGTCTCAACGATGCACTTTATGGCAATTACCGGACCCACACCAATTACTCTGGTGATTTTCTTATAGCTCTCCTTTAGGTTTGCATCCTGATTGATTAATTTCTGCATCTCGGTTTCAATCCTTTTAATACTTGTCTCAATAGACTTATAGTGTGCTTTTTCTTCCTTGATGAGCATTTTTACATCAACCGACTTGTTTAATATCTCATTAGCCTTCAGGCTGTTTTGAAGCTGTACGGATATCTTACATAACGTTCTCTGGCCGTCATAAGCGCTTTGAGTTTGTTCAGGTTTTTGTCAGGTAGGTCAAAAGGAGACAGCTTATGTTTGTTAGTGATTGTATATTCAGCAATACGATAGGCATCCTTTGTATCACTCTTGCCCCTTTGGATACCTAATGATTTTTTCAACTCTAGGGGATTGATCAAATAAAAGGTAAATCCCAGCTCACTTAAACAATGCACTAAAACCGAACCGTAATGTCCGGTATGTTCTAGAGCAAAGCTGACTTGATCTTTATCGAATGAGTTAAGCCATTTCATAATGCTTTTCCGATCATTGCTTAGAACACCTTTACCTTTGACCTTTACATCACATGCTATTAGTATACAATAATCTAAAGTATCTTTAGAAATGTCGATTCCTGCAACGAGTTTTTTCATAATTTTGATTTAGCTATTAAAAACCTGAAAAGCCAAAAGGTTTGTGTACTAACGCTATTAATAAGCCTTGATGCTTAACATTCTAAATGGTACCAAAACCTAAGAAGGGAAAGGACTGATGCTCAGGATAGATCTCAAAATCTAAGAGACGAAATAGTTCACCTTTTCCTTCTGGTTTTTCAGAAATTTAATAAGATTAAACTTCCTATAAATATAAAACACTAAACTAATAGCGGAGACGAAGGGCTCTATCAGACAGGCGAAAATAAATGAATACTATTCAATAAAATAATAGGGTTACCCATCTAAGTCTGAGATACTACTTTCTGGGATATTTAGGATCAGAAATGGTTTACACCCCTCTAAATCTCCCCTCAAGGGGAGACTTTTACCTCCTTTTCTTTTGAAGACGTTGGTGCCGTAACGACGACAGGCGAGATAGAACGCAGGAAAAGGGATGGATGTTTTTATTGTCATAAAATGATAATGCGAACTAAATGGGCAACCCGTTAAAGTAATAATCAAACCCAGGTGACAATAGCACTTTTAAAACCAGATGCCAAGACAAAAAGATCATCTGCTATCTTGATCTTTAATGCGAGACGGTACTGATGCTGCGATACGGTAATGGTTCTGTATTGTAGTACTTAATAATGAAAACATAAAAAAGCAGAGTATGCATATTTATGTATACCCTGCTTTTTAATCACACAAACAAATCAATCAATCTAAGCGCTCACAGCTCTATATTTTAAATTGTCCTGAAAACTTTTTGGACTACAACCATATTTTTCTCTAAAGATTTTAGAAAAATAACTTCTACTACTAAAACCTACACTATACACAATTTCTGAAATATTGAGGTCAGTGGTTTTTATAAGTTCTTCTGCAATTTCTAACCGGATATTCTTAATATAATCTGTTACTGTTCTTCCAAACAAATGTTTAAAACCTGTTTGCAATTTTGCAGCCGGAATACCAGTTTGATTGGTTAGCATATCTACAGAGTATTGAATGTCGGCATTTGCTTTGATACTCGTACCTAATTCTTGTATTTTTTTAAGTTCGGCCTTGGTGAGTACACCAAAACTGTTTGTATCGGCGTTTAAATCATCCTGATGGTGCTGAATTTCCATTGCCAGAATGAGCTGGACCATACCTTCTACCAATAATTTTTTGATAATACCTTCTTCTTTTATTTCATTTATTTTTTCAATCTGTGTAGCAATCTTTAAATTGTAAGAGCCACAATAGGTAAATAAACCATCTTTTAGTGTATCGGTAAATAGTGAATGGATGTTCATATCTGAAGTCGTAAAAGACGTAGATAAAGGCATGCAAACTGAAATTACGCAGATTTTAACGTGTTCATTCTTCTTGAAATTTAAAAATACGTTTTTGTCTTGGTGATGTACGATTGCAGTCTGGAATTCATTCAACGCATATGTTTTCTGCATAGATTCAATGCCTATTTCGCTATGATTGTTTTGGCCATATAGAAAATGTACAGGATTCAAATCAGCACTAGCCAAATTCATTTTAAAATCTTCGTGACAACGCAAGTCGATTTCTAAAAACACTTTATTATCCTGAACAATCATACCCTTTACAGCTCCAGTGGCCAAATGGTTATTTACTTTAATTGTGTGTTCCCCAAAATTTTTAGAAAGATTTCCTTTTATATTATTTTCTATTTCAGAAAACACATCTATTACGTTAGATTCTTTTACTTCTGTTAATAACATAACTTTCTTTTTAAGGTGATTAAATATTCTTTGTATGCAAATCGAATTCTGTTTCTGATCCGATTTGATCAGTATTCTGAAGACTGCTATTTAAATTTGTTGACACTACTAAGGTTATAGGTGTCTGCTTTTTGAATACTCTTCCGACTCTTGCATATTGATTCATACGTATAATTTTGACGATTTGTGTATTTATCTAATGTTTCAACAAAGATCTACATCGCAATGGCCTAACTCGTTATATAATTTTCGGATTGTATTATAAAATTTTTTGATTTTCAATTCAGAAGAATAAAAACGTTAAAATAGAAATGAAATATTAACATTTTTTAGGATTTTATAAGAATATTGCAATTTTTGGATTCGTGCAGTTGCAACCAAAAGTGAATAAAAAGTAAGACTAATGAATAGTCTGAAATACGATCTGCCGAATTTTGAGAACTAATACCAGGTCTCGACTGAGCCTGTCCTAAGCTCTGAAGAAGGGCTCAACCAGATAGCGAAAGTAAACGAACACCATCCAACACTATAATGATCAAACTCAGATTAAGAGGAACTAAAATGCTTCAGAAAAAGAAAGAGAGAATAAACTACCAAGGCAAGCCTAACAATGTAAAAACCCTTCGGCAGTCTCAATAAAGATCGTTCTTATAAGATCTATATACTTAATATGAAGTTATCTCGATTCAAATTAGAAGTATGATACTGCCAATTCAACTTAAGCACTTCTCGAATTGCTTTTTTAAGCTTTGAAAAGTCATTGGGCTTGTTGATATAAATATTAGCTCCCTTAATAAATGTTTGTTCGATGTCCTTTTCTGATGATGACGTAGAATAAATAGCTACCGATACATCTTTTAAATTAGTTGTATTTCTAATTTCAGAAAGACATTGAATTCCGTTTTTAACAGGCATATTCAAATCTAAAAATACCAAATGAGGTAAGGGTTGACCAGATAGAGAAATATAATCCATAAACTCTTGACCATTACTAAATAAAAGCAAGTTAGTATTGATATCTAATTCTTCAATAGCATCTTTAAAAAGCAAACGGTCATCTTCATCATCATCTACCAATACTACTTTTAATGCATCTAAGTTCATGTGCGTGCGTCGTTATAACGTATTTAATTCTTTATTACGTTCTTTTATAATTCGTTGAAATGAAGTAGGTGTCAAACCTGTGGTTTTTTTGAATTGCCCAGACAAATGTGCAACACTACTATATCCTAATGTATATGCAACTTCAGTAAGTGTTAGGCGGTTTTCAAGTATTAGAGATTTGGCTCTATCAATTCGCTTTAGAATAACAAAACTTTCTATAGAGGTATAGGTACTTTCAGAAAATATATTAGAAAGATACGTATAAGAATATCCTAAACTTTCAGACAAATAGGTAGACGTTTTAAACTGCCTTTCTATAGATGAGTCATTGATCATTTCAGTTATAGCATCTTTTATTCTTTGCACAATCTCGCTTTTATGATCATTAATGATATCAATACCGTAAATAGATAGTAATGTAGTAAGCTCTTTGATAGTTTGGCTGCTCAATGAGTTATTAAATTCAACTTCGCCTAATCTATTGATTTTATAATGCACACCAATCTTGTCTAACTGCTCTTCCAATATTTTCCTGAAAATTTTATTAATATCATATTTAAGGTAAAGCTTCATAGAGATTCTAGCTACTTCTTATACTGTCTGTTCATTTTTTTCTAAACAAAGATAAACAATACAACGTATCAAATACATGCATCTCTTCACTGAATTACGCGTATTTTATCGCAAATGAATTTTTCTTTAACAATTTAAGGACATTTTACAAAATCATGAAGTTTTTTTGTTCAATTCATGTTACAACTTGATTTTTACCCGTAATCATTATTATAAAAAGGATCATTTTATTAGTTTTAAACTTCAAAAAAAGAAGGAGAATTGACAAAATCATTAAATTTTTTACAAGATATATTAACCCGATCCAATAATTTGGTGTTTTACTTTATTCCTGTCTATGAGGATCGTGGTATTGTTGATTTTAACCTGGATTTTGTGACTCCGAATATCACTAATTTTGGAAAGGGCTTACAAAGTAATATAGTGAATAAGAAATTAAGCTTGCTGTATCCCGACGCTTTTTCTAACGGAGTTTTTGAGATTTTGATCGCCTGCCTCACCAAAGAAGATTTTAAGATATCGTTTCAGCGTGAAATTGATTTTTGCGGTTCAAAGACTTGGTTTCGATGTAAAGCAGCTCCTTATGAAAATGGCCTCACTATTACATGTAGCGAAATTTCAAAACTTAAACATACTGAACGAGAGCTTAGAAAATTAAATAGACAATTAGAATTTCAGAATGCAACGTTAAGTGAAGCTGAAACTATCTCTAAATCGGCCAGTTTTCGATGGAATATCAAGAAAAACACCTGGATATTATCTAAGAATATCAAAAATTTATTTGATATAGATCACAAGACCATAGCATCCTATGAAAATGGAATATTTGATCTGATGACAGCCACACATAAAAAAAATATCTTATCCAAAATTGACCAGCATCAATATGATGATCAATTGACTGCACAATTTTTTAAGGTAAACGTAAATAGCAAATTAAGGCATTTTTCGTTATCAGGAAATTTTGTACCCGTCGCGGCAGGTCAAATCATGTTAGGTGTGATCAAAGACATCACCGAAGAAGTTGAAAATGAAAAAATACTGAGACAACAAAACGAAGAATTGCTTCAAATTAATTCTGAGTTAGACTCATTTAATCATATTGCTAGTCACGACCTACAAGAACCGCTTCGTAAAATAAGGATCTTTATTTCTAGAGTTAATGATTTGGGTCACGAAGATCTTTCTGATAAAGCGAAAACATATTTAGCAAAAATAGAAGCATCGGCAGATCGAATGCAAAAATTGATCAAACAACTACTAACCTACTCGAGAATTGGAAAAGCAGGGATCTCATTCGAAAACGTAAATCTGCAAGAAGTGCTAACATCTACTATTCAAGATCTTAAAGAAACTAAAACGAATTCGTTTAATGTACACCAAATCAAAGAACTTCCTGTTATCAAAGGTGTTACTTTTTTAATTTATCAATTATTCTATAACCTACTTACAAATGCTATTAAATATCGAGACCCCAGTCGACCATTACATATCGAAATTATATCTCAGATCGTTACCGAAACTAATTACTATCGAGATAAAAAATCAAAAGAAACGCATCAAATGATCGAATTAAAATTTCAAGATAATGGGATTGGATTCGAGCAAGAATATGTAGATAAGGTTTTTGAGCTATTTCAGAGGTTACATCAGAAAAATGAATATTCTGGTACGGGTATTGGGCTGGCCATTTGCAGAAAAATTGTAGAAACTCATCAGGGCACTATTTCAGCAGAAGGAAAACCGGGTAAAGGTGCTACATTTATAGTGCGACTACCTATGCATCAATAAGTAATTTTGTAGAATATTTTATTATATGTCTATTCCTAAATATCAATCCCTTAATTTAAACCAGTTTTTTATGTATCGAGGACACATTTCTATGAATTGTTACATAATGAATAGCATACATCCTATATTTTTAAATTGGTGAATCAAAACACATCAATCAAATTCAAAAACAATTACTTATGGAAAGTCCGTCAACCTTATATCCTAAAAAAGTTGATCTCACCAATTGTGATAAAGAGCCGATTCATAGTATTGATACTATTCAAGATCATGGTTTTTTATTAGCTTTTGATCTGCAAACAAAAGCTATTACTTTTTATAGTGAAAATTGTATCGAGTTATTCGATATCGAAACTGCTACAATAACATCTACTACACTTTATGATTTATTTGCCGAAGAAACTGTTACCCATGTTCTTGCTGCCATAGATCAGGAAAAAAAATCTCCTCTTCATCTATCGCTGCACGACCACAACTACATTTTAATAGCGCATCACAACGGTGATCACGGTATTTTGGAACTAGAACCCACGGGGAAGCATATAGATCCTATACAATATCAAGAGCAGTTATCGACCGTAATTACCAAACTTAATCTCGCTACCGATGAGTTGTCGATGTGTGATGCAGCTGCGCAGTTAATTAAAGATTTTTTTGGATATGACAGGGTGATGATTTATCAATTTGATGCCCAATGGAACGGAAAAGTAGTCTCAGAAATACGGGAACCTGAATTAGAAAGTTGGTTAGGATTACATTATCCGGCATCTGACATTCCGCAACAAGCAAGAAAACTTTTTTTAAAACAAGGGGTTCGTATTATTTCAGATGTAGCATCCCAGCCAAAACGCATCATAAAAAATACTGCTTCTGCATCACCTCTAGATGTTTCCAGATCAGAGCTTAGAGCGGTATCTCCTATTCATATAGAATACCTAACCAATATGGGGGTAAGTGCTACACTTACCGCTGCCATAGTTTTTCAGGATCAACTATGGGGATTAGTAGCGTGTCATAACTACAGCCCAAAGTTTATAAATTATCATCGCCGGGTTTCCTGTAAATTTATTACTCAGGTATTTTCAACACAATTAGGACTGCAATCAACTAATTCATTACTTCAAAAAACAAATGAATCTAATAAAGTAAGATCCAGACTTATTGAAAAAATGAGCCAAAATTGGGATATCGACACTATCATATCAGATGATCATTATTCTATTCTTGATATTGCTGATGCTGAAGGTGCGGCTCTCTGCTTAAACCAACAAATTAAAACTATAGGCAACACCCCATCGAATCAAGAAATTCAACAACTCATCGATTGGCTTATTGAAAAATCTGAAACCGACATATATACCACTAATCATTTAAGCGGGGAATATAATAACGGAAAAGATATCATTAAAGAGGCTTCGGGAGTCTTAGCGGTCTTTTTAAGTAAATCAAAAAGAAATATTCTTTTATGGTTTAAACCTGAAATCATTCAAACAGTAGATTGGGGAGGCAATCCTCACAAAGCCGTTACTGTAGATAATGAAAGACTAAGTCCAAGAAAATCTTTTGCCAAATGGTCTATCGAGCATACCGGGCACAGCGCACCCTGGCATGATTATGAAATAGCAGCAGCAAAAGCCTTAAAAGATCATATTGCCGAAATTATCATTCAAAAATATGATGAAATTAATACCCTAAACCAAAAATTAAAAAGTGCATATAACGAACTAGAATCGTTTAGTTACAGTGTCTCTCATGATTTAAGAGCGCCGCTACGCGGAATTGATGGTTTTGCACAAATAATTAAAGAGGATTATTATGAAACTCTTGATGATTTTGGCAAACAAGCAGTACGTACTATCATTTCTTCTATTGATAAAATGAATCTTCTTATTGACGATATTCTGGCTTTTTCGAGCCTGGGAAAAACTTCCTTGAAAAAAGAAGAATTATCGATGTATAATGTCGTAGATGAAGTGCTAGAATTTTTACAAGTTGATGTTTTTTACACCAATTTTCAAATACAGATACAAGATTTACCCCATGATTACGGCGATCGTGTCATGATTTTTCAACTATTCAACAATCTTATTGGTAACGCTTTAAAATATTCATCTAAAGTAAAGCATCCAGAAATTACTATCGGACATGAACATGGCGTATACTTTGTAAAAGATAATGGAATTGGGTTCAACGTAACGCATGATGATAAAATTTTTGGCGTATTCAATCGATTAGTTAATGACGAATATGAGGGCTCTGGTATTGGGCTTGCGATTGCTAAACGAGTAGTCGAAAAACATAACGGAAGTATTTGGGCAAAGAGTGAACTTAATAGAGGAGCAACTTTTTATTTTACATTGAACGAAAAAAAGAATGAATAATTTTTATCAAACTCAACTTGGCTTTTTTGATTAGTTAAACCGGTTCATAAAAAACATATTACTACAAAAACATAGTTTTTAATACATTTGAAGAATGAAGAAACCATACGTACTATCAGTAGAAGATAATCGTTCTGATATTGCTCTCATGGAACGAGTTTTCGAAAAAGAAATACCGAATTGTAATGTATCGCATATAGAAGACGGCGAATCTGCAATACAATATTTTGAAAGCATGCAATTTGCAGACCATCCACCTAAATGCATTTTAATGGATATAAAATTACCAAAAATGAATGGTCTCGAAGTTTTAAACTATTTACGGAATAAAAAAATGATCAAAAATATTCCGGTTATTATTTTAAGTTCTTCTGACCGACCAGAAGAGATTATCGAAACTTATGCCCTTGGCGGAAATAGTTACATAGAAAAACCAAAAACCTATGCCGATTTAAAAGAGCAATTGCCAAAAATTATCCAATATTGGACCACCTTTAATAAAGCTCCACAAGAAATTATTTAATATATATATTTATGAATAGAAACCTCGATAATAATACGCATAGTGATCAACCTTTTTCTATTCTGAAGCATTTAAAACAAAGTACCGCAGAACATCATCGAATCGCAGAGCAAGGTAATCTTGCAAAATATATTATAGACCATAGCATTACTGAAGATCAATACATCGAATTGCTTAAAAAAAACTATAGCACCTATCTTTTGGTAGAAAACTATTTATTTGTACATAAGAATCTACTCCCTACAGATTTACAATCCATGATTAACTTCGAAAAAAGTGGTGCATTACAAAAAGATCTTTTAGCCTTATCTGTAGCTAGCAATTCTGTTACTAAAACCACTTTTGAAATGCCAGTCACACTAGGCGCATTACTAGGAAGTGCCTATGTTATTGAAGGTTCTATGCTTGGTGGTCTGCTCATTTCAAAACACCTGAGTTCCTGTAAAAACCTGAATACGATAACAACGCATCATTTTTTTGGTGGACAACCGAAATCTCATACTGCGAGATGGAAAAAATTTTGTAATATCGTTGAAGGCATTACATTACCTTCTAAAGAAATTGATGCTTCAGTACATGCAGCAGCACAGGTATTTGAGAAATTTTACTAATGAACTGGTTTGAAATAATGTAATCGAAAACAATAAACCTATGCACTTTGATGCCATTGTAGTATTCATATCTGCGATTTCATTCCTTTTCTATGGGATAAGCTGTTTATTTTCAACAAGAATGAAGAACGAGTTTATTCGTTTTGGCCTGGCAAAAAGAAGAACACTTACCGGAATATTACAGCTTATCGGAGGTGTGGGTCTTATTCTTGGTTATTTTTTTAGTCCCACACTTCTTATACTTTCGTCTGGAGGACTTGCTTTACTAATGATTCTTGGATTTGGTGTACGATTAAAAATAAAAGATCCTATACTAGCAGCAATACCGGCATTAGTCTATGCTATTCTTAATATATACATATGCATGGCATATATCGTTTAAAGGCAATATACAAATAGACCTAGAAGTATAATTTTATATGACTACTAGCTGCTATAAGGGTACACATCACAAAAAATAAAAAAGCCGGGAATGATTTATACAAAGGATCCTTAATCTTAAAATGCATGGCTATTGATCCCAAAAGTAAAAACGCTAATCCCAATGCAGAAGGTTCTTTTAATACCGGAAACCAAATAGCAATTATGAGTAATATCGCTAAAATGACTTTAGTCGTACCTACGGCATAGCAAACCCATGTTGGCAAACCGTAGGCATGAAACTCCTCAATAATTGTCGTGGCATTACCTCCTCGCCATTTGGTAGGTTTGTTATTTTGAATAAGCCACACATTTAATATACTTACTCCTACTATGATTTGCATTGCAACTATAACGTAATTCATAACATCCTGATTTTAATGATTTCTTAAAACATCGATGAGTTCTTTTTTATTCATATTCGATCGACCATTAATTCCTATCTTCTTGGCCTGATTATAAAGCTCTTCTTTAGTTCGTTTTTCATAAGGTATTGCTTTTCCTCCTTTAGAACCACTAGTATCAGTATTCGCAATTCGAGCTGCTTTTTCTTTACTGTACCCTTGTTCTCGAAGTGCTTCGTATTGATCTTCATTTTTGATACTTGGTCTATTGTTCGCCATCGTTCTCTTCTTTTGTTGAAAGATTTACCGTAGTCGTATCACTTTTCGAATTCGTATTTTTTTGATGTTGATTATCTTTGTTATATACATGCACTTCTCTTTGAGGAAAGGGTAAAGAAATACCTTGATTTTCTAAACGTTTTTTAGCTTCTTCTACCGTATAAAAGTGAATTCGCCAAAAATCATCGATCGATGCCCAATAGCGTAATGACAAGGTAACAGCACTGTCGCCCAGGTTTGAAACTACTACCTCTGGTGCAGGATCTTGCATAACACCCTCTTGATTATTTATAAGGTCGAGAAGTATATCTTTTGCATGTTTAATATTACTAGTATAAGAAATACCGATCTCCATATTATCCCTACGCATAGCTTCGGCAGAATAATTAATAATATTTTCATTCGATAGTTTCCCGTTAGGAATAATAGCCAACTGATTACCAAAGGTGTTAAGTTTAGTTTTGAAAATTGAGATTTCTTTTACGGTGCCCGAAACTCCTTGCGCTTCGATAAAATCTCCAATTTTAAACGGTTTAAAAAACAGAATTAATACTCCGCCAGCAAAATTAGACAACGATCCTTGCAAAGCTAAACCTACTGCCAGACCCGCAGCACCAAGTATCGCCACTAGTGAAGATGTCTGGACACCTAATTGGGTAATTACTAAAATAATTAAAAGGATTTTAAGTCCGATATTAATTAAATCATATAAAAAGCTCTCCAATGTTTCATCATAATCTTTCTTTTGAAAGAATTTGCGTAGCCCTCTACTAAATAAATTAATTACCCAAATTCCTACGAAGAAAATTACAATAGCAGAGACGACCCCAGGTACGAAATCCCAAACCCATTGTAAAAATTGTTCCCAGTTTTCTTGTGTAAGCCCTAGTTTTTCCATGTTCTATAAGTATAGCAATCTAATATTAATAGTATAATTTTTAATTTGTAGTATTTCTAATATATGAATTATTTTGTTCTTTAATGCTAATGAATATGAAGTAATCTAATGGTTTCCTATAGCGAACTACTTCCAAAAGTTTTTATAAGTTTTGATTGTTACATCCAAAAAGCTATTCTCGATACCCCCAATCAAGTTGAGGGCAGGCCAATTTTTTTTCAAGTCATCTCGAGCTTAGTCAAAAGGTCATTACAAAAAATCCCTCAAATTGACGCTTTTCTTTACTATTATTTTCATAATGCACAACGGGTAAAATTAAATCAAACATCATATCTAAAATTAATCGGTAAATATCAACTGAGACTCAAAAGGAGCCGACCATTTGGATACTCTATCTATGGCCGGAATAAGCGTAGCAAAAACTTCAAACTTTCTAGAATATACTGATGTATTATCCTGCAGATACCCAAGTTTTAAATGCATACGTGTTTTAACCGCAATATTCGCTTTATTAACCTCATCTGCCTTGATTAATACACTTTCTTTACATAAAAAATCATCTTTTCTTTCGTTTTTAACTACTCTCTGTATTTTGGTATCGTCCCAATTGGATAAAAGTACAGGAATATCATTATCGCCATGTACATCGTATATAAATACATGCAGCATATATTCCATATTTTGAGATACGTCCAGGGGATGAAACTCGATTTGAGTGTGCACGATAATCTCATTTTTTTTGTGATCGCTAACCTCTACGAATTCAGGAATTTTTTCTAGCGATATTTCTTTTATTTTGGCCATAGCTTGTTTACATTAATGTAAGAATGCTGATATCTCTGAAATTTACAGTATTTAGAATAATTTCCATAAGAAAACTACATTAAAAACAAATAATTTTCAGTTACTTTTCTCATCATACTATACTACGCAAAGGTTTGCTGTTTTTTTAGTAATTTTAACTTGATCGCTTCTTAGAACGAACTGGTTTAAGCTTTTTTTCAATGTATGGCTAACTCACTTTACATTCGGTTTATCTATTAGAATGTCGTTATGAGGTTTGAAAATGCTATAAAATCAAGTGTTTTCAAAGTTTTAGCATAGCAGTTTACCCTGAGCGAAGTCAAAGGGCTACGCTGAAACTTAAAAATATAACGCAGTGCTTGGTTTTAGCAGCAGTTTCAAACTATAACACCTGCCCGCCTTTTTTTTAAATAAAATGGCAGGCGGGGATTTTCTAATCACAAAACGGATTAAATTAAAATGGGATTGAAAATTATTCAACCCCATTTCACATCAATCAATCAAAAAATCATTCCATCTACATGTATCAACTCGCCAAAAGTTTAATTTTTTGTATCCACTGATAAAGATATTTTAGTTCTACCGAAGATACGATCACTATCAAATCAATAATTAATGCATATGATCTAGTATGATGTATTTTAAAACTAATACTCATTTGTGCTTTACGCATTAGAATAATTCAAAGAAAAATCCAGATATTGCTACTCCGGCAATTAATGCAATAAGCACTATTATGATAAATTTTGTTCCAAATTTGGTTTTAGTATTTTTTTGGAAAATATAGTCTTCTCGTTGTTCTTCTTCTTCTTTTACAAATTTCATTATAATATTATTTAATTTTTTATATAATTAATCTCTTACTTTGATAATTAATATTTCAGCGGTGCGTAGATAAATACACAAGGGTTTTGATTATAAAATAGTGTTTTCTGTAATCCAACCACCTGTCGGTTCGAGCGCAGTCGAGAACTTTTCGTCTTCGTAAAACAGGTTACGACTGAGCCTTTCCTGAGCTATGATGAAAGGCTTAACCAAACAATAGTACTATAGCATCTTATTCCGATAGGTAACTAACTACTAACCTCTATATTATTTAATATAAACCGTCTTTTTATTGACGAATTCGAGTATTCCTTCTCTCGAAAGTTCTCTACCATACCCTGAGGCTTTTGTGCCGCCAAATGGTAATCTTGGATCAGATTTTACCATCTCATTGATAAAAAATGCGCCATCTTCTATACGCCCTATTTGTTCTCTGGCCGTCTCTATATCTTCAGTAAACAACATAGTTCCTAACCCAAACGAGGAATCTGAAGCCAATTCAAAAGCATGATTGCTATCTTTGGCCTTAATAATCGCCGCTACCGGACCAAAAACTTCTTCATCAAATATCGGCATCCCCGAGCTTACATCAGTAATGATAGTAGGCTCAAAAAACGCTTTATCTCTTTTATTACCCACTACTACAGTTGCCCCTTTAGCTACAGATTCATCTACCTGTCGTTGTACTTCTTCTGCAAGATCTACTCTTGCTAACGTCCCTATTTCAGTTTCGGGGTCTAAAGGTTCTCCAAACTTGATTTCGGCTACTTTTTCTTTGAACTTTTCTAGAAATGTTTCATAAATTTCATCAACGACGATAAATCTTTTTGCGGCGATACAACTTTGTCCCGAATTTTGCATTCGCGCTTTAACTATAGTTTCTATGTACGTATCGAGATCAGCATCTGCCAAAACGATACAAGCATTGTTACCACCAAGTTCTAAAACTGTCTTTTTTAAGTTTTTACCGGCTATTTGAGCTATAGCCCTACCCGCTTTTTCACTACCGGTAAGACTAACCGCTTTAATGCTGTCATTTTCAATAATAGTTGCTACCTGATCATGACTAATCAACAGTGTTTGGAAGCAACCCAAAGGATAACCTGCAGCTTCAAAAAGACTTTGAATAGCCAAACCGCATCCTGTTACGTTATTAGCGTGTTTTAGTATCGCAGTATTACCTGCAGTTAGTGTTGGGACCGCAAAGCGAAATACTTGCCAAAAAGGATAATTCCAAGGCATAATGGCAAGAACACAACCTATGGGATCGTAGCTGATAAAACTTTCTTGAGCCTCGGTCTCGATAAGTTCGTCTGCCAGTAATTCTTCAGCATTTTGTTCGTAAAAATCTACGAGCCATATACACTTTTCAATTTCTGAAAGGCTTTCTTTATAAGGTTTACCCATCTCTTGGGTAATAAGATTAGCGTATTGTTCTTTGTTTTGATGCAATAACTCTGCTAGTTTCAATAAGAGATCTGTGCGATCTACTATATCTCTATTTTTCCAACTTAAAAATGCTTCTTCCGCTTTTTTGAGTGAAGTTTGTATGACCTCATCTGTAGCCAGCGCATATTTTTGTAAAACTTCGCCGGTAAAAGGATAATTGGTTACTATTTGATCAGACATGGTTATCGAATTTTGATAGGTACGTAAAAGTAGATGTTACCCGCTGTTGTTGTTAACGTTTTTAAGTGAAATGTTAATTCGTTTGCCAAAAATCATATCCGTTAATATCGATATGGTTTGAGTCAAAGCTAACCTCTAATTTTTCAGAAATTTGAACAAATCATAATAATTTAAAAACAAATATAATGAGCGATAGTAGCAATACATTTTTAGGAATTTTGGCAGGTACCGCAGTAGGAGCCACGCTAGGTATATTATTTGCCCCAGATAAGGGAATAAACACAAGAAGAAGATTGGCAGAAGAGGCACAGGCTACCAAGGATAATTTGGCTAGAGAAGCTTCACATTTACAACATAAAATTGTAGATACAGTATCTTCTCAAAAACAAACTCTGGATACCAAAATTGAATCTTTAGTTTCAGACGCCAGTTATAAAGCAGACGATGTAATTACTTCTTTAGAAAAAAAATTACGAGAATTGAAAGCTAAAAACAAAAAATTACAGAAATCATAATGGGTGTTTTTGATGCTATAAATGAAACCTCTAACAAAGCATATGATTCTGGGGAGGCTTACGTTAAAACTTCGCAAGAATATTATAAACTGAAGGCTTTTCAACAGTTAGCAAGAGCATTTTCCTTTTTAAGCAAGCTAGCCATCATTGGGGGCTTGCTTTTTTTAGGATTGATTTTTTTAACAGTTTCTGCTTCGATTTGGTTGGGACAGCTTATTGGTAGTATGGTTTTAGCTTGTTTACTTATGGCAGGGATTTTATTTCTACTTACAGGTTTAGGGTACGTAATGCGCGGAAAAATAGACACAGGGATCATTAGAAAAATGTCTAAAGAATTTTTTGATTAATCAATCACTATGAATAGAGAATACACCTCTTTTAAAGAAATTGAACAGGATTTACGCAAACTTCATTTAAGAAGACAAATTTATCTCGAAGAAATGAAACTGATAAAATCTGAATTCAAAGAAGATTTGCAGCCATATCAGTGGGTTTCTACTGTTTTAAGTGCTGTTAAGAAATATGGTATTTTTTATATGATACGTCGATTATTTCGATAATACTACATACCTAATTCGAGACACCAACTACTTCTTCTACCGGTATTTCGGTTCTGTTTTTGAAATCATTCGGACTAATGCCATACTTTTCTTTAAAAATCTTTGAAAAATAACTTCTACTACTAAATCCGATAGAATATACTACTTCAGAAATATTCATTTCAGTCGTTCGTATTAAATCTCTGGCTGCTTCTAGCCTCACATGCCTTATATATTCTGTAACCGTTCTGGCATACAGCAATTTAAACCCTTGTTGTAGCTTAGCCTGAGGTAAACCGACGGTTTCAGATAAATGATCTAAAGAATACTCTTTGGCCACGTCTTTTATGATTCTATTTGCTAGATTTCGAATTAACCTCAGCTCTCTCTTTAATAGTGTGGTAGGCAACACTTCTTCTTTCATAGCCTTGTCGTGTTGCTGTATATGCATAGATAAGATCTGATACACCATTCCTTCGATTTGCAAAATACGAATCATCCCCTTTTGCTTGATCTTTCTCAAAGCACCTATTTGATCAGCTAATTTTAAGTTATAGGTACCAAAATAAGCAAATGCCTTTTCATGATCTTCATCCATAAAGACACGATATAACTTTTCGTTCAATTGTGATACATTATTCAAACGCTTTTTCAAGTATTTTTTTCTTGATATCTGTATCACATTGATCTCTAATTTTTCTTCCTTCGGAAAATAGCCATAGTTAAACCCACCATCTCGACTCGTAATAATTACTGACTGAAATTGCTCTAATGTGTGAATCTCATCTTGATACCCAAATCGATGACCACAAAACCCTTTAAGACAATACGTAAAATGAATAGGATTAAATTCTGAAGCATCCATAATCAATACGAATTCTTTATGAAAAATAATGTCGTACTGTAATAAGTTCACTCCCCAATCAAACGTAATAAATTTAATAGAACCATGGGCATTAAGATTATTGACAATTAGCTCGTACTGTCCCCAACGCTCTTCAATTTTTCCACCAATAACTTCCTGAATTTGCCTGACAGTTCCTTCGGTATCTTTTGCAGTTATATCAATTTCTATCGGGCTTGTGGGTTTAGCATACATACTAAAAGTTTAAATGTGGTTGTACTTCGACATATAAATGAACTATGAAAACTGATTCAAACTTTTTTCAATCTGCTAAAAAATGCTGTTTTGCAATCATACCATCCGGCACCTCATATCGGTCGGTCTCACTTAAGTAAACTACCTCGGGGCAAGCCCATGATGCATTCGTTGAAAACAATTTTTCAATTTCGAGGCAAGCCTCGGGGTATTCTACCCTTTGGCGGTGCCAATCAAAAAAGTGTAAATCAGTTCTAAGGCAAAAATAAGAATGTTTTTCCGTTTTAGCTAGTATTCTTTTAACTCAAAAGAAAATATTTAAATACCAAAAAACTCCCTTAAATAGGGAGTTTTTTGAACATTCTTATCAGTATTCATGTTTATATAGAATCGAATTCATCTACATAAAAGAAATCTTTATCATCGTTATTTACAAAATACAGACCCTCACCAAAGATGTACTCTACATTTTTCTTATTTACTACTACCTTAAAACCTCTTTCAGTAGGTTTCAACTCAAAACTATCATCTCCATCTTTATTGTAACGTAAAACGATATATTTATCATAGTCACTCCACATATCATTATCGACGTAGATTAATTTGGTGACCTGTGCAGGAACACTCTTTTTATTTTGATTGATTTGACCTTCATCTTCTGATTTTAATTGTAAAGGTGTTTTACTGGTCTTAAAAACGGTTACTCTGTAAGGTATCGTTTTACCATCTTTTTTGAACTCAAATGTTTTTGTAGTTCTGGTTTTCATCATTTGCGTGTTGCTTTGAGCAACCGCATTTGTTAAAGTAAACGTTATTAATAAAGTAGCTATTACTTGAATTGCTTTCATTATTTTAATTTTAAAGGTTACTAATTATATGATTTATGATCTTATTTTGATTCTTTGATCATACTTGTATCCAGATTGTCTGATGTGCTTTTTGACCAAGCATTTAGCATCCAACTTGCTTTTTCTAATTCTCTAATGTAGGCTCCGATTAAATCAACAGTTCCTTCATCACCTGCTTCATCTGCATGCTTTAAAGTAACACGCATTTGGGTTAATATTTTTTTGTGATCACTTAGAAGCTCTTCTACCATTTCATAGTCTTTCATTAACGGACTAATTTCTTCAACAGTACCAAGTTTAATATATTCTTTAAACTGACTTACGGGATGATGCCCAAGAGTTAGAATGCGCTCGGCAATTTCATCTATTTTAACTTTGGCATCATTGTACAGCTCTTCGAATTTTACATGAAGATCAAAAAAGTTCTTTCCCAGGATATTCCAGTGAAAACCTCTTAGTTTTTGATAATACAAATTATAATCTGCCAGTAGTACATTAAGTTCTAATATGACGGGTAATAATTTCTTTTCTTCTATATTTAAATAATCCATAGCAATTTTTTTAGTATTTACAGTTTTAAAAAATTGATTCAATTTAATTCTAATTCAAAGATACTCGCAATCAGCGGCTAAACTTAGCTCATTTACTAGATATCTTAACTCGTTTGTAGGGCGGCTAATTACCTACAGATTTCGTTAAACCCGCTTTATACATTAGAAAATCTATTTTGTTATAGTCGTCTCATGCGAGATCAAAAAATTATTTTTAGGTTCATTAACCAGGTCTCGACAGCGCCTGTCCTAAACTCTGACGAAGGGCTCGACCAGATAGGCGAAAGTAAACGAATACTATTCAAGCAACGGTCTAAGATTGATATAACTGAAGTTGACCTCGCCAATATGTTCATACTCCGTTTTATAATCGTGAAGTTCTCCCCAGCCAAAATTACGTTGTATGGTTTCTTGTTTGTATTGTTCTAATACATTTCCAGAAAGCAAGATGTATTCGTCTTCCGGAATTTCATTTTTTAATAAACGATGAGCCAAGATGACGTCTTCACCCATTAACTTTATATTTTTTCCTATCGGAACCGCACTAATCTGCCGACCATAGTGTAATATTATTTTTAAACCCAGCATTTTTGGGATATGGTCCCCTTCTCCATTTTTAGCATGTTTTTTATGTAATTCATACAATTGGTCATAAAAACCAGTATAAAATCTTCGACATTGATCTACTAAATCTTTAAAAGGCGGCAATTTTCCTGGCCTGTAAAACAAGACGGCGTCACCTTCTATCTCTGATACTTTTAGTCCTATTTCATTTGCATAGATAACCTTATTTAATAATGCAGAAATTACTTCAGCACTTAAATTAATATCTGTAGAACTCATAAATTCTGTAAATCCACTAATATCCGGTATACAAATTAAGGCGGGTTGAGATTCCATTTTTTCGTTATTTTATTGCTTATTTACAATTTCTAAGATAGGATGTGTATCCTTTTCATTTTTAATATTGTTCTTTACGCTTTTACCAAGACTTTGTAGTTCTGCTAGAATATCATTTTTATTTGAGGAGATTATTCTACTATTTTTCGAAACATAATGTAAGGCAGATACCAATTCAAACATGACCACTGCATCATTTTTTCCGTAGTAGCGTATTGGCTGAATTAGGACACGCATCAATTCTGCAGAAGTAATCATATTTTCTATAAGTATAATTTTGTTATCAGAATACTTTTTAGAAGTCCGTGGATAAATTTGAGATGCTTTGCTAAGTAGTTGACCTAGTTTGGTAATTACATCGGTGGTGGTACCCGGGTCGTTAATCCCGGGAGACATAGCACGTACTGCTACTTCGGTAAGTTTAAGCATTCCGCTCAAATATCCACTATTTTTATGCTTATCTTGTGAGAAGCTTATGCTTTTTAATAATGAATTCAGCTCATCGGCTGGAATATCTTCTTTTATTTTTAATAACGGGCTCCCTTTCCAGATATATTGACTTTGGTACGGAATGACTTCAATAAAATTTTCTTGTTGTTTGAAATAATCGCTTATAAATGAAATATAAATACCCTGGTAATACCCAGACTGTTCACTGTAGATCACTTTCCAATCGGCAGTATTAAGATCACAACGCTCCTGATTTTTGATTTTATGTTTTAGACTTTCATTACTTTGTTTAAAGATCTTGTTGATGATAGTGTCTATTTGAATGGCGCTCGAGATGTTATGAATAAAATACACAAATAGACTGATACAAATAATGCCGAATATTGCCGCCAATATCGTAGAAAATCCAGAATACCCTTCAGACGGACCATAACTACCCAACGACATTAAGATGAGTATGGTGTATAGTATGGTTCCTGTATAAAAACCAAGGATAATCTGATGCTTCTTATCTGAAATTAATCCCGGCAATAGCCTGGGTGAGAAATTTGATGAAGCCTGATTTAAGACCACCATTACCATAGAAAAACTAAAAACTGTTAAAGATAAAACACCACCTACCAAAGTAGACAAGATAGTCTTGGCAGTATCGATGTCACGAACTACCAAAAATGATGCCTTCTCTTTTAGTTCTGAAATAATTTCTATATGTTCTATATGTAAAGTAACAACTGCTATAACACAAAAGAAAAAACTTATAAGTATAGGATAAAAAGCTATGCTGCGAAATATTTCCTTAGATAATTCGGCTAACTTTTTTTGTATGGACCTAAGTACTTTTTTAATGTTTTCAAAATGCATAGTGGTTTTCCAGATTTTCAGAATTTTATTATGTGTTGTTGTATGTTCAAGATATAAGTGGATTGCCGCATATCAAAAATTATTTTATACAAGTATTTTGGCAACATCGAGTAGATTCATACATATTTCTGCTCATGAATGTATACTTTCAGCTTCTGATGCTAGAATTCTCATTCGCTTTTTCTTTGATTGTAAAAGACTTTCTAATAAAAAAGTAGTACAACTTGTTATTTATAAAATTGTTAAAATCATACGACATCTTCTAGCGCAATCGCTGTCATTATTAACGCTAAACCTATTTTAAAAACACTTCCATAACAGTCAACGAAAATTGTAAATGCGCACAACATATCAAAATAACGATCTTAATTTTGAATAACAAAAATATATAGGGCTACCGTATAAAAATTGTAAACAAAAAAATCTATCATTAGAGCAAATGTAGTGTATTAAAATAATTGGTAGCCCTTAACATTCTAAACTAAAAAAACCTTTTTATTATGAAAAATTTTATAGGATTATTAATGATTGTCCTTTTAGTAAGTAGTTGTGATATTCAACAGAAAAAAGAAGCTAAATTACCAGATGTTGATGTAGATATCGATACCGAATCGGGACAGCTTCCTACTTTTGATGTGGATTGGGCAGATGTTAATGTGGGTACCAAAACCAAAACGGTAAAAATACCGAAAGTAGTTGTGGTCATGGAAGAAGAAGAAATTGAAGTACCATATATTGATGTGGATATGCCAGATAGTGGAGAAAAAGAAGAACTTACCTTAACCGTAGAGGCAGAAGTAGAGAACAAAGAACATACTATCGACATTAAGGAAATTGTAGCTACGAATAATAATTTATACGTTATTTCAGAATTGAAAGAGTTAGACCAGGATTTAGGAGATAAGAAATTACGAGTATCAGATCGTGTTATTTTAAATGCACCAGATCTTAATGTAAAACATATTATTATGGGAGAAAAACCAAATCGAGTATTTAATGACCAGTATAAATATGTAAATAATATCGAATCTTTTAAATCAGGCTTAAAAAATTCTAAAGTGATTTTCACTAAATAATATATCTAATTTCCAGATAGATATGGTTAGTTATCGTGAATGGCCTCTTTACCAAAAAGTGATGAGGCCATTTTTTTATGTATTCTGGTAGTAGATATAGTTGATCTTTTTTAACTTGAAATATCAAAAACGTAACAACATACTATTCTTTGTATATTAAAAATAATAGATAACTAATAGTGTAGTTTCATACGTTTAACTATTTTTAGTTGTTTGAAAACTAAATAATTAAAAAAATGAGAACGTTTGTAACCGCTACGCTATCACAATAAAAGTTTTAAACATTCCCTTTTGTGAAGTAGCTTCTAAAATTTCTAACTATTCATTTTGTATGAGTTTAGACCTTAAAAATCCAGATTTTCTTACACAGATCATAAAAACGCCGGAAACTGTGATAGATCAATTAAATTTGATTTACATCAACGATGAAAAACTGAATATAACAAGGCATAAGCATAAAAACGGTTTCCGGTACTTATGTAATGGTTCTCCCCTCTCGACTAAAAAAGACATAGAAAGAATTGAAAAATTAGTTATTCCGCCAGCATGGAAAGATGTTCGAATTGCATGCCTAGAAAATGGCCATTTACAAGCTATCGGTAGAGACCTAAAAAATCGAAAACAATATAGATATCACGAAATGTGGAGTGCAATTCGTAATCAAACCAAATTCTATAAAATGACAGCATTTGGTAGGCAATTACCAAAAATACGCAAACGAGTGGATCAGGATCTCGAACAATCCGGTTGGCCTAAGACAAAAGTATTAGCACTCATTATACGATTAATGGAAGAAACACATATTCGCATTGGTAATGAGCAATACGCCAAACGAAACAAAACTTATGGATTGTCGACCATGAGAACCAGACATGTAAACATTGATAAAGATAAATTAAAATTTGAGTTTGTAGGTAAACGCGGAAAAAAGCACTCGGTAACCTTACGCAATAAAAAATTGATACGTCTGGTAAATCGTTGTGAAGAAATACCGGGTTGGGAACTTTTTCAATATTATGATAGCGACGGATGCAAACAAAGTATTGAAAGTAGCATGGTGAATACCTATGTACACGATATTTGTGGTGATCTATTTACAGCCAAAGATTTTAGAACCTGGGCAGCCACCTCTATTTTTTTTGATACCCTCATGGATCTAGGAATAACAAATACCGAAAAAGAAATCCGTAAAAATATAATTACTGCTTATGATACGGCAGCCAAAGGACTTGGAAACACTCGAAATGTATGTAAAAAATACTATGTACATCCAGCAATAGTGACCTCGTATGAGAATGGCTCCATCAAAAAGGCTTTTGATCATGTGCAACAAAAACCTGAAATTACAGAGAATTTTTCTCCTACTGAACATGCTATTTTAAAACTGCTAGAAGATTATACTCCAGCGTTTTTAGAAAAGATAAGATAACTTAAATCAACAATTATGAATGAAAAATTAATCGATGCCTGGAACAAAATGTATGAAAAACTAGAGTCCTGGCTAGATTCTATTGTAGTTAACCTGCCTAACATACTGATCGCAGTTTTTGTATTTGTAGCTGCTCTTATTACTGCAAAGTACACAAGTAAATTAGCAAAGAGGATTCTAGATAAAAGCCGGCTACAACGATCTATGAAGAATATCATAGCAAAATTCATCTCTATTCTTGTCGTAGTCATTGGATTATTTTTAATTCTAGGTATTCTCAACCTGGATAAAGCATTAAATACCATTCTTGCAGGTGCGGGTGTCGCTGGTTTGGCCGTTGGTTTGGCACTACAGGGAGCTTTGGCCAACACCTATTCCGGTATTATTTTATCCTATATTAAGCATATTAAGTTTGGAGACTGGGTAGAAACTAATGATTACGAAGGGGAAGTTATCGATATCGATTTGAGAGCGGTTACCATAAAACAAGTGGATAATAATTTGGTGTATATACCCAACAAACTGGTTGTTGAAAACCCTATAAAAAACTATTCGACTACAGCGCAATCTCGTGTTATTTTAAAATGTGGTGTAGGGTATGAATCTGATTTGCGCGCGGTAAAAAAATTGACCATAGAAACTATTGTCAACAATTTTAAAGCCGTAAAAAATAAAGAAGATGTATTATTTTTATGGCGAGAATTTGGAGATAGTTCTATCAATTACGAGTTGAGATTTTGGATTAACTCAACTTCTGCCCTAGAGGTAGCAAAAGCTCAAAGTGAAACCATGATGCTTATCAAAGAGGTGTATGATGAGCACGATATCAATATACCATTTCCTATTAGAACATTGGATTTCCCTGACAATTTCAGTTTAATCAAAGATGAAGGTTCAAAATCAGAAAATAACACCTGATGATCAAACTAACAGCATACAACAAAAGAGCACTCTTTGGTGGTATTATAGCTGCATTAGTTACCGGCGGAGGTGCATTTTTATTAGGAAGTTTAAGTGGTTATGAAGCAAAATCTTTAATACGATCATCACTACCCGGTATTAATACATTATGCAACACCATCGTTTTGGCCTCAGCTACAATCTTGGCCTTACTATTAACATTGCTAAGTGTAAGTTCGGGTACAAAGTCCAGATTAAAAGATGAACATTACAAACATGTGCTAATGATTGCCAAAATTGACACTATCGTATTTGTCGTAGCTATGATTGTGTTTCAAATATTTAATATTCCTATTACTGAAGCTGACAATGTACCGCATTCTTGGTATTCTGCCATATATTATGTAAGCTTGTTACTCTCTGCCATACTTAGTGGAGCGCTCATTAGCGTAGTACTTATGCTATATAATGCAGTAACTAGCATCATAAAAATCATTGGATTAGGTATATCTGATCATCCTTTAATTTATGAAGATGACGATGAAGAACATAAAGAGGATCCCTAAAAGGTTATACTTAGGAACGTGATAACTTCCTCTTTTTTTTAACATATTTATAACCTAGATACATAAACTGAATTCCTACAAACATGAGCTTGTATTTTTTACCTTTAACCAATGCTGAAGCAACTCCTAATAATGCTGATTTCATTTTTTATTTTGAAATTACTAAACATGAAGTGTTCCTTTAGGTTCAAAACGTATAATTATTGATCCGATCCCTAATAAATTATGAGATTCGTGGTAAAGTCTTTACATTGATCCCGGATTATGTATTAAAATTTCGTAATGAGAGTAGAAATACCAATACATAAGCCGGGTTGAAGCCATACAATCCAAAATCGCAGCCAAATGAAACAAACATTAAGAATTTTGATGATTATTTTACACAAGAGGATATAAGAATTTAGCTATTCTATCATGAGAGCGAAATAGTGCCACACGTTCTCAATCGTTTAATTAATAATTTGTCAAATAATTACTAAAGTCTAAACCTGTGAATAATATTAATCCAGCAATCATCCGGCAAGTATTTACCTTACTACTAATCTTATTGATGGGAGGTCTTATTTTTCGTGAAATATTACCCTATCTTTCTGGTATACTTGGAGCTATTACGATTTATGTAATACTGCGTAATTTAATGGTAAAATTAGTAGGTAGAGGCTGGCATCCTGATTTAGCGGCAATAACATTGTTGATAGGTTCATTTGTAGGTATTCTCATGCCTGTTATTGGACTGATTATGATGCTTGGTAATAAAATAGGAGATGTGACTCGAAACTCAGAAAAAGTAGTGTTGGCCGTTAAAAGACGCTTAGACAAATGGGAGAATCAATTAGGATATGATGTGAGTGACCAGATTGATCCCGATGCAGTTTCGGCATGGCTAACAGAAAATTTACAGAGTCTTGCGGGAGGCACCTTTAATGTATTTATTTCTATCGGAATCATGTATTTCTTGCTGTATTATATGTTTACCAATCGAAAAAAGTTAAGAGAATCCCTGTTTGAGTACATCCCTATCAACGAAGAAAATTTGCGCATAATAGGCAATGAGAGTCAAAAAATGGTTCGTTCTAATGCTGTTGGTATTCCATTGGTTGCTATCATACAGGGTATCGTAGCGCTTATCGGATTTTTTATCTTTGGTATAGAAGATCCATTTTTTTGGTTTGTAATAGTCACTATTGGTTCTATGATTCCTTTTATTGGAACCTTAGTGGCTATTTTACCCGTTTTTATTATTACACATTCTATAGGGCATACTTTTCAAGCCTGGGGTATTTTAATTTACGGTCTAGTTATCGTAGGTTCATCAGACAATTTGGTGAGACTTTATGTACTCAAGAGATTAGATAATGTACATCCCATCATTACTTTGATTGGAGTTATTGTAGGCGTACCTCTTTTTGGTTTTATCGGATTGATTTTTGGTCCTCTACTTATCAGCTTATTTCTTATTATCGTTCAGATTTACAAATCTGAATATGGAAAACCCAAAGCCAAAGGCGAAGAGCATCTTTAAACCCATATATCCTTAATGAACTCCTTGTTTACCTGTACTATTTTTTATGGCGTACAGGTATTGCGAATTTTAGAACATTGCAAAAAAAACTCGCACTTTAGCCTATTTTAATCGGTAAAGCATATCCAAAATAATACGATGTGAGCTTGTCTAAACCGCTACTACAAAGTGTACCAAGGTGATATTATCATTTACGGCTACATATGTAGTGATAAAGCACGAGATACCAAGAATATCTACATACTTTTAGTTTGTTAATTATAGAAATTAATGCTGTCTTTTAGTTGAACGGGGTTAAAATTTTCAACCTGTTTTATACAAGACTGTACACAGCAAGATGAATTAAAAATTTAAAATCATGAGAAATCTAATCTGGTTATTAGTAGTAATTTTGTTAATTGGATGGGTACTAGGATATTTCGTTTTTCCATTAGGTAACCTAATACACATTCTATTAGTAATAGCAGTTATTGTTATTATCTATAAACTTGCTACTGGTAAAAGAGTGTAAAGTAATGTAAAGAAAAACCTAAAAATACAGAAAATGTCTTATCTCCAGGTTTTCTATAAGAGCTCTTTCGTGTTCTAAAATATATAGACACGTATCAAATTCTCTTTTTTTATTAAGAACTGATTTAAACTTTTTTGATTTAGGTGAAGAATGAAGGTTTTGCGCTTGTATGAAGTAATTTTTTACTTGCATAGCAGCGCTACGGAAGTCAAAAATTATAAAATAGAAGTGCAAAACAGCATTTTTTTAGCAAATTGAAAAAAGTTTAAATCAGTTCTAAAATTACTTTCTATTCTTTATTATAAACAAACATTGTCATGCCCAAAATAATAATATTCTTTATTGGTTTACTTCTCTTGACAACTCCGTTGTTGGGACAAGATATCCCGGTTACCAAAATCAAAAAACAGATTGAAAATTATAAGTTAGATAGAAGGGGACCGTATTACAGAATCAAATGGTTTTGTAAAGACGGATCTATACGAGAGCCCAGAGATCCCTGTCCTGATTCTATAGGTGGTGGTATTCAACACGCTAGTTATAAAAATGAAGTTAAACAACTGGCAAAGGATCATCACATTTTCTTTGGAGAGATTTTGGCACATACGAAAAAAGATGAGTTTTGGGATAAAAAAAATTCACAAAATCGTTTAAAGCAATATCAGGTAGGAAAATACCTCATAAATGTTGACGATGGGTGGATTTTAAGGAAGGGGCAATATTATCGCGGCGCTGTACAATCTGAAGATGAAGAAGAATGGGGAGTCTATTTTTATACCTGGTTACTCAGTAGTGATTCCCGGTTAGAACAACATTATTTTTTGATTAGGCAATCATTACGCGATATTCCACACGATGGTGATTCTAATTTGGCACAGCAGATGCGTAGCGAATCTAAGTTAATAGCCGATGAATTTCCTGATTTTATGGATGTGCGTATAAAAATTCATGGAAAACCAGATCGTACCGACATACAACGTGTACTCGATTTTTGGAAGACTTATGATCATGAATTATCCAGCGAGCTGAAAAAAGATTTTGCATCGCTTTCTCAAACACTACAACAGTATTATGCACCTATAAATACTAAGATTCTAAAAAAACAAGTAACCAGAATAGCTACAAACAGCAACATCAAAAATCAACTTACTTCTTTTTTAGAAGAATACAATGAAGATATGCTTGCCGCCGATCAGGTTCAGAAAATAGCCGATATTTTGTATACTATTCGAGAACATGTCAAACAAAACACTACTGCAAAAGATCGTCTTGTTATACTAGATCTATCTAATACGTTAGAAAATATTCTTCTCAAGAAAACACAAGAATGGAAACCTAATACGGTTAAAGAAATTCTTCAAAAGATCTATACATTAGGTTATGCCGCCGCCGGAACCGGTATGATAGAATTATGGGAATGGCATAAAGTACAACCCATTTTACAATCATATTTAGCAAAAGAAGAACTAAATATTAAGGAACTAAATACTTTTCTAAATACAACCAGAAATATTGTAGAGTGGAGCGCAGCAAAGGTGAAATCCATATATCAGGATGTCGTAGACACTTACACGCTTTTTGAACCCAAGGCGTATGGATTTATTGATGACAGGATTAGGTCTTCAATTGCTTTGGATTTGGGAGAAAGCGTAAGTATGTTAGGCTCATTTCTGGCGAAAGAATCGGCATTAACTAATGCGGTAATGCAATTAGATAATCGCAGTTCGATAAAGGGGCTTAATCCAGGATATGCCTACGGAACATTAGTAGTTGTAGAAGGATCTCCAGAGGAGGTCGAAGTAGATACGGACAAGATTTATATTTTTAGAAAACCACCTTCAGACTTGAAACCTGTAGCCGGAATTATGACAGTTTCAGAAGGTAACCTGGTTTCTCATGTACAACTGTTGGCTCGTAATTTAGGAATTCCTAATGCTACGCTATCAGACCAAGATGTAAAAGACCTTTCTAAATTCAACGGTAATACCGTATTTTATGCCGTTTCAAACGAAGGAACTGTGATTCTAAAAAAGGCTGAAGAAATGTCAACTAAAGAACATACCTTATTTGCTGAAAAAATACGAAACGATATCAAAATCACTGTTCCAACTCATCAAATTCAATTAGAAAAGACCAATGTTATCGACATGACTAACATTTCTGCAGCGGATTCTGGAAAATTGTGCGGTCCCAAAGCTGCTAATTTAGGGGAGTTAAAAGCAATGTTTCCTGAGCATGTAGTAGCCGGTTTGGTAATTCCTTTTGGCATATTTAAACAACATATGGATCAAAAAATGCCAGGCACCTCGACCACCTATTGGAATTTTCTAAAGAACACATTTGCTGAAGCCGACCGTATGAGAGCTAAAGCGATGTCTTATAAAGAGATAGAAAAATTTCAATTAGAAAAATTAGGGGTTTTACACGATGCAATAAAAAAAATTAAGCTTACTGATAGTTTTGTGACCGATTTAAAAGAGAGATTCAATACAGTTTTTGGTGCTGCTATTGGAAAAGTTCCCGTATTTCTGCGAAGCGATACAAACATGGAAGATCTTGAAGAATTTACCGGGGCGGGTTTAAACCTTACCCTATTTAATATTTTGTCTGAAGATAAAATCCTTCAGGGCATTAAAGACGTCTGGGCATCACCCTATACAGAACGAAGCTTTACATGGAGGCAGCAGTATTTATTAAATCCTGAAAATGTTTTTCCTTCAATACTTATTATACCAAGTGTTGACGTAGACTATTCTGGAGTATTGATTACCAAAGGGATAAACACCGGTACTGAAAATGATCTTACTGTAGCTTTTAGTCGCGGAGCCGGAGGTGCCGTAGACGGGCAATTGGCAGAATCGCGATTGATAACTTCTACCTCAGATGTTCTATTATCACCTGCACGAGAAACAAGTTACATCAGGCTGCCAACATCGGGAGGTATAGCCAAACATACAACTACTTTTGAGAAGCCGCTACTTAATTCTAAAAATATTCGTGATATACGCAAAATGGCTCAGACTATTAAAGAAACAATTGCCAAAAGAACCAACTCAAACTACTCGGGTGCTTATGATGTAGAATTAGGTTTCCAAAATGATAAATTGTGGCTTTTTCAAATTCGACCTTTTGTAGAAAATCAGAATGCTACAAGTTCTTCGTATTTGGCATCCATTTCGCCAAATATCGATTACGATAAAAACATAACGCTCACCACCAAATTATAACATATGATTCGGCTAACAACTAGTATACTCATTATTTTTATTCTATCATCCTTAGGATTTACAGTTTCTTACCCTATAGATGGATACGAGCACACAGGCATTAAAAGGTTGTATCGTTTACATAAAATGCAACTAGACAGCATCGAAAATAGAAGAATTCCAGTAGGAGCTTATAAAAAAATGGCTGCTATAGCACTTAACTTAACATTGCGTAAAAATGATAGTTTGGGCGCGATTCTAACTGAAGATGAATTATTTGCAAAAAAAATGAATAGATTATTTCCTGGTCGAGGGTACTCTGCAACTATATTAGATATGAGTAATCCTGATAGTTTGAAATATGCAGCATTTAGAGAAAATCAGGGATACCAACCGGGTAGTGTTGGTAAACTGGCAGTTTTAAATGCTCTTTTTGTTCAACTTCAAAAACTTTGTCCAGATTCGTGGGAGGCAAGAACTGCACTACTTCGCAATAAAAGGGTTACTGCCCGATACTGGGGAACCGGTGATCATCATACAGTACCAATTTATGATATAGAAACCGATAAACTAATTAGAAGAAGAGTTAGGGCAAGCGATGAATTTTCTTTGTATGAATGGGCAGATCATATGGTATCTGTAAGTAATAATGGAGCAGCAAGCGTGGTATGGCGAGAAGCTATACTTATGGCTGCTTTTAAAGAAAAATACGAAAAGCTTACAGCCGAGGAGGCAGAACGCTATTTTAAAGAAACACCTCGCGATTCGCTAACCGATTTTGCTATTAATCTGGTAAATGAACCTTTACGGAAACTAGGTATCACCAAAGACGAATGGCGTTTAGGAAAACTTTTTACGGGTGCAGCCGGAAGATATGTAGGAAGAAAAGGAGGAAGTCTAGGTACCCCGGTTGGTTTGATGAAATATTTAGTGAAGCTTGAGCAAGGTAATGTGGTCGATCTTAACTCTAGTCTCGAGATTAAAAAAATGTTATATCTAACCGATCGTAGAATACGGTATGCCAAATCCCAGAGGCTAGACAGTGCAGCCGTTTATTTTAAATCAGGAAGTTTTTACAAATGTGACCGCGAGAAAGACCCAGATTGTTCTAGTTATGCAGGCAACGTTTTTAATTATATGAATTCTGTTATCATTGTAGAACAACCTAATAACACAAAATATATCGTATGCTTAATGACCAATGTACTAAATAAAAATTCTGCTGGTGCCCATATGTACTTGGCCTCAAAAATTGATAAAACCATTCAATCTAAAGATTGAGCCATTGATTCTACCGTAATAGTCTCGATCGCTCTTTGAGCAAATAGACGCACTTCGGCACTTTTGTGCTTGAGTAATGGTTTTATATGTGGTATACTTTTGGTATTCGAAGCATATCGCAATACATTTAAAACAGCAAGTTTTATCTGTTCTCCCCTATGCTTTAATAAATGAAGTAAACACTGATGCGCTGTCGTGAATACATGTTTTTCTAAAACTGATGTCGCTCGTATTTGATCCTCCATCAACGGTAATAATGCTGACTTTAACTTCATTTCTAGTAAATTATCCAAAAATTCTAAAGCATTTGCTTTTATTTCTTGAATTTCGCTTGACCACCCAACATAAGCCATTTCTATATCGGCATGCGTGTATTTAAGACTTAAAAGCTTAAAAATACACGAAAAGCTCTTTTTTTTATGCGCTTCGAGTATGAGTAATAAATGTTCGAGGGCGATTTGATGTTCTTGAACGAGGTCAGAATATGTTATATTAGTTTTTGAAAATGTTGTAGTGCTTTGTTCTAAGCACTGTATGGTATGAATAGTATAGGTGTAAGTTTT
The DNA here is from genome assembly GCF_017897595.1 of Aquimarina sp. U1-2. Taxonomy (GTDB): domain Bacteria; phylum Bacteroidota; class Bacteroidia; order Flavobacteriales; family Flavobacteriaceae; genus Aquimarina. Next base: position 224,993 of record NZ_JAGKIK010000001.1, read on the forward strand.
GATTTCTTTTAAAATCAATGCCATAACCTTTTTTTGAGGGATGGCTAAACGTTTTGTTTTTCTCTGAAGTTTGTTGAGACCTTTTGCCGCCTCTAGACGTATTAGAACATCATTGCTCTTTACTAATCTTAATAAAACCGAAACAGAATTTTGCGTCTTAAAGGCAGTTACAACCTTAGGTAAGTGTCGTTGTACTGATGTACTTAAAATCTCATTTTTATCCTGTTTTAGTATGGTTTCATTTATTTCTTGACCGTAATTTTTCAATGCACTAATCGCTTTTTTTCGATACAGTTTTTCAGTTAAGAAATAAAATAAACGCTCAACAAACATATCTTCAGAAGTTATTCCGGCGGCCTTAATAGCATGATTTACGATATAAGGATTTGTATGATTAAAATAGACCGAAATATAGGAATAGTACTGTGACATCCCAGCATAGGCAATGGTGATTAACATTTCGGCGATTTCTTCAATACGATGTTCGTTTGAAGGCATAATAAGTTCCTGAATATTATTTTTAATGCGGGCTTCAAGTTCATATTTTTTAGCTAAACGATGATTGCTCCCAGACTCTTTAGCCAAACATAATAAAGCTGCATTAGCAATATAGTCATCATCGTGATCTAAGAAAGAGGTAAAGATATCTTCGGTATCAATAGCAGTATGCTCCAGGAGATAATCCATAGCAGCGTATACGGTCTCGTCATTTTTACTAAAGATAAGTTTTTCTATTTCATCGGCTGCTGTTCCTTTATCGAATACATACAGATGCTGAATAGCCAGCCTTTTTATTTGATGAGAAGGATGATCTAGTAGATGCACTATACTTTCTTTGAAAGGTTTTATTGCTCCATGTGTTAGGTTTGTTAATACATTTATAATTTCTGATTCGGTTCCTTTATTCAATGTAGTCGTAACCAGACGTAATGTACTTTTATCATCTTTTTTCTTTTCCTTGTTGTGATTCAACGAATTTTGAATATTTAATCTAAAAGAATTAAAGTACTCTCCGCGTAATCGATAAATCAAAAGTATCCAAACAAACAGAAACAGTATTGTAATCGTGGTAATATAAGAGGAAGGAAGATCTAATTTTCGTATCACAAAAATTAGTAATACACCCGCTAATCCTGTCGCTAAACTATCTACTACTACATCGATATAAGATTTAGCCTGTTTTTTTATTCGATGAGGGATAGGCATTATTGCCAATTCTATAGAAGCTTTATTGAGTGATTGTTTTACACTACCGTCAACCCCCTTTATTAATACCATCACCCATAATTCAGGAACCATTAAAAACAATAAGCTTCCCAAAGCTATACCCAAAGGTAGAACGAGTAGTGATGAAGAAACACCCAGGAACGTGACCACCCTATTTGTTAAAAATAATTGGATACACAGGGCAATCACGCTAAACGTTGAAAACCAAAAACCAAAGAATGATGCCAAACGATCTGCATCCTGAATAACTCTATTGGCTAAATCACTAAATTGAAAATCGACCAATTTGGCAATAAATACACCTATACCGGTAATAAGTGCTAAATACGTAAGGTGTTTTGATTGTATAATTAACTTAACCGATGAACTATAACTTTTAATATCATTTCGTTGCCTCTGTTTTTTAGCATAGCTGTTTAATTTTTGAATTTTTGTTTTCCAAATAAGTACTAATAATGGAATACAGCAAAAAATTAGACTACCTGCCAAAAGTACAACATATGTATTTCCTAAACGAGAAGCGATTATAGAGGTTAAATATCCTCCAAACACACCTCCCATAATAGCGCCGGCACCAATAAATCCAAAGAGTCGTTTTGCTTCTCGCGCATTATACACCATATTGGCCAAAATCCAAAATTGAGAAGTAGTTAATACAGCAAATAGTGATACGGCTACGTAATAAAAATATAATAAGAACCCTGAAGAAATAGAGGGTGTGTTCATTAAAAAGCCTAACAAAAGAAATAAAAAACTAAATAATGATAAACTTAACGTATTAATGATTTTAATAGAAAATCTATGAATGGTTTTGTTGTAAAAATAAGAACTTAGTATTGCTGCAAAAGCGACTAGAATATAAGCATTTGGTAATTGATCCCCACCTAGCTCTGAAAGAAAAATAGCATTAACAGTAGGTTTAATTAATAGCAATGCAGTAATAATTAAAAAAATATAGAACTGCATTAAAAAAGAGATGTAAATTTCACCATCTCTTATATTAAAAACTTTTTTAAATAAGCCCTTTAGCATAGGGCTAATATATTATCTTGACACCATTAAACGTGACTTTTTTAGAACTTTTTCTAGCGGAATTACTAAATCTCTTATAATCTGTTCTCCGTACGAATCTTCGATCAGGGCGACGATAATATAGCGACGTTTTGGTCCCCACACCAAAACAGAATCAGAATGATAGTTTTTCCAGGATCCTGATTTTCTATACAAATCAGCCTTTGGTGCGATTTTATCAAGAGTGTTAACGAATTTATGATGAAGTCCGGGATTTTTCATAATGTCTAACATTTGTCTCGAACGCTCGGTACTTACCAAGTTTCCCATTACCAATTGATAATAGAAACTACAAACTTGTCGCGTTGTTGCTGCATGGCTCAATCCTTTCATAGGTTCGGGATATCGTTTTCCACCTGCGGCATAGCGCTTGCCTACCCAAAGACCTCCACCCACTTCTTCATCGTACAATTTATTTTTGGATCCACGTAAAACGCTCTCAATTTTTTCATATCCTAAACGGTCGATCATACGTGTAGAAGCTTTGTTGTTTGATTTACTAATCATTAGTCGTAGATCATTCTGAATTTCTTTAGAATCTGTTAACTCTCCATTTTCTAATGCATCCATAGCTGTTAAAAGAATAGCTATTTTAGGCAAACTGGCGGCATACATCATGAAATCATCATTAAGTCCTGCATATCGTATATCATTAATATTTGATAAGTCCACAATCCCCAGAGACATTTTTTCTTTATTTACTAAAGTGTTCCATTTTGGATTAGAACAAATTTCAGTCTCTAAAATAACTTGCAACTCAGTATTCTGCAATTCTTTAATGGGCGCGATACTATCAGAAATCGATACCGGAAGAACAGGCTGAGCATAAATGTAGCATGTAATAATTGAAAAGATGAATGTAGATAATAGTTGATACTTTGTATACTGCATAGTTTTAGATTCGGGTTTAAATTACTTACTTATAATTTAACAAAATCAAGAAAGCTTGCAAATTGCAAGCCTTAAAATTTTACTAATATCTTGCTTATTGCGGTAGGCCGAAGTCAATAATGAACGATCTGAAGATAGGCCCTTAAAGATATTGTGTAATCCACTCATTTTATGCGTTAGAAAATCCCCGCCTGCCATTTTATTTAGAAAAAGGGGGCAAGTATTACGGCTTTAAACTCTTATCAACTTGCTAAAAAAATGCCAATACAGGAAATTAATCCTGTATTGGCAAAATGATCTAGTCAAGCGTAATACTGTTTCTATACAAAGTTTTTTTTCAATTGTAACACCTTTGGATGATGATGTTTTCTTTTTTCTTTATTCAATTCTTCTATAATATGAGTACCCTCTATACCTTCAAAAATTAAAAGGGTCATTAAACGAGTAGTTATCTCGAGTATATCAATAGGAATCGTTTCATTTTCAAGAACAAGAATACATTGATCAATAAGATCCTGATCGTGATCCAAACATTTGCATACTATCGGAATGTACTTTGAATTTTCTAAAGACAACTTAATATCTAAACCCTTTCGATGAATTTTACCTTTTCTAATGTAGGTGATATCCGGTTTTATTTCATTAAAGGTTAGTGCTTCTACCAATTCATTGGCATGTTTATTTCTTTCCACACTCTGGTGATTTAGAAATCTTGACAGTGCTACAATCTGAACTTCTTCTGCTGCTTCATAATACTTTTTTTCAGCAGTAAAGGTCATTTTTAATAGCTCCTGTACTTCGTGATGTTTTACTTTTGCATACATAGTATTTAATTTACGATGAACGCATGAATAACACCTGGAATCCAGCCAATAAGAGTTAACAATACACTAATTAGAAAAGTAGTTCCAAGACCGTGTTTTAAAAATACAGCTAATGGAGGTAAAAGAATGTTTAAAATAATAGTTAGTAAAGACATAATTATAAAATTAAATTTGACGATTTGTACGTTTTATATGTATAAATTGAGTTCGCTATTGTTAATCTACCCTTTCTACCTCATTATCATTTCGAAGCACATGCCTACCATTATGTAGTTTTATATATAGTGCTTTTCCGGCGGTATTATATTCTAATAACTGATTTCGGTTTCTATTTCTAGTAATTTTATATTCGTATGTTTCTTCGACAATACCATATAAAATTTGATCAGTTTCATTTTTCCATTGTACTACAGTTCCTTTCCTTATCATAACGAAATAGTATTCGACATTAATTAATCCACACGTTGTACCTCGCTTTCGCTTTTTAGAACATGATCTCCATCCTCTTGCTCGATATAAAGTGCTTTATCATTTTCTTCTCCTTTTCTAGTAACCTCAGACCCCTTTATTGTTTTAGTAACTTCTTTGGTATACGTTTCTTTTACTGTACCAGTAGCGCTTCCGTTGCCCCAGTCCCATTTTACTTTTGTTCCTTGTCGTATCATAGTTTTATTTTTTTGTACAAGTTCCAAAATTATTACATATGTGTTGAACAGTATTGGGTTAATGTTTAACTCTAATCCCTTGATAATGTTTAGGATTATGTTTAAGAAATGTTAAAAACCAAATGAGTTAATTTTAGAATTTTTTGAACTAAACAAAGCTTGTATACCAAAGTATCTTCGAGTAACATAAATCAATAAAACATGACGCTAGAATTACTCCTATTTATAATTAACACTTTTGCCATAGCCGTAGTAGCGGTTGTAGTAACAGATTTAATTAAAAAGAAAAGCAAAAACATTTTAAAGACATCTCCCAAAAAGGTTACGTATCCTGTTAGTAACAAGGAATTAAAACAGTAATACTTTTAGGAGCATGTATAGTAACTAAAAAATTATGATATGAAAACGTATTCTGAAGAAGTTGGAAACAAATTAAATGATCTCCTAGAAAAAACATATGATGCAGAGAAAGGTTTTAAAAAAGCTGCCGAAAATGTAGATCACGCAGGACTCAAAAATTACTTTAATAGAAAGGCACAAGAACGTTATGATTTTGGTCATGAATTAAAGGATGAAATCAAAGCTTTTGGTCAGGAAGTAGACAAAGGAGGAAGCATAACCGGATCGGCACATAGAACCTGGATGGATATAAAAGCAGTGTTTTCTTCAGACAATGAAGAATCAATGCTTGAAGAAGCTATAAGAGGTGAAGAAGCATCTATTGAAGAATACAATGATGTTTTGTCTGAAACGACATTACCGACCAGTACACAAACTATATTAATGCAACAAAAAAATAGAATTATGGAAGGCTTATCTTCTATTCGAAGATTAGAAGACCTTAATTAATAGGACAATACAATTTATTTTCCAAAAAAAGATCATTCAGAGCGCGCACTAAACAACGCAAAAGTCTTAACGGGGGTTAATAAAGGACTTTTCTGAATGGTCTTTTTTGTTTTCAATAGTTACCGAAGCAAGTAAAAGACCAGGTTATTAAAGGCTTTGAAATTGAGCACTTTTCATTGTAAACATACATTTGCGCACAAAATATCATCGAAAAAAATTACTTAGCTACCAATCACAAGCTATTTTCTACCTAAAAACTTATTCATTGACATAAATTTTTTACGTCTAAAGGCAAGATAATCAACCGCAATTTGACTGTAAATTCAAAACAAAGAAATGGTTTAAGTTGAATACTATTTGATTACTCCTCAGTTTGAGAAGCTTCCTGTGCATCTTTAAAATTTATAGAATCATCTGTCATCCCCTTAAAGGCTTGTATCCACGCATTTTCGAAAATATTGAATATGGTTGCCCAAATATCACTTTGAATATCGTTAAGATCACCCTCTAGCGGTACTTTGGTAGCCAAGGTATTATTTTTATGATTTTTTAGGATAAACTTAAAAAATCCTACAAATCCTTCCCATAGTGTATCCAAAAAGCCGTCTTCTTTACCAATAAGTTCAGCATCGACAAGCATAGGCTTTATATACCCTTTTAAAAACCCATCAGCAATAGCTACCTCACTATAGATGTTATATGTGCCATTTTTAAAATCTATCCCCGCATAATGTTGTGTAAAATCGTTTAAAGAAGTGGCATTTGCTTTTTCTAAAGCAAATGAAAGATCCATATCAGGAATTGTCTTAATCAAATCTAATTTACCATCTAGAGAAACGCTACCTTTCCCAATAGAAACTGCATTAGCAGTGATACTAGAAGGTAATTTTTGATCTGTACGAACCACGTTACGCAAATTTTGAGCCTGTAATTCAATCTGATCAAAATGAAGATCAATATTAGGTTCTGCAGATAGTTGAACGAAAGCGGCTTTGCCATTATGAACCTGTAGTGTATTGATATCAATAGGAACTAGATCTGTAAGTGCTTTGGTCCAATCATCTAAATCAGGATCTTCTGTATTTTGTTTTTCTTGATCTTCAAAAATATAGGTTACTTTGGGTCTGTTCATTACAATTTCACTTACTATTTTTCCATCAAACAGGGATTCCCATTCTATAGAAATATCGGTCTTTTTGAAATCTAAAAACGGAATTTGAGAGCCTGCATCTACTTTATTCAAATATAAGTTATCGATTATGTAAGCCCCCCGCCATAAAGAAATGTCTATATCTTCTACCTGTCCATAGTATCCCGGAATGGTAGCCAATACATTATTTACATATTTTTTTAAATAATAAGGCAACAACATTCTGCCAATAATTAAAAGCAAAATAATTACAATCGGAATCAGAAATCGCTTTCTTTTATATATCCTCTTTTTCTTTCCTTTCATACATTTAACTATTTTTAATTTTTATGAATATCCGTAATCAATCATATCGCACTGTCTCCTCGAGCGCAGTCAAGAGGTTAGTAAATCCATCGAACTTAGAATCAGGTCTCGACTGCGCTCAACCAGACGTTAGAATTAATTTTATGATGCATATCGGATGTTCAATTAATTTTTAAAAAAATGAGATAATTAAAATATTTAGAACATAGGTAACCGTTACGGGGGAACTTAAAAATATAACATAGCGCTTGGTTTTGCAGCAGTTTCAAACCGCAATACCTGCCAGCCTTTTTTTAAATAAAATGGCAGGCGGGGATTTTCTAATGCACAAACCGGGTTCACTACGATAAAAAAAGGAGGTTGTAAATGACAACCTCCCTTTTTACTATAGAATTTTCAAGACTTAATTATTTTCTGCAAGAAGGCAATCTTCATACATTGCAACTTTTTGATTTAAAAGTGCTAAACCTTCTGACTGAGAAGAGTTTGGATCAATTTTCACTTTTCCTCCATCGGGCATATGTACAACGTAAAACCCATCTTCAAAAGACGAAAGTTTGATAACTTCTCCGTTTGCTTTTATAGCACTCCATGATTTATGTGAAGGACTGTACACCAAATCAAGCTTTTCTCCTTTTCTTATTCCATCTATAATATGTATTTGTAATCTGTTTTTTGTGGCAGTCATTTCAAATGTACTTCCCTCTCTTTCTACAATTTGAGTTTCGCTATCACCCTCATTCATTGCCAAAGGGTTTGAACCACTCCAAAACTCGATCACATTAAAGATAATAACATCGCCTATCATAAATAAACCATACACAGGTATGATGTTTAATCCCCAAAACACCAAGTTATTCACAAATTTGCTATCGCTTAAATCGTTGTTCCAATCTTTTAATCCATTAAAAGCGCTAAAAGAACCCAAACAACTAGTAAATAATACTGAAGCTGATAGCGCAAGGCATATTGTTAGTTTTTTCATAATAAAGAATTTTAAGTTCTTACAAAATTAATGAGAAAGTTGAGCAGCATTGACTCATTTACAAATTAAAGTGACGCATATGATATGTTATTGTTGTATACTTCAGTATGAATAAACTCTAGTGCTTGCATAGATTTAGTTGAAAGGTAAAGTGATTTATTAGTTTTAGCTACATCGTTTCAATAACTATATAGCTACACTTTTTTTATTTGCTGCTGTGTATTTAAGTTTGTATTCTTTTGGACTGCATTTGTATTTCTTTTTGAATATTTTGCAGAAATAACTTCTACTCGTCAACCCAACCGAGTAAACAATCTCAGATATGGTTAGATCTGTACTTACAATAAGCTTTTCTGCTTTTTCAAGACGTACGTTTCTTACAAAATCAGATACTGTTCTTTCAAACATAAACTTAAATCCCTCCTGCAATTTTGCTGGCGACAATCCCGACTCTAGGCATAAGCTTTTGATAGTATGCTGGATTTCAGGATGAATTTTGATAAAATCACTAATATCAGAAATCATTTTCAGTTCATTTCTTAAAAGTCCGCTAGTGTTAGAACTACTTTCGATTTCTGCATGAAATTTTTCTATATGTCGCGCCAGGATGAGATAATATCTTCCTTTTTGAGAAAGTAACTCTGAAATTTCATTAGAATGCTCGATCCCAAACAACAATTTCAGTTGTTCTGCAATTTTAAGACTGTAATTACCTAAATGAAAATGTTTTGATTTCGTTTTTATGGTATACAACAATCCCTGAAGCTTTTTATCGTAATGATTCTCTTCTTTGCTGATTTTTTCAAAATAGGAATTTTTATCTACACAAATGATGTTGAGTAGCAGATGGTTTTCCTTTTTAAGAATAATTCGACTAGATAACCCTTTGTCGCTGTGAGCCACGGCGGTTTGAAACTGCTCAATTTGAGTAAGCTCTTCATCAGATTCGAACTGATGATAGCAATTACCATCTAAACAATATAGAAATTGCAGTGATTCTGGCGCGACCGAATCTATAGGGATCTCGATATCCCTATGTAATTTTAAATCAAAATCATAAGATTGCAATCCATTTTGCAGGTTTGTATAGCGTACCTGCCCATTACCTAACTTCGGATCTAAAGTTAGCGTATGAATATCATAATTAACTGTGATACTGCCTTCCAGGTGTTCTTGAAGAACATTTAACTTGGAAGGGGTTTTTAAAATCTCATTCTGTAACTTATTCATAATGCCCCCTGTTAAGAATTTATAATTTGATTTTCAAATGATTATGTTTTAGATCGTAGTACAAAAATAACGGGTTACCGTACCTTGGCTTATCGTTATTAAGGATTTGATTATCGCTGTTGTGTCAAAATATACATAATTGGCATATTTTAACGTTCTGTTTACGGAAAGTGTTAGTAATTAAATGATTCGAGACAAACTTATAAACTGATATTTAATTACTTGCTTACGTAATTTGGAATAGCGTGTATACAAAGATTTCTAACATAGCAGATAGAGAGGTGATCGAAAGAGAATTAGGAATTTCGTATGTTTTTCCACGACTTTATTCTCCGAACACCATAATAGATGGAACTGAAGAGGCTACTTTATCAGTCATAACAACAGAGAATCCTAATCAAATTTCATATGCCATCTGGGGATTGCTTCCTAAGAGTTACGAAGGAGAATGGTCTGATTTTCAAAAAGTCTTAGATACTTTGAACGTTTACAAAGAAAACTTAAACTCAAACGGTATTTTCGAAGAGCCCTATCGTAAACGCCGATGCGTTATTATTGTTACAGGATTCTATATTTATCATTTATACCAAGGCTCTCTATATCCTTATTATGTATATTTGAGCTCTAAAAAACCATTTTATATCGCCGGAATTTATAATATTTTGAATGATGGTTTTATTACTTGCTCGATGATCATGACACAAGCATCTGGAGTTGTGAGCGAGATTCAAAACCTAAACGCAAATATGCCTGTTTTTATAGATGAGTCTTCTTATAAAAAATGGCTCGACAATGATACCCGTATTTCTGATTTAAACACTATTTTGGATTGTGAAGAGCATCTTAACCTCAAAGCGCACCCTATTGCGAAAGAGTTTTTTAGAAATGATATTTCATATGAATCTATGTTAGATCCCGTGTATTACAAAGGTATTCCTAATCCTTAATTATCGGATAATGGATTGAAATTAGTCCCCTTTACAATTTCTTTTAAACAACCTACATCAATTTTTAAAGTCATGGGTAGTATCCCATATTTTGGTCCTAAGCCATTGGTTAAAAATTGCCCTAGATATTGATGAGCTAATTGTATACTCTCAAAAATAAAGGTACCACCGATAGTCTTCGTTTCTTCGTTTGTGTAACAAAATACAGAAATTAATCCTTTGGTACTTTTCAACACATCTTTTCTATCCTCTGATATTTCATTTAGTCTGTCAATAGATAAATTTGATTTAAATTTCAAATTGACAATAGCTTTTTGGGTATTCATTAAATGTAATAAAATTTAGATTTGGGTATTAAATTTTTGGAATCATATCCCTACGTTAAAAGAATAGTATAACTCTCTTTGCAAACTTAGCGTAGAAATCATAAAAAAAATGAATGCAAAGAAATATATAGTGCACTCCATTACTTATTAAGCTTTTACTTTTTTACGATAATCTGTAGGTAAAATACCATAGCGCTCAAAAAAGATTTTTGAAAAGTAACTTCTACTTTTGAATCCTATATTATATACGATTTCTGAAATAGAATAATTTGTGCTCTTGATAAAGTCTCTGGCAATTTCTAATTTTAACTGACGAACATATTCGTTAACAGATTTAGAATACAATACTCTAAATCCTAATTGCAACTTTTTTGGACTAAGGCCTGCTTTTGTAGCTAGCGAACTCACCGATAGAGGTTCAGAAATATTATCGATAATATATCCCGATAGATTATGGATCTTTTTAATATCCTCTTTAGATAAAGATTCTGGCAATGCCAATCCATTTTCATAATTATTATGTTCTAGAATCTGCATTGCCAAAATCAGATTGAGCTGCCCCTCTATGGATAATGTTCTTACCATACCACTATCATGACTATTCTGCAATTGCTTGATTTGATCTGCAATCTTCAAGTTAAAATTGCCATAATGCTTATATGTGGAGTTATCGTTGTTTTCTGTAAAAGCCGAAAATAAACTCTTACTTAAATAGGATAAATTATTATTCTTTTTCTTGACATACTCTGTAGGCAGCACATAAATAAAATTAACTTTTACAGAAGTCATCTTAGGAAAAATGTATGTTTCTTTTGAGAGTTTTTTGCTGGATATGATAATATTTTGATAACGCTCGAAAGTAAGTGGGCGTTCTTCATGATCATTAGTATACTCTAAACTACCTTCAGAAATGAAAATAAACTCTATAGGATTTGCATTTTTAATGTTGAACACAATTTTGGTGTCTTCAAAAAAATTAACGTCATAATCCACCAGCGAGACTCCCCAATCAAAAGCAATGGTGCGCACTACACCTTTACCCAACTCATTGTCAAACTCAAGTATATGCTCACCCCAACGCTGAGTAATATCACCCTTTAAATGGTGATTCAATTGTTTTAAAATTTCTGCACCATCTATGCTATTTATTTCAATCTTTTGCATTCTGCTACTTAATTTCAAATACTATTTTTTGTTTTGTACAAAAAAACTAGTTTTGAATTGAACAGATTGACAATTTTGAAACATATACTAACACTTTTGATTAGTTTACCATAAAATTATATACTAATCCTAAGTAACGAATGCACTCTATACAATAATAATTTGACTGTAAAAAATTTAAGCCGATTGCGTACCTTTATCTTTGTTTCGAACCTGATTTAGATATTGTTTTGGATTAACACCAAACCTTTTCTTAAAAAGTTTTGAAAAATAACTTCTAGAATTGATCCCGACCTTGTATGTTATCTGTGTGATATTCAAATCAGAAGACTCCATAAGCTCCTTTGCTGTTTCAATTCTATGATTCTTAATATACTCATTAACCGATGTGTTATAGAGATGTTTAAATCCATTTTGTAATGTATTCTGGTTCAATCCAACACGTTGAGCCAAATTAACGATGCTACCTATACTATCAATTTCATCCTTTATAATAGCAACTGCCTCTTCTATACTTTCTATGGTTGCTTGTCTTAGAATTAGTCGTTTTTCGGGTTCATTTAAATCATCGAGGTATTGTTTTAACTGATGTGTTAAAATTTCGTAGGCTTTTCCTTCTAAATACACATATCGCATAAAACCACTAAGTTCACATTCAACAAATTCTGAAATAAACTTTGAAATATCTAAACTGTAATATTTTTTATAGAAGAATAGTTTTATCCCATTCACATCACGAAACAGATCAATAAGATCCTCATTCATTTCTGGTAAAAATGATTCAATTTTTTGTTCAAACTTTTTCCGATTAATTTCCAAACTAAATATACAGATCGGTGTATTTGCCGGTATTTTAAAAATATGGTTATTTTTGGTGGTGCTGGATATCATAGCATTTTCCAGTCGTTTAACCTCATTAAAATCTTGGTCATTTTCGAATTTATGAAAGAAACCAGACTCTCTATTAAAAAGGATCTTTAAAGGGTGTACTACCCCTTTTTTAAGTTCAAAATGCAGGTCTTTTTTTAACAAATAATCGGTTTCAATTACTCCTACACCAAAATCAAACTGGAAAGAGCGAACGTAACCCGATCCTATTTCTTTAGGTATCTGTACGCAACATTCATGATCAGACTTGTCATATTCAACACCAAGACTTTGTGCCAATTCAAAAATTACATTATGAGTAGTATGATCTCGGATTTTAATTTTTTTCCTCATTGGCATTAAGTTGTTAAATACAAGTCAAAGATACACTTAATTTACCTTGTGTTACCAGCTAGTTATTAAATAATTAAAGGAGTCAATAATACTATTGATACAGCTAAGGACTAAGCATATTAATCCTGATTTTTGTATGGAAAGATTTGATCATCAAATCACTCTTTTGCAAAAGAGACTTTTATAACTAAATCATACAAATTATGTTACGTTGGACCGTTATTTTTATAATTCTAGCATTAATTGCAGGAGTATTTGGATTTGGAGGTATTGCAGCAGGAGCAGCAAGTATTGCCAAAATTCTATTCTTCATCTTTATAGTACTTTTTATTTTATCACTCATCTTTGGAAAAAGATTTAAAGCTTAACGAATACTATACTACTTAAATTATGAGAAAAATTATATTAACTATTGCAGCATTTTGTCTAATCATTTCGACAACAATAAGTTGTAGAGAGAAAAAAAGTACCGGTGAAAAGGTTGAAGATGCGGTTGAAGATGTAGGAGACGCAGTTGAAGACGGTGCCGAGGATATAGAAGATGCTGCCGAGGATGCAACAGACAACAACTAAAGTACGTATGGGGAAATTTTTGGAAAAAAACCAGGTAGCTAAATTATTGAAGCTACCTGGTTTTCTTAACTAATATGATCTTTTATTAACCATGAAAATCTCAAAATGAACAACCTCAATAAAATAAACACAAAAAAGGTTTTTAAAACAGCTATATGTTTGTTTGCAGCTTTGTTTACATGCATGTGTATTTATATCTATCTCATATTTGTAAACTAATCTTAACAAATAGATTTTAGAAATTAAAATTTAGAAATAACTCACATAAATTAGAATCATGGAAAAAAAAATTAACCACAGAGAAGAAGAAAAACCGTTAACCGATTTAGGAAAACCAACTAAAAAACCAAATAACCCGAGTTTGAGTACTAAAACGATTACCAAAAAGAAGGAGAAGTAACTGGTTACTTCTCCTTCTTTTTTGCCGGGTTTCTAGATACACCAGCACTGTCTGATTCCATAAATTTTACGAAATCTGACGGAGACTTTAATTGATAAAAGTTTTCTCCAATAATTAAAATTGGCTGTTCAACTGTTTCTGGATGTTTATCTATCACCTTTAGCCAATCATGTCGTTCTAAATCAACATTTTCGTCATAAGTGGCTGCAAAATTTGGATGTTGTTTATTAATTAAGCTAGCAATAGAAATACCTAAATTATCAGTAATTTCAATCCATTGTGTACCAGGTATATTTGTTTTTGATGTATCTATAGTTAAGACATCTTTTTCTGCAGCATTAACATAACCTAATGTTTGCTTTCCTAAGGATGTCTCTGCATTGTATATTAAAGTAATTTTATTTTCGTGTGTAGAAATAATTCCCATAACCATATAATTTTTAATTTAAATGTACTAGATTGCTTGCTATACCGCTAATCCTTTTCAAACAAATACGAACTCATTTGAAAAGGTATGTGCAGCTAAATCAACGCTCTTAATATACGTTTGTAATATCGTAATGAATAGTCAAAACTATGATCTTTTGTCATAGAAAATTGATTCTCGTTAATTGGATAAATTGTAAAAAGAACTTTATATGATCATCGCTATTAGTGCTTACGGAATTCTAACTTTTTTAGCAATAATACACATCATCTTATACAGCTCAAGACCTACTAAGTCACTAAGTTGGTTATTAATTGTTTTGATCTTTCCATTTCTTGGTATCCTCTTTTACGTGATTTTTGGTATAAATCGAAGAAGATTTAAGTTTTTTAAGCTTAAAGAAACTGTAAAAAGGAAGTTGTACAACAAAAAATATAGAGATGAACTGATCCAAGAACAAAAAATTGAATTCAAAAACAGAAAATATATTAGGCTATCTACATTATTAAAAAATAGTTCAGGATTTGTTACACAACCATCTAACCAGGTTAAAATACTGCATAGCGGAAAAGAAACTTTCAAAGTAATTTTCGAAGAACTCAAAAAGGCAGAAAAATTCATACACCTGCAGTATTACATTTTTGAAGAAGGAGAATTATTTAATAAGTTGTATGATTTGTTAAAAGAAAAAATTGAAAACAATGTAGAAGTAAGAATTCTTTACGATGCTATAGGGAGTTATTCCTTACGTAAAAAAGCCAAAAAGAAGTTTATCGACATAGGAGCCAAAGTATATCCTATTATGCCACTGCATTTTGGAAGCTTCTTATTTACATTAAATTATCGTAACCATAGAAAAATCATTATCATAGATGGCGAAGTAGGTTTTACCGGTGGGGTTAATATTTCTGACAAGTATATCAAATCTCATTCAGAATTAGGTATTTGGGACGACACTCATGTATACCTAAAGGGTCCCGCGGTAGATAGTCTTCATCGTGTTTTTATTAAAGATTATTATTTCGCCAGCAATCAAGAGTTGTTACTTAAAGAAAAATATCTTCCAGGAATTAAACAACAGGGTACTACACCCGTTCAAATTGTAGCCGGTGGACCAGACACAGATCATCCTTCTATCATGCAGCAATATATCAAAATGATCAATCTGGCTGAAGAATACATTTACATTTCTAACCCGTACTTCATCCCAAATAGTGCTATGTTAGAAGCACTTAGAATCGCAGCTTTAAGCGGAGTGAACATCAAGTTATTAGTTCCAAAAAAATCAGATTCCTGGCTGGCTAAACATAGCATGCTTTCTTTTTTTGAAGAACTCCTATTTTTAGGCATTGAAATTTATCAACAAAGAAATGACTTTTTGCATAGTAAAGTAATCGTTATGGATGGTGAGATAGCCTCTGTAGGATCGGGAAATTTTGATCATAGAAGTTTTGAACACAATTTTGAAACAAACGCGCTCATTTATGATCCTAAAATTGCTGAGGAAATTTGTGAAGATTTTATTCGAGACTGTGAAGACAGTGAACTTTTGAAATATGACACATATATCAATCGTTCTTTGCAGCGTAAATTATCTGAAGGTATTGCCAGATTCTTTAGTCCATTGCTATAAAGTTTTTCTGCACTCTAATATAAGGTATTCTGAAATCTCTTAAATTTAGTTAAACCTTATGCGAAGTACGTTTTGAGTTAAAAACTGGATTTTTAGAGGTAATCCTGATTGTATGTTCGATCTAATTTTGAGATAACAAAAATTATAAACAAAAACATACAATGATGAAAAAAACAGTCTTATTAACTACCTTTATCCTTAGTAGTATCCTAACATTTGCTCAAGAATCAGGAAACAAATTTCAATTCGGAGCACGGGCAGGTGTGAATTTTTCTACAGTAACAGGAGATGATTTTGAAGACCCTAACTCTCGTACCAGTTTTTACGCCGGATTAGTAGCCGAAACTTTTATAACAGAGAAATTTGCACTACAAGGTGAGGTATTTTACTCTGGTCAGGGTTTTGATGTAGATGCAGTAACTTTTAACGGACTAGAAGTAACTCCTGATGCAGAATTTCAAATCGATTATATACAAGTACCTATATTAGCAAAAATTTATTTGATTGATGGGTTAAATATTCATGCAGGTCCGCAGTTTGGGTTTAAAATAAATGAAGAATACGATACCGATCCAACAGGAGACGGAGGCGATTTTGATACAGATAGGATCAGAGATTTTGATTTCCAGGTAGCAGCCGGTGCAGAGTATAAATTAAATGGTGGATTTTTTATCCAGGCGCGATATACCTATGGCTTTACTGATGTAATAGAAGATTCTAATGTTAATAACTCGACTTTTTCTGCTGGTTTAGGGTTTATGTTCTAGCCATACCTATAGTTTAGATACAAGCATAATACAAAGAGATTGTTTGAAAGTAGTTATATGAATTTATGTACTACTTTTAAACAGTCTCTGATTTTTTTTTCATAATTCTGAAATCACAAGATGAGAGATGATAACTACATCTTAATTTAATCCGGTCTATGCCATTTAAGTTTTTTTGTAGTATTCCTTTTTTTCAAGTTTATACCAAACTGCTTCCTCTATTATTTCGTTATAAGGAGCTATTTTATCGTATATCATCCCGGCTTTTTCAAGCACTTTTATTGATGCTTTATTTTCGGGTAATGCTATCGCTATAATCTTATCGAGACCAAGCTTATTAAAACCATATGCAATACTAGCTTTGGAAACTTCGGTAGCAAAGCCCATACCCCAATATTCTCTCTTGAGTCTATATCCAAGATCTACGCTGTCAAATTCAGGCAAATATGATAATCCTGCCCAACCTATAAATTTATTGACTTCCTTAAGAATCAATGCTAATCTTCCAAATCCATACGTTTTATATTCGTTGAGTCGTATATGTATCAATTGCTCCACTTCTTCAATTGATTTCACAACAGGCTCTCCAGTCCATCGTTGTACTTCCGGATCAGAGTGTAACTGGAATAATCCCTCTTGATCATCAAAAGAAATTTCCCTAAATACCAATCTTTTGGTTTCGATCAAAGTTTTCATATGTTTAACCCGCTTTATGCATTAGAAAATCTATTACGGCTTTAAACTGCTGCAAAACCAAGCACTACGTTGTATTTTAAGTTTCACCGTAGCGATGCTATGCTGAAACTTAGAAAACACTTGGTTTTATGGCATTTTCAAACCTCATAACGAAATTCTAATGCATAAACCGGGTTTAAGTTAAGAAACTATCGAAGTAAAAAATCAAAACCGCCCCAATTGAGAATTAAAACCTAGATTTTGTTGTTTTAATTCTAAGCTCTTAACGTTTTACTGTCTGTAGACTATGCCGCACAAGGCGGAGCCTCAGGAAATTCTATTAATTAGCGTTTACTCGATTTGATTGTAAAAACGAGCACAATCTACTTAAAACGCTCACGATCAATTTAAATTTTCAGTTTTATCCCGGCCCTAATGTACAAACTATTTTGATCGTTAATCGTTAATACATCCTCTTGATCATCATCGCGCAAACGTATGTCATTAACCAAGGTAAATCCTGCATAAGAATACACAACCAGGTGATTGGTTAGGTATCGTTCATAACCTAATCCGGCTAATACAATAGTCATTGAGATACTATTGGCAATTTTTTCTTCTGTATTTGGTAAATCGGTAAATCTCTTATTATTTTGAATATTTGCAAAAAAACCGTCGAGTGTAACAAATCCTTGCACTACATTTTTCTCTTTAAACGTATACTTAATATTTGTTTTTGGCACGCCTATTACATACGACCAATTAGGACGAAATTCGCGATAATAATTTATAAAAGGTAAAGGAATAGGTATACCTGCCGTAGTCGAATATCGCACTCCAAAAATAAGTCGCCAGGGCTTTGCTACTGATGCGTCTGTTTTATCTTTGAGAAACAATAATGCTCCGGTAAATATAGTATCGTCGGCATTGATACCATCCCCTTCAAAATTTGAGGCTATCATCAATCCAGTTTGAGCGACAAAGCGCCAGTTATTCTTCAATTTAAATGTGTAAATCAAACTTCCTGTAAAAGAACTGAATCGTTCTAAATCTGAGGTGTCAAAAAAAGTTTCATCTCTATAAATGAAATTAACATTTTGATATTCTATTCCGGGTACCAAATAACTTCCTTTGTCGTTGAGTTTTACAGGATATTTTGCAAAAACCCGTAGCCTTCGAAAAGAATTATCACTATTGCGCTGAGGAAAGTACGTATATTCCAATCTGGCAAGATCAGATACCTGCGATTGCATCGTTATCACAAAAAGAAAGCATATAAAAATCTGAACGTGTTTTAGGTGCATCATACGCTTTTAAAATTTGAATGCAAATGAGCATGAAAATCGAGATCCATCTATTCCCGTAAATAGTTGAAAGGTACTTTTAATAGCATTTGCACTATTTATCCACAATCCCCCTCCGTAACTACTGTTCCATTTATCAGATGTATCGTTATTAGCTACCCAAACCCTACCGGTGTCTGCACCGGCAAACAAACCTATTTGTAGCGGTAAGATTCGTGTTTTAAACTGTTCGAAACTGTATCGTATATCAGCGCTTCCGGCAAGGGCAGATTGACCAGTAAATCGGTCCAGTCGATATCCTCGTAACAAATTACCGTCTCCCAACTGGGCTGCCTGATAGAACTCAAAATTATCACCTATATTAAATTGACCCTGGGCGGCTGTTTTTAAAACTACTTTACGATTTTTGGTAAGTGCATTATAAAAGCTCAAGTGTGGTTTGATATATCCAAATGTTCTCTCGGTATCTTCAATATTCATACGCCCACCTACATTAATTTCAAACTTCATTCCGCTAGTTGGATTAACAACTATATCATAACTTTCATAGGCATAGGTGCCATCTATACCTACAAACCACTTGCGTTCAAATGCTTCAGTATCTTGCAAATTGGCTTCTGCTGTTATAAATCGACCTGGTGTATCGTCAATTTGAATACCTTCTATAGTGCTTTTGTACTCGAAATAACTTCCTAATCTACCATTTTTTACTGCTCCTAACGACAAATTGTACATGCTTAATCGTACACGGTTGTAATCAAAACCTAGTTCGTCTTGATTATTTTCTGTTTCATTTCCGAATCCAAAAAAATTAACGGCAAAGTTCGGACTGGTATATTTAGCTTCAATTAGAAAGCTATAATCACCAAATATCCCGGGAAACTCTCCCTTGTACCCCAAATCAAAACCTTGCGTCGCAAAATAATAGCCGCCATAGAAAGAGTGATTACTAGAGAAAGGATTGCGTTTTGAACCGTTAATTGTATATAATGCCATGGGGCCTATGCGCACACCATCATCGGGGTTGTAACCTATAACCGGTAGCACCGATGAAGCATTTTCTACCTCCTTATATTTGTCAAAATTATTGATTTGATAGTTATCGGTTAGTCTAATCCTGGCACTACCTTTTTTCTCGACAGTATTAGGTTTACTTTTATGATCATAGACCGTAATTTTTCTTCCTTTATTGAATCTGTAAATATCATTGTTTTGCCCTCCTATTACTCGAATTCGAATAGGATTATCGGCGATACCAGAAGATTCAAAAACATCATCATCATCTAAGCCGTATATCCAAATTGTTTTGGTGTCTTTTTTATCAAACGTTTTATCACGAATTACTTTTGCTTTTTTACCATCAATGATTCTTGAAACCACGATCCTGGTTTTACCATCTTTCATTCGACGAATATCAAAAAAATCGTCTTTATCGGTACCTGTGACGATAGATACGCTAGTAAGAAAATCATAATAGCGATTAGCAATATCAAGAATGTGTTGCCTACGACCTTTTAAATTTTTCTTGATGGCATCTAAATCTTTTCCCTCTGCCTCTGGCGGAACATTTTTGAAAGCACTATCAATAACAGCATCTGTAAGGTGGTCCTGAATATATTTTGCCTGTCTCTGCCATTCTTCTCTACCGCTATTTTGAAGTAAGGTACGGTCTAATCGCTTGGCCGCTATGTTCATCCATTTTACATCTTTCAATTCTTCATCGTAAACCTGAAATTGGTTGGCAATTCCTAAAAACCCTCTTAAAGTTCCTAAAAAACCTCCGTCAAAATTAGAAAATGCCTGATCTCTATCTCTCGGAATAGGTTTAAAAATATGATCTCCATTCTCTAATTCATATTCCGCCCATCGCCATTGATCTTCATGACGGTCCCAATCCCCTATTAGCATGTCGAATAGGCGAGCTCTAATAAAAGCCGACTCATCGATTTTATATTTTTCATCTCGTCGTAACCGCTCGTATACATCAGAGGTGCTCTCTATATCATCAGGCTTTCCAAAGGATGCCAGATCTTTATGGTTTTTTTCGGGTCGCTCTACGATCATGTAGAGTTCATCCCCGTGATCGGCATTGTATTTTCCTAATGCTTTTTGTTTGGGGATGTAGTAAATCTTTGGATTGGTATGAAAAATACCAACGGCATTTGATAATTCAGGAATGACCGTAAAAATATATGGATGAGCAGCGGTATAAAAATCAAGTAATATATCCTCAGAAATTGTATTTTCTAGGGATTCTTCTATATAATTATCTTTAAAAACAGTCGACTGTAAAAATTTCACACCACTTTTTTTAAGTGCTCTCATATTGTATTGCTTACCATTTTTATCTACTAATCGTAGCGATCTGGTTTGATGCCCTCCACCTTTTCTAACTACTTCTAGCCCACCATATAATGTATCAAGCATGGCCACCCTAGCTTCAATTTTTTTACCATACAAGTCACGATAATGGTCTCCCCAAATGCTCTCATAGAATTCTGTTTTTTCGGTGATTTCCTTTTTGTATACGGAAGCTTGTACTGTTTGTTGAGTATTTTCCGGGATTGTAGAAAGGTCAAACTCTGGTATTTTTTTAAAAATCTCTTTTCTATACAACAATTGAGGTTCATTATTCGTACTACCAAAATAAGTAGCCCACGAAGAACCATCTTTATAGATATCTAATCGTACAAAACCTTGTCCGCCATATGCAAAAAGACCGTCATTGCCCAATGTTGCGTAAGAATTTTTTGCACCGGCGCCAGAAACAATTTGCTTAATCCCTTCGTGCTCTATGTATTGTATAGAATGCTCGTGACCCGAAGCAAAAATAACTCGATTTGCCCCTTTGGCGATTGTTGATAAGCGACGAACCAATGATTTATATTGTTTATTCTGTTTATCCTGAGTAGAAATACCACCTGCAGTACGAATCTGCATAGCCAGGGATCCTAAAATAGGTAAGGGCAATTTTTTTTGAGAAGGATATATATGTTTAACGGGAGCATATTTTCCACCATGTACGCCATTGGTGTACAAAGGATGATGTAAAGCAAATAAAATGGTTTTATCCTGATTTTTTTTAAACTCACTTTCAATTTCCAGAAAGAGTGCTTCTCTAGTTTTAATTTCTGGGCAATTGTCGTTAATGGTTGGATGCTTATTCCAGTCTTCGAGATACCATTGAGAATCAATAATGATTAATTGTATAGTTGCCGTGACCTCTATACTTTCAAAAGCGCAACCTTTTGAAGGTCTAAAAACCTTTCTATCCTTAAGTTTTTCTTCAAAATATTTCTCTTCACGCTCCAAACCTTTCAAACCCTCGTTGTACCAGTCGTGATTACCGGGAATAAAAATAACCTGACCGTCAAAATTCTTCACCGCATCAATTTGAGCATCAAGTCGATGTTCAGCTATTTTTCGATCATTCTCGTCTTTTTCTGGCATCCCATCTGGATAAATATTATCACCTAAAAAAATAGTGAAGTTCCCTTTTTGTGGGTGTGTTTCTAGATATTTTTCGAGTGCCAGTAAGGCCGGTGTACTTTTTTTGGCTTTTGCGTATCCGGCATCCCCTATTAAATAAAAAGTTTTTTCAATAGCAGTATTTTCAGGTACGATAGACGGGTCAAAAGGTTCTTTATATTGAGGCTCATACAGTGCACAACTGTTACATAAGAGCATAAGTAGGCCAACAATAATAGATTTTTTATACATAGTCATCATTTTAATTAGAAACATGATCGGCGACAAAAGTTTCCCACTCGGCAAACTTTTCTTCAGACATGACACGTTCCATTTTTACCTGTCCCCCTTTTTTCTTTTGTGATCCACTCCATTCAGAAAATAGCATGGGCGGCACCGTTGTTACTTTTACTCCTTTTAAAGCTTTACTTCTTGCCACTTTGTAATTTTTATTTGCTTTTTTTAATGCAGCATCTAATGCTTCTGCTAATTGATCATTACCGGTAGCGCTATCTGTTCCTAAATACCAATGATGATAAAATTCGTCATCAATTCGAGTTGCTGCTAAGGTGAATTCAGGAATTTCAATATGAAATTTTTCTTCAATCTCTCGTAGTGCAGTATTCATTTTTTGTACAGAAAGTTGCGACCCAACAACATTTAAAAAGAATTTGGTGCGACCTGTAATTCTAATTTCTGCTCGTTCTATATCTGTAAATTCTATAGTATCACCAATAATGTACCTCCAGGCTCCGGAAACAGTACTTAGTAAAAGAACATAATCCTGATGAATTTTTACTTCGGAAAGCGGAATGGAAGGTGCGTCTTGCTTAAGAGAGCCATCTTGATTGATGTAATCTGGCTCGAAAGGAACGAATTCAAAGTAAATCCCATTGTCGGTTATTAATTTCATCGCATCGGTTTCTGGGCGTTCCTGATACGCTATAAATCCTTCTGAAGCGAGATATGTATCGATAACAGTTATGGGATGGCTTAGTAGCTTATTGAAACTTTTTTCGTAAGGTGCAAAGGCTACTCCGCCAGAAGTATACACCTGCAAATTGGGCCATATATCATGAATAGTAGCTACGTTATGATGATCGATTACTTTTTGAAGCATTAGCTCTATCCACGAGGGTATCCCGCTTAAAGCACCTATATCCCATTTTTTTGCATGTTCTGCAATACGCTGTACCCGCTCATCCCAATTATCGATTTGAGCAATTTCTTTTCCCGGCTTATAATATCCTTCGAACCAAAAAGGAATATTGCTTGCGCTAATCCCGCTAATTTCGCCTTCGAGATGTCCATCCTTTTCGGTCAAATCTGTAGAACTCCCTAACATCATGATTTCTTTTTCAAAAAATTCTGAAGGTAGGTCAAAATTCGACAAAGCTTCAACTTGCTTAACTCCTGCTTTTCGTATAGCTTCTATCATTTGCTCTGATACAGGAATACGTTTACTTTGTTTTCCTGTCGTACCAGAGCTTAGAGCAAAATAATCCGGATTCCCTGGCCAGGTAACATTGGTTTCACCATTAACAACCTTATGCCACCACTGCTCATGCAACTGGTGATAATCAAAATAAGGTACTTCTTCCGCAAAATTTTTCTGCATATGATCTGAACGAAGAATAAATTCGAATAAATAGTGCTTACCAAATTGAGTATCTGCTGCAGTTTTAAGTAATTCTTCTAATACTTTTTGTTGCGATTCAACAGGGTTAGGTGCCGATGTGAATACTCCCTTTAACTCTATTGCTCCTTTTATTAATGATCCTATAATTGCCATGATGCATGTTTTATTTTGAAATAATGGGTTCTGCCACCTTTTCTGCTAATTCAACGTTGGCAAAGGCAAAGATGAATGCCACGACTGATAGTATAATACCTACGGTAAATACGATGTATGTAATTTTTAATAGCTTATATTTTCTTTTCAGAACTACACCAAGAAGATAGAGATCTTTTGTGAGCATGGTATAGATATATTCTTTATCATCGATCACTGCATCAATGGCTTCCTGGTACTTTTCGTAAGGCATTTTAAAAAAATTTCCAAAAAATAAAAGGTTCACTTTTCGTTTTTGAACCTGGTCTTTGGTAAATTCTCCTCCCGTAACATTGGGTTGTGTAGACATTATGGATAAAATTATTGCCGCTACACTAAACAATACCAGGATTAAACTTGGGATCATCAAGTGTCTGTTGGTGGGAGCATCTAGCTTCGGAATTAAATTGGCTAATGCTAGCGATATGATAATAGCATTAACAGAGAGTAAAATATTGGCCTTCGTATCGGCAATATCACTTAACTTTATATGATTTCTAAGCGTTACCCTAAATAGCGTTTGTATTCCACGCTCGGGACTCTCATTTTTATATCGAGCCTTTAATTTGGCTTTAACCACCTCTTTTTTTTGCTTCTTTTTATTCTTTTTCTGCTTTTTGAGTAAGTTTAATAAATTCTTATTTTTTTCTGATTCCCAATGTTCAACAGCATATCGCGTATAATATCGATGTTGTTCAGAAAATAATCTTACATTTTCTGTTCGCCATTCTTTCCCGGATTGCTCCTCTTTACCATGAAGAATTAATTCTTGATGTAATAGTTCACTTACTTCTGTAAAATAATCCTTGGCAAGATGAGAACTATCGGCATCTTTTATGATTTCTTCGAGAATATCTTCGGGTTGTTTACCAAATGTAGTTGCCAGTATACAGCGTTCTACTTTTTTAATATCTTCTTGCCCTACTCCCTGGTCTTTTAAAAATTGCTTTGCAAGTTGAGCGCTTTTGTTCTCGTGATCTTCAGACCCATCGATATAACCTGCATCATGAAACCAGGCAGCCAATTTTAAGATCTCTGCATCTTTGGTGTCGATATCAGATTTTTCAACAATTTCTTGTACGCTGTCTACCACGCGTTGCGTATGAAGAAAATTATGGTATAAATATGTTTTTGGTAATTTATCTTTGAAGAGTTTAAATATGTAATCTTCAGCTTTTTCCAGTACAGCTTTCATTGTCTATTGTTTAGTATTCATATCTGATGGTTAGTCATAACCAAGTATCTATAGATTATTGGTTCTCTTGTTCTTTAACCAGAAGTAGTATTTCATCGGGAGATAAATATAATCTTCTGATTCGGGCTTTATACCTCTCTGATAACGAACTGTGATTCAAAATGAATTTTTTTGTAGCCAATATATAATCTTTCATGGCATGTACTACGGCATAAGTATCTGCTACACGCTCTGCTTTTCGAATAAAATTTTGAGAGGTCGCATAACGTATCCCAAACCAGATTAGCTTCAAACTACTTTTTGTATGATAATCCATAACATGCCCCAATTCATGACCTAGCCATCCTATCATCACATTTTCGGGGATATCGGTTATTTTTAATTCTAAGTTATCTATTTTGAATGTTTCACTTATCAAAATAACGTATGCTCTGTTTTTTCGCGATTTTAAAAGTGTTGAAAACTTAGGTTGTGCTTTCATAAAAGACTTGTTTAATGAAGTCTTTAATTTGAACTCTATGGCTACGTTATCAAGTTCAGGATAATGAGATAATGCAGTATGAGCAGCATTGCGAATAATTTCTGGAATGATTTTATTTTTGATATAGGTATTTTCGGGTATCGCCATAGTATAATTTGAAATCCAAAACATAGAGCTAATGCTAAACATGGTTTTAAAAATGAATATATAATGCATATTACGATAGCCAATATAGATCACAACCTAATGAAATGTTAGTGCATATGATATAAAGGCTAACTCTTTTAATCGATACAGTTCATTGTGCTCGTAAAAAAGCACATGTTTTTTCAGGAATTATTCAAAAGCTTGAAAGTAACCATCCAAAAACTGAACACGATCACTTATCCACGATACCATATAAGTCTTATGATCCTCTATGGGTTTTTGCAAAGGCCATACGATCATTTCTCTTTCATAAACTTTGTTTTTTTCGAAATATGCGTAACTGGTTAACAGCTTATCCAGTAATGCTTGATTACTAAATTCATTTCTTCTTAGCGTGAACCAACGTTTTTTAAGACGCTGCCGATAATTATCAGGATTATCTTCTAAAAGACGATCAAATAGCCCATTACTTAAAATATCATTGGTTGTAGCGATACGCTTACCATCTTGAATCGTTCCTAAAACTCCATCCAAATCCCAAGGCACGTTAAAATAGGGTGTGTTTTTGTCGAAGCGAGCTACATAAAAATTTTTGCCCAAATTATCGGTAGCTCTCACTAGATTGATAAAAAGAAAATAATCGATAGCATTATCGAGATTAAATTTTTTTGACACTTTTTTTTTGAATGTGGATGGCTTCGCATTGAGTACAAATTTTGTGAAGCGATATATATTTTGCCAGTGGGATTTATAATTTACGACTGGATATTCCATTTCGTATCCCGCCCAGTGCGGAAAAATATTCTTGTACTTTGGTGCTACGGTATAAGATGGAGCTCCGTTATGACTTCCTGCTTTAAATAGTTCACCATGAACCTTTCCTGAAGCAATTTTCTTAAGCTGTAGCAGTTTGCGATCTACTTGCTCTGTTAATGTATGAAGCCCAATATATTGTGAATCCAAAAAAACTTCAGCAAATAATCCGTCGATACCACTTTTTGCTTCTTTTGCATTATTTATATAGTGAGGTTTATGAATAGACAACCAAAGTGTATTACAGAAATAAGAGCGCAATCGCAAGGGCTCATTGTACAATCCATCCAAAATCCAATCATCATCACTACGTAAATGACCAAACTGTACATCTATTGAAGTATCATCGGTATCATTTTCCCAAAACTCTAAATCATAGGATTTCTTGGGAAACTTTAATGAAATATTACCTCTAAACTCGATACCTGCTACTGCCTCTTTCATATCATTATGATGTGAGAATGTGAACCGAGAGGGAACTTTAGGATCATCTACTACAGGAAGCGTAGTCGTGATCTTTATTAAAGGTAATGCTGTAATATATAGTTTATAAGTATCTTGCTCATGAATAAGCTCATAACTACGACTATAGGATAACGTATTTGCCGGAATAGCACATGTAAAGTCATTACGAAATTTGATTTGTACAGTACTTTTACTAGAACTAAGGCTATCTGCTATCTTATAATTCCAAACGATAATTTTATGCTTTTTATCTATACCAAAAGAAGCCTTGTCAGGCTGAATAGTAAACGTTTGTGAGCATATATAAAATGGGCAT
Organism: Aquimarina sp. U1-2; assembly: GCF_017897595.1. Classification (GTDB taxonomy): domain Bacteria; phylum Bacteroidota; class Bacteroidia; order Flavobacteriales; family Flavobacteriaceae; genus Aquimarina. Next base: position 252,344 of record NZ_JAGKIK010000001.1, read on the forward strand.
ACAAAAATGAGTAAACCAAAAAAGTGCATAAAATACGTTACCCTCATTTCATTTGCATAAAAAGCGTGACCAGTAGCTTACAAATATTTGTATTAATTCTATAGAAAAATAACATTATTACGAGAAGTTTTATCTGTATCGATAAAATCCTTCTCGAATTACAAACTTTTATTTACATTAAGGTTTGTAAATATTTGAAATCTATGCCCTATGTACTAATCTTACTTGTATGGCTTGTAACCATTACACTTGTAAATGCGCAACATCAAGTTGCTAACACTACCAAAAAGACAAAGCCTAAGCTTGTTGTAGGTATAGTAGTTGATCAAATGCGATATGATTATCTAACACGTTTTTATTCAAAATTTGGAGAGGGTGGCTTTAAACGAATGATGAACAAAGGATTTTCTTTCCAAAATCATCATTTTGATTATATCCCCACTACAACAGCCCCCGGACATGCTTCAATCTATACCGGAACCACTCCCAGAAATCATGGAATTATAGGGAATATATGGTATGACAAAACGAAAAAACGAAAAATATACTGTGTAACCGATGAAAACACTTCTCCGGTAGGTACAAGCAGCACAGACGGTAAAAAATCACCCATTCAATTAAAAGTTACAACGATAACAGACCAGAATCGCTTACACACGCAAATGAAGGGAAAAACCATAAGTATTGCGCTTAAAGATAGAGGTGCCATTCTACCTGGAGGTCATACCGCAAATGCAGCATATTGGTTTCGGGGTAAGTACCAGGGAAATTGGATTTCATCGACATACTACATGCAAAAATTACCACAGTGGGTAATTGATTTTAATGCGTCTGATGCCGCAGATCGTTATTTTAAAGAATGGAATACCTTTTTTGATAGTAGCACTTATGTAGAGAGCGGGCCAGACAATACCCGTTTCGAAAGGGGATTTAAAGGAAAACAGGAACCCGTATTTCCTTATCCTCTTCAAGAATTGAAATCCTTCAATAAAGAATACGATATACTTTTGCATACACCGTTTGGCAATAGTTTAACGGTAGATTTTACCATAGAAGCGATAAAAGAAGAACAATTAGGTAAAGACAAGGATACCGATTTTTTAACCGTTAGTTTTTCAAGTACAGATTATATTGGCCATAATTTTGGCGTAAATTCTAAAGAAATTGAAGATACTTACATACGCCTGGATAAAGATGTAGAGCGTTTGTTAACCGCACTAGACATACAAGTAGGTAAAAAATCGTATGTAGTATTTTTAACGTCAGACCACGGAGCCACACATGTACCGAGTTTTTTAAGTTCAATTAAAATTCCTTCAGGATATTTTAAAGAAGCCTCTGTACATTTGGCGCTGCAAAGGCACCTTCAAACGCTATATCAGCATGACAGTATTATAGAACATATTTCAAACAAACAGATATTTTTAAATCATGATCTTATTCATAAAAATCAACTAAATACAGAAGAAATTCAGAATTCTATAGCACGCTATCTTACTAAAGTCACAATGATTTCAGAAACATATACTCGCAGCCAGATAGAACATGCTAATACGGTATCGACAATAAAATCAAAAATTAAAAAAGGATTTCATTCTAAACGAAGTGGAGATGTTTGTTATATTTTAAATCCTGCTGTGGTCGCCTACTCAAAAACCGGTTCTATGCATGGAAGTGCTTACCAGTATGATACGCATGTCCCACTACTTTTTTTGGGTACTCGTATCAAAAAAGGAGCAACTACCAAAAAAACAACAGTTTCTGATATTGCCCCAACCCTCTCGGCACTATTAGGAATTGCATTACCCAATGCCGCAAATGGAAATATTTTAAGTGAAATAATCGATGATTAATAACAACATTTTTTAACAGGAAGATTAGTATGCCTGGTTTTCAGTATACAAATCAAGACATAAAGCGTATTTAAGAAAAACATCACCAAAAGAGCATCAAGAAAAACTAAAAAAATGAAGTATACGACGGTTTCTATAAAGTCATTTTTACGAATGCTAGTAACTACCTATAAAAATTGGATAGCCAACGAGCCCTTTCAAATGAGTGCGGCGGTAAGTTACTATGCACTATTCTCTTTTCCTGCTTTACTTATAATTATTATTCAAACAGTAGGCATCTTTTATGAAAAGAAAGAAGTAAAGGGGAAAATTATTAACGAAATATCAGATGTATTAGGTTTTGATGCTGCAACCACCATCGAGGGTATGCTAAAAAATGTTATTGATCAAGAACAATCTATCTGGATCATCATGATTGGTATTATTACCTTATTGTATGGTGCCACAGGAATGTTTATCGCTTTACAAAAATCTTTAAATACAATTTGGGAGGTGAAACCAAAGCCCAAAAACGAACTTTTAAAAATGATTAAAGACCGAATTTTCTCGTTGGGCCTTATCCTTGTGATTGGATTTTTACTACTCACTTCTTTAGTTTTGACAGCACTCATCACTGCAACTACAGACTGGATAGGTACACATTTTCCTAATATAATCGTATATGTGATACAGATTATAAATTTTATCCTGTCCATAGTACTTTTTACTGTATTGTTTGCTTTAATATTTAAAGTATTGCCCGATGTAAAAATGAAATGGAAAGATGTTTGGCTAGGTGCTTTTGTAACCACTATTCTATTCAGCATCGGAAAATTAGCTCTTGGAATTTATTTTGGGACCACAAACCCAGGGTCGACTTTTGGAGCGGCGGGATCGGTTATTTTAATTTTATTATGGGTATCGTATTCGAGTTTGATTCTGTTTTTTGGAGCAGAATTTACAAAGGTGCTCGCTCATAAATTTGGTAGCGGAATCCAACCTGCTTCTTATGCTGAAAAAATTTCGTAGCCTAAAGTGGTGGTTTTTGGAGCATGTACTATTTTTAAACGCCAACAAAAGCAATGGTAAGTCCTAAAAATCTTAAACTTTTACTATTTTTGTTTAATTTTTATTCAAAAAAAGTTAAACAAAATAAGGTATGAGTTTTTTAACTGCGGCATGGCGTAATCTTGCCTTTGCAAATTATGAAGTTGATCCTAAATTATTAGAAAAGTATGTGCCTTATGGTACAGAACTGGATCAATGGCAAGGCAAATATTATGTAAGTTTGATAGGGTTCTTGTTTGAAAATGTAAAGTTATTGGGGTTCAGTATACCTTTTCATAAAAATTTTGAAGAAGTTAATTTGCGATTCTATGTAAAACGCTATGAAAATGATACGATACGGCGAGGTGTCGTTTTTGTGAAAGAAATAGTCCCAAAACCTGCGTTATCTTGGGTAGCTAATTTAGTGTATAACGAAAAGTACGAAACATTACCTATGAGATATTCCTGGAAAAATGATCATAACAGTAGGTTGTTTACATATCAGTGGAAAAAGAAAGGAAAATGGCAAAGTATATCAGTAAAAACCAAAAGTATTGCTAAACCACTGGAACAACACTCATTCTCAGAGTTTATTACAGAGCATTATTGGGGGTACTCAAAAATAAATAATGACAAAACGAATGAGTATCAGGTTACACACCCCCGGTGGAGTATGTTAGAGGTATTAGATTACACTATTAATGTAGATTTTGGATTGGTGTACGGTTCAGATTTTTTATTCTTAAACAACCGTCAACCTGATTCGATAATGCTTGCCGAAGGATCAGCGATTACTATTGAAAGCAAACGCATGTTACAAAAAACATCTTAATTAAGAAAACATGGATAAATCAGAATACAAAATACATGTCATAGGAGCAGGCATAAGTGGGCTTATTGCAGCCAATGTATTAGAAGCATCGGGATACCATCCTGTTATTTTAGAGTCCACCGAAAGTGTAGGAGGCCGAGTTAAAACCGATTGTATTGATGATTATCAACTAGACCATGGCTTTCAGGTACTATTGACTGCATACCCGGCCGCCAAGAAATACCTGGATTATGAAAAACTTTCGCTTCAAAAATTCGTACCGGGGGCAGTAATTTTTGATAAAGGAAAGAAAAAAACAATAGGTGACCCCACTCGCGATATTTCTTTATTATTTTCTACAATCTCGGCGAACATAGGAAGTTTGTCTGATAAAATAAAAATTTTAAAACTTAACGCTATTTTAAAAAAGAAAAGTATCGAGCGTATATTTTCAGAAAAAGAAAAAACTACTTTGGCATATCTTCGTGATTTTGGTTTTTCTGAAGAGATCATCCAACAATTTTTCACTCCCTTTTTCAGTGGTATTTTTCTAGAACCCAAACTTGAAACGTCAAGTAGAATGTTTGAGTTTATTTATAAGATGTTTGGAGAAGGGCATGCCGCTATACCCCAATCGGGAATCGCTGCTATTGCAGAGCAGCTTTTATCGCGGTTAAATCAAACTTCAATCCAATACAACACTACCGTTCAAGAAGTCGAAGATGGTAAAATAGTCGTAAATCACGGACAAGAATTAAAAAGCCACTTCACTATCATAGCTACTGCACCAAGCTACGTGATTCCGAAATTGAAAAATCAAGCTGTGACATGGAAAAGTTGTGAAACCTTATATTTTGAAACCCATACTCGAAATATTGATAAACCATTAATCGGGTTGATTGCAGATCCAGACTCATTGATTAACAATATTTGCTATCATACGAGTCTTAACACTGCTTGCAATCCAGAGAAAGAGTTATTGTCGGTAACCGTCGTAAAAGACCACAACCTTGAAGAATCAAATCTTATAACCGCTGTAGAGGCTGAACTTCTTGAATATTGTAATATCAAAACGAACCGTTTTATCAAGTTGTACACTATCGAAAAAGCGTTACCTGATATAAAGAATGTACTATACGATATGGCACCCACCGAAACACGCTTAACAACTTCTATTTTTGTAGCAGGTGATCAATTACTTAATGGTTCACTAAACGCTGCGATGATCGCAGGAGAAAGAGCAGCTTTGGGAGTTATTGGTACTTTAGAAGATGGATTGATCGTTGAGGAGTTCACATCAGAATTTACGTAATATAACCTAAGTTCGATTATTATTTTGCTGAATAGTATTCGTTTATTTTCGCCGTTTGATCGAGCAGAATCAAAAGGTCATTACAAAAAATCACTCGTATTGATGCTTTTTCGTACTATTCATTTCACAATGCAGAACGAGCTTACCTTACTGTCTTTTTACCTTTAAACTTCCATTCGGTAATACCCCCGTCAAGGTCGTATATTTTTTTGAATCCTGCTTTTCTCATATAAGCAGAACATTGACCACTTCTGCCTCCACGACCACAATAAACCGCTACTGGTTTTGATTTGTCTACTTTAGCTATTAAATCTTCAAAGTTCTCATTTCTGTAATCAATATTAATAGCGCCGTCTATATAGCCGTCTGCATATTCTTCAGGAGTTCGAACATCGATCAACTGTACCTCTCCCATTTTGAGTAGGGAGTCCATTTCTTCAACTGTAATAAGTTCAACAGTAGCCCTTTCATCCATTGGATTGCAACTAGAAAGAACGAGTACGAAAAATAATGTTGCTATATGTGATATAATCTTCATAGATGTTCAAATTATTTATTCTTTGGTATCGCCATCCCAATTCATAAAACCACCTATAAGGTTGTATGTGTTTTTGAATCCCATTTGATCCATTAGTGTACAAGCTTGCGCACTGCGTGCGCCAGAACGACAATATACATAGTAATTTTTGGTTTTATCCAATTGTTCAATTTCATCAAGAAATCCTTGTCCTTTACGAATGTCTATATGTACCATTTCAGGAATATACCCATCTTCGACTTCTTCTTCGGTTCGAACGTCTACTATGGTGTAATGGTCGTCTTCAGAAATAAGAGCTCTCCATTCTTCTTGCGTAATATCTTTAGCCATTTTAAATGTTTGTATGGATTTTAGACTGTAAAAATTTAAATTCCTTACAAATATAAGAGTCCTTAGAGAAATTTATAAGAGAGGTTACGTATTTTATCGTTAATTAACAGGTTTATGCTTTAATGCTACAGCCAATAGCTTTTGTAGTTTCTATAGGTACTTTTTTTCCTTCTAACAAAGCATTTACAGCATCTTCGACATATTTCTCGTCTGCAGCTTTGGCATTTTTATAATTATTATCTATCGCGCCTATGTATCGAACCATATTTCCGTTTGACGTTTTCTCTAGAACATAGACATGCGGAGTTTTAGTTGCACCGTATTGCGGGTAGATAAACTGACCATCATCAAATAAATAAGGGAAAGTAAAGCCTTTTTCATTTGCTCTTACCTTCATATTCGCAAAACTATCATCTGGATAGGCTTTTGGATTATTTGGATTGATTGCAACAACAGGATATCCCAATGGTTTAAATTTTTTATCCAAAGCAATGATTCTATCCTCGTATGCTACAGAATACGGACAATGGTTACAAGTAAAAATCACAATAAAACCTTTGGCATCTTTAAAATCGGATAACGAGACCATGGTGTCATCAACGTTCTTTAATTCAAAATCAGTAGCACTATCCCCTATAGCATAACCAGCATCACCTTTTGAACCTGAAACTTTATCCATGGCAAAAGCACTTATAGCGATGATTAACGCTACTCCTACTAAAATTTTTAATGTCTTCATATGTGTACGATTTGGATTTAACTTTTCTTAGTATTACAGCATTTTTTTTAACTCTTTCTCTAACTCATTATAGGTAAATGATCGTTCATAGAAAGTGCTTGTATTCCCTTTATAAATAATCGTAGCAGGTATAGAACCTGACCAGTTTCCATCTACTTTAGGTATCCAACTATTCGAATCAGGATCGTCTAGCAAAATAACCTTACTTTGTATATGTTGCTTTGTGATAAAAGGTATCAATTTTGTTTCTACATGTTGGGGTAAATCAAGACTTACCAAAACTACTTCTACCTCATTATCAGAATACCTGCTGTTGATTAATTCAAAATAGGGTAGTTCAGCCACACAAGGTTTACACCAAGTTGCCCAAAAATTAATCACTCGGGTTTTATTATCATTAACTTTTAATAAAGGTTCAAAATTTTCAAAATCATATACCGGTATTTCGACGCCTTTACTTTTGTAAACATTAGTGGCATCTAATGTCATTTTTTGCTCTCCCTTGCAATTGCATAGAAAAAAAATTAATCCTAAATATAGTATACATCTCGACATATAACGAATTTATTAAAACCTCTATTTAGACAAAAGAAAATTAACAAGGTTTCTATGTTTTTTCTAAATATTTTCAGAATTTCTAATGAAAATTATACTCCTAAACCGTCTCATTTCGAGCGGCAATATTACTATTTAACATGAATAGTAATACAACTTTAACAAAGAATTAATATCACGATACAAGACAAATGTTCGTGTTTATTATACATTTGTATAAACAAATATTGTATAGACAATTGAAGATTGAAGATATCATAAAAACCAATGTACAACTTCCTGTTGCAAAAAAGGCAATAGTAAATTTAATCTATACCGAAAATTGGTTAATGGATAAAATTAATCTTGCATTAAAACCGTATGACATTTCAGTTCAACAATTCAATGTTTTACGAATTTTAAAAGGGCAACATGATAAACCTGCAAATTTATCTACGATACAAGAGCGCATGGTAAGTAAAATGAGTAATACCACTAGACTGGTAGACAAACTCATCGCCAAAGAATACGTAAAACGAAATATATGTGAATCCAATAGACGAAAGGTAGAAATTACAATTACCGACAAAGGCAAATCGTTTTTGGACCAAATCAACCCTAAAATGAACAGTTTTGAAAACAGTATTACTGCAAACTTGACAAATAAGGAGTTGATAATATTAAATGAACTATTAAATAAATTGAGAACTACAACGACTAAACGCTAATATAATTTTTAAATACATAACTTATGAAAACTACACTTAAAACGTTACCTATGCTGTTTGCAATGAGTATTGCGACTGCGACATTTGCTCAAAAAAAGGAAATCAAAGCTGCGGAAAGCGTAATCGAATGGACGGGTAAAAAAGTAACTGGATCACATAATGGAACCATACAATTAAAAGATGGTTTCCTTCAGTTCGACGGTGATAAAATTACAGGCGGAGAGTTTACAGTGGATATGACAACTATCGAGGTAAAGGATCTCGAAGCAGGAAAAGGTAAAGAGAAACTAGAAGGTCATCTTAATTCTGATGATTTTTTTGGTACTTCAAATCATAAAACTGCAAAATTAGTTATTGAAGAAGCCAAAAAAAGTGATACCAATACCTACAAGATTAATGCAGTGATGACGATAAAGGGCAAAACAAACCCTTTGAATTTTGATCTCGATATCAATGGTAATACTGCAAAAGCAGATGTTAAAATCGATAGAACTAAGTATGACATTAAATACGGCTCAGGAAGCTTTTTTGATAATCTTGGAGATAAAGCTATCTATGACGAATTTACACTAAATGTAAAATTGGAAATGTAAAACTTTTTTAGAAATCAATTTTATTTATATCTTTGACTCAAATAAAAAAAATTGAAATTACAAATAACAAATAATTGGTGGTGGTATTCTCAGAACGTAAATGTCGTGAGTTAGCTCCAATTATTGTATCATATAACAATATAAGGCTTGTCAAATCATGACAAGCCTTTTTTTATGGCCTATTTCAAAAGAGATCAACGTATATATAAAAAATGAGTTACAAATTAACCACACATTTCAAACAGATTCTGGCAGATACATTTACTCCGGTAAGTGTGTATTTAAAAATAAGAGATCGATTTCCTAACAGTTTACTACTTGAGAATAATGATTATAGAGGTAGTGAAAATAGCTTTTCGTATATATGCTGTAACCCTATAGCTACTATAAAAATAGAAAACAATCACGTATATCAATCTTTTCCGGATCATAGTAAAACGATAACCGAAATAACCAGCGATACCAACATTCCCAAAATAATAGAACACTTTGCACAGCAGTTCAAAACGTCCAGAACCGATTTCAAATTCATCAATACTGGGTTATTTGGTTATATTGGATATGATGCTGTTCGTTACTTTGAGAATATTAATATTCAAAAAAAAGAGAAAGGCCTTCAAATACCAGACATACATTATACGGTATATCAAAATATTATTGCGATTAGCAATTTTACTAACGAAGCCTATATTTTTGCGCATTGCTATGAGTCTGAAAGTAATATCGATGAGATAGCATCACTACTTAAAGTGAAAGATTTTGCATCCTATGATTTTACTATGACCGGAGCTACTACCTCAAATCTGGATGATAATCAGTATAAGAAGCATGTAGCTTTAGCAAAAAAACACTGTAAGCGCGGAGATGTTTTTCAATTGGTATTGTCTAAACGTTTCTCACAAAAATTCAAGGGTGACGAATTCAATGTCTATCGCGCATTGCGCAGTATTAATCCGTCGCCCTATTTATTTTATTTCGATTACGGAAACTTTAAGATTTTTGGCAGCTCTCCAGAAGCGCAATTGATTGTGAAAGAAGGTATTGCCGAGATACACCCTATTGCCGGTACCTTTAAACGCACGGGTAATGATGAACAAGATGCCGAGCTTGCCAAAAAATTAGCTGCAGATGAAAAAGAAAATGCCGAACACGTCATGCTCGTAGATCTAGCAAGAAATGACCTTAGCCGAAATGGAAGTGAGGTTACGGTAGATACTTACCGAGAGATTCAGTTTTATTCTCATGTGATTCACCTGGTAAGTAAGGTCACCGGTAAAAAACACAAAGACACCTCAACAATGCAAGTAGTGGCCGATACCTTTCCTGCAGGGACCTTAAGCGGTGCACCCAAGCACAAAGCCATGCAACTTATCGAAAAATATGAAACCGTAAATCGTGATTTTTATGGGGGAGCTATTGGTTTTATGGATTTCTCAGGAAATTTTAATCATGCCATCATGATACGAACTTTTTTGAGTAAAAATCATGAACTTCATTGGCAAGCCGGAGCAGGATTGGTTAACGAATCTAATGAAGAAAATGAACTGCAAGAAGTGTACAATAAATTAGGAGCATTAACAAAGGCATTAAAATTAGCAGAAGAAATTTAAGGGTGTTACCCTACGGGTCGGGCTAACCGCACTACACGGTAGCTTGCTCATATCCCTAACACAATAACGAACAAAAAATAGTAGCAGAGTAGAAAAGTTTAAAAATATGATGAATAAAGTTACTAAATAGTACCGTATAAAATCAAAATGAAAAACTATAACCAAAAACTCAGAAACTCAGAAACTCTGAAACTTTGAAACTTTGAAACTTTGAAACTTTGAAACTTTGAAACTTTGAAACTTTGAAACTTTGAAACTTTGAAACTTTGAAACTCTAAACCATAAAAAATGAGTAAAAAAATATTAGTAATAGACAATTACGATTCGTTCGTTTACAACTTGGTTCACTATCTAGAGGATCTAGGATGCCAGGTAACTGTAAAACGTAACGATCAAATACAATTGGAAGAAGCAGCGGATTTTCATAAAATTCTACTTTCTCCGGGACCCGGTATTCCCGATGAAGCAGGAGTATTAAAAGATATTATTTCGTTTTATGCTGATACAAAAAGTATTTTTGGTGTATGTCTTGGGCAACAAGCTATAGGAGAAGTATTTGGTGGTAACCTTATCAACTTAGACGAAGTATTTCACGGTGTGGCAACCCGCATTAACGTATCGGTAACCGATGAATCTCTCTTTACCGGATTAAGCGAAAGTTTTCACGTAGGCAGGTATCACTCATGGGTCGTAGAAAATAAAAATCTACCTAATTGTTTAGAGATAACTTCTTATGATGAAAATGGCCAAATTATGTCATTGAGACATAAGAAATATGATGTTCGTGGCGTGCAGTTTCATCCTGAATCGGTATTGACTCCGGATGGTAAGAAAATTTTAGAAAATTGGGTTAATAATTAATAAAAGATGAAAGACTTACTCAACCGATTAATCAACCACGAAACGATTACTAAAGAAGAAGCTAAAGATGTTTTGGTCAATATTTCTAAAGGAAAATACAATCAAAGTCAAATCGCTTCTTTTCTTACCGTGTACATGATGCGTAGTATTACGATTGCAGAACTCGAAGGGTTTAGAGATGCTTTGCTCGAGCTCTGTGTAGCTGTAGACCTTAGCGAATACAATCCTATAGACCTTTGTGGAACAGGTGGTGACGGAAAAGATACATTTAATATCTCTACACTTTCTTCATTTGTTGCTGCGGGTGCAGGAATCAAAGTAACCAAGCACGGTAACTATGGCGTTTCTTCAAAATGTGGTAGTTCTAATGTCATGGAATATCTCGGAATAAAGTTTAGCAATGATAAAGATTTTTTAAAGCGTAGTATGGATGAGGCGGGGATTTGTGTGTTGCATGCCCCGCTATTTCATCCGGCAATGAAAAATGTAGCTCCTATTCGTAAAGAGTTAGGAGTTAAAACGTTCTTTAACATGCTAGGTCCTATGGTAAATCCTGCATTTCCAAAGAATCAAATTGTAGGTGTCTTTAATTTAGAATTAGCCCGAATGTACGGTTACCTGTACCAAAATACGGATAAAAATTTCACGATTATTCATGCACTCGATGGATATGATGAGATTTCCCTTACCGGAAACACAAAAACCATATCAAATACTTCCGAAGGAATGCTTACGCCTTCAGATTTTGGAGTTTCAACGCTTCAACAAAACGAAATTGTAGGTGGCGATACTGTAGCGGCATCTGCAGAGATTTTCTTGAATATTTTAAAAGGTGAGGGAACAAAAGCTCAAAACCACGTAGTTTGCGCTAATGCAGGAATGGCTATTGCAACAGTAGAAGCATTACACCCTAAAGAGGGTTTTGAAAAAGCAAAAGAATCTCTCTTTTCTGGTAAAGGGTTAGCAGCATTAAAGAAAGTGCAAGAACTCAGTAATGCTGAATTTCGAATTAATAATTGAAAAAATGAATATCTTAGACAAAATTATTGCTGATAAATATAAAGAAGTCGAACTTAAAAAAAGCCTGATTCCCGTTAAACAATTGGAAACTTCAGTATTATTTGATCGTGATACCTGCTCGCTCGCCAAAGCACTTCGGCAAAGTGATACCGGTATTATTGCCGAACACAAGCGCAGATCGCCTTCAAAAGCTGTAATCAATCAGAGTGTAAGTGTTCAAACGGTTGCGTCTAACTATGAAAAAGCAGGTGCATGTGGCATGTCTGTACTTACCGATGGCAAATATTTTGGGGGTTCGTTAGAAGACTTGCTACTGGCTCGAGCTTCGGCACGGTTTCCATTATTACGTAAAGAATTTATTGTCGACGAATATCAATTACTAGAGGCAAAAGCCTATGGTGCCGATGTTGTTCTTTTAATTGCAGCAGTGTTGACCAAAGAAGAAATAAAAACGTTGTCAAAATTCGCTAAAAGTTTGGCATTAGATGTTTTATTAGAAGTTCACAATCAGGAGGAACTCGAAAAATCCATAATGCCCTCTTTAGATATGTTGGGAGTGAATAATAGAAATTTAAAATCTTTTGAGGTAAGTACGGCTATTAGTAAAGAACTAAGTTTCTTAATTCCTGATGACTTTGTAAAAGTTTCAGAAAGCGGAATAAGCAATATTGAAGCTATAAACGATTTAAAGCAATATGGTTATCAGGGCTTTTTAATTGGTGAAAACTTCATGAAAACCGAAAATCCAGGAGCTAGCGCTTCAGAATTCATTAAAAAAATGACGATTACCCAAAAATGAAGACAATTTTAATCACAGGAGTAACCGGAAATATAGGATCTCATGTTTTATTTGAGCTTCTTTTTGAATTATATTCCAATAAAGAAAAAGCTACTATCTATCTTCTTATTCGTAAAAAACAAAATAGATCTGGCCGCCAAAGGCTATTCGACGAAGTATTTACCATGTCACTTATCCCTGATAAAATCAAATCCTTTTATGAAATTTATCTAGAAAACTATGTCAAGGTGATTGAGGGTGAAATTCACAATTTTAAAATTCCAGATACGGCAGGAAATAAAATTACAGTATATCACCTGGCAGCTTCAGTCAACTTAAGTACTACAGAAAAAGCGAGAAAAGAAATTGCAACAACTAATTATGCCAACACTTTAGCTTTTTTTGATCGTATTAAAAAACGTACGCAAAAGCTAGTTTTTGTGAGTACGGCGTTTTCAAGAGGCGAAATAGAAGGTGCAATTCATGATGATTACCATTCGGTACCCGATTTTCACTTCAGAAATCATTATGAGGCCTATAAAATGAAAGCTGAAAAATTAATTCTGAAAACAGCCAAAGAAAACAATTTTAGCTGTACCATAGCCAGACCAAGTGTAGTATCGGGTAGGCTTACTGATGCACCTCGGTTTGTAAGTAACCGCTATATTGTATTTTATTCTATCGGTGAGTTTTTTAAGAAAATGAAAACTATTCATCCTCAAATCAAAAAAATCAGATTGGCAATTAATAAAGAAGGAGGACTTAATATTGTACCTGTAGATTATGTAGCAAAGGGAATCGTTCGTGCGGCTTACAGTAATGAAGAGCAAATAAATATTACGCTTACTCAAAATGTACCCATGCTTCATATCATCTCAAGTATTTTACAGAAATGTAATATAGAAATAGAAGTGGTATCTCAAGAACCCGAGAGCAAAACTACTATAGAAAAGTTGTTTTATAAAACCCTGGGCAATCAATTTATAAAGTACGCTACCGGTAAAAAGCATCATTTTGAATCTACCCTTATAAGAAAGCTGCTTGCCGACATAGAGGAACCAAAGATGCTAGACTACTTTAGCGAGATATACAATTTTGCGCATGATATTAATTTTGATAACCGCAATATTCAATTAGAAACCGGTATATAGAAACAATGAGATAAAACGAACCTTGTAATTACTAAAATGTAAACGTATGAAGATTAAAGTTTGCGGAATGAAATATCATGAAAACATCGAGGTGATCGGGTTATCTTTGAAGCCTGATTACCTTGGCTTTATTTTTTATGAAAACTCTCCACGAAATTTTACGGGATCCATACCGGCGTTAGCTTCATCTATAAAAAAAGTAGGCGTATTTGTTGATGCATCGATACATTGTATTATGGATAAAGTTTCGCAATACGGTCTCAAAGCAATACAATTGCACGGAGAGGAATCTGCTGCTTTTTGCAGAGATTTGAAATCCAAACTAATCAATGATAAAACGATTGCTACAGAAAATGGTAGCGTTATTGAAATATGGAAAGTATTTTCGATTAAAAATGAGTTTGATTTTGATCGATTGAAACCTTTTGAAGGTATTGTAGATTATTTCCTTTTTGACACCAAGGGCAAAGAAAAAGGAGGTAACGGATACACATTTGATTGGAGTGTTTTAGAAGATTATCCTTCTACTACTCCATTTATATTAAGCGGAGGTATTGGCGTCGAAGAAGTTGAAAAAGTTAAAAAAATACGGGGCACCAAACTACCCATTCATGCTATTGATGTAAATAGTAAGTTTGAGATCAAACCCGGGCTTAAAAATGGTAAACTATTAGAAAAATTTAAAAAATTGTTGGTCGTTACTATTTGATTATTTAAACGTATTGAGTAATGAACTATCAACCAAAAAGTAAAAAAAATGAGCTATCAAGTAAATGAAAAAGGATACTACGGGAATTTTGGAGGAGCGTATATTCCCGAAATGCTATACCCTAATGTAGAAGAGTTACGTACTACGTATCTCGATATTATGAATGAACCTTCGTTTCAAGAGGAATTTCATCAATTACTCAAAGACTATGTAGGTCGCCCTTCACCGCTATATTATGCAAAGCGACTTTCAGAAAAACATCAAACAAATATATATTTAAAGCGTGAAGACCTGAATCATACAGGGGCTCATAAGGTGAATAATACTATCGGACAAATACTGGTGGCAAAACGATTGGGTAAGAACCGAATTATTGCCGAAACCGGAGCTGGTCAGCATGGCGTAGCTACAGCAACAGTTTGCGCATTAATGGGTATTGATTGTATCGTATATATGGGAGAAATCGATATTAAACGCCAGGCTCCCAATGTTGCCAGGATGAAAATGCTAGGGGCCGAGGTAAGACCTGCCAAATCAGGAAGCAAAACACTTAAAGACGCAACCAACGAAGCCATACGTGACTGGATTAACAATCCAGTAGACACACATTATATTATTGGATCAGCTATAGGTCCGCACCCCTATCCCGATATGGTGACCAAATTTCAGTCTGTTATATCAGAAGAGATCAAATGGCAACTTAAAGAAAAAGAAGGAAGAGAAAATCCGGATTATGTAGTGGCTTGTATAGGTGGTGGTAGTAATGCTGCCGGTACCTATTACCATTTTCTCGACGAACCAAGTGTGGGCATAATTGCAGTAGAAGCCGCTGGAAAGGGTGTAAAATCAGGAGAAAGTGCCGCCACTTCTCAGTTAGGTAAAGAAGGTATTATTCATGGTTGTAAAACACTGTTGATGCAAACTCCCGATGGTCAAATCACTGAACCTTATTCTATTTCTGCCGGTTTGGATTATCCCGGAGTTGGTCCTTTACATTCGCACCTCTACACATCGGGCCGCGGTGAGTTTTATTCGGTTACAGATGACGATGCAATGACTGCTGGCCTTGAGTTATCACAACTCGAAGGTATTATCCCGGCAATAGAAACATCTCATGCGTTGGCTATATTTAATGATAAAAAATTCAATCCCGATGATATCGTCGTGATAAGCCTATCAGGACGAGGTGATAAAGATTTGAACACCTATATCGATTATTTTAAATTATGAATTAAACTTTTTGTGAATTTCCGCGAAGGCGGAAATCTTTAAATACAGCAGATCAATGCTAAAAGACGATGTTATATTTTATGTATATATATTAACCAATAAAAATCATACTGTACTCTATGTTGGAATGACCAATAATTTAAAGATTAGATTGAAACAACATCAAAGTAGGGTTACAAAAAGTTTTACGAAAAGATATAATCTTGACAAGTTAGTATATTTTGAAACAACTAGATATGTTAATAATGCAATCAAAAAGGAAAAACAAATAAAAAAATGGAATCGCCAATGGAAAATCAATCTGATCAATGACATCAATCCTGATTGGGATGATCTTTCTAGTCGATTATAAAGAATTTAAGGTTATGCGAAAAAGATTCCCACCTTCGTGGGAATGAAAAAAAATGAGCAATGAACAGAATACATCAAAAATTAGCCGAAAACAAAAAACTGCTATCCATCTATTTTACAGCAGGATACCCGGCGCTCCACGATACTGTAAAAGTAATTGAAGACTTAGAAAAAAGTGGTGTCGATATGATCGAAATAGGTTTACCCTTTAGTGATCCCTTGGCTGATGGACCCACCATACAGGAAAGTTCTGCGATTGCTTTAAAAAATGGGATGACTACCAAAGTTTTGTTTGAACAAATCAAAAACATACGTGAAACGGTAAAGATCCCACTGATTATCATGGGATACTTTAATCCTATGATGCAGTATGGCATAGAAGAATTCTGTGCAAAATGCCAAGAAACAGGTATTGATGGTTTAATCATTCCTGATCTTCCGGTAGCCGAATATCATGACCATTATCAGGAAACTTTTGAAAACTACGGCCTAATTAATGTTTTTTTAATAACCCCACAAACCTCAGATAAGCGTATTCGGTTTATAGATGAAGTTTCTAACGGATTTATTTATATGGTAAGTTCTGCAAGTACGACTGGTGCCAAAAATACCTTGGGGGATGAGCAACAGCAATACTTTGAGCGTATCAAAGCCTTGCAACTTAAAAATCCACAGATTGTAGGTTTTGGAATTAGCAATAAAGATACGTTTAAGCAAGCTACAAAGACCGCCAAAGGTGCTATTATTGGATCTGCATTTATTAAACACCTCACACATCAAGGTGTCGAGGCTATTGATGATTTTATTACTAAAGTTAGATAAAGTAAAAATAATTTATGAATATCCGTAATTTAACCTAAACGGTTTGCGTCAAGCTGAATACTGAAACGAGTTCAGTAAAGGCTTGTTTCAGCTTCTCATCTCGATGTACTGAAAATAAATGTAATGAGATCCTGAAATGAATTCAGGATGACTTCTCAGTTAAATTTTAGGCATAATAATGGACAATAAATAATTAAAAGTAACAAGGAGAAACTAAAAAAATGCTGCGTATTGCATCACCCTGAAATCAATAGTATTGAAATGTCGATTTTCTTTCTTTAAATTCTTGTACAAAGGCATACTGCCAATAGCTCTATTTGCTGATCCCGAAGGTGCTGTAAGGGAAACGGTTTTAATTTTTCTTTCGTCTAATTGAAATTGATGTATTCTGGGGACTTGCGGCACTACTTCTTCAAGTTTTAGGGTATATGTTTTTAAATGTTTTCTGAAAAGATACTCTGGCCCATTTTTACTATTACCCCCTGTAAACAATAAGGTGTTCACTTTGGGATATTGCCTTATGTATGAAATCAAATCTCTGAGCTTAACATTCTGCATTCCCAAATCTGAAGCATCAATTTTATCTCGCTCACAACGATCTACAATATCACAAACGCCAATACCTCGCGAAATTAAAAAGTTTTTCCGTTGTTGTACTGCCTCCTGAGTGGTTTCGTATTTCAGGTTCAAATTGAAAATACGGTCTAGAACCGGCCAAAGTAAGCCGTTGCTACTTCCATAGCAAAAATCAACATCGCTATCATTAAGCTCACCAGTAGTAAACCTAGGCGGTGGTAACGTTCCTACGATAAGTTTGGTTACGTTTTCTGGAAAAAATGGCGGATATGGATGTGTATGTTGAAACAAATTATGAATCTAAAAGCTTTTTTGTTTATATCTGTAACAAAGTGCAAACTACTATTTTAAATACGAATATCCGTAATTTAATCTAAACGGTTTGCGTCAAGCTGAATACTAAAACGAGTTCAGCACAGGCTCGTTTCAGCTTCTGATCTCAATGTACTGAAAATAAACGTAATGAGATCCTGAAATGAATTCAGGATGACTTCTCAATTAAATTTTAGGTATACTAACGGGCAATCAATTATTCTTGTTAAATATATCAGGATTTTCAAACTTTTTTAATACAAATGAGACTTTGACTTAATAGTAGGCTTATACATATAGACATGTATCCAGCACAACCCGAATTAAAGTGGTATTAATAAAAAACTGCCCCATCTAACATAATGAGGCAGTCTTTTAAGATCTTCTTCTAGCAGTATATAATACTAGTTGACTATAAGCTGTTTTACAATTGAAGAGTCATCTAACACTACTTTTACAAAATAAATTCCTTTAGGATATGGATCAAAAGACAATTCAATAGGTTCTCCTGGATCAATAGTATTGCTTAACAGTATCTTACCCGTAGATGAATAAACTTCTACAGATCGGACTTCAAGATCGCTACGGTTTATCGTAACAACACTTCCTTTTGAAGCAGGGTTCGGAAACAGTACAAGTTCATTTTCTAGACTAATTTCTGGTTTTTTATCAAGTGAAAAAGTTGATGCTGAACTTTTGAAACTTCCCTGGTTTAAACCTGGTCCGTTCGTTTCGCGGTTATACCTTCCATCTACAAAATCTTTAATCGCATTAAATTTATGATTATCCCTGTTCCAACCTGGGAAAGATTTTGCTCCCCATCCGGCTCTTACATCACCACAACCATTCTGGCCATAATCAGTATAATGGAAAACAAGTCCAAAATAGGTGCTAGATTCCTGAATCCATTCTTTATACATGTTATAACTTCTCGGATTTGCAGAGAAATCTCCTGACTTCAATCGATTTGCGTCAGACATAGATTGTCCTCCTTCATAAGCTACCATATCTAAGCCTCTATCACTTTTGATGTAATCTGCTGTTTTTTTCCAACTTTCCTTATTTTCTGGATCACCATAAGCACGTTTTCTAAGCTCGCTGTACCAGAGTGATTCAAAACCAGGATTATCTGCAGGAGTTTCTCCTGCGCGTTGATAACAAGCCCATTTCCAAACTTCAGGACGTACCCCAAATGGGTTTCTATTAGGAGTATTAACATCATAAACATCTGTCCAGCATTCACTTACTTGAGGTCTCCAGGCAAAAGTAGGCCCAGCAACGTTAATAATTCTATCAGAATTACCCCATACATCTCTAAAAGCCTTCCACATTCTTACTTCTGCCCAAGCGCCAAATCTCCAATGTTGATTGCGGCCAAAACCTATGTCATCAGACTTTGACTCTGCCCATTTTACCTGTGGTCGCCCGCAACACCATAACTCATTAGAATATTCTATATATATACGCAAATCTGAATCAACAGGACGAGTAGTTTCTACACCTCCTCGATCTATAAACCATTGCTTAGATCTAGATGCAAGCGAAGACAGGTTATTTTTTCCTCCTACCGCATTTTTAAGATTTACATTTTTCATATCCACACCATGCTTAAAAAGAATAGCCATTTTGTGAATATATTCATTTCTAAAGTCATCTCCATTGGGAAAATCTGCAGGATCAATAGTTTTATAAGGGATATTGATCCAGATATCAGATTTGATACGGTTTGACAGATCAATGATCCACTCATAAGCCACACCTACGGTGCGTTTACCATCTTGCTGTGTGGTTAAGACCTGATCGTTGATTCCACCTTGCATATTTCTTCCTATCTGAAATCTGTGAAACTTCAAGGTTCTAGAAGTCCAGTCTTTGGTAGGATCTCCATTACCACCGGTCCAGTTCATGTAGCGTACTGCCTGATACATTTTTTGTTCTCTGATAAAATCCGGATTCCAGGGATTAGTTTCATTGGCGAGATCCATACCGGGTTCTCTAAAGTAATCCCCATTTCTCAATTTATCGTTACAACCTTCATTGTCGTAAAAAACAAAGTTTACATTAGTTGCAAAAGCATTTTTTCTATTATAAGAACTTGTATTAACGCGGGTAAGGTCTACATTGATATTACCACCGCCACCAGTGTCACCTCCGCCTCCGGAAACGCTTCTTATGTTTACAGAAACGGTTGCATCTGTAGTTTTACCTTCATTGTCTGTGGCACGCACTCTAATCTCATGCGTACCTACAGGAAATGTAGAAGTACTAAAGGAATAAGGTGCAGTTCTATCATTAACCAACCAGTCGAAAGCACCATTAGTAACTCTCCACATGGTAACCATATTTACGCTACCGTTGTCTGAAGCATTAACATTAATAGTAATACGACTTGCTTGATCAAAAGTCTGACCTTCTGAAGGAGATGTGATGCTTACGCTAGGACTTCCATCGCTTCCGCCACCGCCGCCGGATTGGTTTTGTATCGTTACCGAAACAGTGGCGTCTGTAGTTTTACCTTCGTTATCTGTAGCACGTACTCTGATTTCATGCGTACCTACAGGAAACGATGAAGTACTAAAAGAATAAGGAGCCGTTCTGTCATTAACTAACCAATTGAATGTTCCGTTCGTAACTCTCCACATCGTTACCGTGGCAATGCTCCCATTATCTGATGCATTTGCATTAATAGTAATATTGCTTCCCTGGTTAAAAGTTTGACCATTTGATGGTGAGATAATAGAAACACTAGGGTTTCCATTAGTTCCACCGCCATCCGTAGAGCCAGAAACGCTTACATTGATTCGGTCCAGGTTTGGTCCACCATTGAAGGAATTGTTTGCTACCAGGCGAATTGTATTTTCTCCATTGCGTATGTTGACGTTGTTAATAGATGTTGTATCCCAGTTGCTCCAATTCCCTGTAGAATTAAAATCTACCTTCCCTACGTTGCTACCATTAAGGATAAGATCGCAGGCACGATTGTCGTTACTTCCATTTGCGTATCTGAATGTGAAATTGGCACTGCTTCCCGAAAGATTGACCTTCCATTGTGCGTAAGAATTGTTTCCGCCATAATCCACATATCCCGAGCCGGTAAAACCTGTCGCTGCAGATTGTATTTGCGTTCCGGATTGTGCATTTAATTGCTCGGCTTGTACTTGCTGAGCGTACATCTGCCAACTACAACAAAGTGCGGCAAAAGCTAAAATTAATACTGATAATTTGTGTTTCATAATAGTTTGATTTAGGTTAGAAAAAATAATTGAACTTAAAATATGATTAGGATCAAATCGAATGAGAGAAGATCATTTTTTTCTATGCTAAAGTATTTTTTAAGTAGTATTGAATCATTTCAAAGAAACTCATGTAAGCGCATTCTAAATTTTAGAGTGAAGATTTTTTTATTGATCATGGATTTTATTTTAAGGGTTAAAGCTTCACTTAATAAACGTAAATTTGAAAAAAAGCTGCTTTACCTATTTTCGTCAAAATAATAATTTATGAAGCAGGTATTTACCGGGTTTTCAGAAAAACCGAAGGCTAGCCATTGATTTTTTGAACAAACCTATTTTTAAAATTGAAAGAATTACATAAAAAAATGGAAGAATAAGATCAGAGTTTTTTTTAGTTGCTGCTTATTTGAACATTAAACAGCATATGAATATCCGTAATTGAACCTAAACGGTTTGCGTCAAGCTGAATACTGAAACGAGTTCAGCACAGGCTCGTTTCAGCTTCTCATATTAATTGACTGAAAATAAACGTAATGAAATCCTGAAATGAATTCAGGATGACCCCTCAGTTAAATTTTAGGTATAATAACAGACAATTAAAAAACAGAATTTATAGAATGAAAAAGTACAAACTACTATTTACAATTTTTCATTTTTCTTAAAAAATTTTGTTTCTGCCAAGTATTCCAGCAATTTAATTTGACGAGATTATCTGGTAGATTAATTAAGTCACCAAACATTAAGCTTTAACCCGCTTTATGCATTAGAAAATCTATTACGGCTTTAAACTGCTGTAAAACCAAGCACTGCGTTGTATTTTTAAGTTTCACCGTAGCGGTGCTGAAACTTAGAAAACACTTGGTTTTACAGCATTTTCAACCCTCATAACGAAATTCTAACGCATAAACCGGGTTTAATTATTGCCTATTAAGAACAAATGGGTAAATTCATCATGAAAAATCAAGTTTGTATAGTTTCATTTGCTAAAACCAAGATAAAATTTGAAGTGAATTTAAAAGATATAATGAAAAAAGGTACAAATATTTTAAAAGAGATCTAGCGATGTACATCAGCCATGAAACAAGAGAGCAAACTGAGAATAGACTGATCGAGGTTTTGAAATCATCTAAGCTTAGAGTCTATGAAACTCCTTATTATTTTAAAGAAACTTCGGTCGATGACTTTTATTTCGACCCAAAGGCTTTGGCGATGGTCAAAGATGATGAAGTTTGGAGCTACTTAATTCCCGTAGAAAGTACACAGACTGAAAATTTTAAAATTTTTAGCTTCCACTTTAAAGGCGGTTTGGACAATAGTGGATTCGTAGGTTGGTTAGCAAGTAAGATTAAGGAAGAATTAGGCTCAGGATTATTTGTAGTTTGTGGACAAAATTCTAATAAAGGAGGGATTTTTGATTATTGGGGTTGTCCAATTGAGATTGCAGATCACGTATTGCATTTCATAAATAAACTAATGAATGAAAGCCTATAATTTAGTAGGGAGCTTCATACAGTAAAGCAACGGATGTGTAGCGTAAACCCTGCCACCCGATTTATACAGTTACCGGAAGCCAAAAGCTAAACAAACAGAATGAAAAAATATATACCCATAATTTTAAGTCTATTACTTGTAAAGTTTATCATACAATGGTTTGGGAATAGCAACTATGGTTTTCATCGTGATGAATTGCTACATTTGTCTGCCAGTGAACATTTGGATTGGGGATTTATGGAATTTCCACCTTTTATCGCTGTACTTGGAAAACTATCCTATTGGCTTTTTGATTACTCGCTTTTAGGAGTCAGGCTCTTTCCAACTTTTGCAGGTATTGCTATTCTCCTGTTGTGCTGTTTGATAGCAATAGAGCTAGGCGGAAAATCGAAAGCTATGCTGCTTAGTGGAATTTGCATATTAGCATTTCTTCCGTTTTACAGAAATCATACTTTATTTCAACCTGTAGCATTTGACCAGCTATTTTGGACATTTGGATTCTACTGTATCATCAAATTTATAAACTCACAAAACAAGAAATTCCTCATCTTTTTAGGAATAACATTAGGTTTGGGTGTAATGAATAAATACACCATGCTGATTTGGGCATTTGGAGTTTTCTTTGGCTTATTTTTTTATCAAAAAGGAAATCTATTTAAAAATAGATGGCTCTACATATCCGCACTGATTTCATTGTTAATTTTTTTGCCTAACCTAATATGGCAAATTCAAAATGAATCCCCTATTTTAAAACATTGGCAAGCATTACGCGAGAATCAGTTACATGAAATTAACCCTTTAGCATTTGGGCTTGAACAATTAAATTTTCCGTTTACGCTGATCATAAGCCTTTTTGGCCTTATTGCTTTACTTACAGACAACGATTTAAAAAAATACAGAGCTGTTGGCGTAGCTTCGATGGTAATCTTCTTTACAATGTGGCTTCTCAATGCTAAAGCTTATTATGTATTTGCAATCTATCCTGTTCTTTTTGCGAGTGGAGCGGTCAAAATAGAGGGCATACTTTCTAAAAAGCCCATCTGGGTTTATGTAATTGCCTTTGTTACTCTGGCATCTTCTGTCTATTTTATTCCAGAAGCCACACCTTTGCTGCCGATTGAAAAATTTGTTACGTATAAAAATCTTGAGGAAAAGAACGGGCGAATTGAATTAACAGGAGATTATGCAGATATGTTTGGCTGGAAAGAGCAAGTAAAGTTGGTAGATAGCGTATATCAATCTTTGGATCCTAAAGAGAAAAAAAATTGCGTGTTGTGGGCAGAAAATTACGGAGAAGCAGGAGCACTCAAAATCTTGGGGAAGGATTATAACTTACCAAATCCGATAAGCAGACATGGCAGTTTTTGGATTTGGGGATATGGAAATAAAGATGCCGATGTCTGGATTAGTTTAGGCAATGAAAAACCAGCTGTTGATCATGTTTTTGAAGAAGTCAAATTAGTAAAGATAATTACCCATAAATATGCAATTGAAGAGGAGAACAGAATTCCGCTTTATGTTTGCAGAAGGCCAAAAGTTGATATTGAAAAATGGTGGAAAGCGTATGAAGAACATATATTTGACTGAAAAACAAGTAATAACAGGGCAATGCAATGTATAGCGTATTAATCATCAAAATCTTGCGTGAGGGATAGTAGCAAGCTACCGTGTAGCGCGGATAGCCCGACCCGTAGGGACACGCCATAGTACAAAAGCAAGATATTAATTAGCAGTACAGTTTAAAATTCTCGTGTTGTTGGCATCCTCTAGAATTGAAAATAAATAAAAGGCTGAAAATCTGCAGCATAAGTCTGATAACATAGAATAGCAACGGCAATGACGACCATTCCTTTAATAATGATATGACTATCTACAAATACGGTTTGAATCCGGCTCTTGGTATGGTATGGTAACCAGTGCGTAATATATCCTATTAGCATGACTCCAAAGACTATACGATATTCCCAAAGTACAGCCAAAGCGTTTTGCCAATCCATATTCGTAGCGACTTGTTCATAGAAACGATCGATATGATCCATGCTATTGCCTCTAAAGTAGATTCTGGTAAAGGTGATAAAAACAAATGTTAAGGCAATGCGCCACACGAGGGTATACCATGCCCTGGAATCTTCGTACGGACTTATTTTTCGCCAATATTTATAGGCAACAACACCAAGTCCGTTAAGTCCGCCCCAGATCACAAATTTCCATGAAGCACCGTGCCATAGTCCCCCGACAAGCATCGTAATCATAATATTTACGTTTCTATTGAAGTGCCAGGCTAACCTGGATGAAAACAGCGTTATGATCAATAGTAACCCTATACCCGCAGTGGTAATGATAGCGATTCCAAAATCTGCGTAGGCAAATGCTCCTAAAAACGTAAATACTAGAATAAATACATATGAAAATATACTCCCATTGCGATTACCCCCAATGGGTATATACAGATAATCTTTTAACCAACTGGATAATGATATGTGCCACCTTTTCCAAAAATCGCCACAATGAATGGCTTTGTAAGGTGAATTAAAGTTTACCGGTAATTTGTACCCCATAAGCAGTGCTAGTCCTATCGCAATGTCTGTATATCCCGAAAAATCACCATAAATTTGTAACGAATATCCAATCATCGCCATGATATTTGTAAATCCTGAAAACATCTCTGGAACGTCAAATACGCGATCTAAAAAGTTAGCTGCTATATAATCTGCAAAAATCATTTTTTTAATCAACCCCTTTAAAATCATGAATGTTGCCGTACCGAATTCCTCTTTGGTAATATGGATATCTTTTCTGATTTGAGGTACAAAATCGGCAGCACGAACTATAGGTCCTGCTACCAATTGCGGAAAGAAACTTACAAAAAACCCAAAATCAATTATCGAGTCTAAAGGTTTGATTTGTTTTCTATAGATATCAACACTATAACTAATGGTTTGAAACGTATAAAATGAAATCCCTACCGGAAGTACAATTTTATCTACTGTAAAATAATCTACACTACTCCAGGTATTTGCCCATTGTGCCAGATAATTTATTACTTCGTAATCGGTCTGAAAAAGGTAATTGTAAGAATCTGTAAAAAAGTAGGCATATTTGAAATAACATAGTGTTATCAGGTTAACGATTACACTTGTAGCTACCAACACTTT
Source organism: Aquimarina sp. U1-2 (assembly GCF_017897595.1). Taxonomy (GTDB): domain Bacteria; phylum Bacteroidota; class Bacteroidia; order Flavobacteriales; family Flavobacteriaceae; genus Aquimarina. The sequence goes on from NZ_JAGKIK010000001.1 coordinate 278,107, forward strand.
TTGAAGTAGTACAGACCGACTATTGTAAATAGCTTTACCAATAAAAAAATCGTTGATCGTACTAAAAATTAAAATACCAATAAAAAAGCCACTGGTTTTATAATAAAAAAGTAAACTGATAGCGAAAAGATAGGCGCTTCGCAATCCTTTTTGACGATATAGTGTTGCATAGAGGAGATAAATAACAGCAAAAAAGATCCAAAAATTTGCTTGTGTAAAAATTAAGGGAAACTCTTCTGAAAAAGAAAATATGTCAAAAAATCTATTCATTAATAATCTGGTTCAACACAGTATTGAGGGGTAATTCTAATTCGTTTTCCCATGAGTGTGCAAGTGCCTGTAATAGTAAATCAGCTTTAATGCGATATCCCATTACAGTAAAGTGAATTCGATCGCTTGGCATTAACTTGTTTTTATACCAGCTTTGTGAGGAGTTAAAACCTCCCATTATTTCGTAAAAATCCCATACTGCCATTTGTTGTTCTTTGGCCACTTCGTAGATAATTTTTCTAGCCATTCTAGTCCTTGGATTGGGTATTTTTCTCTTGTAATATGAGTCGTTAGGTACAGTTAGTAATACAGCACAGTCGGGATTGGCTTTTTGAATACGTTTTATCATTTGGGTATAATAATCTTTGTATTGCGCAGGATTAAAATCTGGATGATACGCATCATTGGTCCCTACCGAAATAATAAACAGATCTGGGTGATATAACAATAATTGATCTTCAAAATAGCGACAACGGTCATAATACGAAAAGCTACCCCCATTCACCCCAATAGAGGTGTACTGAATGCCGGTATGATCATTCATTAATTCTATTCCCATTAGTAAAAACTCGGCATCATCAACATTTTTTGTTTTACGAATACAAAACTCAATTTCATCTACTGATGTGCTTAGTGTATATTCAATAAAATGTGCTTTTTTATTTTCTACTACTTGTGTAATTATAGAATCCCGTGTAAGGGTGATCTCGTAATCGTCGCTCCAGTTATCATAAAAAATCCTCATCTTATTAAAATCATACATTTTTTCATGATAATTATTACCGTTCGCCTTAATGGTGACATTGGCCATGGTATCTTTAAAAACCGCTGTAACACCAGCTAATCCCCAAGCTACACTATCCTTTCTAACAGAGCATCGATACCCGGTCCAGGTGCCATCATATGCTACTCTGTAATTTCCCGGATTATTTGTTTGCGCTATACTGAAGGGAAATAAAAACCCGCGCTGCCCTTTTGCCGTAGGGCTCATGGTCTGTAAATAAGACCGTAACCGATTCGAATAAATATCTGCCTGAATGTGAGATCCACCGATATGAAAAATATGAAGATCTTCTTCTCCTCCTTTGGCAATAGTATCCAACTTACGGAATAATGTTTTAAATGCCGGGGATTGGTCTGCCATTTTTAGTGTGTTGGCTTTCCAATTGATAAAGGTAAATTTATCTTGTACGGTGTCTAAAACATACGTTTGCGACTGTAGTTGCTCTGCTAAAAGCCATACAAATACAATCAATAGTTTATAGTTCGTCATTATCCATAGGTTTTTTGAGGTCGAGGTATAGGGCTGTAAAAAATAGTTCAGAAATTATTTTGGTTCCTTTCCAGGTGAAATGCATATAATCTTTTGCGGTTAATTTTTCATCTACCCACAATTTCATCGATCCTTTTCCTCCCATGGCATCATACATACTCCAATAGGCCACATTATTCTCCAGACATGTTTCCATAAGTTTTTTATTAAGATAGGGCAGCATAGGATACGTTTCCATTTTACCATTAACGGGAAGACACATATCTGTAGGACCAATAAATATAAAACTAGTGTTTTTAGTTCGTTTTCTTATCCAGTTCACCTGGTTTGTAACTCTTTGGGAATATTTATCAATATCAGTAGAATCTTTTAGGTAAGGCATCGTGTTACCTCCATATTGCATGATTATAACTTTAGGTTTCAATTGCCTCATCATTCTGCTATAGGTAGCTCCGTTGGTGCTAGTGAAAATTGTACCTGATGCTCCCCGCATAGCTACGTTATCAATTTGTACTCTCGAGCCACCATCCAGCGTTAACCCATAAAAATCTGCACTTATTTTGCCTTCAAATTCGATACGCAGGTTTGAAGGTGTTTTTAATGTCTTGATTTTATACTGATGATAGCGCCCGTCTGCAAGTAAGCTGTCCTGCTGAATTAATTCTCCGTCACTAAATACAGATATTTTTACAGGATAGTTGCAGTTGCCATAATGCAACCTAATATTGGTAAATCTTCTGAACTTGGCATAGGTTTTCTTTGATTTTCCGATCTGCACAGAAGCTTTAACAATAGGTAGCGAATCTAGGGCGATACTATCCAACGGTTCAGATTGATATTTTGTAAATCTTGAAATAGATAAATACGCTCCATACTTTCTATGAGAGAACTTCTTTTTGGTAGGGTCAAAAACTGCATATCGCTCCCAATGTTCGCTTGGCTCAATCATAGCGCTAATCTGCCTGTATACGGGAATCAATGGAATAAATCCAGGACCACTACCGCCATACATGTGTTGAAGCCTATTGCGCAAATAAGCCGTAATTCTATCTCCTTCTATTTGAGAATCTCCGTAATGAATAATTCTACAGGAACGTGAAGATAATTTTTGTTGTAATTCTTTGGCAAAGCCTGGGTTATTTTCAGGATATTTAATTCTAACCAGTTGTGTTGTATCGATTTTTGAAAAATCAGGTAACTTTTGAATAGGTTGTACTGCGGCAATTTTCCCTTCATTTTCGACAGTTTCAATCTCTAATGGAGTAACGATCTCTGTCACTTTGATAACATCCTGTCTGGTAATTGATGAGTCTTCTTTTTGATTTAGATCTAGAAAAGTACGATATGTAGGATATTTTATAGCAAAATTAGCATACGAAAACCCATCATCTTGTAGTTGCGCCTCTTGCATGCCTCCTTGCTCGCTTAGGAACATGAGTGCAAATAACCCTCCTAAAACACAAAGGATAAATAATGATATTTGAATAGGCTTGATTTTCAACGTATTCCACAAATGTTAATATGATGTAAAAATAGAAAGATTTTCTAAATTACAAAGAAGATCAGTTAATGGTAGCGTTGAGTAAGCCCTTGTACGAGGCTGTTTAAAAGTAGCTTTAAGCACTTTGTTGAGCGGAGTTGAGAAATCAAACATTTTTTTACGTTCAGTATATTTCAACTCCGCAATGTGACAGGATTATAAATTCGATACTTTTTAAGTACCCACTTACAATTATTTCAACGTAATGATTAAATCATCTGCCTCTACCATTTTACCCGGTTTGAGTACTATTTTTTTTATAACAGCATCTTCATGGGCAGTAATTGTAGTTTCCATTTTCATAGCTTCTATAATAAAAAGAGGTTCATTCTTTTTGACTTCTTGCCCTGCTTTTACCAATACCGAAGATAAAGCGCCTTGTAGCGGAGCTCCGATCTGTTTTGCATCGTTTTTATCTGCCTTCATATGAACAACCGTATCGACTTTTATAGCGTTGTCTTGCACTTCTACGTTTCGGGTTTGTCCGTTTACTTTAAAGAATACAGTAACTTTTCCTTCATCATTAGGCTCTCCAACAGAAATTAACTGAACCAATACAGTTTTTCCCTTATCTAACTCAACGATAATTTCTTCTTCAGGAGACATCCCGTAAAAGAAATTTTTGGTAGGGATATTCATCACATTATCATATTTTAAGTGATGGTTATAAGCACCCGTAAATACTTTTGGATATAATTTATACGACAGAAAATCTGTAATATCCAACGCTCTTCCCATTCCTTTTTTAAATACGTTGACAAACTCCTCAAACTCACTTTCGAAATCAACAGGTTCAAGATGTGCGTTAGGACGGTTCGTGAATGGTTTTTGATCTTTTAATACTGATTTTTGTACTGTTTTTGGAAAACCACCCACAGGTTGCCCCAATTCTCCTTTAAAAAAACTCATGACCGATTGCGGAAAAGAAATCATCTCTCCTCTTCCCTTTACATCTTCGATAGTCAAATTATTACTAACTAGATACTGGGCCATATCACCCACTACTTTTGAACTTGGTGTCACTTTTACAATGTCTCCAAATAATTGGTTTACCTCGCTGTACATTCTCGTAATTTCATGAAATCGATTCGATAATCCCAATGCTTGCGCTTGTGGTTTCAAATTAGAGTATTGCCCTCCCGGAATCTCATGTTGATACACTTCTCCTGTTCCTGCTTTTAAGCCTGATTCAAAAACATAATAATATTCTCTTACAGCTTCCCAATAATTTGAATATTCATTTAATTTGGAAATATCTATACTATGCTCTCGATCATGAAACTTCAGCATTTCTACGACCGCATTAAAATTAGGTTGTGATGTAAGCCCAGAGAGACCACCTAAAGCTACATCTACCACATCGACACCTGCTTCTACAGCCTTTAGATATGTTGCCGCTTGCACTGAAGAGGTATCGTGCGTATGCAAATGGATTGGAATATTAATTTCAGACTTGAGCGCCGAAATCAATTCGAAAGCGGCATATGGTTTTAAAAGACCAGCCATATCTTTTATTCCTAAGATGTGAGCTCCGGCATTTTCTATATCCTTAGCAAGTTGAATGTAATACTCTAATGTGTATTTGGTTCGTTTTGGATCCAGGATATCGCCAGTGTAACATAAAGAACCTTCAGCAAGTCCATTGGTTCTTGTTCGAACGTGTTCTATGCACGGAGCTATAGATTTCATCCAATTCAACGAGTCAAATATTCGAAATACGTCTACTCCATTTTCCCAGGATTGTTCGACGAATTTACCCACCAGATTATCTGGATAAGCTGTATACCCTACTCCATTTGATCCTCGAATTAACATTTGTAGTAAAAGATTGGGCATCGCTTTTCGTAATTCACGAAGTCGTTCCCAAGGATTTTCTCGAAGAAACCGCAAACAGACATCAAATGTGGCGCCACCCCAAACTTCCATACTAAATACTTCAGGATGATTTTTGGCAAAGCCCTCTGCTACTTTAAGCATATCATACGTACGCATTCTAGTCGCCAAAAGACTTTGATGGGCATCTCTCATTGTGGTATCTGTAAAATATACTTTTTTTTCATTTTTAAGCCAGGAAGCAAATTTCTCTGGCCCCAACTCGGTTAATAGATCTTTTGTTCCCTTTGGGAAGCTTGCATTTTCATCAAAATCAGGAATTATGGGTGCTACAAAGGATTTAGTTATATCTGTTTTTTTAACATCCGGATTGCCGTTAACAATAATATCACCCAAAAAATTAACTAGTTTTGTTGCCCGGTTTCGTGACTCTCTAATTTTGAAAAGTTCTTTGGTATCTCGAATAAAATTAACGGTTACTGCACCTTTTCTAAAGGTATCATGCTGAAGAATATTATCCAAAAATGGCATATTAGTCTTGACTCCACGAATTCTGAATTCTGAAAGTGCTCTTCGCATCTTTCTGCAGGCCCCATCAAGGGTTCTACTGTTTGCAGACACCTTGACCAACATCGAATCAAAGAACGGAGAAATGGTAACACCTTGGTAGACACTTCCTGCATCCAACCGTATCCCAAAGCCCGAAGCACTGCGATAGGTAGTAATGGTACCATAATCTGGTTTAAAATCATTTTCAGGATCTTCAGTAGTGATTCTACATTGCAAAGCATACCCGTTAGTACGAATACTTTCTTGATTTTCAATCTTTATCTGCTGGTCTGATAATTTATATCCACCCGCTATAAAAATTTGTGCTTTGATGAGGTCAATCCCTGTTACAATTTCAGTTACAGTATGTTCTACCTGAACTCTGGGATTTACTTCGATAAAATAGATACTCTCAGCATCATCTACCAAAAACTCTACGGTTCCAATGTTATTATAATCTACAGCTTTACATATAGTCAAAGCGTAGTGATATAGTTTTTCTTTTATTTGATCAGAAACTCCAAAAGAAGGAGCATATTCTATAACTTTCTGATACCGTCTTTGTACAGAACAGTCACGCTCAAAAAGGTGTACCATATTGCCATGATGATCTGCTACAATTTGTATTTCGATATGTTTAGGGTTTTCTACAAACTTTTCCAGAAAAACGGTATCATCTCCAAAAGCATTTAACGCTTCTCTACGCGATTCTGGAAAGGCTTTATCCAGCTCTGCGGCATTTCGAATTACTCTCATTCCGCGTCCTCCCCCTCCAGAAGCTGCCTTTAGCATAACGGGAAAACCTACTCGTTTTGCTTCTTTTTGTGCAATCTCAATATCAATAAGATCCTCTGTATTACTTTGAATAATTGGGATATTGTTATGAATTGCTACCTTTTTGGCAGTTATCTTATCTCCTAAAGATTGTAAGACAGCTACTTTTGGTCCAATAAAAATAATGTCATTTTCTAGACATTGTTGCGCAAAATCTGCATTTTCAGATAGAAAACCGTATCCAGGATGAATAGCATCGACATTATTTTTCTTTGCAACCTTGATAATAGCATCAATATTCAAATACGGTTTCAAAGGTTCGTGATTTTGACCTATTTGATAGGCCTCATCGGCCTTATATCTATGTAACGAATACCTATCTTCGTAGGTATACACTCCTACGGTTTGCAGTCCTATTTCGGTACAAGCCCTAAAAATTCGTATCGCGATCTCACCACGGTTGGCCACTAGGACCTTTTTGATTTGCATAGTATATTTTTGAGTTTTTTATATATTTAGCGAACATTCGCTACGAAGATATTGATAAGAAACATTCTTTGCAATAGCGTGCTCAAATAATATATGCTCAAAAGTTAAAATTTTATTCCCTCTAATAGAACGCCTTCAAGAGGCTACTAATACCAGTTCAGGATAAATTAACAGATAAATTATACGATTTCTAGCTACATTTTCGTTAGTAGATGATCATATCAATTATAATCAAATTTTTAAACGTTTACCTATGAAACAACAAGTAATAGTTTTCTTAAGTAGCCTTTTCTTTTTAAACTTGATGTTAACGAGTTGCCAGGATGATGACAATACACCTGAAACTCCAACCAACCAAGTTACTACTGCTACACAATACAAAGATGTTGAAACCATAAATTCTGAAATCAACGCTTTGGTAGAGAATGTATTTAATGCAGAATCAGGATTTGGACGTAATCCAGGTGCTTCAGTTAATAAAGTATCTAATTGTGTCATAATAAATACCGAAGCTGTAGAGAACACACAGTCGATTGTGATCACTTTTGAAGATGGATGTGAGATTAATGGTGAAGCTATCTCTGGTCAAATTCGTATCACTTTTGAAGTTATTCTTAATACTGCAAGTACAATTGACATGATATATTCGCTTGAAAATGTAACCTATAAGGATATCGCTATTAGCGGAGGAGCTACGTCTACGTTCTCTTTTGAAAGCAATACTCAAAATGATTCACTCACTTCAAATTTTGGTATTAATTCTAGTTTAGTGTTTGCTTGGACTAATGGACTTACCGCAACTAGCGAGTCTAATCTTGTAAATGAAACATTTATTGTGACTAACACAGATGTACCTAGTGATTTTGAATTTTACACTTTAAATTCTGGTACCAGCCGTACAACATTTAGTAATGGAGACGTGTATGCCGTTGAAATTACCACTCCGTTACGAAATGAGAAAAATTGCGCATATACTGTAAGTGGTCGTGTGGCAACTTCTCAAAATAGCGAAACAACTACTTTGGATTTTGGTGATGGCACATGCGATAATATAGCTACCCAGATTAATAGCGATGGTACAGAAACTACAATCGAACTTTAGACTCTGATCTGAATCTGATCAAATCGTATTAAAAGTAAGTCTCTATAACCGTTTTGGCCTACCAAAACGGTTTTTTATTGTTGAATTTTGTTATAAAAAGCTTTTTCAGTCACTGCAGACCATTTCGAGATCTGTTTTTGGAATTTAGAATAACTGTCATACACTTCTTTTGACAATGGATCATCTCCGATCATTTCGATTAAAGCCTCGTCTGTATATACTCGCAATGCATCTAATGTCTCTTTAGAAAACTCACGAAGCTCAACCCCTTCTTCATTGATTAGCTTATCTAGATAAATGCCATTCTGTTTATCAAATTCTGATAAAACCCACATCTGAGAACGTTTCGCAGCGGCTTGTAAAACAGATTGTAAATGAAGCGGTAATTTGTCATAAAGGCTTTTATTTATAAAAAATTCTAATTGAGTACCCGTCTCATGCCAACCAGGAGTATAGTAATACTTTGCTATTTTATGAAATCCCATCTTATAATCATGATATGGGCCAATCCATTCTGTAGCATCGATTACCCCACGTTCCAAACTTGTGTATACTTCACTACCTGCAACCAAAACGGCAGCACCACCTGCTTTTTCGAGAACTTTGCCTCCTATACCCGGCAATCTCATTTTTAATCCCTTAAAATCTTCAATAGAATTGATTTCTCTGTTAAACCATCCTCCCATTTGTACACCTGTATTTCCTCCCATAAAAGGAACAATATTGAATTTGGAATATGTTTTTTTCCACAACTCGTATCCCCCGCCAACTTCTAACCAAGATGTGATCTGCTGGCTATTCATTCCAAAAGGTACAGCGGCAAAAAATTGAGCCGCCGGGGTCTTTCCTGCCCAATAATACGCTGCCCCACATCCCATCTCTATACTGCCTTGAGATACCGCATCAAAAGCTTCTAGCGGTGGTACTAATTCTCCACCTCCATATACTTTGATTTTTATTTGCCCATTGGATAACTCGTCTACCCATTGTGCATATTTTTCTGCCACTTCACCTACTACAGGAAAATTAGGGGGCCACGTTGTTGTCATTTTCCAATAAAATACCTTATCCGGTTTAGCCACATCATAAGATGACGTGTTCGACATACTTGCAGGTGGATCACCTAAGCAGGAAATCATGGTCTGTACTATAAAAGAAAATATGCCAATCTTTAAAATAATGTGAGCAATTCTTGAATACTTCATCATAATATTTACTTTGATATAAAAATTATTTCAGGAAAAAATACAACAACCCCAACGATAATCAATTGTATGATAATAAAAGGTATAATTCCTTTGTAAATTTGACTGGTTTTAACACTATCAGGCGCTACACCCTTTAGATAGAACAATGCAAATCCGAATGGTGGTGTTAAAAAGGAAGTTTGTAGATTAAGTGCAATTAAAATCCCCACCCAAAGCATATCCATACCAAACGCATTGAATATTGGGGTAACTACCGGAACGATAATAAAAACAATTTCAATAAAATCGATAAAAAACCCTGCAATAAAGATGATGATCATTACCAAAAGCAAAAATAATAACGGAGTCAAATTTGAAGACATAATTAATTCTTGCAGGTAAGAATCCCCACCTAAGGTTCGAAACACTAGAGTAAATGTAGTAGCACCCAGCAGAATAAAAAACACCATTGAGGTTAATTTTGTAGTTTCTTGTACAACTTCTCTTAATGTATGGAATGAAAATTTCTTTTGAATAATCGTTAGTATTGTTGCTCCTATAGCCCCTATGGCAGAGGCTTCTGTTGGTGATGCGATACCCGTAAAAATAGATCCCAATACCAAAATAATCAATAAAACAGGTAGTAGTAAAACCTTGATCATTTTGGAAATGAAATGATCCCCTCTAAACTTCTTAATCTCATCGGCTGGAATACTAGGTGCATCGTCTTTATGTATATACGACTTTATAAGGATGTAAAGTATGTATAACAGGACCAGTATAACACCAGGAAGTAAGGCAGCAGAGAACAAAGCGCCAACATCTACAGATGCTGCACCTCTAGACGAACTGTTTATGGTATCGGCTAATAGCACTAATACAATTGATGGTGGTATGATTTGTCCCAAAGTTCCTGAAGAAGCGATAACCCCTGTTGCCAATTCGGTAGCATAGCCGCGTTTTAGCATAGTAGGTAAACTAATTAACCCCATAGTTACCACGGTAGCGCCTACAATACCCGTTGATGCTGCTAATAATGCCCCCACAATCACTACTGAAACAGCCAAACCACCGCGAATACGACCAAATAGCATAGCCATAGTTTCTAATAAATCTTGCGCCAGCCCTGATTTTTCGAGCATAATCCCCATAAAAATAAATAGCGGTACCGCCATTAATACATAATTATTCACTACACCCATAATTCGAGATGGCAGCAAATAAAATGTTGACATTTGAAAAATTTCAGGCGCAAAGATGGAAACCACAAAAGCAAAGATTACCGATATACCTCCTAACGTAAATGCTACCGGATATCCTCTGAGAATAAGAATGAAAATAGCAGCAAATAATAATAACGCCAAATACTCCATGGTTTACTTCTTTTTTAAAATTATTTGAAAAGATTTGAGTATTTGTGAGGTACACTGTATGAGAAGAAGCATAAATCCTAATGTAATAGAAAACTTAAGCACGTATAAAGCTGGTAAGCCACCTGCCTGAGGCGAAGCTTCTCGAACCAAAAACGAGGAAAGACTATAATACCAGGAAGAGACAATAACGACATAACACCAGGGTATCAATAAAAAGATTCCGCCAATGAGGTTTATCCACGCCCTTCCCTTTTCTGAAAGTTTGTTGTAAAAAATATCAACACGCACATGCTTATCGTATTTAAATGTATACCCTGAAGCTAATAGGAATAGCATTCCGAAAAGATAAATTTCAACTTCGATTATCCATACGTATGTGAATTTGAATACATAACGAATAATGACATCAAAACCGATCATTAGCGCTAACAAAGCAACAATCCAGCTCACTACTGTGCCTATTTTTTCAATGAGCCCATCCAAAAAAGTTATAATTCTCTGCATCTTTACGTTGTGTGATTCTCAAATTAAAGTTGAAGATACTGAAAATTATACCAAAATGAATAGGTAAAAAGACCAAAGATACGACGTTACTGTATTTGAGCTATGGTTGGTATACTGGCCTTATGGCTTCTGGCTATCGTATAAATACAGGTTCATTTTTGTTTACAGTGTGCTGCTCACTAAACGCATATCCGTCGTAGTTAAAACCTTTAAGGTCATCTAGGGTTTTAGCACTGGTGTCCATTACATATCGTACCATCATACCGCGTGCTTTTTTTGCATAAAAGCTAATGACTTTTAGTGTATCGTTTTTCCAGTCTTTAAAAACAGGTGAGATAACCGGTACTTTTAATTCTTTTTTATTGATGGCGTTAAAATATTCGTTACTCGCCAAATTGATAAACAGTTCATCATTTTCCAATTCATTATTCAAAGCAGCTGTAATTTGATTTTTCCAAAGTCGATATAAATCATCATTTCTATCTATCGCTAATTTGGTTCCCATCTCTAAACGATAAGGCTGAATAAGATCAAGGGGACGTAATAGCCCGTACATACCCGATAAAATTCTCAATGTATTTTGAAGCGTATCTAATTGATCTACTGGTAACGTATAGGCATCTAAACCGGTATACACATCTCCGTCAAACGCGTAAATTGCAGGTCTGGCATTTTTTTTGGTATGCTCTTCCTGAAAATCCTGATATCGGTTATAATTTAAATCGGCTAATTTATCACTGATACTCATCAAATCTCCGATCTCATTTTTCGACATTCGAGCTAATTTTCGATTAATTTGAGCTGCAGTATCCAAAAATTGCGGCTGGGTGCCTCTATCAGTAGGCAAATTGTCATTAAAATTTAGTGATTTTGCCGGAGATATAACTATTTTCATAAATCTGATCTTTTATTCTAGTCAAAAATACAATTGTGCTTTCATATTAGAAATGAATCGAACTATTTCTTTTCTATATTATACCAAATCTACTATAAAAAAACACAAATCTACTTGTTCATTTTCTCTTCTTCGAAGCCGTAAAATAATTACGTAGCTATGGCTATGCAATAATTTTACGGCTTCGAAGAAGAGAAAAGCAACTTCGCATCTTTTATGCCATTTTATAGTAGATTTGGTATTAGTATTAAAAAAAGTTATTTTGAGTTCGAAAAATCGTATTCCTTCATCTGTCTGGTAAAAGTTGCTTCATCTTTTAACGCTAAAAGGTTGCCATCTGGATCAAAAAATTTAGCAACGGTGCCCCAATCATGTTCTCTATAATCTATATCCAGCCCTTTAGCTTTTAGAATGTTTACCCACTTTAAAACTGAATCTACATGAATACGTAGACAGCTAAACGCTTTTTCATGATCATCGGTAAGAACTAAAAACTCATTCCTGTCTTCTTTTTCTACCATTAGATAAGTTCCAAAAAGATCAAAACAGGTCAATTCGTTATTTTTAAACAGAATATTTAACTCCAGGATATTTTGATAAAACGCAATACACTCGGTATACTTTTTTACATATAAAATATATCCTATTCGACGAACATCCATATTGAAAATTTATAGTCTAAATTATTGAAAAATAGCAACACTATATTAAAACATTTATATACAGTAACTATCGTTATATAATTTGAGATTATTTTAGGTTCAAAATAAAAAAGCCCACTCAAAAGCGAGCGGGCTGTACTAAAAAAATTAATTCGTATATATTAAATCACTTTAACATTTACTGCGTTTAATCCTTTTTTACCTTCTTTAAGGTCAAACTCAACTTCATCTCCTTCTCGAACCTCATCGATTAATCCAGAGATGTGTACAAAGTGATCTTTGTTTGATCCTTCTTCTGTAATGAATCCAAATCCTTTGGAATCATTGAAAAATTTTACTGTTCCTTTATTCATTATAAATTATTAAAAGACAAATGTACTATTAATTGTCTAGGAATCCGTATTTATTTCAAAATAAAACTTTTATTAACCTTAATTTAATACTTTGAAAAGTATAAAATTGTCTGGTTATGATCAACGCAATTCATGTTTCCAGTATATTTTGCTATCGGTTTTTGGCATAATTTCTCCATCGCTCAACACATTGTGCCATATCCTCCGGAATTTCAGTTTCAAAAAGCATTTTTTTGCCAGTAACAGGATGCTCAAAGCCTAGTGTTCTTGCATGTAGTGCCTGCCGCGGCAGTACTTTAAAACAATTTTCTACAAATTGCTTGTATTTTGTGAACGTGGTACCTTTTAGTATTTTTTCGCCTCCGTATCGCTCGTCGTTAAAAAGAGTATGACCCATGTGTTTCATATGTACTCTTATTTGGTGGGTTCTACCGGTTTCTAGTCGACAAGAAACCAGCGTGACATAACCCAAACGTTCGATTACTTTATAATGTGTTACTGCAGGTTTACCTTTCTCTGCATCCTCTCCTTCAAAAACTGTATTTTGTAATCTGTTTTTGGGATGTCTGCCTATGTTACCTATAATGGTTCCTTGGTTTTCTGTGATAACTCCCCAAACCAAAGCAACGTATTCCCGTTCACTGGTTTTATCAAAAAATTGTTTTGCCAGATGGGTCATTGCTTTTTCGGTTTTGGCAATTACCAAAAGACCGCTCGTATCTTTATCAATACGATGTACCAAACCAGGACGGTTACTACTATTATTAGGAAGATGATCAAAATGATAAATTAAAGCATTGATCAACGTACCAGAATAATTACCGTGACCAGGGTGTACTACCATTCCTGCTGGTTTGTTCACGACCAATACTACCTCATCCTCGTATACAATGTCTAACTCAATATTTTCTGGAGTAAGTAGATTCTCATATGGCGGATGAGAGAAGAGCACTTTAACTACATCATGGGGTTTGACTTTGTGGTTTGATTTTACAGGGATATCATTTACAAATACACTTCCATTTTTTGCAGCTTGCTGTATCTTATTACGGGTTGCATTTTCTACAAAATTCATTAAAAACTTATCGACACGCAAAGGTACTTGTCCGGCTCCTGCTACAAAACGATGATGCTCGTAAAGATCATCTTCCGTTTGATCAAAATCTTTACTTTCTGGATGTTCTTCCAAGACAAATTGTATTAATTAGAAAGATTTAATTTAAGTCCTTTACCATCCCCAACGACCAGATCGATCGTAGAAGTTTTCATTAACATAGAACCCGGTTCTAATTTTTTTCCTTTGTGCCTTAATTCTAAAACCTGGTCAGACATGTTAGGTTTGTAGGTAACTGTTCCTATTTTAAATCCGATAGCTTTCAATTTCGGTTCGGCTTGTCTACGTGTTTGAAGCACTACATTAGGCACTTCAATCTTTCTATACCCAGAAGGATTGAGCGTTACATATATTTTACGATTCTCTTTCACTTCACTACCTGGTACAGGATTTTGTTCAATAACAGAATACCTAGGGTAGTCTGGATTAAAACTGGCAGAATCTTGTACCTCGTACCGTAAATCTTTTTCAGAAAGAATCTTTTCTACCTGGTCCAAATTCTTTTTACTTAAACTAGGAACTACGATACGCTGATCATGATTGGTTGTACTTTCTAACCACTCTAACGCGATATACGAGAGTATAGCCAGCATCGCAATAGCTATCACCACCTGTATCAAGAATATTTTGCTATAAATAAATTTAAAAAGTCCTTTAAAAAAATCGACAACTTTATTCATAAACGTTTGCATAATTTGGACAAATATATAAAAACGGAAGGTTATACCCCTTTGTTATGAGATAAATGATATTTTTGTTAATGAAATCATCTTGACTTTTTATAATTAGTAGCAAAATGATCTTTTTTACGGAATCAAAAAAGTCAATATAAGTTCAATAAAAGCAACTTGAATGAAGAAAAATATCGCTATTTTAATGGGAGGCTATTCCAGTGAATTTGATATATCGATTCAAAGCGGAAATGTCGTATACAAACATCTGGACCGCACAAAATATAACCCTTATCGAATATATATCACAAAACAGAGTTGGTATTTTCTAGATGATCACGAACAAAAACATGTTGTTGATAAAAATGATTTCTCATTGTTACATAACGGGACTAAAGTTAACTTTGATGTTGCGTTTAATAGCATTCATGGCACCCCGGGTGAAGATGGTTTGATACAGGCTTATTTTGAACTAATAGGTATTCCTCAAACATCATGTGGATTTTACGCTGCGGCTCTTACTTTTAATAAAAGAGACTGTATAAGTACATTAAAACCCTATGGCATACCGACTGCAATCAATTACTTGTTGAATAAAGGTGATCATATAAACGTAAATGAAATTTTGGATCGAGTAGGCCTACCCTGTTTTGTAAAAGCAAATAAAGCGGGTAGTAGTTTCGGAATTTCTAAGGTTAAAAAGGCTGAAGAGCTACTTCCGGCTATCGAGCTATCTTACCAGGAAGATGATGAGATCATTATTGAGTCTTTTTTAAGCGGAACGGAAGTATCTGTAGGAGTAATCACATATAAAGGAGAGTATGTAGTGCTTCCGATTACTGAAATTGTTTCAGAAAATGAATTCTTTGATTATGAAGCCAAATATCAGGGCAAATCACAAGAAATTACTCCGGCTCGACTTACACCCGAAGACACAAAAAAAGTACAAGAACTCGCCTTACGTATATATCGAATACTCAAGATCAAGGGGTTTTCGAGAAGTGAGTATATTTTTCATAAAGGAGAACCTCATTTTATCGAAATTAACACTACACCCGGATTTAGCGAAGCTAGTATATTACCACAACAAGCATTAGCAGCTGGCATCAGTATACAGGATTTATTATCGAATACTATTGAAGAAGCTATTATAATTCAGAATTCTGAATTCTGAATTTAGATATATCATTTTAAATTCATTCCTATCTTTGCATATACACCAATCATTACTTACTCATGAGAAGAGCTGTTTTTCCCGGGTCTTTTGATCCCATTACATTAGGACATTACGATATTATTAAAAGAGGGTTAACCCTTTTTGACGAGATCATTATTGCTATAGGAATCAATGCCGATAAAAAATATATGTTCTCATTAGAAGAAAGAAAACAGTTCATCGAGAAATCCTTTATAGGTGAATACAAAATAAAGGTTATGACGTACAAAGGACTAACCGTTGATTTTTGTAAACAACAGCAGGCGAGTTTTATATTAAGAGGACTTCGAAATCCGGCAGATTTTGAATTCGAAAAAGCTATCGCACATACCAATCGTAAATTGTCTGAAATTGAAACCGTATTCTTATTAACCTCATCGGGTAAAAGTTACATCTCGTCTTCTATCGTTCGAGATGTGATTAGAAACGGAGGAGATTTTTCAGGACTAGTTCCAGATACGGTAAACATTAAATAAGCCGTGATTGATAAGGCTATTTTGCTATTGAACTGGTTTGAAATTTTTTAGGGTTACCCATCTAAGTCTCAGATACTACTTTCCGGGATATTTATGATCAGTGATAGCTTACACTTCTCTACATCTGCTCTCAAGAGGAGACTTTTGCCTCCCTTCCGTTGAAGACGATGGCACGGTAGCGACAGATGAGATAGAGCGCTGGAGTCTACGTCAAGCTGAATACTGAAACGAGTTCAGCACAGGCTTGTTTCAGCTTTTCATCTCAATGTCTGAAAATAAACGTAATGAGATCCTGAAATGAATTCAGGATGACTTCTCAGTTAAATTTTAGGTATAATAACGAACAATCAATAAAGAATTTAAACGTATGAAAGAATTACATCAATTTATAAATAATTATTTCGGAGTTACTGTTGAAGAAACGAATCAAATTTCCAGATTCTTTTTAGAACACACATTGCCAAAAGGAGAGTTTTTTGTAGAAAAAGGAAACTATTGTAATCAACTAAGCTTTATACATTCGGGGTATCTAAGAGTTTTTGCAGAGACTGAACATAAAGAAGTTACACAATGGATATCAACACCAGGATATTTTGTTACCGATCTCTCGAGCTTATTGTTTGGCACCCCTTCCCGTTTTAATATTCAGGCGTTAACAGATTGTAGTTTGTATACTATTAAACGATCAGACTATCAAAACCTTGGTAACTATATCGCCAAATGGGATACTATTGAAAAATTATTTATAGCGAAATGTTTTGTCACTTTAGAAAATCGAATTTTTCATCAATTATCCAAATCGGCAGAAGAACGTTATCAAGAACTGTTTTCTGAAAACCCTATGCTTTTTAATCAAATTCCTTTACAATACTTAGCATCAATGTTAGGTATGACTCCAGAAACTTTAAGTCGAATTCGTAAAAAAGGAACTTCTTGATATAGATCAAGTATTTCTAGTTTGTAGTATTTGAAATTTGTAGAAATAATAATGAACTCATCTTAATTTTTTCCGTTTCCTTAAAAACAAAAAGTCAAGATAGGTTCAGTAAACTACCTCGGGGTAAGCTCACGAGGCAATCGTTGAAATAATTTTTCAATTTCAAGGCAGCCTAGAGGTATTATCCAGTAAAAACATACTACTATGGAAATTAAAACTGAAATTAAAATTAAAGCCACTTCTCAAAAAGTATGGCAAATTCTTATGGATTTTGACAACTATCCGCAATGGAATCCCTTTATAAAAAAGATACACGGAGAGCCAAAAATTGGTCATACGATCAAAATAGTACTACCAGAGATGACGTTTACTCCTGTAGTCACCTCGCTTAAGATGAATAATGAATTTAAATGGTTAGGGAGTTTTTTATACAAAGGCTTGTTTGCTGGTGAACACAGATTTAAGATTGAAGATCACGGTAACGGAACTCTTACTTTTTTACATTCAGAAAAATTTAGCGGGATTTTAGTTCCTATATTCAAGAGGAAGCTGCTTACCTCTACGAAACAAGGCTTTGAAGCGATGAACAAAAAAATTAAAGAAATTGCTGAAAAATAGCGCTTTTAATTTAGCTCTAATAAAAAAAATCTCTTATCAATTCTAGTGTAGCTAGCGATTATTTAATAATTTTAAAAAACTAGAAATGATCTTATCATATGCAAATACATGAAACCGCTTTTATCGTCTCAACCTATAGATCGCATCATGAAGATGTTAGTAAAGATATTTATGCCAAAATGTGGAACAACGCTGCAACAGATGCCATTATTCACGAAATATTTGAAAAAGTATCCATATACGAGGCAATTTTGCATAGCCTAAGAAACCGTTATTTTTATGAGCGGATGAATGCTTTTTTTTCTAATCATAAGGGAGGAACATTCATTAACTTCGGATCAGGATTTAGTATGTATCAATTTTCATTAAGTAATGCTGTGGCTACCATTGAAATTGATAAAAAAGATATTATTGAGTACAAAAAACAGAAAATAGCACGTTGGATAAAAGATGGTAAATTACCAGCTCGCCAATTAGATTATGCGGCTATTAACTTCAACAAACATAGTTTTAATGACATCGTAAAAACAATAAAATCTCTTATTAAAAAAGATCCTACCTTTATTTTATTGGAAGGAGTATTATTTTTCTTGGATCTTGAAACTACCCGTATGCTGTTCGACGTATTTAAAAAGTTGCAAAAACCAGGAGATATTGTGGGTGTGGTAACATACCTACCTGAAGTTGAACATACGGCCGTATATAAACGTTTATTACATTATTTTGATAGTAATAATGACACTCATGATTCATTTCATCACCAAACTCTAGAGGAATCATATTTTCATGCCATAAGCGGATATAAAGTAATTGAAAAGATTGATGAATTTGAATTATCAAAAATTTACCTATCTGAATATGATATCCAAAGTAAATCTGAAATTCTTAATGAAACGATGTTTCTTTTAAAAAAAAATTAGAATCCAGACATCATCACTCCACAAATCCCTAATCCAACAACTAAGTAAATTCCGGCTAATATGAAAAATACTTTGCCGGCTTTACGTTGGCGATTGTAAAACAATAAAAACCCGATAAAAGAAAGAAACGCCGGTGGCCCTAGAAGTATTGCTAAAATTATATAAATTATACCGTCAAGACTTCCAGGCTCAAATAAGATTGCATCTAGTGTCATATTGTTTCGTTTCTAAGTTTTTCAAGGTACTTTTGTTTATCATCTCTGTAGAATAAATTCATGGTTTCAAAAGGAATAATTTTGTAATCTTTATTTACGATATGAACGCAAGATTTTTTTATCGCCCGTACATCAAAATTGTAGGCATCTATGAATTGCATAATTATGATTCGAAACAGATTATCATACCCTAAGTCAGGAGCATCGATCTCTGGAAGGCAACACATAATAGATTTCAAGTTTTCTGAGGCTACCGCTACCGAATTTCCGGTACTAAATAATTCTAAAACTTTACCATGCAGTTCTTGATCTTGCTCATAAACAATGGTATTCTTGCCATTATCCAATAAATCAGCAGGGTTTATATATCGGGTTAGTGGTAAAATACCATCTTCATTTTTTAAAGCATACCCCATAACCAAAGCATCTGGATTACAGGGTACAGGAATCAAATCATCGGCATTAAAAACCGGAAATTGTTCCAAAATTTTTCTTCTTACCTCGGTAAGCGTGATTCTACTGGTTTGTGCGTCAAAATCTTCAAGACGCCCAGCTATTTGTGTAGGCTGAAAAGTAACACCACGTACACATTTTTGCTTAATTGCATAAGCAAGTATATCTCCTATCTCATCATCATTAAGACCTTTTTCTAAAGTGACCACCAAAGTAGTAGAAAGATTAAACTGATTAAGGTTGGCAATGGCCAGCTTTCGAACGGTAGTTACATCTTCTCCTCTTAGCTTTTTAAGCACTTCTACTTGTAAAGAGTCAAATTGCAAATAAATCTCAAAATCTGGCATATAACCTGCCAGGCGTTCAGCAAACCTTTTATCTTTTGCAATACGAACTCCATTTGTATTCAACATAAGGTGTCGAATAGGTAATGATTTGGCATAGTCTAAAATTTCAAAGAATTGAGGGTGTACCGTAGGTTCGCCCCCACTAATTTGTACGACATCGGGTTCTTTTTCGTTTTCGACAATCGCATCCAACATTTTTTTGATTTCTTCGATAGTACGATGGCGACCGTAATGCGGAGAAGAAGAAGCATAACATGTAGGGCAGGTTAGGTTACAACGATCTGTAACTTCGATAATCGTAAGACAAGAATGTTGCTCGTGATCAGGGCATAAACCACAATCATAAGGGCAACCATAATCTGTTGTCGTATTGAATTTAAAAGGAAACTCTGATGGTTTATTATAATTCCGAAGGTTTTTATAATACGCTACATCATCTGCAATTAAGACCTTTGATCTACCATGCTCGGGACAACGTTTGAGCATAAACACCTTATCATCTTCAAAAACTATTTTGGCGTCTACTCTTTTAAGACACGTAGGGCACAAACTTAAAGTGAAATCGTAATACGTATAGTTTCTAGTTGGCATACAATGATTTTCGGATCGTTTTATGATAATAAATCCAGCATAAGATACACAAATACTGAATACTACTCAATCCGAAAATATAAAATGTATTGGGTTTTAAGAATTCTATCATGAATCGAAATGTAAAATAAAGGATCATAAAATACTGAAATAACCATCCATTTGGTAATGTTCTACTATTCTGAAGATACCTCAAAAAGACCCATAAAAGTATCAGGAAAATAATTTCGTAGAGCGCAATAGGGTGTCTTGGTAACCCATCACCAAGATCCATCGCCAGGAAAAAATCAGTTTTATTGCCGTAGGTAAATTCGTTGATCCCTGCAAAAAAACAACCTATTCGCCCGATGAGAATCCCTAGAATTATAGGAAAAGTAAATACATCGCCCGAGGATTTTTTTTCACCTATTACTTTTTTTGCTAGTTCGACCCCGAGAAGTCCGCCAAATAGCCCTCCCATAATCGTTTTTGTATTGAGTACCATCAAAAGACCATCTAGATCTGAAGAGAAAAAAGGATGCTCTAAAAACCCGAAGATTCTAGATCCTAGAAAAGCTCCAAAAATTGCACCTATTACAATCGATAATCGATTTGTACTTGAAATAGGATCATGAGTTCTTTTTTTAAGGTATACGTAATATCGAAATCCACTAAAGAAGGCAGCATATTCTAAAATGAGATGAACATTCAGTTTAACATCAAAAATGACAGGTTCAAAAGGAATATCCATACATTTTAGTACTACCAAATTATATATAAGCGTAATAGTGATACTTAAACCCGCTTTATGCATTAGAATTTCGTTATGAGGGTTGAAAATGCCATAAAACCAAGTGTTTTCTAAGTTTCAGCATAGCATCGCTACGGTGAAACTTAAAAATACAACGTAGTGCTTGGTTTTGCAGCAGTTTAAAGCCGTAATAGATTTTCTAATGCATAAAGCGGGTTAAAGATAAAAGTTTATAATGAATATCCGTAATCAATGGTATCCCACTATCTCCTTAAGCACAGTTGAGAGGTTAGTAAATCCAACGAGCTTAAAATCAGGTCTCTACTGCACACAACCATACATTAAAGTTAATTTTATAATTGATAGCGGATATTCAAAAATATATCTGAAAATATCGACTTTTCATCCTTCCGAAAAAGAAAACCTGCAATACGTTTTTTATGCTACTTTATTTACTCCATTACCTTAGCCATCACATGATATCTTGGATCATCTACATCGTGCTCTATTACGCTTGCTAATCTTGGGGATGCTTTGATCATTAATGCCTGGCATTCTTCGCTAAGGTGTTTTATTTTTACTTTTTTACCGGCTTCTTCATATTTTCCGACCAAAGCCCAAATAGCCTCCAGAGCTGAATGGTCACTTACACGAGATTCTATAAAATCAATTTCTACACGATCAGGATCATTCGCCACATCAAATTTACTGTTAAAGGCCTGTATACTTCCGAAGAAAAGAGGTCCCCAGATCTCATATACCTTAGTTCCGTCTTCTTTTGTATGCTTCCTGGCTCGAATACGCTTCGCATTTTCCCAGGAAAAAGCTAGAGCAGACATGATAACACCGGCAATTACAGCCACAGCCAAATCGAAAAACACAGTGAGAGAAGAGACTGCAACCAACACAATAGCATCGGTTAGCGGTATTTTGTTTATAATGCGAAAGCTAGACCATGCAAAAGTACCAATAACCACCATAAACATCACTCCCACTAAGGCTGCAATAGGCACCTGTTCTATCAATCCCGATGCAAAAAGAATAAACAATAATAATGTAACAGCTGCAACAATACCAGAAAGCCTTGTGCGCCCGCCTCCTTTAATATTGATGATTGATTGCCCTATCATCGCGCAACCCCCCATACCCCCAAAAAAACCGGTAATAATGTTTGCACCTCCCTGCGCTAGACATTCTCTATTTGAGTTTCCTCTGGTTTCTGTTAGTTCATCAATAAGGTTTAGGGTCATTAGGGATTCAATAAGTCCGATCGCAGCTAATATCAAGGCATATGGCCCAATAAATTTTAACGTCTCCCACGACATAGGTATTTTCTGAAATATAGCTACCTGAAATTGAGGCAAGCCACCTTTAAGTCCTTCTCCTCCACCATCTCTAATAAAACTTCCTACAGTAGCTACATCCAATTTACCAAGAATTACAATAGAAGAAACCACTACAATACCAATGAGCGCTTCCGGAAGTTTGGCGGTAGCTTTTAATTTTGGCAGTCCCCACATGATCAACATTGTAAGCAACACCAATCCCAGCATCAACCCTAATTCTGAACCTTGCATCCACACTTTATCCCCGTTTACAAACTTTTTAAACATGCCTAATTGAGAAAGAAAAATAACGATTGCCAGACCATTGACGAATCCCATCATTACGGGGTGGGGAATTAATCGTACAAATTTTCCTAATTTTAAAATTCCGGCAAGCATTTGTATCATACCCATTACAATTACTGTCGCAAAAAGATAGTACAAACCTAACTCTTCACCCTGAGCTCCCATTGCATTACCTTCAGCTACAAGGCTTACCATTACTACAGCCAAAGCACCTGTTGCACCAGAGATCATACCTGGCCGACCTCCAAAAATCGAAGTAATCAATCCGATCATAAATGCTGCATACAAACCTACCAAAGGATCAACTCCGGCAACAAATGCAAATGCTACTGCTTCTGGCACCAAAGCCAGTGCTACCGTTAATCCTGATAAAATATCATTTTTGGCATTAGCCACCCGTTTCTTAACAAACTCTGTCATAATTGCAATGTATAAGGGGGCAAAAATACGTTTATTTTGCAGTACCGCAAGTGTAAACTGTTTCTATTGTTTACAACCACATATTAGCAATTTTTAGTTTTTAAAACTTAGTATATTTGGCTATCTTATTTTTGAATCATGCCAAAACTATTATTTATCCTAAGTTTTTTATTTTTTTTCTCCTGTACCACTTCTGAAAAAAGAAATAAGAATACTATTGATTTTACAACTACTTTTGAAAAAAGTAAAGGTGTTGAAACCGCAACCTATGATGAAGTAATTACCTTTTATACATCGCTGGCAAATGTATATCCGGAAATTGATATTCAAGAAATAGGAATCACAGATAGCGGAAAGCCCTTACATCTTGTGATTTTAAATCCAGACTTGGAGTTTGACTTTGATACGATTCGAGAACATAAACAGATTATACTTATTAATAACGGTATTCATCCCGGAGAAAGTGATGGTATTGATGCTACGATGTTATTATTTAGAGACCTTGTTGAAGGGAAATTACAATTTCCTAAAAGAACGGTTCTCGCTACAATACCTGTTTATAACATAGGAGGAGCACTACATAGAAATACAGGAACAAGAACCAATCAAAATGGTCCTGTTGCGTACGGATTTAGAGGAAATGCTCGAAATTATGATTTAAATAGGGATTTTATAAAAAGTGATACCAAAAATGCACAATCGTTCGCGAAAATCTTTCATTTAATGAAACCAGATGTATTTATAGACAATCACGTAAGTAATGGGGCCGATTATCAATATACTTTAACACATCTATTTACGCAACATACTAAATTAGGAGGTGAATTAGGCAATTATCTTCATACGCAAATGCAACCACAATTAGAAAATTCTTTAAAAAATAAAAATTGGGATATTACACCCTATGTTAATGTTTGGGGTAGCACACCAGATCAAGGATGGTCACAATTTATGGATTCTCCAAGATATTCTACCGGGTATACCACACTATGGAATACGTTGGGCATGATGGTAGAAACCCATATGTTAAAACCCTATAAAAAAAGAGTACTGGGTACTTATGAACTCATGAGCTCAATGCTAGAAATTGTTGAAAACGATGGAGAACAGATACGTTCATTACGCAAAAAAGCATTCATCGCACAAAACAAACAAAAAACATATCCTATTCAATGGAAAATAGATACAACCCGATCGACGGCCCTACAATTTAAAGGGTATGAAGGTAAATTTATCGATAGTGAAATTACAGGAGCGAAACGACTAAAATACGACCAAAATCAACCCTTTGTTAAAGAAGTTGCGTATCAAAATTATGTTGTTCCGACCATGACAATAGAAATTCCGAAGGCTTATGTGATACCAAAAGGATGGTGGCACGTAATTGAGTTAATGAAACTTAATCAAATCGAATTTAATGTTTTAGAAAGAGATAGCACCATGATTGTAGAAACCTATCATATTAAAGCGTATAAAACGCGAAAAAATCCTTTTGAAGGTCATTATTTACATTATGAAACATCGGTAATTAAAAGCAACCAAAACATTTCGTTTAGAAAGGGAGATATTCTCATCACAACAAATCAACCTGGATTAAGGTACCTCTTAGAAACTCTCGAACCCGAAGCACCTGATTCATTTTTTAATTGGAATTTTTTTGACACCATTTTACAACAAAAAGAAGGATTTTCGCCATATGTTTGGGAAGATAAGGCAGCTGAGATGCTCAAAGATGATGAAGATTTAAGAAAAAGATTCGAAACCATGAAAAAGGATACCGATTTTGCTAACAATTGGTATGCACAACTGGATTGGCTGCATAAACAATCTAATCATTACGAAAAAGCACATATGCGATACCCTATATATCGTATTTTACGTTAGGTAATCGTGAGAAAAAAGTTTCTTGATATTTGCATAAGAATCGGTTAGTGCTTTTTTAGCTTTCTTTTTATCTTTCCATCGTACTTTGGTAATCCCCTCATTTTTTTGAGGCACGAGTTTGCCATCAAAAGTGGTTTTCATCTCGAACCAATAGGTCACTTTTAAACGAAACGCTCCATTTCTTTTAAATACATGGTAAGTCTTATATAAAAACTTGGTAATCTCTAAATCTGTTACGCCTGTTTCTTCTTCAACTTCTCGTTTTGCAGCCGTTTCAATATGTTCTTTTTTCTCAATCTTACCTTTTGGCAAATCCCATTTTCCGTTGCGTTTAATAAATAAAATTTCCATTTTTGTGTTATATACTTTTCCGCCTCCGGCAACAACTACAGGAAGTTTTGCATATAAATGTGCTACTAATTTATCTTCGTTCTTATGATAAAAATGATATTTTGCGTTCTCTCCTTCGCTTTCTTTGGCTAAAACATCTCTTATGATAACAGGAAAATTCACCTTTTTAATTGGGATGGTTATATACCCCTCTATAGACTTTTTTGTAGATAGAATAATAGGTGTATTATTCACAAAAACTTTATACATAAACCACAATTTAAATGTAAAAAACAATAAGTCAACATTTTATAAACTTATTTAAAAAAACTAATACGTGTTAACTTATTAGGTATAAAACTATGTTTTTAAGAAAGATAATCAAATAATCATTTATTTTTTTTCTCTTTCCCCTTGAGAATACACCTTTAACCCTATCTTTTTGAAAAATCGATTAGTTAGCCAGAATAAAATGGGTTATACCAAATCTGCTTTAAAATGGCATAAAAGATGCGAAGTTACTTTTCTCTCCTTCGAAGCCGTAAAATTATTGCATAGCACAACAGCTACGTAATTATTTTTCGATGAAGTAGGAGGGAAAATGAACAAAAAGATTTGTGTTATTTTATGGTAGATTTGGTTTTATACCAGTTCACTTATAAGGCTTCCTTTTTAAAAGGAAAAAAGTAAAATTTTAAAGCTACCCCCAGAGTTTGTGTATTCGTGTTGGCAACTGAGATATTGGGTGTAGAAAACTCAATATTTTGCAATTGATCATTAATAGATAGCGTAGTATACTTGATGGCAAAACCTAGTGAAAATTTTTCAGATTCAGTAATATATCCTTCAATGCCTAAACCGAAGGAAAAGTAACGTATATTTTTTGAGTTCTCCTGAAATTCTATTAAGCGATAAAAAGCTGCCGAATCGTCTAATTCATTGTATCCCGATTGTAGTCTATTTGATCCATAATGAAACTTAGGAAGAAACGTCCACCATATACGTTCATCTCTCTTAAAAAAGGAAAATTTTGTCCCTATTGCTATTGTAAAAGTATCAAATTGCGTTTCTAAAATTGCGACCGGAAAATTTTCAAGTTGAAACTCATTAGCATATGCTTCTTGATGTATAGATCCTAGCGTATACGCCAAGCTAATTTCTGGAGACACCCAGGTAGAGGTAAAGAATCCAACTCCTATTTCACCTTCTGTAAAAATGTTATCTTCAAATCGGGTATGTCTATATATTGACGCTTCTGCAAATAGTGCTGTTTGATCCCAGAAGTTAGTTTTGATTTCTTGAGCACCTAAAAACGCTGGGATTAGGCATAAAACAATACTATATTTATACATTACGATTATTTTTTAAATAAGACCCATCCCAGTTCAAATCCGATAATCGGGAGCGGTCTTCCACCGTCATCAACAGTGTGCTGATAACCGATACCCAATTCTACAAGAAAATTAAATCCAGAGGGATACGTGCGTTGAAAACCCCAGGCAGGTCCCACGAAATACGTATCTTCTAATCTTTCTGTACCCCCAAACAAGTCTTGATCATCGTTATACTGGAACATCAAATTTATAAAATTACCAGAGTTACCATTGGTCATTTTTCCTTTTGAAGCACGTCGCTTCAGATTATAGTAATATTTGTATTGTGCTTCTAATTTTAAAAACACACCCAGTCTAAATTGATCAAAAAACTGAAATAAAGTAGGTGACGTACCCACTTCTAACTTATAGGCGTGATCTTTGGCAATTTTTCCTTCATATGAAATGGAAGGAAAAAACAGCAAACTACCTTTTAGTAGATGATTTTCTAGAGAAGGTTGTATCTGAGTTTGTTGTTGTGCAGTAACCTCAGAAAAAATTAAGATAAAAACCAATATTGTTGAATATCTCATGTATATTTCAGAATGATTAAAAAACTATCTCTTACAAAAAGAAGCTCAAGGATAGATAAAATCGTGTAGTTATCAAAATAAATCAATACTTGCTTTAAAAAATAGGATGACTAAGATGAAACGAATAGTAATAAAATTTCAAAAATTTCTTTACCAAACGAGGATGTTTGAAATTTTTAATGTGAGAGCGTAGCGGTTACGTACGTTCTCAATTTTATAATTATCTTACTACCAAATACTTATTAAAATTTAAACGTATAAATCAATCTAGCAACGCGTTACATGTAACCCCAAATAATATCTAAAAAAATTGTAAGTCCACTATTAAAATGTATACATTTGCGCTTATGATTTTTGATAAAGATACAGCAAAAAAAACAGCTGAATTACTGTTACAAATTAATGCAATAAAATTGCAACCACAAGAACCTTTTACCTGGGCATCAGGTTGGAAATCTCCAATTTATTGTGATAATAGAGTTACGCTTTCTTATCCTGAAGTGCGCACATACTTACAACAACACCTTTCAAGTTTTATAGAAAAAAAATACGGCAAACCAGATGTGATCGCTGGTGTTGCTACAGGTGCAATCGGGATAGGCATGCTCGTAGCACAAGAGCTTGATCTCCCTTTTATCTATGTGCGACCCGAACCCAAAAAACATGGTAGAAAAAACCAGATAGAAGGTATAGAGCCCAAAGGAAAAAGTGTGGTTGTTGTAGAGGATTTAATCAGTACAGGAAAAAGCAGTTTAAATGCTGTAAAAGCACTAAAAGAAGTTGAAGCCGACGTAAAAGGCATGGTTGCCATTTTTAATTATGGTTTTGATGTAGCTCATGATAACTTTGAAACTGCAGGATTGGCACTACATACCCTTAGCAATTATGAACATCTGCTGGACCAAGCTCTTGATACAAATTATATTACCAAAGAGTGGTTAACCACACTGCAAAACTGGAGGGTTGATCCCTCTAATTGGAATACATACTAATTACTTAAAAAACTATGAATCTAGAAAGCCCTACGGTAACCGTAAATAAAAGTACCGAAGAAGTATTTGCATTTTTAACAAAAGTTGAAAATTTTGAACAATTGATGCCAGAAAGCAAACAAAAGTTTGAAAAAATTAGTGATTCTCGATTTCTTTTTCAGTTAAAAGGAATGCCAGAATTAGTACTCGATCAAAAAGATAGTACACCTACCAGTCAAGTAGTACTGGGTGCGGCAAGTGATAAGCTACCCTTTACACTAACAGCTGATATTATTGCCTTAGAAAATAATAAAAGTACAGCAAAGCTAACTTTTAATGGTGAATTTAATGCCATGATGTCGATGATGATCAAAAGTCCTATTCAAAATTTTATCAATACCCTAAGTGAAAATATCAGCAAATTATAAAGTGATGTAAAGCTTTTTAATGTAGTGGTATACATGAATTACGTCAAGACAGAGTCTTGGGAAAATTCTATTGATTAATATAGCAATTTAATCTCTTTCAAGTCAAAATCTGTGATGATTTCATCTTCTAAAAGCACCTGAAGTTTTCCTTGATCAGTGACCGATTGTATGATCCCAACAAAAGCATTGCCCGATACATCTTGAAATGTAGAAGGTTTACTTTTTCTAAACAATACGTTTTTATACTCGTTTTTCAACATCTCAAAATTAGCAACTTTCAAATGTGAAAATCTTTTTTCTAATTGGGTTACTAAAATATGTAACACTTCGTCAATGTTCAAACTTTTACCGAGAATTTGTTTTAATGATGCGGCTTGCGGAAGATTATAAAATTTTGTTTGATTGACGTTGATTCCAATACCGATAATGACGCCAATTAAACTGCCATTTTTAACTATGTTTTCTATCAGAATCCCACATATTTTTTGTTTGTCTGACAGAATGTCGTTTGGCCATTTAACAGATAATTTTTGAACACCTAGCGCCCTCAATGTATCACATACAGCTAATGAAACAGCTATCGATATATAAAATTGTTGTGCTAGCTCAAAGTTGTCGACCTTCATAAACACACTACACGTAAGGTTCTTCCCCGCTTCACTTTGCCATGTTGTACCCATTTGACCTTTACCAGAAAATTGTTCTCTAGCCAAAACACAAACTGGTGAAACTAAAGCTTTTTCCCGATTTAATTCCCTTAAAAACCGGTTTGTAGAGTCAATGGCATCAACTTTGATTATATCCATTACAAAGGTGTAAAAGTTTCATAAATGTAAGTACGATACGAACATTAAACTAATAAAAAGTAATAACTTTACACAAATTAAAAAAATGCATGACAAAAAAAGAAATCGGTACTGATCAATTAATTACTCAAATCATTAAAGGTATTGAAGAAGTTAAAGGTAGTGACATTAATATTTTAGATTTAAGAGATATCGAAAATACAGTATGTAATTACTTCGTAATCTGCAACGGAACTTCTAACACTCAAGTAAATGCAATCGTAAATTCTATTCAAAAAACCGTAAGCAAAGCGCTTAAAGATAAGCCTTGGCATATAGAGGGCAGCGAAAACGCAGAATGGGTATTAATTGATTATGTTCATGTCGTTGTACATGTCTTTCAAAAGCATATTAGAGAATTTTATGATATTGAAGGATTATGGGGAGACGCAAAAACAACAGTTATCGAGACAAATTATTAAAAGAAAACCGTAAATGGCTAAAGAGAATAAAAAAACAGAACCTAATAAAAAACCAAAATTTAGTGCATATTGGATTTATGCTGTTATTATTGTAGGTTTTTTAGTATTAAATTTTATGGGCGGAAGCGGTTTGGGATCAGCTCCTAAAACTTCTCCATCAGAATTTAAAGAATACTTAAGCAACGGAGAAGTTGATAAAGTTGTGATCATAAATCGTCGACTTGCAAAAGTTTTTCTTACTCGAGAAGCAAAATCGCTAGACAAACACAAAAGTAAAAAAGGCAATTCGATATTACCAACAAGCCCTAATGATCCTGACTACCAATTTGAATTCGGAGATTTGCAAAATTTTGAAAACGAAATTGCACAAATCAAAAAACAAAATAACCTGGAGACACAGGTGAATTATGATACCGAAAGTAATGTTTGGGGAGAAATTTTTATCACACTACTACCTTTTGCACTTATTATAGGAGTATGGATTATTATCATGCGAAGAATGAGTGGTGGCACTGGTGGCGGTGCTGGAGGACAAATTTTTAACATAGGAAAATCAAAAGCTAAACTTTTTGATCAAAATACAGAGGTTAAAGTATCTTTTGAAAATGTTGCCGGTCTCGAAGGAGCAAAAGAAGAAGTTCAAGAAATTGTGGATTTTCTAAAAAACCCAGAGAAATATACTTCGCTTGGAGGTAAAATACCTAAAGGTGCCTTGTTGGTAGGTCCTCCTGGTACAGGTAAAACCCTACTTGCCAAAGCAGTAGCTGGTGAAGCTAAAGTGCCGTTCTTTTCATTGTCTGGATCTGATTTTGTAGAAATGTTTGTAGGTGTTGGTGCATCCAGAGTACGAGATCTATTTAAACAAGCCAAAGAAAAGTCTCCGGCTATCATTTTTATAGACGAAATAGACGCTATAGGTAGAGCTCGAGGTAAAAGCAACTTTTCTGGATCTAATGATGAAAGAGAAAACACATTAAATCAGCTACTTACGGAAATGGATGGTTTTGGAACGAATACAAATGTAATCGTAATAGCAGCTACCAATAGGGCTGACGTACTGGATAAAGCATTGATGAGAGCAGGTCGATTTGATAGACAGATCTATGTAGACTTACCTGATGTGAGAGAACGTAAAGAAATCTTCGAAGTTCACTTAAAACCTTTAAAAAAGGTTGAAAACGAACTGGATACAGAGTTTCTAGCCAAACAGACACCTGGATTCTCTGGAGCAGATATTGCCAATGTATGTAATGAAGCTGCGTTGATAGCCGCTAGAAAAGGAAATAAAGCGGTAGGCAAGCAAGATTTTCTTGACGCGGTAG
Organism: Aquimarina sp. U1-2; assembly: GCF_017897595.1. Lineage (GTDB taxonomy): Bacteria > Bacteroidota > Bacteroidia > Flavobacteriales > Flavobacteriaceae > Aquimarina. The sequence continues at coordinate 309,358 of NZ_JAGKIK010000001.1, forward strand.
ATAGAATTGTAGGCGGACTAGAGAAAAAGAATAAGATCATTACTCCAGAAGAAAAACGTGCAATTGCTTTTCATGAAGCGGGACATGCAACCGTAAGTTGGATGTTAGAACACGCAGCGCCATTGGTTAAAGTTACAATCGTACCAAGAGGGCAGTCTTTGGGAGCAGCCTGGTATCTACCAGAAGAACGACTTATCGTAAGACCTAATCAAATGCTTGATGAAATGTGTGCCGCACTAGGAGGTCGAGCAGCAGAAAAGGTTATTTTTGATGAAATTTCTACAGGAGCCTTAAGTGATTTAGAGAAAGTTACCAAACAGGCTCGTGCCATGGTTACTATATATGGTCTTAATGACAAAGTAGGTAACTTAACCTACTATGATTCGTCTGGCCAAAGTGAATACAATTTTACAAAACCCTATAGTGAGCAAACCAGTGAGCTTATCGATAAAGAAATTTCTAATATTGTAGAAGAACAATATCAAAGAGCAATTAAATTACTAGAGAAAAACAAAGATAAATTGACAGAACTAGCAGAGGTTCTTCTGGAAAAGGAAGTTATTTTTAAAGATAATTTAGAAAAAATATTCGGAGAACGACCTTTTGGTAAAAAAGAGGAAATTATTCCCGAACCCTCATAGACGACAATACATTTTTACTAGTACATTAAAAAATCTTAATCGAATCAGAAAATTCGGTTAAGATTTTTTTATCTTTGAGAATAAGAACACTAAGGGACTTTTTTATAGGGAACTGGTTTACATTAGTTCGTTTAAAAAGAACGGAGCAAAATATGTATATTTTGGTTCAGCAATAAAAAAGTAGATGTTCAAATAGAAAAATTGTAATTCAACAAGCATAAACCACAAAATGAGTCTATTTAGAAGAATTTTTTTTTCAAAATCTAAATCAGACCAAAAGAGTAAGGAACGCCACATAGAGGATCGTAGTAAATATATGCCCGAAATCGATTTACCGATCGATGAAAGCTTTATGATGAATTTTAAAAGGAATGGAGGTAAATTTCTATATTGCGACCAAGATGATGAAGTTTTAGATTCTTTTGACAAAATTCTTCTAGAAAACAATTGGTACGAGAAGGATGTATGCTGTTTTGATATTGGCTTAGAGCATAAATTTTCAGGTTTCAATCTCAACTTTATTAAACGCTCTTCGGGATCTTTCTTTTTTGCTACTTGCGAATATTTAATTGCAGATAGCGGTGCTATATTAGTTTCATCTAACCAATTAAGAGAAAAAAAGCTTACCGAATTACCTGATAATTTCGTCATTTTAGCATCTACCAGTCAATTGGTTAAAAGCATCGGAGAAGGCTTAAAAGGTATTAAAAATAAAAATAAAAATTCTATTCCTTCAAATATTACAACAATTAAAGACTTCGAACCGCAAAAAGAAAAGGATTTCTTAAGCTATGGAAGTAGTTCAAAAAATCTATATTTGCTGCTGTTGGAAGATTTATAATATGAAGGAACTACTTACAAGATCTCTATCGGGCTTTTTATATGTCTCTATATTATTGCTATCTATTTTTGTTTCAAAATATACATTTTTAGGGATCTTTTTGGTATTCGGAATGATTTCGGTCTACGAATTTCAGAAATTAATTCATCTAACCAACAAAAGATTATACCTGATTTTTATTGTCCTTTTTATGATTTTACATCTATTTCAGGATTTGCTCTATCTTATTATTCCGTTTTTGATACTCACTATAATTACAGAGCTATTTCTGGTAAAAGATTTGGTGACCATTCGTATTATCCCCATGTTCGAACAGCGCAAATATAGAACCAGTATTTTTTATCTTACGACTTGTATTATTTTTTTGACACTTGTCCCTAATTATTCTGGAGAATATCAACCACTTATTATTGCAGGTGCTTTTTTGATTACCTGGACAAACGATACATTTGCTTATTTGATAGGAAAGAATTTTGGCAAACATAAATTACTAGAAAGAATATCTCCAAAAAAAACAATTGAAGGTTTTATCGGAGGCTTCATCTTTTCATTACTAGCAGGTTACTTAATCGCTGTGCTATCGAATACATTATCCGTAATGATTTGGTTGATTATAAGTATAATTATGAGTATTTTTGGAACTTTGGGAGACTTAATTCAATCGAAGTTTAAAAGACAGGCGGGTGTTAAGGATAGCGGCACTATAATGCCAGGACATGGAGGAATTTACGATCGGTTAGATAGTGTTATATTCGCAAGTCCGTTTTTATATGCATTTTTACAAATTCTAAATTATGTTTCATAAAGAAGGGTATAAAATTATTTCGGTAGCTATAGTAGTATTCTTAGGAATAAATGTGGCTTCTTATGTATCTATTCAGAGTAAAGAATGGCAACTGGCCATATTTGTAATTACCTTAGTCTTCTTTATTTTGATATTACAGTTTTTTAGAAATCCAAAGAGAAAAACTGTAGTAGACGATACTACTGTTGTAGCTCCCGTAGATGGTAAAGTCGTAGTTATTGAAGAGGTGCTTGAAAATGAACATTTTAAAGACAAACGATTACAGGTATCAATTTTTATGTCTCCTATTAATGTACATGTAACTAGACATCCTATTACTGGCGAAGTGGTATTTAGCAAATATCATCCTGGTAAATACCTCGTGGCATGGCATCCCAAAGCATCAGAAGAAAATGAAAGAACCACAGTAGTGGTGCAAAATAATCTTGTGGCCATATTGTATAGACAAATAGCCGGCGCTCTTGCCAAACGAATTGTAAACTACGCCAAAGAGGGAGAAAAGGTAATTCAAGGCTCAGACAGTGGTTTTATCAAATTTGGCTCTAGAGTAGATGTATTTTTACCTATCGGCACCCAGGTAAATGTGACCCTAAATCAAAAGGTTAAGGGAGGAGAAAGTGTTATCGCTTCTGTGTAACCGCAATACATAGTTTTATCATCACATGACCGAGGAAGAATTAAATAGCACGTTTGAAGAAGCCTATAAACGAGCTTGTAATACAAAAATAGTACTCCCTCCTGATATCATGCTTCACTTTTATGCGCACTACAAACAGGCTACTCATACCGATGGTTTTTATACACCATCAGGAGATAGCGAATTAAGAAATGCCTTTAAGCTTAATGCTCTTTTTCAGATAAAAAATCTATCCCCCAAAGAAGCAAAGATGAAATACATAGAACTGGTCAATACCTATATAACCGACTAAGGAGTCTACTAATTAACTTGAAACATCTAATACCATTTCCCACTTTAAAATTACTCAAATAAAAAGCAACCAACAATCTGTACAATTTTCTCTATTTACCCTCGCAAACTATCCAAACTAGATTTTAACGTAGCGATTTTTGCCTCTGCATCTGCCTGCTTTTTTCGTTCGTTTGCAATCACTTGCTCGGGAGCATTGTTTACGAAACGCTCATTTTGTAGTTTTTTATGTACAGATTTCAAAAAACCTTCGGTGTAGGATAATTCTTCTGTAAGTTTCTTAATTTCTTCTTCAACATTAATCGCACCAGAAACGGGAATAAAATATTCATTTGATTTTATTCTAAAAGAAATAGCACCTTCTACTTTCTCGGTTACATAATTTAATGAAGAAAGATTTCCTAATTTCTGAATAATCGAATCGAAAGTCATATTGAACTCTTCGCTATTCAAAATAGATAAGTCGATTGTTTCTTTAAACGGAATATTTTTTTGTTTCCGTATCGTACGAATACCTGAAATTATCGCTGCAGCATTCTCAAATTCTTCAATAAGATGATTGTGAATAGCATCAGTTTTTGGCCAATCTGACACAATTAATGCCTCATCTTCTTTTCTATCTGCTATTTGCTGCCATATTTCTTCAGAAATAAAAGGTACAAAGGGGTGAAGAATCTTCAGATTATTTTCAAGAATTGTAATAACATCACCATAGGTCTTATGATCTATAGGATTACCGTATGAAGGTTTAACCATTTCTAATAACCAACTACAAAAATCATCCCAGATTAATTTATAGGTAGCCATTAACGCATCACTCATACGATATTTGCTATAATGGTCTTCTAGAATCAATAATACTTGTCGAAATTTAGATTGATACCATTGTATCGCCACTTTAGAAGATTGGGGTTGTTCAATATCGGTAGCAACTTCCCAACCTAAAATCAATCGAGATGCATTAAAAATTTTATTCACAAAAGCGCTACCCTGCTTACATAAGTCTTCATCAAACATTAAATCATTACCAGCAGGAGAACTGAGCAACATCCCTACTCTAATACCATCAGCACCGTATTGGCTAATTAAATCTAAAGGATCAGGAGAGTTGCCTAATGATTTAGACATTTTACGGCGTTGCTTATCCCTAACGATTCCGGTTAAATACACATGGGTAAAAGGTTTTTCTCCTCTATATTCATAGCCCGCAATGATCATTCGAGCCACCCAGAAAAACAATATTTCTGGTGCAGTCACAAGATCATTTGTAGGATAATAATAGTTTATCTCTTTATTGTTGGGCTCGAGAATACCGTTAAAAACACTTATTGGCCATAACCAGGAAGAAAACCATGTATCCAGAGCATCTTCGTCTTGAATTAGGTCCTGGTCAGTTAATGAAGTATTGCCTGTTTTTTCTTTTGCCAACGTTAGCGCTTCTGCCCTACTTGCAGCTACTACAAAATCTTCTTTTCCATCGCCGTAATAATATGCAGGAATTTGATGTCCCCACCATAACTGGCGAGAAATATTCCAATCCCTTACATTTTCCATCCAATGGCGATAGGTGTTTATAAATTTTTCAGGAACTAAATGAATCTCTTTATCCAAAACAGCATCTAGAGCAGGTTTTGCCAACTCTTTCATCTTCAAAAACCATTGATCACTTAATTTGGGTTCGATAATAGCTTTGGTGCGTTCACTAGTACCTACCTTATTCATATGGTCTTCAGTTTTTACCAAAGCTCCTATGGATTCTAATTCTTTTATAATTTCTTTACGCACTATAAATCTATCTTTCCCTTCATAATGAAGTCCGAAACTATTTAAAGTTGCATCATCATTAAAGATATCGATAACGTCTAAATTATGTTTATCACCCAGTTCTTTGTCATTAAGATCATGTGCCGGAGTTACTTTAAGGCATCCGGTACCAAATTCTAGATCTACATACTCGTCTTCAATTATTGGGATTACTCGACCAACGATAGGCACTATCGCCTTTTTTCCTTTTAAATGGTTAAATCGATCATCATTGGGGTGAATACAAATTGCAGTATCGCCCATTATCGTCTCGGGACGTGTGGTGGCAATAGTTAAGGTCTCATCCTCACCTTCAACTTTGTAGGATAAGTAATATAATTTCCCTTGTTTTTCTTCATACACTACCTCTTCATCAGACAGCGTGGTTTTTGCTTCAGGGTCCCAATTAACCATTCGATACCCTCTATAAATACGTCCTTTGTTATATAAGTCCACAAAAACCTTGATTACTGATGATGACAAATTGTCATCCATGGTGAATGCAGTTCGCTCCCAATCACAAGAGGCTCCTAACTTTTTAAGTTGCTCTAGTATAATTCCGCCATGTTTGTGAGTCCAATCCCATGCGTGTTCCAAAAATTGTTCTCGCGACAAGTCTTTTTTATCAATACCCTCGTCTTTGAGTTTGGCCACTACCTTTGCTTCTGTAGCTATAGAAGCATGATCGGTTCCAGGCACCCAGCAAGCATTGTAACCTTTCAGCCTGGCTCTACGAATTAACACATCCTGAATGGTATTATTAAGCATATGCCCCATATGCAAGACTCCTGTTACATTTGGAGGTGGAATAACGATGGTATATGCCTCTCTATCATCTACTTCAGAATGAAAATATCCATTCTTCATCCAGTAGTCATACCATTTTTCTTCTACCGATTTTGCATCATATTTTGCCGCTAAAGCCATACTTTGGTGTAATTTTTGGAAATTGAAAGGCAAAAGTAATTATTAAAGTACGAAGTATAAAGTTCGGGTGTTAGAAATTGTAATATTTCAATCTAAACCAAGGATTATGGGCTAAATATGTATGCCATGTACGCACAAAAATAGTGAGATAGTATACTTAGAACTTCTAGTTGTCGCCTACACTTCATACATCGCTTTTTGGTCGAAATTTTGAAGTTGAATAAAAAGTAGTACTTTTACAACCAACAAAAACCTACGTTATGAAAAAAATAATGATGATTCTATGTTTTGGATTTTTGGGTACAATGATACAAGCTCAAGATGCTAAAGCGAAAATAGAATTTAAAACCGAAGTTATCGATTATGGCGAAATAGCCAAAGGTAGTAATGGTATACGTCAATTTGAATTTACGAATACCGGGGATGCGCCGTTAACCATTTCAAGAGTATATTCTAGTTGTGGTTGCACTATTCCCAAAAAACCCGAAAACCCTATCGCACCGGGAGCAACCGGAGTTATAGAAGTAAAGTATGATACGAAAAGGGTGGGGCCTATTCGTAAGACTATTACAGTGTACTCTAACGCTGAACAAGCAACGAAAGCTATTAAAATAAAAGGAACGGTGCTTGACAAAAGTGTTTTAGAAAAGAAAAATTAATATGCGTACAATTACAATTTACAATCGGGATTACGAGTTCGTAATCCCGATTTTTTTTTGACCTAGCAAACTACTTTAAGGGTAAGCCTGGGGAATAATAAACCGCCCCGAGACAGAGCTGTTGGGATATCAGAATCAAGAACGTTTCGCTTCGATAATCAAGAAACTAGATCATCTTTTTGTCTCGGCTCTTGGTTTTAAAAGTATTATCATCTATTGGCTACGCTCAGGGCAGAGCCTCAGGGAAATTCTATTGATTAAACGCATTGATAATGCTCGTCAAATAACTTTTTTCAAAAAGAAGGTGTATTTTAATTCGATTCCCAATCGCTTTATGGTCATTCTAATTTTTTTACCCTCTTCAAAATAAAATAAATCATTAAGTTGTGATAATTTATACTGATACGCTTTCTTACCGTTAACTTCTAAAATTAAATCCCCTCGTTGTAACCCGACCAAGTCTGCGGGCGAATTAGGTCTCACATCAGAAATTTCATATTTAGGACGCAAAATGTAATTTGACAATTCTAATGTTTTCTCATTCACTACTCGATTAATACCCAAATAGACTCTATTTCTTTCTGTAGCCTTATAAACTACATTTTCATTATCATTTTTAATATTCGGGTCGGGCTCAATAGCATTGTAACCTACATGCTGAATAGTAAGACCGCTCATATTGTAATAAAATGGCTTATTGAAAAAGCTATTTTTTTTAAATGTAATTTGCTGATTCGGATAATCAATTGTTAAATTAAACCTTCGCAATACATTTCCACCCAAAGAACCTTCTCTTTTATCTAATGCTATACCTTGAATATATTTAGAATCGGGAAAAGCAGTGGTGACATTATTCAATACAAAATTACCAATATGTAGTTCGCTTATTTTTGATCTAGAACCATAAATATCTCCGTTAAACCCTTTCCCTAAGAAATCGGGGAAAGATGATTTAGGAATCGTAATTCCCTTTTTCTGGTCTTCAAATAACCATAAAGAAGAACCTGACCCAGAATCCAATAATAATCTTAAATCTCGCAGGGTATCTCCGGCTTTATATTGAGCAGTTAAAATCGGCCGTTTGTTTTGTTGACTGAAATTGATGTTTGTACGATAACATTTATCACATTTTTTGTAAGTATACTGGTCAGGAGTATTGATTTTTATTACTTTTTTGGTATAGTTGATGTCGAAAATAAAGTCCTTAAAAAAATCATATCCTATAATACCATGAATAGGAAAACCCATTCTAGGCGAAAAATTTATGGATTCATCAAAAACCAAAAACACACTATGCCGGGCACTTACCGCATCACCAATTTTTAATGTGTTATCCAAAGATTTAATTGCCTCTACTGGAGCTTCGTCTCCGAGTCCGCGAAGATAAATTTTGGTCGCATTCTTAAGCTCGAGAGATTCTTTGTTATCAATACTAAAAATTATAGTCGAACCTACACCCGTATCTAGTATAAACGAAAGTTCTACCCCGTTAAGTTCTACAGGAATAATGATGAGATTATTAGCGAGTTCGAATTTAATTTTATCATTTTTCTTATTCAATGGTAATGTAAAACGGGATTGCGAAAAAGTAGATAGACCAACGATCCAGAATATTACAAATAGTACACCCTTGCAAAAACGGTTAATCATTACGAAAATATCTCTTATAAAACCGAGGTAATGGTAGTTATCTGATGATTTTAAGCGCACGTCTAATCGCGTACTATTTACATCTTGATTATCGGGTAAAATGACCTTCATCACATTAAATATAGGAAAATAGTTAAAAAATCATTCTAATATGGGCTCTATTTCTTAATTATTTTAAGAAATTTACCCCTGTTTACTTTAAAAGATAAAACAATGCCTGTAGTATCCAGCAAAGGTAGAGCAATGCCCGAATCACCTATTCGAAAGTTAGTCCCCTTTGCAGAAAAAGCAATTAAAGAAGGTAAGCATATCTATCGCCTTAATATAGGTCAGCCTGATATTAAAACACCGATAGCGGCCATAGAAGCGGTGCGAAATAGTAAATTAGAGATCTTAGCATACAGCCATTCAGCAGGTTTTCTAAGTCTTAGAGAAAAACTAGTAACGTACTATACTAAACATGACATCGCTGTCTCCTCAAAAGATATTTTGGTAACCACCGGAGGTAGCGAGGCCTTACTCTTTACTATGGGAAGTATTACCGATCCAGGTGACGAGATTATAGTACCAGAACCTTTTTACGCAAATTATTACAGCTTTTCAACACAGTCTACTGTAAACGTTGTTCCTGTAATTTCTAGAATAGAAAATAACTTCGCGTTACCCGCTATTACAGAATTTGAAAAACGTATTACTTCCAAAACAAAAGCTATCTTAATTTGCAATCCAGGAAATCCTACAGGGTATCTATATACTAAAAAAGAAATACAGCAACTTGCGATACTGGCAAAGCAATATGATCTGTTTTTAATTTCTGATGAAGTCTATCGCGAATTCGTATACGATGGGTCAAAACATTATTCTATATTACAAGAAAAAGGGTTAGATGAGCACGCTATTGTAGTAGATTCTGTATCCAAAAGATATAGTATGTGTGGCGCACGAGTAGGATGTATAGTGACCAAAAATAAAAACGTTATGCAAACCGCCATGAAATTTGCACAGGCAAGACTAAGCCCCCCTACTCTCGCACAGATAGCTAGTGAGGCTGCACTATCGGCTCCAGAATCCTATTATCGTGATACAATCGCTAAATACAAGATAAGAAGAGACACGCTGGTGGCTGAACTTAAAAAAATCCCTGGAGTAAAGGTAGCTATGCCCAAAGGAGCTTTTTACTGTATTGCCGAGTTGCCCGTTAACAATGCAGAACATTTTACAGAATGGTTATTGGATACATTTCACGTCGACAATGAAACGGTAATGTTGGCACCTGCCTGCGGCTTTTATTCTAGCCCTAACACGGGAATAAACCAGGTACGAATTGCCTATGTATTACATCAAAAAGACCTTAAAAAAGCCGTTCACATTCTTAAATCTGCCTTAGAAAAATATAAAGATCGATGAAGATAGCGCATAATAAGTCTTTAAAAGAATTCAATACTTTTGGAATAGAAGTATTTGCAAATGCATTTATAACTGTTACCAGCGAATCACAACTTCATAAAATTCTGTTGGAAAAAGGGCAAGAAGAGCTATTTATCCTAAGTGGCGGAAGCAATATGCTTCTAACAAAGAATATCGATGCATTGGTATTGCACATGGCGATTCGGGGAATCGCAGTAAAACACGAATCAGAAGATACTGTCGTTGTATCTGCTTACGCAGGAGAAAATTGGCACGATTTTGTGCAATACTGTATTGAGAAAAACTATGGAGGACTTGAGAATTTATCACTCATTCCGGGTTATGTAGGTAGCGCACCGATTCAAAATATTGGCGCCTATGGTGTTGAATTGAAAGATACTTTTGTAAGTTGTGAGGCGTATGAAATTTCAACCGGAAAAAAGCGACTATTCACTAATGACGATTGTAAGTTCGGATATCGAAATTCTATTTTCAAAAATTCAATAAAAGGTCAATATATCATCACCAAAGTGAACTTCAGACTTACTAAAAAAAATCATAAATTAAATACAAGCTACGGAGCTATAGAAACCGCGCTCACCAATGCAGATATTACTTTTCCAACGATTAAAGATATTTCAGAAGCGGTTATACAAATTCGAAAAAGTAAACTTCCAGATCCTGCAGAAATAGGAAATAGTGGTAGTTTTTTCAAGAATCCGGTGGTGCCTCTTCATCACTTCTCAAAAATTAAGAAGCTGTACCCTTCAATTCCGTCCTATGTTGTAGATAAACATACCATTAAAATCCCGGCAGGCTGGTTGATTCAGCAAATCGGTTTTAAAGGAAAACGCTGGGGAGATGCAGGAATCCACGAAAAACAAGCCTTGGTTTTAGTTAATTATAATCAAGCAACCGGCAAAGAAATTCTTGAAGTGGCTAAAAAAATTCAGAATAAAGTTAAAGAAGAATTTGGTATACATCTCGAAACCGAAGTCAATATTATTTAAAACATAGTATTGATTGTCCGTTAGTATACTTAAAATTTAACTGAGAAGTCATCCTGAATTCATTTCAGGATCTCATTACGTTTATTTTCAGTACATCGAGATGAGAAGCTGAAACAAGCCTGTGCTGAACTCGTTTCAGTATTCAACTCGACGCAAACCGTTTAGGTTACATTACAGATATTCGTAAAACAGATTCAAACTTAATTGAAAATCCAAAATAGTATTCAAAAACTATATTCAAGTTGAATACTGAAACGAATAGTGAACAGCAGCTATTTTTTTATTTGATATCCTACATAGACATACATTCTTTGTATCTTTGCAATAACTAATCCCGAATTATGCATTATAAAATCTATTACGGCTTGAAATGCCTTCAAAAACAAACGCTACGCTGTATTTTTCAATTTCACCGTAGCGATGCTATGCTAAAATTGAGAAAACACTTTTTTTTATTGGCATTTCAACCCTCATTACGAAATTCTAATACATAATCCGGGTTAATAGTTCAAATCTTTATGCGATATCTTTGTAGGCTATTGATCGATTATACCAAATTTGCTATAAAATGGCAAAAATGCTATCTAAATTATTGAAGACAAATACAGAAAGATGAAGTAAGCCATAACAGTGGGGATCATACCCACCGATATGATGATATGGCGATTCCATCTGACGACTAAAAAATAAAAATATAAACTGATGAAACTTTTATTACTTACGATAGGCCTATTGTTGCTAGCTTTTGGCGGAATTGCTATAAAACTATGGGCAAAAAAAGACGGAAAATTTGCGGGTACCTGTGCAAGTCAAAGTCCTTTCCTTAATAAAGAAGGTGAATCCTGTTCTCTATGTGGTAAAACACCTGATCAATATGCTAATTGCAACGAAAAAGAACATTCTAATTAGATGCTAAACGTATTAGCTGATCATATTTATTTTGTTGAAAAAAGAAGACCCTAACCTGCTGCAAGAGCACATAAAGAAAGCCAAACAAGGAAATCAAGCCTCTTTTAACTATCTTCTTGACACGTATTGGAATGAAGTGTATTATTTTCAATTAAAAAAAACTCATAATGAGTATGAGGCCGAAGATATTACTATACAAAGCTTTTCGAGAGCTTTCGATAAGATAAATACATTTAAAGAAGACTATAATTTTAAAACCTGGCTCATACAGATTTCTAAAAATCTTCATATTGATTTATTGAGAAAAAAGAATGCTTCTATACATTCTAAAACCACAACTCAAGTTGACGAAACGGTTTACAAGATCATCGATGATAATCCGACACCCGAAGATAAATTAATTACAGAGCAAAATCTAGCTCAATTATTACTGTATATCAAACAATTAAAACCTCCTTATCAAAAGGTCATAAATCTTCGTTATTTTCAAGAATTGAGTTATAAAGAAATTGCGGAACATTTAGACGAATCGATCAATAATGTGAAAGTGAAACTTTTAAGGGCAAAGAAATTATTATCTGAGATTATTACTACTGCTAAAAAGAAAGATTAAGACCTCAAATTAAAAGCAGTAAATCTTTTGATCACACCATAGAGGGGTTCTATCCACTTATCGTGTATTTTTTTATCGTACTTTACAAATTTCTGAACTAATCCCTTGGGTGCAGATATTTCTTTTTCTATAGCGGTAATATTAATATACTTTTGGTTTTTAAGTAACCATTTCTCTACACGCTTTCGATTGTTTTGTCGTACTTTAAGACTTACCAACTCTTCATGCATGATGTTTCTTTTTGTTTGAAAATAACTTTCAAAACACGAAAAAATTTTACATTAACTTAATTTTAACCCAGATTATATATTAGAATTTCGTTGTGAGGGTTAGAATACCACGACAAAGCATCGCTTTGGGCGAGACGTAGCGTTGGAAGTGTTTTCTCAATTTCATCGTAGCACGGGAGACGGTGACATTGAAAAATACAGCGCAGCGTTTGTTTTTGAAGGTATGTCAAGCCGTAATAGATCTTATAATGCGTAATCCGGGTGTAACCTGCTGTTATACCTTTTAGCGGCGCCAAAATAAAATTGTCGTTAAGGAGAATACTAAAACAAGTTATAGATAACCTAATAGATTAAAGCTTTCTTTGTATTTTTGTGAAAAATATTCCTCGAATGGATCAAGATGTTACTACTATAGCACCACCAAAAGGAAAACCCAAATGGTTGAGGGTTAAATTACCTACAGGCAAAAAATACACTGAACTAAGAGGTTTGGTAGATAAATATGATCTACATACGATTTGTACCTCTGGAAGTTGTCCGAATATGGGAGAATGCTGGAGTGAAGGTACTGCTACATTTATGATACTTGGTAATATATGTACTCGATCCTGCGGGTTTTGTGGAGTGAAAACCGGGCGTCCTGAAACTGTAGATTGGGAAGAACCTGAAAAGGTGGCGCGTTCTATAAAAATAATGAAGATAAAACATGCCGTTGTAACTTCTGTAGATCGTGATGACCTAGCCGATGGAGGTTCGATCATCTGGGCAGAAACTATTCAGGCCATTAGAAGAATGAATCCCAATACCACATTAGAAACACTTATTCCGGATTTTCAGGGAAAAACTAAAAATATTGACAGAATCATCGCTGTAAAACCAGAGGTAGTTTCTCATAATATGGAGACTGTAAAAAGGCTTACCAGAGAGGTTAGAATACAGGCAAAATATGAACAAAGTTTGCAAGTACTTAACTACCTAAAAACTAAAGGTATCAATCGTACCAAAAGTGGTATCATGCTTGGCTTGGGAGAAAAAGAGGAAGAAGTAATTCAAACCCTTAAAGATCTGAGAGCGGTAGATCTCGATATCGTTACGATAGGTCAATACTTACAGCCTAGTAAGAAACATCTTCCTGTTAAAGAATTTATTACTCCTGATCAATTCAAAAAATACGAAGAAATCGGCTTGGATATGGGATTCAGACATGTCGAGAGCGGAGCTTTAGTCAGGTCGTCATACAAAGCTCAGAAACACTTGCAATAATCAACTTTCAAATACGATAAGCAATTAATGAGCACACCGGTAAGAATCGCTATAAATGGTTTTGGAAGAATCGGCCGAAATCTTTTTAGACTTTTAATTGATCACCCTCAAATCGAAGTTAAAGCCATAAATGATCTTGCCGATAGCAAAACATTGAAGCACCTCTTAAAATATGATAGCATTCATGGAGTGCTACCCTATGAAGTATGCCATGATGAAAATCATATTATCGTTGAAAATAATCCTGTAATTCTCACAAAGCATAGGGATCCTGAGCACTGTGACTGGAAAAAACTGAATATCGATATTGTAATTGAAGCTACAGGAAAGTTTAAAACCAGAACATTAGCAGAAAAACATTTAAAAGCCGGTGCCAAAAAAGTAATTTTATCTGCTCCTCCATTAGACGAACATATCAAAACTATCGTATTGGGGGTTAATGATCACTGTATAAATGGATCAGAAGATATCTTATCCAATGCCTCATGCACTACAAACAACGCAGCTCCTATGATCAAAGTGGTAAATGATCTCTGCGGTATCGAACAAGCCTATATAACTACTATACACAGTTATACAACCGATCAAAGCTTGCATGATCAACCTCATAGAGATTTAAGGCGTGCCAGAGCGGCAGGACAATCTATTGTTCCTACAACTACGGGAGCTGCAAAAGCACTAACCAAGATTTTTCCTAAGTTAAGTAATGTTATCGGGGGATGTGGTATACGGGTTCCTGTTCCAGACGGGTCGCTTACTGATATTACTTTCAACGTTAAAAAAGAAACCTCAATTCAAGAAATTAATCAGGCTTTTCAGCATGCATCAAATACATATCTGAAAGGCATTCTGGATTATACCGAAGACCCAATCGTTTCTATTGACATCATCGGGAATTCTCATTCGTGTGTATTTGATTCATTGATGACATCGGTAATTGGGAAAATGGTTAAAATCATTGGCTGGTATGACAACGAGATTGGATACAGTCATAGAATAATTGATTTAATTATTAACATTTGTAAGAAATAACTATATTAGTTGAGATTTTTAGAGGAAAAATGCCAACCCCAATTAGAAAGTTTATTCTTATTATTTCATTTGTTTGTTGTTGTTTCGCGTATTCTCAAACGGAAAAAGGAGGAACAAAAGACGAACAAGTAAAAGATTCTATTGAGCATTATTTGCATAAGGCCTCTTTATCAATAGACAAAGCTAAATTAGAACAAGCACTACATAACGCAATAATTGCCAAAGAGATGGCTTTGCAAAATCGTAATTTGTCCTATAGAGCTCAAACCAATACTATACTTGCCAAATTGTATCGAGAGCTTGGCGATCTTGATAAAGCCGAAGAACAAATTCTTGATGCCATAGAGATTCAGAAATCTGACAACGATAAAGCAAAACTTACAAAATCTTATATCATTTATGGTTCGATTGCAACTCAATTAGGCGACTATAAAACTGCACATGAGGTGCTAGAATCGGCTTTGGCACTGTCAAAAACTGAACATATGAAAAGTTTTGAGGGTGTTATAAAGTTAAATTTTGGATTATTAGCTCTGGCTCAAAACCAGCCTGACTTAGCCATTAAGCATTTTAATAGCGGGCTCCCAATTATAGATTCATATGGTCAATCGTATAACAAGGCAAAACTTTACACCAATAAAGCTCGTGCCCAAATAGCGCTTAACCAACCTGAAGAGGCCAAGAAAACAAATGATCTCGCCATGCAAATTGGTAATGATAAAGGATACCTCGAGGTACGATCTGAAAGCTATAAGCTATACAGCGAGATCTATGAACAACAAAAGGAATATTTAACGTCATTAAATAACTTAAAAATTCATCAAAGAATTAAGGACTCACTATTTAATGTGAATAAAGAAATAATTGCACAAGAAGCCGGGGCGAAACTTAATCTGGATCAAAACAATGTGCTTATAGAAGAACTTACTGAAGAAAATATCCAACAACTTAAATCATTAAAATTAGGCAGACTTACTACCATTTTAAGTATTGCGCTTATTACTATTTTATCTCTTTTAACCCTTTCGCTTTATAAAAACAACAATCTACGGGCACGCGCAAACGAGCTATTACAAAATAAAAATACAGAACTTATCCTGGCAAAAGAAAATGCAGAAAGAGCGAGTGAGGCCAAGGTTCAATTTCTCTCAACCATAACTCACGAACTTAGAACTCCGTTATACGCAGTAACCGGTCTTACACATTTGTTATTAGAAGAAAGTCCTACTCCTAATCAGAAAGAGCATTTAAATTCTCTAAAATTCTCAGGAGAATATTTATTGTCTTTAATAAATAATATCTTAGACCTCAATAAACTAGAAGCCAATAAGGTGGAGTTAGAAAATACATCATTTAATCTTAAAAAACGAATCAACGATGTACTTATCGCCCTAGGGAAGTCAGCCAAAGACAGAAACAACAAACTGCACTATGAGTTTGATAATTCTATCCCCGATAAGCTAAAAGGCGACCCTTTAAAAGTATCTCAAATTTTAATCAACCTTATAGGCAATTCTATTAAATTTACACAAAACGGAGATATTTGGATACGTGTCAAACCCATTGAAACTTTAGAAAATAAGATGCTTCTTAGTTTTGAAATTGAAGATAACGGTGTTGGAATCTCAGCAAAAAAACAGCAAACGATTTTTGAAAACTTCACCCAGGGATCCGTTCAAATTAATAGAAAATTTGGAGGCACTGGTCTGGGATTATCTATTGTAAAGAACTTATTGGCCATAATGGGTAGTGAAATAAAATTGGAAAGCTCTTTAGGTAAAGGATCCAAATTCTTATTTGATTTAGAATTTGAGATATTTAAAGATCAGAGTACCGATTATCTTGCCGAAGCCAAAAAGATCAATTATAGCGTTCTTGTAGACAAAAAGATTTTAGTCGTAGAAGACAATAAAATTAATCAATTGATTACCAGAAAAATTTTAGAAAAAAATAAGATTGTCTGTGATGTTGCCGATAACGGAGATATTGCAGTAAGCAAGGCAAAAGAACACTATTTTGACCTTATCCTTATGGATATACATATGCCAGGTATAAGTGGTATAGAAGCTACAAAACAAATACGTGAATTTGACAAAGAAATTCCAATTATTGCACTCACCGCTGTTACCTTAGATGATAATCTAGATGAGTTCTACGACAATGGTTTTAACGATATTATACCCAAACCCTACAAAACCGAAGAATTTTTCACTAAGCTTCACAAAGCGCTAGCAAAAAAACAAACTACCTCTTAGTTATCAACCGTTTGTCAAGCTCAAGATAACAAAGCCTTAGATCGAATCTACTTCCCCAAGTACTGGACTTATCGGTAACTTTACTAAAGGTTGTTCTCTACATATTTAAAAATCCTTGAGTTAAAACCCTCTTTATCTCCAATAAACTGTATTGTTATAGGTTGATACCATAAGTTATTGTGTGAAATGGTGTCTACCAGGCGCATATAGTCTTTTTCAGTAGTTATTATGGTTTCTGCATTTTCAAGCATCTTTAGCTCCGGTGTGGTAAATTCATGATGATCTGCAAAATTAAGATGCGTAAATAACAATCCATAGGATCGATAATAATCCAGTAACGATTTCGGATTAGCAATACCAGTAACCAAAGTAAATGTTCTATTTTTAAAAGTTTCCAAAGATCGCTTACCAGAAACCCCTATCAGCTCTTTACCGTAATTAATTGTAGTAAAAAATAAAGACTGATGAGATTTTATCCTCAATTTTTTTTGTAATCTATTTTTCTCTTGATCAGTAATTCTTACCGGACATTTTGTAACCACAATTACATCTGCACGATTTGCCCCTTGTCTAGGTTCTCTTAAATTCCCCGTAGGCAAAACAATATCATTACAGTATAAATCATAATAAGCGGTGAGCAGCATATACAACCCAGCCTTCACTTTTCTGTGCTGGTAAGCATCGTCTAATAGTATTACATCTGGTTTAGGGTGTAAAGTTCGAAGATTAGTAATTCCGTTTCGTCGATTCTCATCAACACCGACATATACATTAGGAAATTTTCTTTTAAATTGAAGTGGTTCATCTCCAACATCTTTGGCTTCTGATAAAACGTCTACCAAACGAAAACCTTTCGTTTTTCTTTTGTATCCCCGGCTAAGTATAGCTAACTGCGTCTTTTCTTGTAATAAGGTGATCAAATACTCGACCATTGGAGATTTTCCGGTTCCACCTACACTTAAATTTCCGACAGCAAGAACAGGGAAATCATATGCTACCGATTTCTTAATCCCAAGATCATATAGTGTGTTACGCAACCAAGTTACCAAGTAATATATAGGAACAACAGGAAAAAGTATCTTTCGTAAAAACTTCATGCACACAAAAGTATAAAACGTAACTTTGTTTATCTCAAAAAAAACTTTACTTTTCTATTTTACTGAAAAACGAAACACAATGCAAATAAAAGAGGTTATACAACACCTTGAAACTTTAGCTCCTACAGCGTATGCCGAGGATTTTGATAATATAGGACTTCTCGTTGGAAATGCATTAACAACCGTAACAGGCATTTTGGTCACGCTAGATACTTTAGAATCTGTAATCGATGAAGCTATTCAAAAAAACTGCAATCTTATAGTAAGCTTTCATCCTATTATATTTAAAGGATTAAAGAAATTTAATGGGGCTACGTATGTAGAACGTGTAGTCATGAAAGCTATTAAACATGATATAGCCATCTTCGCTATCCATACGGCATTGGATAATGCATTTCACGGAGTAAATGATATGATGTGTGAGCAACTAGGTCTTATGAATCGTAAAATTTTAATTCCGCAGAGCGGAACGATAAAAAAACTCACCACCTTTGCTCCTACCACAGAGGTAGAAGCACTACGAATCAAACTATTCGAAGCCGGGGCCGGAAGCATTGGGAATTACGATCATTGTAGTTTTTCTTCTGAAGGAACGGGCACTTTTAAAGCCCTTGAAAACGCTAATCCGTCAATCGGAGAAATAGGCAAAATACATTACGAAAAAGAAACTCAAATTCAGATTACTTTTCCAATTCATAAAGAAAGAAAAGTTTTAAAAGCACTTTTTGATACGCATTCTTATGAAGAAGTTGCTTACGAAATCATTACGTTGCAAAATAGCAATCAACATATCGGTATGGGAATGGTAGGAGAACTACCTGAACCGGTTGAGGAATTGGATTTTCTAAAACACATTAAAAAAACATTTAAAACAGGTTGCGTACGGCATTCAGAATTGTTAGGAAAACCTATTAAAAAAGTAGCAGTTTTAGGGGGAAGCGGTAGTTTTGCCATAAAAAATGCCCAAAACGTGGGCGCTGATTTATTCATAACCGCAGATCTTAAGTACCACCAATTTTATGAAGCAGAAAATAAAATTGTTTTGGCTGATATAGGTCATTACGAAAGCGAACAATACACAAAAAATCTAATTGTTAGCTATCTTCAAAAAAAAATCAGTAATTTTGCCATCATTTTATCGGATAAAAACACCAATCCTATTCAATATCTTTAAAATATGGCAAAGAAAGAAGTTACTGTTGAGCAAAAATTAAGAGCACTGTATGACCTGCAATTAATTGACTCTAGAGTTGATGAGATAAGAAACGTTCGAGGAGAGTTACCTCTAGAAGTTGAAGATCTTGAAGACGAAGTAGCCGGTTTAAATAAAAGATTAGAAAAGCTAAATACTGATTTAGAAACTATAGATGAAGGCATTAAAAATAAGAAAAATCTTATTGAAGAAGCTAATGCTTTAATTAAAAAATACGCCGAGCAACAAAAAAATGTTCGCAATAACAGAGAATACAATTCTTTAAATAAAGAAATTGAATTCCAGGGTTTAGAAATTCAGTTAGCAGAAAAACACATCAAAGAACACAAAGCCCAAATCGTTCAAAAAAACGAGATTATAGCGCAAACCAAAGAAAAACTTGCCGAGCGTAATGAGCATCTTTCGCATAAAAAAGGTGAACTTGACGCAATTCTGGCAGAAACTGAAAAGGAAGAGCAAGCATTACTTGCAAAATCTGAAGATTACCAAAAAGATATAGAGGATCGTTTAATTAATGCATACAAAAGAATACGAAGTAATGTGAAAAACGGTCTTGCGGTTGTTCCCATAGAACGAGGAGCTTCAGGAGGTTCCTTTTTCACCATTCCACCACAAATACAAATGGAAATCGCCTCTCGTAAAAAAATTATTACCGATGAGCATAGTGGTAGAATTTTGGTTGATCAAGAACTAGCCAAAGAAGAAAAAGAAAAGATGGAAGCGCTGTTTGCCAAATTATAGCTATTACCATCACGTACCATACAAAGTCCCAGCATTACTCTGGGGCTTTTTTGATTCTTATGCCCCTTGCCTTAGCTTTGACCAGTTTTATATTCGTTTTGATATAAGGCGACGTACTACGGGATAAAATGAATAAGAACATGAATCATATTTTTATTATAGGTTTTGTTTGGCCAGAACCTAACTCGTCTGCAGCTGGGATCAGAATGCTACAGCTTATTCACTTATTTCTATCCAAGAATTGGAAAATCACCTTTGCAAGTCCTGCAACACATACACAACATATGCTTGATTTGGATGCGCTGGGAATTACGACATGTACTATCGAAATTAATAATCCCAGCTTTGATCACCTTATCAAGAAATTACAACCAGACGTAGTTGTTTTTGATCGATTTATGATCGAAGAACAGTTTGGGTGGAGAGTAGCCAAACATTGCCCAAATACATTAAGGATACTCAATACGGAAGATCTGCATAGCCTACGAAAAACCAGGCAAGAATGTTTTAAGAAGAACAAAAAACATACTTTTACATATCTTTTCGCAAGTGATTATACGAAAAGAGAGATCGCTAGTATATATCGCTGCGATCTTTCGTTACTAATTTCTGATTTTGAAATGAAAATATTAAAAAGCACTTTCAAAATAGAAGAGCAATTACTTCATTATTTTCCTCTTTTATCTGATCCTATCACAAGTGCTATTAAAAATCACTGGCCATCGTTTGAAGAAAGAGAACACTTTATAACTATCGGGAACTTTCGTCATGATCCCAATTGGAACGCTATTTTATATCTTAAACAAACCATTTGGCCTTTGATACGAAAAGAAGTGCCTCAAGCCGAATTGCATATATACGGTGCTTACCCACCACCCAAAGCAACACAATTAGATCATAAAAATGAAGGCTTTCTAATTAAGGGTTGGGCAAAAGATGCCCGGGAAGTTGTCAAGAAATCTCGTGTTTGTCTTGCACCTTTGCGATTTGGAGCCGGAATTAAAGGGAAACTTGTTGAAGCCATGCTATGCGGAACCCCAAGTATTACCACGACTATAGGAGCAGAAGGCATACTAGGTGAAGATAGCGACTGGAGTGGTTTTATAGCTAATACTCCTGAAAAAATTGCCAAAGCCGCTATTGCACTCTACAGCAATAAAAATATGTGGCATCAATCACAACAAAACGGAATTGAGATTATTAATACTCGTTTTCAAAAAAATAAACATGAACCTATACTTATCACTAAAATTGAAGAACTACTCTCGAATCTTACCAAGCACCGAAGTCAAAATTTTATAGGCAGTATGTTGCAATTTCATACGCTGCGAAGCACTGAATTTATGTCAAGATGGATTGAGGAGAAGCACAAGTAAACTACTTCAGGGTAGTACACCTTCTGGCGGTACCAATAAATGAAAGCTCATATTAAAGTAACTTCTGACGTATAAAACAAAAAGCTCTTCCATTTGCAGGAAAAGCTAATTGTATACTCTATAAATACTTTTATTACTTATAATGCAGCGACATGCTTTGCTAATTTTGATTTCAAATTAGCTGCTTTATTTTTATGAATAACATTATTTTTTGCCAATTTATCAAGCATAGAAATAACAGTGGGAAACATAGCTTCTGCTTCTTTTTTATCGGCTTCACGTAATTTTTTGATAGCATTACGTGTTGTTTTGTGCTGATATCTATTTCTAAGACGTCTAGTCTCGTTACTTCTAATTCTTTTTAATGCTGACTTATGATTTGCCATCTCTCTACTATTAAATTTCTTACTTCAATATTTGTAGCCCGTAGGGGAATCGAACCCCTCTTACCAGGATGAAAACCTGGCGTCCTAGCCGATAGACGAACGGGCCATTTTTCTTTTTCAAGAATTGCAAAGATATAGTTTTCACCATACATCTACAAAACGTTATCTATATTCGTAGCCCGTAGGGGAATCGAACCCCTCTTACCAGGATGAAAACCTGGCGTCCTAGCCGATAGACGAACGGGCCATAATTATTTGTCTAATTGCGGATGCAAAAATACAACTATTTTTTAATGGCGCAAGCGTTATTAATTTTTTTTCTAAAACCTTAATATGCCTTCGCAAATAATACTCGATTTTTCGAAGGTTTCCCACTATAAACACAGACACCTTCTTCTTCTTTTTCGTCAAAAGGAATGCATCGAATAGTTGCTTTGGTGAGCTCCTTTATTTTTTGTTCTGTTTCGATGGTTCCGTCCCAATGTGCATGAAGAAAACCACCTTTCTTTTCTAAAATTTCTTTAAATTCATCGAACGTATTAACCTCTGTAATATGATGATCTCTAAACTGTTTTGCTTTTTGATATAAACTTTCTTGAATTTCAGGGAGTAATGATGTAACCACATCCACCACATCTGTTTTGGATACGAATTGCTTTGATAATGTATCCCGTCTGGCTAATTCTACGGTTCCTTTTTCTAAATCTTTGGGTCCTATGGCAATTCGTAAAGGAACTCCTTGTAGTTCGTATTGAGCAAACTTAGCTCCCGGTCTATGTGTATCACGATGATCATATTTTACAGATATTCCCTTGTTTTTAAAATCATCTACCAAAGCATTTGCCACTTCAGATATTTGATGTAATTGATCTTCGCCTTTGTATATAGGTACAATCACTACTTGTATTGGCGCCAAATTTGGAGGCAAAACTAATCCTTTATCATCACTATGCGTCATAATCAAAGCCCCCATAAGCCTTGTAGAAACCCCCCAAGACGTAGCCCAAACAAAATCCTGTTTTCCTTCTTTAGAAGTAAATTTTACATCAAAAGCCTTTGCAAAATTCTGACCCAAAAAATGCGAAGTCCCTGCTTGTAATGCTTTTCCATCTTGCATTAATGCTTCAATACAATATGTATCTACAGCTCCGGCAAAGCGCTCACTTTCTGTTTTTCGGCCTTGTATGACCGGTATAGCCATAAAATCTTCAACAAAATTCGCATAAATCGTATTCATTTGTTCGGTTTCTGCGATAGCTTCTGCTTTGGTTTCATGAGCAGTATGCCCTTCTTGCCATAAAAACTCTGCAGTTCTTAGAAATAAACGAGTTCTCATTTCCCAGCGTACCACATTTGCCCATTGATTGACTAAAATCGGTAAGTCTCGATACGATTGTATCCATCCTTTATAGGTATTCCAGATAATGGCTTCAGATGTTGGTCGAACTATAAGTTCTTCTTCTAGTTTGGCCTTTGGATCAACAATTAATTTTGAAGCATCTTCGGGATCTGTCATCAATCTATAATGCGTTACCACAGCACATTCCTTTGCAAATCCTTCAGCATTTTTTTCTTCAGCCTCAAATAAACTTTTAGGGACAAATAACGGAAAGTACGCATTTTGATGACCGGTTTCTTTAAACTTTCGATCTAATTCTGCCTGCATTTTCTCCCAAATAGCATAGCCATAAGGTTTGATCACCATACAACCTCTAACCGCCGAATTTTCAGCAAGATCGGCCTTGACTACTAATTCATTATACCATTTTGAATAATCTTCACTTCGTTTTGTCAAGTTCTTGCTCATAATCTGCTATTTGGCACAAATGTTGATGCTTTGTTAAATATAATTTTGTTAGCGCAAAACTAACTAAATTTGTAATGTTCAACAATAAAATAAGAAGATATGCGTCCTAAAAATTATTTTCAAAGAAACATAGCTCCCATTATAGTATGTATGGCTGCTATAGTACTGTTGACATCCTGTGGTTCTTATGAATATGTACCTTATGAAGATGGTGTTTATGGTAGAACAAGTCGCCAAAGAACTGTAGAAAGACAGCCAGATAATACAACACCTAAGAAAAAAACGAACTATTATTCTAGTTATTTCTCTGAAAAGTCATCACAAATAGATAACGTTATTGAACAAAATGAAGTTTTTACTGATGTGGACTCTTACGCTGGTGAGAACTATGATGTTGCAGACACCACATCTGTAGCTTTGAACTACGATACAGGACAACCCACCTGGGGAAGCAACCCTACTGAAGTTAACGTAAATATTTTTGACAATGGCTGGAACAACTGGGGCCCGGGATGGGGACTCGGTTGGGGTTGGAATTCAGGCTGGGGTTGGAACAACTGGGGCCCGGGATGGGGACTCGGTTGGGGATGGAACGCCGGCTGGGGATGGAACAACTGGGGCCCGGGATGGGGACTTGGTTGGGGTTGGAATGCAGGCTGGGGCTGGAACAACTGGGGTCCGGGATGGGGTAACCCATGGATTGGCAGAGGATTTTATGGCAACCACTATGGCTTTAACAGAGGATATAGAGGCTACGGACGCAATAGATATGTAGCTTATAACGGCGGAAGAAATTCATACACTACAAATAGTCGTAGTAGAACATATAGCGGCTCACGATCTAGCACGAGATCAAGAAGTTCTTCCTATTCAGGAAATAGACAAGGATATTCTAATCGCAGACGAGTATCTGCCGATGGAAGCAGAAGTAGAAGTTCTGGATATTCAAACGGCTCTTATAATTCTAGATCCAGATCTTCGTCAGTTAATAGTGGTGGATCAAACCGATATTCTGGTCCTGCAGCAAGAACAAGAAGTAACTCTTCAAGTCGCAGCCGTAGTTATTCACCTAGTTCTTCATCACGAAGTAGAGGCTCCTCTGGGTACTCTCGAGGGGGTTCATCTCGTAGTAGCGGATATTCACGCTCTAGTAGCGGAAGATCTTCATCGCGTAGTAGCGGAGGTAGAGGTGGCAGTAGAAGTCGTGGAAGAGGATAAGTCTGACTAACGTATATCATACAATTAAGGACTCTTTAAGTACTTACATTTTTAGACAATCACTCTTAGATAATCGAAATCATAGTATGAGAATAAAAACTGCATACATTTGTTTATAATTTCAATACTGTGATTAGTTAGACCCGAATTATGCATTATACACTATCTATTACGAGTTAAATCTGGAAATATTTCGCTTATATGAAAAAGCTATTACTAAGTATTGTTGTGTTATTTGCCTCATTTTTAAATGCGCAAGACATTACTGATGCTTTACGCTATTCGCAACAAGATATTTTGGGTACGGCAAGATATAGAGGCATGAGTGGTGCTTTTGGAGCCTTAGGCGGCGATCTATCGGCCATACAAATTAATCCTGCCGGTTCTGCTGTGTTTTTAAACTCTTATGGTTCTATGACGCTTTCATCTACAAGCATACATAACGATGCAGCATATAACACCACTGTTTTTTCTAATGGAGGAGTGACCAATAATTCATCAAATTTAAACTTCAATCAAGTTGGTGTTGTTATTATTTATGACCATTTTGATGAAGATTCTTCAGGAATTAATAAAATTTCTTTAGGAATAACATATGATCAGACTGCCGATAATGCAGATGAAATGTTATCTTTAGGACGAAGCAGAAATTCTATTGATCGTTTTTTTATCAATGAAGCTCAAGGCGTGCCCTTAGATTTAATCACTCGAAGAGTAGGAGAAAACTCAACAGAACTTTATTCATTTTTAGGTGAAACCGAAGGATACGGAGCTCAACAGGCCTTTTTAGGATATGAAACGTTTATTATTGAAGCCGATAATCCAGATGATCCAAACAATACATCGTATTCGTCTAACATTGGAGCCGGTCAATTTGATCAGGAGTACTATTATGAAAGTACAGGCATCAACGGAAAATTTACCCTTAACTTAGGAGCTCAGATACATCGTGATTTCTATTTTGGCATTAACCTGAATTCAAATTTTTTAAACTACGACAGAGTAACTGAATTTTTTGAAGAAAACAATAACCCAGGAAGTACTATTAACAGTGTGCTATTTACCAATAGGTTAACTACTTATGGAGTCGGTTTTTCTGCACAAATTGGAGGGATTGCAAAAATTTCACGTATGCTTCGTTTGGGAGCTTCTTATGAGACTCCCACTTGGTTTTACATTGAAGAAGAAACTACGCAACGATTAGAAACGATTAGTACTATTGATGGTAGAGCGGTAGTAAATCCAAATACTGTTAACATTTTTCCTGAATATGAGTTACGAACTCCTGCCCGATACACCGGGAGTATAGCTTTTCTCTTTGGGCAGCGAGGATTGATAAGTTTGGACTATTCGTATAAAGATTATACTTCTATTCAATTAAGCTCTGATTTTGGAGCTATCTTCTCTGATACGAATGCAAGAATTGATACGCGTTTACAAGATGTCTCAACAATTCGGATTGGTAGTGAATGGAGAAATAAAAATTGGAGTATTCGAGGTGGGTATAGCTTTGAAGAGAGTCCGTACCTAAATGATCTCATTCTAAGCGACAGGAACGGATTTTCAATCGGAGCCGGTTATCATTTTGATAAATTCAGATTTGATGTTGCCTATGATTATATCGAGCAACAGCGATTAGAGCGTTTTTATCCTAATTCTGGTTTTGATAATTTTGCAATAGTCGATACGTCTAGAGAGACTTTAACTTTTACATTAGGAATGAATTTCTAATCAATAGACTTTCCTTTGGTTATTACTTGGGTTGCAGCTAAAGAATATAAAACTTTACTTCTTCGTTCGAATAATTTTTCTTTGGTGTATACTAGTCTTATTTTTGAAATATATCAACGCTGAATGAGGTTCTCCTTTTCAAATAACAATTAAGATTTTGAAATAGAACTTTTTACTGTCCTGCTTTTAGACCCGCTTATCGTATTAGTGAAAAACTACCTGCAAAGACTCTCCTTCTCGCATTTGGATCTCGTGGCTCATTAAACTCTACTCTAAACCAGTAATCAGAAGATGGCATCATTTTTCCGTTATACGTTCCATCCCAACCTGCACCTCCTGGTCTAAGTTGTTTCAACAACTTACCATATCTATCAAATATATAAATAAGGGCAGTGGGCTGATCTTCAATATTGATTAAACTCCAAGTATCATGAAAACCATCTCCATTAGGTGTGAAGTATTTGGGATAACCTAGTATCATAAATACTTCTGAAATTCTTTCACTAGCCACACAATCTCTGTATCTAGCGATGATACGATAGTCTCCTGGTGGAACATTATCGAACACTGGAGACTCTTGATAGGGTCTGGACACTACAAAACCGGCACCTAAATCTCTCTCTAATTGGTACTCAAAATCAGTAAATCCTAAGGTTTGAATGTCTGTTGGTGTTGTAGTAATCTCTGCAGTAATTGTATAATTTCCTGCAAAAGATTCTTCGGCTATGTTCGGTGTTATGTCAATTTCGATGGCAGATACATCTACTACTGTAAGATCATCTCTTCCTACTTCTGTAGTTCCTGCCGAATCCGAATAACCAATTAATTCGTAGATACCTTGTACCCCTACTTCGATAACCGGCGTATCTGTTCTTCCTCCGATATTGGTAAAACTACCAGGATCAGAACCAATAGCTCTGGTTCTCCATTGGTACGCTATTGCACCCGGGAAACGCCCTTCTAAAGTAACAGGAAACTCCCCACACGTCGCAATGTCTTGCCCCACACCTGGCTCTAGAATGCTGCAATCGGTAGTCCCGGCATTATCTTCATCTAGATTAGTTTGCTGTAATTGTATCACTCCGTCTTCGTCAGAAAAATTGGTAATTAAAATAAAATAATATTCTCCCGACTGCGCGTTTGGAATGGTAAATGTTTCTATGAATATATTCTCTTCCGGCGTTCTTGCAAAACTACAATCGACAATATTTGTGTTATCAAGACCTAAAGGCCCGGTTGTATAAAAATCTGGATCATCTACGTTATTAACACATTCTTCTGGTCGAAGGTTTTCTCCGTCACCATTAAGATCACAACCTCGAGGTAAATCATCTTCGCAATTAATAAAGGAAGTCGTAAAAGGACCCCATGCTATAAAATCAACATCAAGTTGTCGTTCCTCCCTTTCTAAAGTATTACTTTCATTACCATCAACCCATTGCTGTATATCAAAAATCAATTCTCCTGCCTGGTCAATTCTTATGAAATACCAAGAAGAATTACGCGTACTATCCAAACAGCCAACACCCTGAAAATTGATATCTTCTCCAGTAATATTAGGAAAAGTCAATTCTTGAGAAGCATCAGAACAAAAGGGTTGTGCAGTTCTACAAGCTACATCAAAATCGAGTTGCGCCTGTATTTGATGTACAGCTAAAAATAAGTAAATGGTGCATGCTATGATTGGGGCTAGTGTCTTCATTATGGCTAATATAATAAAAATTATATGTTCTAAATAATGAGACTTCTTTTTCTAGTCATCTCAAAACAAATCTTTACTTAGTATTAGCGGTAAACTACTCTTTAAGCACGTTCTAATACGGCATAAAAAGACCTCATAAATAAATAGCCTGAATCCTAAACTAAAAACTAAGAATTCAAGCTATTTACGTCTCCAAATAGAGGCTTATATCTGGTACTTGATCGCTTATTCCATTATTAATTTTTTAGAGATCATTTTTTTTCCGTTTGACATTACAGTGATAAAGTAAAGACCTTTTTGTGTAAATGCATTTTTCGATATTTTTAGTGCTTTACTTTCTTTAATCGAAGTCGCATAGATTTCTATACCATACATGTTTGTAATTTGTAAGGTATCAAATGTATTCGTATTCAATTGGATATGAACATCTCCTGATGTATTTGGATTAGGAAACACGATAAATTCCTGTAACGGGTTTACCGGATTGTTCACTTCAAAGCTTTGATCAATCTCAAACGTTCTGGTATTGCTATTTCTCAAAGCCTTTGCCCTGAACTTTCTTAATTTTTCTATTGCCGAGTGATCCAGTTTCCAATTTTTATCATCGTAATAAGGAGATATCCAGGCAAAACTAGAAGCTATCCTACCCTTCAAATTATACTTTACCGGATCCCAGAATGGATTAGGTGACTCTAGGCAATACGCATATTCGTTAAAATTGTTATATAAAGTGCCATATGCGATCTTTTGCCATGTGCTTAGTAAGTTAGAAATATCCTGTTGATCAAAACTTGCTCCTTTTAATAAATCCCATGTTTCAGACCCGCCGTTTCGTGAAGCATGTGCCAGATTTTGCAAGGTGTGCATAGCATGTTCTATAACAACAACTCCATGAATGGCATCTCTATACGTTAGTTCGAAGGGTAAGCCATATAAAGTAGCAGGTAATTGAGAGCAATTATTGCTTCTTGAATGATCAAAAATAGTAGTAATTCCTTTAAATCCTCTTTCTTTGTTATTCACACGAAGTGCATTAAAATACGTTTCAAAAAGTTGAGTATCCTGAAGCAGTAAAGCTATTAACTGACATTGACCAAAAGAAGAGGTACCGCGATTTTTCTTGCGCTCTTCATAACGCTGATCAGGATGAGTCCACATTTTATTGGCAAGATCTCGTAACCAGGAATCAATATAATTTCGATCTCGAGATGAAATCTCATCCCTAATTGCATCATAAGATCCATAAGCCCCAAGTAGCCAGGTACGCAATGCAATATCACCCTCGTACCAATGATCTGATGATTGTGATTGAAATTTGATCCAAGTACGAACCGGGTGGTCTCTTACGATATCTTTCCACAGAGAGGTTAAAAAATTTCGGTACGCGTTCAAAGCGTTGTTTGCACCCCCATCAAATTCACCCCATTTTCTGGCCAAATAAACAGCCGCAACTGCCTCGAGGGCTTTTTCTGCTTCATAAACCCAGTCGGCATTAATGCTAATTTTTGTCATAGGGCTTTGTAAACCTTCTCTTACGAATTGATCTGCATAGCGTCGAATCTCATTAAAATCTCGAGAATTGTAAAGATCTCTGGCTTCGCACGGACTCATATAAACCCAGTACTGACGATTCTCTGACATAAATTCGGAACAATTAACAGGGCTATTTCCTGTACCCTCTACTCCAAAAACTTCTACTTCATTAAGGCTTATCCAATTCCCATTATATCCATGGGCGCCAACAACTTTAATTCTAATAAATCGTACATCGTTAGATGCGACCTGATCTGAAATAACATCACCATCCTGAGTATTATTTCTTCTATCTACCAATGTATAATAATTGTTTCCGTTCTTCGAACCTTCAACAATATACTGATAAGCCCTCTTTTTATAGGGATAAATATTTAGTTTAGAAATGGTGTAAATATTTTCAAGATCTATGGTAAGGCTTTGAGGGAAAGACTGGGCAGACCATCTGCTTTCGTCACCTAGATTACCATCGACAGCTTTGGGCGCTTTATTTCCAGATTGCTCTCGTGTAGCCGTAACAGGCTTGTTAAACGCCAGGTTTGCAGATGTAGGTGGATTTGAATCCTGATCCACGAAAGATGCATTAGTAACTTTTAAGGTACACACTTCGGTATTGATTACATAATTGTTTAGAGCCGTCACCGCTTGTTGCTCTGTACGAAATCTATAATCTTTACCTAACCGAATTTCTGCAGCCCCGGGCGGAGTTACATATATACTGTACTTATGTTGTTTTACATCTATTTCTAATCGAACGCTATACGTTTTGTTTTTTATGTAAGGGATTTCGGTATCTGCTGTGTATTGACTCCCGTTGCGCGCATCGAGCATTCCATCGGCATTAAAACGAACAATACATGCTAAGTCACTATACTTATTAGCATTACCTTTGGATAGCCCAACAACTCCGTCCATATAATTGGAGTTGGCCAACATATCCCAAGAGGCTGTAAAAGTATCTCGTTGATCCTGAAAACCATTATTTTTCCAGGAAATAGTGCTAGTACAACTTCCCGGCGTACTAATCTGTTTGTTTTTATACAATTTGAAATCGTCCCAATAGAATTTCAAACTATCACCAGCCGCTGTGACTTTGTCAATAGTGTAAAAGTCTTTTGTATACATTTTAAGCGGATTAAATTCTGTGATACCATCAGGGTTTTTGTCATCGGGATGATGAGTCCAATTTGATATATTTGCCATGGTCACCTTTTCATTATTCTCTGTAGTGAGTACTAACAAAAATCGACCTGAAGAATTATTGCCTTCTTTTATATACAATTCTAATGTAAACCAGGTATCAAGTGGCAGTGGAAATGTTGATGTGGTTTCCCAGATTTTGTCATTTCCTTCCCCCCAGCAACAAGGTCTTGACTTTATTTCTCCTGTCGACCTAAGAAACAGTTTTTTATTTCTTCCGTTTGCTTTAACGATATTCACTTTCATTCGGTAAGGAAGAATGTCTGGTTTTCCTACGTTCATCCAATCCACATCATTCCATATTTCAAAAATAGTTAGAAAATCAAATCCTTCGGGATGCTGCTGTAAAGGTCTAAAAGATGCTGAAGGCAAATATAATTTTACACTTTGGTAGAATTCTTTAATCCCCTTTTCTGAAAAATAACAATTAGCTTGCACCCTACCTCTGTCATAACTTACATTGTCACCGGTTAGCCAGTATTTTAATACCATACCCTTATTTTTGTTCGTAGGGTCTTTTACAATAACAGCTCCTCTCTTATTTTTTTGGTTCGCATCTTTATCCTGATATTGAATATTAAATGCACCTATGTTTGGATGGTTCTCTAAGTCTTTTTCCCAATCCATTTTAGGGCTTACACTAGTATCCGTGCCCTTTATATCCTCACCAGAGTAGTATGAACCAGGTTCGAAACCCGAGTGAAAAATCAGTTCTTGTGCCGAACCAAAATAAGGCAACAAAAATAAATAAACGATAATTTGTACTGTATTTTTCATAAGATTTGATATTTAGAAATGCCTATAGTATTAAGAGCATTTATAGTTTACATAACGACTCTAAAACAATAATCATGTATTCTTTGAATATTTGTTTAAGAAAACTCTTTGTTCTCTGTGTTTTTCCTTACACCAAAAAATCATGTTAAAAGATGGCCTTATTTAAGAAGTACTAAAAAGAAGCATGTGCTTCATCTATCTGGCCATCCAATCTCCGCCTACCGTAATTATACTTCCGTTCATATTACCTGAAGCTTTACTTGCCAAAAATACTACCGGTACATTAGATAGAGTTTCAAAATTCGGTATCCATTTTAATAAGTTTATTTACTTTATTCTTTGTAAAACAACAAAATCGTATCTTTGCGACCCATAAGACGACAGTATCGTTTTTAAGATATCTTGTTGTGCTCAAAAAGCATGTAAATTGACTCCGAAGCACTTTTTTAAAGTATTTCTTAATTAAATATTCTTTTTGGGATTTTCGGTAACTAAAAAATTGAAGTGTGAAAATTGACAAGGCCCTTGAAGCTATTGAAGCATTAGGTGATAACCATATAGCCACCAGCGCTACTACTCCGCTTAGAGCAGATGCTTTTAAATTAACGGATAAAGAAAAAATAGCACTAATTAAAGAAGATGTTAAGCACATCTTAGAAACATTGGGATTAGATCTTACAGATGATAGCCTTAAAGGTACCCCGCAACGAGTGGCAAAAATGTTTGTTAACGAGATTTTTTCTGGCTTACATCCCGATCGCAAACCCAACGCCTCAACGTTCAAAAACAGCTATCAATATGGTGAAATGCTAGTAGAGAAAAATATTACGGTATACTCTACCTGCGAGCATCATCTGCTTCCTATAGTAGGTAGAGCGCACGTAGCGTATATTTCTAATGGTACCGTAGTTGGGTTATCAAAAATGAACCGTATTGTAGATTACTATGCCAAACGCCCTCAGGTACAAGAACGTATGACCATGCAAATTGTACAAGATTTACAAGCCGCACTAGGTACCAAGGATGTTGCTTGTGTTATTGATGCAAAACATTTATGCGTAAATTCTAGAGGAATTAGAGATATAGAAAGCAGTACCGTAACTAGTGAATTTGGTGGTAAGTTTAAAGAACAATCTATACGAAGAGAATTTCTGGACTATATTAATCTAGACACTACATTTTAATTTATTTTTAAAATCGAAACATAGACCCGTTCTAACTTTAAATTATGGCTGCAGCTTCATTGTACAAGACACAACTCTTAAAAATCTATAATTCCATTTCAGGACAAAAAGAAACGTTTACACCTATTACAGAAGGAAATATAGGGATGTATGTATGTGGGCCTACAGTCTACAGTAATGTTCATTTAGGAAACTGCCGTACTTTCATATCTTTTGATATGGTTTTTAGATACCTTAAACATCTGGGATATAAAGTACGATATGTAAGAAATATTACTGATGCCGGGCATTTAGAAAACGATGCAGATGAAGGTGAAGATAAAGTAGCAAAAAAAGCCCGTTTGGAACAATTAGAACCTATGGAAATTGTACAGCGTTATACCTTAGACTTTCATAACGTAATGTCAAAATTTAATGCGATTCCGCCAAGTATAGAACCAACAGCTACAGGTCATATTGTAGAGCAAGTAGAGATTATTAAAACCATTATAGAAAACGGTTTTGCCTATATTTCGAATGGCTCTGTATATTTTGATGTTCAAAAATTTAATAAAACTCATGAGTACGGAAAATTAAGTGGTCGTAACCTTGAGGATATGATCGCAAACACTCGAGAACTTACGGCACAAAGCGATAAAAAGAACCCTCAGGACTTTGCACTTTGGAAAAAAGCAGAACCCCAGCATATTATGCGATGGCCATCGCCGTGGAGTGACGGTTTTCCCGGGTGGCATTTAGAATGTACGGTTATGAGTACGAAATACTTAGGGGAACGGTTTGATATTCATGGCGGCGGAATGGATTTGAAATTCCCACACCATGAATGCGAAATTGCTCAGGGTGAAGCTGCCTGTGGTCAAACCCCGGTAAACTATTGGATGCATGCGAATATGTTGACGCTTAACGGAAAAAAGATGTCGAAATCTACTGGTAATACAATCTCGCCAGAAGAATTATTTACAGGAAACAATACAGTTCTTGGCAAACCCTTTGATCCAACCATTGTTCGCTTTTTTATGATGCAAGCTCATTACAGAAGTGTTTTAGATTTTTCGAATGATGCACTCGAAGCTTCTGAAAAAGGATTTTATAAGCTGATGGATGCCCTACAAACTTTAAGCACTATAGTTGCTGATCAAAAAACTGAAGGGTTTGATGTCGAAAAGTGGCGATCTGAATGTTATGACGCGATGAACGATGACTTTAACACACCTATAGTTATAGCCAAATTGTTTGATGCTGTTAAATTTATCAATACATTGAAAGAACAAAAAGCTTCAATTTCTAAAAATGACTTAGAGCAACTTCGCGTCACTATAAATGAGTTTGTTTTCGATGTTCTGGGATTAGTGAATAGTAACGAAGTAGCATCAGACACTATTGATAAACTCTCGGGAACTGTAGAATTATTGATCAAACTAAGAGCAGAAGCCAGAGCAAATAAAGATTTTGCTACTAGCGACAAAATTAGAGACGAATTACTAGAAATCGGTATTCAACTAAAGGATAGCCGCGAAGGAACTACTTTTTCTTTAAACTAATACATATTGACTGCTAAGCAACGTATACAACGAATAACAACATTTCCGTTTATTTTGTTGGTTAAATTATACCAAAATTTAATTTCACCATTAACTCCTGCCACGTGCAGATACCAGCCTACCTGTTCTCATTATACTATTGAAGCATTACGCATTCATGGGCTATACAAAGGAGGAATTCTGGCCATCAAACGAATTTTTAGCTGTCATCCTTGGGGCGGTAGTGGGTATGATCCTGTACCCAAAAAGGAAAAGACACCCGATAGCGCATAATACCAAAATTAGGTCTTACTATGAACTTAAGTTTAGGATGAATTGAGATTCCTTTAGTCGATTTGTGATATAAATACCTATATTTACCGCTGCAAAATAATTGTATACATGATATTTTCTAAAATTATTTGGAACCCTGTAGAAGGAATCGATCTCGGTTTTTTCGTTATTCGTTTTTATAGTTTAATGTTTGTTGTTGCCTTCTCTTTGGGGTGGTATTTGATGAAAAAAATCTATATACGAGAACAGATATCCCTCGAAAAGTTAGATTCTATTTTTATATATGCTGTAGTTGCTACATTATTGGGAGCGCGGTTGGGTCATGTATTCTTTTATGACTGGGAGTATTACAAAAACAATCTTTTAGAAATCATTCTACCTGTTAGGTTTAGTCCTAAATTAGAATTTATAGGATTCCAAGGGCTTGCTAGTCACGGTGCTGCTATTGGGGTGATCATAGCTATGTATTATTACTCTAAAAACATCATACACAAACACATCCTATGGATATTAGATAGAATAGTAATTCCTGTATCATTTGGAGCTATTTTTGTGAGGCTAGGAAATTTTTTCAATTCAGAAATTATTGGTAACGAATCTGGAGATTCTCCATTTGGTGTAAAATTTGTAAGAGACGGATTGCGCAAAGCCGAAGTTGTTAAAGAAACCGGTATCAATACTATAAATGAAGCTTATGCAGCAGTAGTAAATAATCCTAAATTTGCCAACTTACTAGAGGCTGTTCCTTATCGACATCCTGCACAACTCTATGAAGCATTCGGATATATTTTTGTAGCTATTATTCTTTGGTTCATCTATTGGAAAACTGATAAAAGAAAAAATCAGGGATTTTTATTCGGAACCTTTTTAGTGTTATTATGGACGGTACGTTTTATTGTTGAATTTGTGAAAAAGAGTCAGGGTGGATTTGAAGATTCACTTGGTGATATTCTTTCTACAGGTCAATGGCTTAGTATTCCTTTTATTATTGTTGGGATATACTTAATTCTAAGATCATTAAAACGAGTAGAAACCTCTCGGTAACATCTTATAGCTACTATTGAAAAAATAATAATAGTCGAACTCAGGCTGCTACCTATTCAATGATCCAAAAGGATTCAAATCATTTCTGCGTACTACTGCTCTAAAATGTGCGCTATCGATTTCAAAATTAACTGTAAAAATCAAGATACACTTACGATTTTTCATTTTTTAAGAAAAATCACTAACAATTATAAATATCGTAAGTATTCTATAACTACGTATTAACAGTTATTTCATTAAGTAATCAATACCTTCGTTTACGAATCTAAATATTAAAATTAACAACTATGAAATTACAGAAATCTATTATTACACTGTTAGTTTTATGTTTTACTTTGGGCACATACGCTCAAAAAGACATGAAAGAGAAAAAAGACTTAAAGGAAAGAGCTATGGAAGTTAAGCAACAAATGTTAGAGAAGGACCCTTCTTTATCGGCGCTGTTTAACTCTTCGACAGGTTATGTTATATTTCCTGCTGTTGGCGAAGCTGGTTTTATCATAGGTGGTGCCTCTGGTAACGGGGTTGTATATGAAAATAACATGTTTATTGGAACTGCGGATTTAAAGCAAATCGATGTAGGTCTACAAGCAGGCGGTAAAACCTATGGTGAAGTAATTTTCTTCAAAAATCAAGATGCACTGGATACGTTCAAAAATAATAAGTTTGAATTATCAGCAGAGCTATCGGCTACTTTAATTAACGAAGGAGCAGCTAAAAAGACTAAATTCAAAAATGACGTCTTGGTTTTCGTACTTCCTAAAAAAGGACTTATGGCTGATGCTTCTGTAGGCGCACAACGATTTACGTTCGAAAAAAACACAGATACCCGAGTAAGTGATTTTTAAACGAATTTCAAACGCATAAAAAAACCATCTTTTTAGATGGTTTTTTTAATTTTAAGACTTGTCTCGTCCTAAAATATCGATACACTAAATTTTAGTGTAATGAATAATTCAGCAAAGACGGGTTATGTGAAACGTACCCAAAAAGATTATTCGCTTTCTTTTAAGCTCCAAGTTGTAAAAGAAATCGAGTCAGGTCAATTAGAGAGGCTCCACGCCCATCTCAAATATGGTATCCAAGCCAGATCGACCATAACCCAATGGTTAAGAAAATATGGTACCTTTGACTGGGAAAACTTATCCGTAGTTACCGTGGCAAAAACACCTGAACAACGTATCGTAGAGCTTGAGGCAAAGATCAAATTGCTGGAAAAGCAGAAATCCAGAGCGGAGCATTTGGCCGAGCGCGCTGACAAGAAAGCTATTATTTTTGATATGATGGTAGATCTTGCCGAGCAGGAATATAATATCCAGATCAGAAAAAACTACGCGCCCGAGTTATCGAAAAGTTCAAAACAGAACACAAAGAAACCATAGTTTCCACCTGTAAGTTACTCGGGCTAGATAGACAGGTATATTATCGCAGTATCAGATCCAGGGCGCACAGGCAATTAATAGCACAACGAGTTGTAGTGTTGGTTCAAGGTATACGCAATGTAATGCCCAGGATTGGGACCAGAAAACTCTACCATATCTTAAAAAACGAACTTGCTGCCTTGAATGTTGGCAGGGACAAACTGTTTAAAATCCTTAAAGCAAACCATATGTTGATAAAACCCAAAAAATCATACCACATAACAACAGATTCACATCACCGGTTTAGAAAACACGAAAACAGGGTTCATAACTTGGAAGTTACCAGGCCGGAACAAGTTTGGGTCAGTGATATTACCTATACCGGAACACGGGATAACCCCTCGTATTTAGCTTTAATTACTGATGCCTATTCTAAGATGATAGTAGGATACAGTGTATCTGAATCCCTATCAGTAGAAGGTTCACTTAAAGCATTGCAAATGGCTATTGACAATAGAAAATATAAAAACCTTCCCCTAATACACCATTCAGATAGAGGGTTACAGTATTGTTCCAATGACTATCAAAACTTATTGGTCCAAAACAATATCCAGGCCAGTATGACTGAAAAATATGACCCTTATGAAAATGCAATAGCAGAAAGGGTCAATGGGGTTTTAAAGCAAGAATTCAATATAGATCAGAAAGTAAATGACTTCAATATCAAAACTAAATTAATTGAAAATGCAGTAAAACTCTACAACCATATCAGACCTCATCTATCCAACCATATGCTTACACCTAAACAAATGCATCAACAAAGAGAACTAAAACCAAAACAGTATAAAACAAAAATTCTCAGAGAAGCTAGCTTCTCTGAGAATTAAATAATAAATTTAATCTATCAATAATCTGTATCGATTATTTAGGACTGGTCAGACTTAGTCAACTAAAGACTAAAATACTTCGTTTGATTCTTTCAATTTTTCAGTGTTTTCTACC
The DNA here is from genome assembly GCF_017897595.1 of Aquimarina sp. U1-2. Classification (GTDB taxonomy): domain Bacteria; phylum Bacteroidota; class Bacteroidia; order Flavobacteriales; family Flavobacteriaceae; genus Aquimarina. The sequence continues at coordinate 347,517 of NZ_JAGKIK010000001.1, forward strand.
AATTGAAGTTCATCAATAATTTTTTGAATATCACCATCAATAATATTTCCCAGATCGTATAAGGTCAATCCGATTCTATGATCTGTAACTCTACCTTGCGGATAATTATAAGTTCTAATTTTAGCAGAACGATCGCCAGAGGATACCATACTCTTACGTTTCTCTGAGTCTGCGGCCTGTTTTTTGGCCAATTCTAATTCATATAACCGTGATCGCAATACTTTTAAAGCCTTTTCTAAATTTTTGTGTGACGATTTTTGGTCCTGACAACTTACAATCATTCCCGTAGGTTCGTGATGTAACTTTATCGCAGAATATGTAGTATTTACCGATTGACCTCCAGGACCCGTAGAGGTAGTCCTTTCAATACGTACTTCAGTCATATCTAATTCTACATCAAATTCTTCGGCTTCTGGCAGTACCATCACCGTAGCTGCACTAGTGTGTACCCTTCCTTGGGTTTCAGTCTGCGGCACTCTTTGCACACGATGTACTCCGGCCTCAAATTTCATAGTCCCATAAGCATCTTCACCATTTACCTCAAAGATAATTTCTTTATATCCCCCGCTGGTTCCTTCATTAAGATCAACTACACTTGTGCTCCAACCCTTTCCTTCACAATATTTAGTATACATTCTAAATAAATCCCCAGCAAATATGCTCGCTTCATCTCCACCAGTACCTGCGCGAATTTCTACCACACAATTCTTTGCATCTTCGGGATCTTTCGGCACGAGCATAAAGCGTATTTTTTCTTCAAGATCGGGCAGCTCTTCTTTGGCTTCTTCAAGTTGCATCTTTGCCATCTCTACCATTTCGGCATCGCTACCATCGGTTATAATATCTTCTGCCTCTTTTACATTATCGGTAAGTTCTATATAACGATCTCTTTCATCCATGATGGCTTTGAGATCTTTATATTCTTTATTAAGTTTTATATATTTCTTTTGATCAGCAATGATATCTGGCTGGATAATTAAATCACTTACCTCGTCAAACCGCTGCTTTACAATATTCAATTTATCAATCATAGTTCTCGTCCTAATCTGTAGAATTAACAAAAATAAGCTTTTTTTGCACAAAAGCCCATAGGATACCGAAACTCGGATACCAATTCTTTTCTAAATGTAAGCATCAATACAGATTGACTTAATACTACTGTACACATAGCTAAATCAATAAAAATAGGCTGTCCTAGCGTAGAACAGCCTATTTAAACTAACAGTAACTACTTTTATCTCACTAGATTTAGATAAAAATATACTTTATATTCTACATTATTATCTACTACAATTACATATCCAAACGGATTAAATCTAACATCAGAAAAATTACTGACACGACCTGTAAGAATTGAAGTCGGATACGTAAAATAACTGGTGATTTCTTGATTTGCTCCCGGAATTACCACTTTACTAATCGTGTAGGACTCTATATTTTCGTTAAAATTTAATCGTATTTGACCGGGAAATGTATCTCTCATATCATAATAAAGAGAGGCACCATCTACTTCGAGTGTAGGATGTTCACTAGGTGGCAGTTCAATCACTACGGGTATGTTGGTATCTATCCTTCCGAAGTTCTCGATATTACTTTGATAACTTATATAATAAGTGCCTGGTTTTTTCGCTCTACCACCAAAATCAATTTTAATCTCGCCATTTACGTAATTTGAAGAAGACAGCGTAACAGAATAGAAATCGCTACCCGATGCTTGTCTTAGAATAAAGGAAGCGCTGTTTCTAGGTAATCCAGGATAATACAAATTTTCTCCTTGCAGAGTTATTGTACTAGAGTTAGAATATATATTAGATTCAGCAATCCCTGTGATTACAGGACGTTTTGCTCTTACGATATTTATCGTATTCCCCTCATTATTTACAAAATTGTAAAATGTTTTAACTCCATCGATTTCTATGACAAACTCATGACCTGTACCTTCAATACCATTGTCAACAGACATATCTGGTAATTGAAAACCTAAATAATTAAAATCTTCATTAACCAATGTATTCGCAACGGCATACTCTTTTCCATCTTTTTTCAAATAGTAACTATACTCTGTTGCTCTAGACTCATTGATATACATATCGACGTAAAAGCTTCCCTCTGGAATGAATAACTCTTCGATTGCATCCTGACCATTAGCTCTTACACTTAAAAAATTAACAGTGCCTTTATCCAAAGTAAAACTTTCTGTACTATCAAAATTGTCATGTTCAATATACATCTCTAATTGATACCTATCATTCAAATAGTCGTTTGGCATTTGAACTGTCACCTCTTTTTTATCAATATCAATTGAATTTACTAGAAGGGAATAGGTACGTTGTTCATTCTTCAATGCAACTTTTAAACTATCGCTATAAGGATTAAGCGCATTAACTTCAAAAGTCACCAAAGAACCCGTATCTGCATTTTTGAATGCATTTGAAACGTTATTAGATAATTGTAATTTATCCAGGTATCTCTCAACCATGATTAAATAATCCTGATTTGAACCATCTTCGGCAGTCACCTCATAAACAATAGGTTTTGTAAAATCTAAGGTCAATCCTGATTCTGGCTTTACTTTTGAATTTTCGTCAATAATTACAAACGCTTCCAAATTACTTAAAGGACTAGCATAGGGCACTGAATATACAATAGTATCTTGATCTTCTTGCACCATATCGATTAAATCGTAAGATGCCTGACCAGGGGCGAGGTTATCAAAATAAAAGCTATATATTTTGGTATCAGAACCTTCTTTGGTAATTACTGCGCTATACTCTTTAATACTACCATCTTCAGCAGTAACCTCAAAAATTAGCGTCGAATTAAAATTAATAGCAGAACCTGAGGGTGGAAATACAGTTGCTTTATCTGAAACTTCAATCTGCGGTGTCAAATCAGTAATATCAATATCAGACTTAAATTTATAGACTATAGAATCATTACGCAGTTGTGCACTATATTCTTCTCCTTCAATTAAAAATGTAAAGGATAAAATTTCTTTTTCATCGCTTTTGTTAGTTTGATTGTTTGAATCGTTGGACACTACATCATCCTCACTAGAACAGGACATTACAAATCCTAGTACAAAAAGAAGCACTATAAAATTTCTCATTATTTTGGGTTTAAAATTTTGGCGAAGGTAATTAAAAATCAATTTAATTTATGGTATAACCGTAAATTAATTATGTAATAATGATAAATTAACAAAATGCACTACAAAATGCACTTAATACGTAAAACTCCCGAATTCACTTTTGATGGTAAGCTGCTTTTTTTCTGAAGCTTCTACCCTACCTACTATTTGAGCATCTACGTTAAAGCTTTTTGAAATAGCAATAATATCATCGGCAATGTGTTCAGAAACATATAATTCCATTCGATGCCCCATATTAAATACCTGATACATCTCTTTCCAATCTGTACCCGAGTTTTTCTGTATGAGTTTGAAGAGGGGGGGTACATCAAATAAATTATCTTTTATGATGTGCAAATGCTCTATAAAGTGTAAGATTTTAGTTTGGGCACCTCCGCTGCAATGCACCATCCCATGGATGGTAGAATTATCAAAATTTGACAAAATTTTATTGATTATAGGTGCGTATGTTCGGGTGGGTGATAACACTAACTTACCTGCATCCAAAGGAACTTCATTTATCCTATCCGTCAAATTGGTAGCCCCAGAATATACCAAGTCTTCAGGGATTGACGGATCAAAACTTTCTGGGTACTTTTCTGCTAATAGTTTATGGAATACATCGTGACGTGCCGAGGTTAATCCGTTACTTCCCATACCTCCGTTGTATTCTTTTTCGTAACTGGCTTGACCAAAGGATGCTAATCCTATAATTACATCGTTAGCTCGAATATTGGCATTATCGATTACATCCTTTCGTTTCATACGCGCAGTAACGGTAGAATCAACAATAATGGTACGTACCAGATCGCCAACATCTGCAGTTTCTCCCCCGGTAGCATAAATTTGAACCCCAAAAGCATTGAGTTCTTCAATCAGTTCTTCAGTACCATTAATAATTGCCGAAATCACCTCTCCCGGTATCAGGTTTTTATTTCTTCCTATGGTAGAAGACAACATAATATTATTTGTTGCCCCCACACATAAGAGATCGTCTATATTCATGATCAATGCATCTTGGGCTATGCCCTTCCAAACCGAAATATCTCCAGTCTCTTTCCAATACATATATGCCAAAGAAGATTTTGTTCCTGCACCATCAGCATGCATAATAAGGCAGTGCTCGTCACTTTGTGTAAGGTAATCTGGAACTATTTTACAAAACGCTTTAGGAAAAAGTCCTTTGTCTATATTCTTGATTGCACTATGTACATCTTCTTTGGATGCAGAAACGCCTCTTTGTGCATATCGTTTACTTACTTCTTGGCTCATTATTGCATATGAATTAAAGGGTAAAGATAATTGAAATTCAGAATTTAAAATTCAGAATTCAAAATTATTGTTACTCCCAGTCGGGCATCATGGCATTTTGCACTACTAATTGTCTATCCAACATATCTGAAAGCTGAATGGTTTGAATACGTTTTGTTGAAATGCCATCATTAGAAGTGTTTACATAGATAATGCTTGCTTCGTTTGGAGCATAACGTGCATCCAGATCGTTGGTTCCTGCAGGTTTATTTATCGAAACATCAGTAGTTGGATCACCATTAAAGTTATGTATAAATATATGAGAATCAAGCCTGCGGTATGTAGCATTCTCTGATCCTGAAATATCCCGTGTATATAAAAGTTGTGAACCATTAATAGATAAGTCGATCCCACCAGCAGCACCCGGTAGACCAGATATGACCGTATTTTGCAAAACCCCTGAAGTATTGATCGTAAATATTTCAACATTATACCCATCTAAATCGTTTGTTTTTAATGCAATAAGACCCGTACTCTCGTTTTTATCGACTTCTGTGATAAGATTTCCGTTTGAGGTTTGATACACTAATTGCAACCCGCTTCCGGTAGTGTTTATGGTATACAATTTATCCTGATTAGGAAATAATAATTTGGAGCCATTAGCATCCCACGAAAAATCTATTTCTTCCAAATTGAATCCAGACACCCCGACCTGAGAAGTAACCTGTTTTACTTCAGAACCGTCTGCATTCATAGTGAATAGATGTGTTTGCGAGCCTACAGATTGTAAGAATGCAATTTGACCGGTAGAAGGATTTCTTCTAGGTCTAAAACTATTTTTTGAAGATGCTGTAAGAGCTATGGGTGACTCACCGTTCTCATCTGCCGAATAAATAACGCTATTTCCTGCTTCCAATCGTGTAAAAATTACTCGATTATTGGGTAAATTAGTTGTTGTAAATGCGAAGACTGAACTATTTACAGCAGTATTAATAGCATCATTTGAAGATACTTGCCAGAAATATTTCGTTCCATATAAAAGTCCGGAAACAGTAAATGCGGTATCTGTAATAGCATCGTAAACCTCGACAGTATCATTATCTTCGTTTCTTAAACTTACGGTATAGGTAAGCGTGTCCTCATCAGGATCGTTTCCGCTCCACACCAGTTGAACTTCTACAGGAAGATCTTGAGCATTATCATTTGGTGTAAAAAGTACTGGGGTATCTGGCGGTCGATTACCTGCTGTTTCGACATCCATTTCAAAAACCACTTCCAATTCAACATCGGGAATGATTGTGATTCCTTCGAAAACTGCCAACAAACCTTCTTTTTGAGCGGCTAATGAGTAATCACCTGACGGAATGTTTTCTAAAACATAAAAACCTTCTGCATTGGTAAAAACTGTACTTGAACCCGGGTTAGTCGAAATTTTTACATTTTCTAAAGGCTCATTTGTCCCGACTTTTACAACTCTACCCTGTACAGATCCCAGACCTTCTACATCAATAGTATCTTCGCTGCAAGAAACTACACCTAGTACCATCATAATACGTACTACAGTATTTATACATCTTATCATTACTTTGTCTATAATATTGTTGCTTTTCTAGTATTCTTAATCTATTTGATAACGAACTACTTTGATCATTCTTGGCTATAGCTGTTCTTTTTTTCGCTCTTTTCTAACATTTCGGTTTCGCTCTCTTAATGTCTTTAGGCTTTGATCTTCCTGTTTCTTTTTCTTTCTGGCCTTTTTGTGCATTTTGATAGGGTTTCCAAAATACCAATTCACGCCAAATGAAAAATTAAGATATTGGTCATCTCTTTTCCCTTGGGCAATAGCATCCAACTGATCTCCAAGAACAAGGTGATGTGTAGCATTGAGAGATACTCCTATAGTATTTGAAATCAAATATTCAATACCTCCACCGTATTGAAACTTAAAAAATGTGCTACCAAAATCATCGGTATTAACATTACCCATACCGCCGTAGAAAAAAGGTGATAATTTTTCGAAAGGCAAAAGAGTAACTTCTGCATTAAGATCAAAAGCATTAAACCCTTCAGAAAAAGCATTCTGATTAGAAAGCTCAAACTTATGTATTGCAGCATTAACATTAAGATAAGGATTGAGATAATGTCGTACTCCCGCAGTTGCGGCATAGGTTACATCAGGATTGTTATAATCTCCGTTAATTAAAGCGATTCCTCCTTTTAAGAACATTGATGTTTTACCTCTTCTTTCTTTAAAATATCGTTCGTAAAGCGCAGTGTTTTGAGCCTCATATTTTTCAGCATTATACGCTTCGATTATTTGACTTGTAGTTTGGCTATCGGTATTGGGTGTCCATAATTTATCTTCTATTCCTTCTATAATTAAAGACTCTACTGCTTTTTCAATAGCTTCTGAAACTGCCATTTGTGTAGGCTCATTCTTAGTAAATCCTGTTTCTGCTTCTAACAATCTTCTAAATGTGACATATCGAAAAAAGCTCGCGTCCAAAGCTTGTGAAAGTATCGTCTTAGAAACGTAAACGGTTTTGAGAATTTTTCCACTAGATGTGGATACAGCTCTTAAATATACCGTGATTCTATCTTGTCGGTATTGGGTCGATGCTCCAATTCCAAAATATCGTGCTCCCAAACCTCCTGTGATCGTATTAGTATCGTACGAAACAATACCACCTTCGAGAATAATTCCTGCATACAATAAAGGGGGAAGTTGGGGTTCATTAGAAGTATTATTTTTTCTATACTCTTTTCGGGTAGAACGTATAATGTTACGTTCATTAAGAAGATTACTTAAATTTTCTCGCTCTATAGGCACAAACCATTTGGAGTCTTCTAGAGCCTTGATTAGTATCGTAGTAGCTCCTTGGGTCACTGCCGTACTAAAGGTGCTACCAGCCTCGGTAGGCTTATATTGCCCGGTTTGATCTCGAAATTTATACACCCCTACAACTACAGGTTCTACAGGTTTTGGAAAATCTTTAAGTGTTTTGGTCACTTTTGAATCTTCTCCCATTCTTGCATTTTCGACAACAACGGGCTGATTAAAATAGGCGCCACATCCCGAACATAAAAGTACGCAAAACACTACTGCGATTACTTTGTAAAATTTATAATGCATTGATATCAATTAGGAATTATTACTTGGGATTGATCTCCTGTGTTTGTATCAAGAATATTGATAACCAAGCCCTCTCCCGATGGAAAAATTTCTATAAATAACGTACCAAAGTTGAAGGTGCCTTCAGTTAAACCATCTTGTCCAAACTGTTCATTAAATAAAGATCTCGAGATTTGATTTAATAGTTGGTTATTCAAATTATCTGTAAATCGTTCTAGATCTGATTGATTATTTCTACCATTATTGTTGACATCTGTAAAAGTATTTTGTGCCTCGGCAGAACTCAATAACCATTGATAATTAAATGTATCACCTCCAAATGCCGGGTTTACCGGTCTGTATACCAGGTCTTGAGAGAACGATAAAGCGATTGCCGTAAAAATAAAAAGTAGTGTTAATACTATTGTTTTCATATCAGATATACTTAATATTGAAAAATATCGTCTTTCTGTTTTTCTAAATCTTTGAAATACTTAAATACTTTTCTGATTGCAATTTTCGACATTTGTTCTAAATATTCCAAATCTGGTTTACCAATAAATTGATGAATGACAACATCTTCTATTTTCACCTGAAGAATTGTAGTACGCCCAAAACTCAATGTCTCATATACACCTACTATTTTATTACCATTGATCTGATTTAAGGAGTAAGAATTATAAAAAAACTCGTAAAAATCTCTCCCGGGCTTTGTTTTGGTATCTTCTACTACAATACCTTTTAATTCTATACCGTCGTTAGACAACTCGTCGTCTTTTTCATTCGAAGGCTTTTTTGTTTGTTCGTTAAAGGCTAAACGATCTTTTGCTATAATTTTATTATCTTCAAAGACTAATAAAAGTACAATAATTTTGTCGGGAGTTTCACTACTTATCGTGCCCCGAGCTAACTCTTTGGTTTCATTTGTTTCTAATGTAAATCTTGCTTCCTGGATGTTTTTGGTGCTATTGTTTTGACGGTCTGTTCTGAAAACAGTTAGCGTGTACCGCAAACTTTTATAGACTTTGGTAGTGTTTGTAGCTGTAGCTACAGCCGTAATCATTTCGTCAACAGTTTCTGTCTTTATTTTTGCAGTAACTTCTGTGTTGGTGAGTTGCGCTGTGGCATTTTGAGAAACCAATATTAGTAGTAGTAAAAATGTTGGTTTCATCATATTCATATCAAAATTTCAAAGGTCTCATGACCAGCCTTTATGGCAAAACGAGTTATCGATAAATACCTGTGTATTAAAAACTTCTAACGATAATGGTTTGTGCATCTCCTGCCATTCTAAACTTCAAGCTTTTAGTAAGTTCATTGGTGCCAAAACGTTCGAAAATCAAATTATTCCCTTCCTGAATCAACTCTAAACTAGTAGACATGCCAGGATTAATAGAAACATCAAATACCCTATTATTGTTACCAGTTTGCGAAATTAATTTTTCAATTTCCAAAGCTGATTCTTCTAATTCAATATTATTTTCATTTCCTTCTTGGTTAATACGAATCGTTGAGGATTCGGCATCTATAGTCGATACTACAGAATTATTAACACCTATTTGCTGAATGAAAATTGCATTATTTATTCCAACCTCTATCGCAGCTAAATTGGGACTGTTTTGAGAAGCTATATTAGTAATTTGTGATAAAGTGATAAACCTTTCTTGATCTGTAATCAAAACATCGACTTCTTTATTACTTTCTTGAGCAAAGCAATGCGTAGTGTAACAAACTAAAATTACGAAAATTATTTTGTACATATTGATCAATGTTTTTTTCAAAATTAAAATTAAGAATGAGGCTATCTAAAAAGTAAACCTTATTGTCATTAGGATCTGCTTTGAGCTGAAAAGAACTCTATTTTTCAGAAAGCTGAGTTTAAAAGATTTCTTTGCTTCTCATGGAATGACAGTTTTTCAGATAGCCTCATCTGAAGATATAAAATTTTATGCTAATTGCTATATCTTACTGAAATCCATTTTGTGTTACTGTAGCAGAATTGGCGTTTCCTGTCTGGATGATAGTACTTGCATTAAGCTCTCCAACCTGAGATACAGTAGTTGCATTACCAATACCTGTTTGCGTATCTTGTGCAACATTTCCTGCACCAAACTGGAAGATATCGCTTACATTAGTCTCTCCTAATTGGCTAGATATGGCAACGTTATCATCTCCGAATTGAAATTGGTCTACCAGGTTACTTTCTCCTTCTTGAACAGAAGTTCCTGTATTTCCTGCCCCAAACTGAAGCTGCTCTGCAACATTTTCTCCCCCGGTGGTTAATAAATTTTGTACAGCAGAAACTGTATTGCTTATCCCTGTTTGCGTTTGTGTAATTGTATTGTTATCCTCCTCATGTCTTGCAAGTGCAGTATTGCCTTCACCGTTTTGAGTTTGTGCTATTGTACCTCCTCTAGAAGTGAAGAAAAGACCGCCCTGAATTGCTTCTGCATTATTTCCCATTCCGATTTGAGATTGAGTTGCACTATTATCTGCTCCAGACTGTGTTACAGCACCACTATTCTCGTCACCTTCTTGTGTTTGTTCAGAAGTATTTGTACTTCCATTTTGAGCTGCGGTTACCGTGTTTCCATTTCCTAATTGTACCTGAGTTACAGAATTATCGCCCCCAAATGATAATAGGTTTTGGATGGCACTTGCGCTATTTGCATCTCCAGATTGCCCCTGGATGATCGTATTATTATCTTCTTCATGGTTTGCGAATGCATTATTTTCATCACCTACCTGTACTTGTTGTACTTGTCCTCCTCTAGAATCAAAAATACTACTCCCTTGTAAAGAATTAGCTGTGTTTCCTCCTCCTTGTTGATCTTGCACTACGCCATTGTTAGTTCCCCATTGCTCTGCAGCACCAAAATTAGCATCACCTACCTGTGTTTGCGATGATTGATTTAATTCGCCAACTTGTGCAATCGTAGAAGTATTAAATACACCTTCTTGGTTACTTGCGCTAAAGTTAGCATCTCCTTGCTGACTGGCTGATGCTGAATTTTCATCACCTACCTGAATCTGAAAGGCTCTGTTTGACGTTCCTTCTTGACCAATAATAGTGGTATTACCGTTACCTTCCTGAAGTTGGTCAGCAACATTCATCCCTCCTAAAAATTCTAAGTTTTGAGTTGCAGTAGCCGTATTTCCATCCCCGATCTGTACTTGGAAAATGCCATTTACATCTTCTTCATGCTGCGCAGTTGCACTATTTTTATTTCCAGTCTGTGTTTGTTCTATAACACCATTTCTAGAAGCAAATAAAGCGCTTCCCTGGGTGGCAGAAGCTGTGTTACCCATCCCCTCTTGTAACAATAGTGATGAATTCGTATCACCTGTTTGATTTACACTAGCTGTGTTAGCGTCTCCTGTTTGAGTAACATCACTAGAGTTTGATTGTGCAACCATCACTGACGCACTTAATAAAGTTGCTAGACTAAGAATTACTGTTTTCATACATAATATAATTAAAATGATTAATACGATTACAAATTAAAAATCTGTATACCATAACTACATACAGATAAGCAAGGCTAATCTATATTATATCTGATAAGTAAAATTTTGTTTGGGGGGTGCTAGGGGTTATCAAAAACTACTTTTTGATTTTGGCAAATTTATGAAAATATTAAGGCTGTTTTTACGAATTCTTTAACTATTCGACGAAATACATAATAAAAAAATCTTAAAATATGAATTTATATGATTTTTAAAAGGTTTATGAAGTTTAAAAAAGAGGGGATAACATTCTGAAATATCGTTCGGGTAAGTAAATTCTTACCCAAACGACATTATATATACATTTTCACAAAAAAAGTATTATATACAGTTTTTTATCAATGAACTGGTTTACTACTTTATCATTCATTATCGGGTAAACAAAAGCTCTCGATATTTGGTTAATGGCCATAATTCATCATCTACCAAAAGTTCAAGCTTATCACAACTGTATCTTATCTCGTCGAACATGGGTTTTACTTTATTGCAATATTCTGATGCTTTTTTATTCACGTCTGTTAACTTATTTGTCTTTCTTCGTTGATCTGTCATCTCATTGACTTTTGCATTAATTTTTCCTATGTGACCAGATATTTCTTCAATTATTTCAAGTTGCTCTTTTGCATAATTCTTAAAATCTTTGTCATACAGTTCTTTTAAACCAGACACATTATTAATAAGCATATTTTGATAGCGTATTGCTGTAGGTATCACATGATTGCGAGCGATATCACCAAGAACTCTACTTTCTATCTGAATTCTCATAGCATACTCTTCTATTTCAATTTCATACCTGGCTTTGGCCTCAACCTCATTCATCACCTTCATTTCTTCAAACAATTTGATATTTTTAGCAGATACTTTTGCTTTTAAAGCTTCGGGAGTCGTTTTATTATTGCTTAGTCCTCTCTTTTTAGCTTCTTTCTCCCAATCTTCACTATAGCCATTACCTTCAAAAAGAATGGTTTTGGACTGCTTGATATACTCCCGTAAAATATTAAAGATGGCTTCATCCTTTTTAAGCCCTTTAGCCTCTATCAATTTATCTACTTCTTTCTTGAAATCAACAAGTTGTTTTGCAACTATTGTATTCAAAATAGTCATAGGATTGGCACAATTGGCTTTTGAACCTACGGCTCTAAATTCAAACTTATTTCCTGTAAAGGCAAAAGGAGAAGTTCTGTTTCTATCGGTGTTATCTAATAAGATCTCGGGTATTTTACCTACTACATTGAGTTTAAGATCTGTTTTTTCTTTAGGAGACAATTTACCATCGGTAACTCCCTCTAATTCTTTTAAAACTGCTGTTAATTGATCTCCGATAAAGACAGACATAATCGCCGGAGGGGCTTCGTTAGCACCCAAGCGATGATCATTACTTGCCGAAGCGATACCCGCTCTCATTAATTCTTCATTTTCGTTAATAGCTTTAATCGTATTGATAAAAAACGTTAAGAATTGAAGATTGCTCATGGGTGTCTTGCCTGGACCCAGCAAATTGATCCCTGTATTTGTACTTAACGACCAATTATTATGTTTTCCTGATCCATTTACACCTGCAAACGGTTTTTCATGAAGTAAAACCCTAAGATGATGTCTCGACGCAACCTTGCCCATTACATCCATTAAAAGCGAATTATGATCTACGGCAAGATTGGTTTCCTCAAAAATTGGTGCCAATTCAAATTGATTGGGGGCTACTTCGTTATGTCTGGTTTTTACAGGAATGCCCAACTTTGTACATTCGATTTCCAGATCCATCATAAAATTTAAGGCTCGTGTTGGAATACTACCAAAATAATGATCATCTAATTGTTGTCCTTTTGCAGAGGAGTGCCCCAGCAATGTTCTACCTGTCATTACAATATCAGGTCTCGACGCTGCTAGTGCCTCATCAATCAAAAAGTATTCTTGTTCCCATCCTAAAGACGCATTTACTTTTTTTACATTTTTATCAAAGTATTTGGCTACTGCTGTGGCTGCATGATCAACTGCTTGTAACGCTCTAAGCAAAGGGGTTTTATAATCTAATGCTTCTCCGGTGTAGGCGACAAATACCGTTGGAATACATAAGGTTGTACCAAATATAAAGGCCGGTGATGTAGGATCCCAAGCCGTATACCCCCTGGCTTCAAACGTATTTCTAATACCGCCATGAGGGAAAGAAGATGCATCTGGTTCTTGTTGCACTAATTGTCCACCTCCAAATTTTTCAATGGCTTCTCCATTCCCTACCGTTTCAAAAAATGCATCATGCTTTTCTGCAGTTGCCCCTGTAAGTGGCTGAAACCAATGTGTATAGTGCGTAACACCCTTGGATAATGCCCAATCTTTCATAGCCGAAGCTATTTGATCGGCTACTTTGCGATCTATTTTTGTGCCTTTTTCAACAGCAGCTGTTACACTGTTATATGCATCCTTGGTTAAAGATTGGAGCATTGTTCTCTGGTTAAAAACGTTTTCACCAAATAAGGCAGAACGACGTTCTATTTCATTGACTATTACTGTACTGCGGTTTAGTGTTTCTTTGAGTGCCTGAAATCTGAGTGTTGACATGATTTGTTAGTTTTATTACAAAGATAAAATAACTTTCTATTGTGAATACGTAAAAAATAATCTTTTGAAATTAGTAATAATTAAAAATACCCCCTCAAAAATTAGGGTGTTCACAAAAGTAGAATCAAATTTTACCGAATTAACCCTTATTTTTTTGCATATCTATCAATATGAATTAGTTTTGTAGCTTTTAAGAGTTCAATTTATAAAGTATTAATTATGAGTAAAGCTAAATTAGAATACATTTGGTTAGATGGTTACAAACCAACTGCTAATCTAAGAAGTAAAACCAAAATTGAAGAAGATTTTAGCGGAAAGCTTGAAGATTGTCCGACCTGGTCTTTTGATGGCAGTTCTACAAAACAAGCCGAAGGTGGATCTTCAGACTGTTTATTAAAACCCGTTGCTATTTATCCGGATCCCACAAGAAGAAATGGATATTTGGTAATGACCGAAGTTTTAAATGCAGACGGAACGCCGCATGAATCTAATGCAAGAGCCACGATAGATGATAATGATAACGATTTTTGGTTCGGTTTTGAGCAAGAGTACTTTATTATGGACAAAAAAACGCAATTACCACTTGGATTTCCTGTAGGTGGTTATCCCGGACCACAAGGGATGTACTATTGTTCTGTAGGAGGAAGAAATACGCATGGAAGACTTTTTGTTGAAGAACATGCAGATCTTTGTATCGATGCCGGACTTAATTTTGAAGGTATTAATCAAGAAGTTGCTAGTGGGCAATGGGAATTTCAATTGTTTGCAAAAGGTGCAAAAAAAGCAGGAGATGAAATATGGATTGCACGTTATTTATTAGACCGTCTTACAGAAAAATACGGATATTATATTGATTATCATCCTAAGCCTATTAAAGGGGATTGGAATGGATCTGGTATGCACGCTAATTTTTCTAATTCTGTTTTAAGAACCTGTGGTTCTAAAGAAGTATATGAAACTATTTGTGAAGCCTTTAGACCTGTAACCAAAGAGCATATAGCCGTATATGGTGAATTTAATGATGAAAGATTAACTGGCGAACATGAAACTCAATCTATCGATGAATTTTCATACGGAGTTTCAGATAGAGGTGCTTCAATCAGAATTCCTATCATTACTGTAGAAAACGGTTGGAAAGGATGGTTAGAAGATCGTCGTCCTGCTTCTAATGGAGACCCGTATAAGATTGCTGCAAGGATTGTAAAAACAGTCAAAACTGCAGATGTTGAAGCAATGTTAGCATAAAATTAGTATACCGTTAAACGCAAAAAGCGGCTGTTTAAAAAGTTATCATTTCGAGAGATGATGGATTACTTTTAGACAGCCGCTTTTATATTTTGAAAATATACCTATTTTATATTTTAAAACAGAGCGTGTGCTATTTTATAAAAACCAGGGCTACGAAAACACAATAGGCTATAAAAATGAGTAATCCTTTGGGTCGATTTAGAATCATCTTTTTAGGAATAAAGGCCAAAGGAAGTAAGATCATAGCAAAGCCAAGCATCCAGAAAATGTTAACACTGATTAAAATCTCATCTTTTACCGCGATTGGCTGTATTATAGAGGTGATACCTAAAACCGATGCAATATTAAAAATATTAGACCCTATAAGATTTCCCAGAGAAATTGCTTTTTCTTTTTTTAATGCAGCAATTACAGACGCAGCCAATTCGGGAACACTTGTTCCTACCGCAATGAGCGTAACCGCTATGACACCCTCACTAACACCTAGTTTTAAAGCAATAGTTTCTGCTCCACTTACTAAGAGTTCTGACCCAAAATAAAGTGCAACACCACCTATGAGCAACCATATAATAATTTTAAAGTTTGACGTTTTTTGTAGAGAATCGTCTACCTCTTCAGTGGTTGTATCTGAGAATTTTCTGGCTCTTTTCAGCAGTAAAAAAAGATATATAATTAATGAAGATAATAAAATAAGCCCTTCTAATTGAGTTAGAACGCCGTCGTTATCCAGCATAACATACAGGGCAAATGACAACAATACCATTACCGGCCAATTAAATTTATAGAAATCCTTATCTATAGCTAGAGGACCTATTATTGCTGTAATTCCCAGCACTAATCCAATATTGGCTATATTCGAGCCAATCACGTTACCCAAAGAGATGTCTGACAGCCCATTCAACGCTGCTTGTATACTTACTAATAGTTCGGGGGCAGAAGTAGCAAAAGAAACCACTGTTAAACCGATAACCATTTTTGAAAGTTTCAGTTTAAAAGATAAAGCTACCGAGGACCGAACCAAAAACTCTCCCCCAACTACAAGAAGAACCAGTCCGACAAATACATAAAGTAAACTTAGAAGCATTGCATGTATGTTTGCCTGCGAAGATAAAACAAGATTCTAATTCGTACTAGAAATTTAAATGCGATTTTTAACACAAAAAGAATAAACTACCCCAACGAATAGCTATAAAAATTGTTCGTGATTACTTTCTATTTCGAGCCAATACCAGAATGAACATAAAATTCACTTGTATAAAATGAGTTTTTTTATTTTTGCATAATGCAGCAGTATTTTTTTTCTCTCATAGCTAAGATTAACAAAGCAGTGCTACCTAGTTTTACCAAAAGACGTTTAGATCTTAGTAAAGCTTCAAAACTTCAATTGTTAATTTTTGGCTGGAGGTTGTACGTAACAAAAAGAGCTTTAGACTAAAAAATATATAGTACACTATTGAAAATATAGCTTTTTTGCAACATCAATTATTCTTAATCGTAATTATATTGAAGTTTTACTATTAAATGAGCTATATACACAAACTTATGTAGTATGAAAAAATGGATTTTTTTGGGAATAGGCATACTAGGTACGCTTTCCCTTACAGGGCATACAAAAGAATCGTACAACGAAAAGGTAATTCGTTATTTGCAGTCTGATGAAATCACGGCCATAATTAACAAAAATACCACCGAGAAAGAATTAGAAGATTTAAAAACTTTTTTTGCAGAAAATGGAATTGATTTACTCATCAAAAACGTAGCATACAATAGCAATAATGAATTAACGAGTCTAAGCATCATTCTTAAAAAAGGAAATTCTAAAAGCCAGTATTCTTCTTCGTCCAACAGCCCTATCAATGAAATTGAGTTAGGTTACAAAAACAATAATTTATACATCACTAACTCTGGAATGTTTGATATTGCTGCCTGGAAAAATCAATCTGGTTTTAAATATCCGAAGATGAATATCGATAGCTTGATGAAACAACATAACTTTGCTTTCAATTTTGATTTTAATCAGGATGTTGACTCGTTGCACTTCAGCGGTCATATGGATATTCAAAAACTAAAGGATCAAATTATGAATTCTTTTTCTTTTGAGGAAGATGAAGATGGTAATTTTATTTTTAATGGTCAGCCCCTTACTCCATTTCAAAACAACAAAATGCAAAAATTTAATTTTGTTGACAATCCTGATATTGAAAAGTTGATTATCATTGATGGTGAAGAGGCTAATTTTGAAACTCTTAATCAATTATCAAAAACGAATCAACTGGATGAAGTTGATTTTCTTAAACCCGAAACGGCTATAAGTATCTACGGAAATAAAGCCAAGGATGGTGCTATTATAGCGACTACTAAAAAATAGCGGTGTTCATTAAATCCGGATCATGCAGTATAAAATACTAGTACTGTAATACGGCGGCTACCGGTACATGTAAATGATCTCTGCCTTTTAGAGCATTGAGTTCGATAATAAAATTACATTGTATCACTACTCCACCTAATTCTTCTACCAAACTACAAACCGTGCTTGCTGTACCACCTGTAGCCAGAACGTCGTCATGAACAAGTATGTG
Source organism: Aquimarina sp. U1-2 (assembly GCF_017897595.1). Taxonomy (GTDB): domain Bacteria; phylum Bacteroidota; class Bacteroidia; order Flavobacteriales; family Flavobacteriaceae; genus Aquimarina. The sequence goes on from NZ_JAGKIK010000001.1 coordinate 364,900, forward strand.
CTCTCCCTTTGAGATAGCATCGGCATGAATTTCTAGAGTATCGCTACCGTATTCGAGATCGTACTCTTTTGATATTATTGTATGGGGAAGCTTTCCTTTTTTGCGTACCGGTATAAATCCAGCTTGTAAGCGTTCAGCAAGCATGGCACCCATTATAAATCCTCTAGACTCTACACCTATCACTTTATCAATTGAAGTATTTACAGGCACAAGGTCTGCTAATTGATTTGCACAGGCGACCAAAGCATTATAATTTAAAAGCAAAGGCGTGATATCCTTAAACTGAATCCCAGGTTTAGGAAAGTCGCTAATATCTCGTATAAAATTTTCTATTTTCATTGATCTAATGTACTAAACGCTTTATGCATTATAAAATCTATTACGGGTTAAAAATTCAAAAAATATTTAGAAAACCTAATTTTGGTATGCTTTGTAATGAAGAGCTATTGTTACAAAACTTAGGCTTCAAACCTATCTGCAATAGCTGTTTTCATTTAGAGATTTTGTATTCTTTCTAATAGTTATACCACTTCCACTTTAAAATTACTCAGTAAAGAAAATGCATATTTAATAATTTGATTATTGAATATCCGTAATGAAGAATAAAATATAACCGTCAACCTGAATACTGAAACGAGTTCAGCACAGGCTTGTTTCAGGTTCTCATTATAAAACGTTGTTTATAAGCATGATGAGATTCCGAAATAAATTCGGAATGACGCTAAAAAATGTCTTTATTACATAAAACGGATATTCAAATTTGATTTAAAAACATCTGTGCGTTTTTATTTATTTAAAGTAGAACTGGTATTAACCGATTTTAGGATATAGTTTTCAAAAATAATCCTTGCTTGTTCTCCTTCAATATATTCATTTCCATACCCACTCCCTGTAAGTATAAAAACTAAATCCAACTTAGGGAGCACAATAATTTTATTTCCTCCGTTCCCAGAGGCTTCAAACCCGGGTATCTTTCTTTCTTTATAAGTGTACTCTTTAACCCACCAAAAATAGCCATAAGCCGCAGATTCGTTTGGGACTTCTATTTGAGTCGATGTACTTTCTTCAATCCATTTTTCTGGAATTATTTGCTCTCCCTCCCATTTTCCTTTATTTTTGTAAAGTAACCCAAACTTAGCCATATCACGGGGTTTAAGATAATTTCCGCCACCGGCGAATTCGTTATGTGGTGGCTTGGGCACAATAAACCATTCATTTTCATAAACTCCTATTTTGTTAAACAGTACAGTATCAGCATATTCTTTTAGTGATTTTCCAGATGCTTTTCTAATAATTTCACCTAACAAATTGGCACCCCCAGAGCAATACGCAAATCTTTTACCATTTTTGCTTACCATGGGTAGATTCAATGTAAGCGCAAAATCATCTTTCGCAGTTACAAAATGCTTTGTGTTTCCGGGAGAATCTTCGTCCCAATCATCGCAAGCTAAACCAGAGGTCATGGTAAGAAAATGATATATTGTTATATTTTTCTTTTCTGTATTGAGATCTCGTATTCTATAGGAATCAGTAAAGTAATCCATCACAGTTGTTTCGAGACTAGGAATAAGACCCTGTTGTATTGCAATACCTACTAATGCAGAAGTGATACTTTTACCTACAGAAGCCGTATTATGCATACTATCTTTTGTATAACCATTGAAATATTCTTCTAAGACAATTTTTTCATCTTTAATTAAAAGAATAGCATCAATAGCATGAAATGAAGAATCTTTAACTTTTTTAATGAGCTTGTTAAGAAGTTCTGTATCTAAATGTAGATTTTTTGGTGATTCAACTTGCCATTTAAATTCCTTTTTATAGGGATCACAACTCACTAGAAGAAAATAAAGCATCAATAAAGAAAATGCATATCTAATAATTTGATTTGAAAACATCTGTGCGTTTTTATTTGTTTTGAATTATGGTAGTAAGCTCACTATGGTTTTGAACAAAAATGTGGATATAGTCAAAACTTTCAGCGTCCAGTTCTTTCTTTCGGATAGTATCTTTCGGAAAGTCACTGAACAAACTCATATAATGCTTGGGTTCATTCACGACCAAAATTACATGACCTTCTTTAATTCCCAACTTTTTGGCTAAAGGTGTTTTTGAGTATCCAGCAGTTTCCATATCGTACTATTTAGTTTTTACGAAAACAGGTGCATACTGTTCAAGATTATCATCTGTCAGTTGGATAACCTTACCTTCAGTTGTTCGCTTATACAATTCGTAACCTGAATGATTATTCATTGAAGCTTCAAAGATGAGTTCGCCTTTGTCATTCCAATGATGGTACACTTGATTGTTTTCCAGAGGTGTCACCGATTCCATTTCGGTACCGTCGGGATTGATGAGATAAATGTCATAGTTGTTATCCTGCATAGAAGCGAAAGAGATCTTACCATCTGCGCGCCATCTGGGTGCCGCCGCCAAATAGCCTGTCCATTGTTTTCCAGTACCTTCATCGGGATGCGAAGTAATCTTCGATACTTCTTTCGATTGTAAATTCATCATATACAAGGCATCTGTAAAACCGAGTTCCCGCGGTGATGTTTTATCGCTTCCGCGAAAAACGATATGCTTACCATCAGGTGAAAAGGTTGGGTCATTGGTATACGCTAAATTAACATTCACTTTTTCAAGAATTTTACCTTGTAAATTGATAATGTAGAATTTAGCATCTTTTGCTTTTGCCGGCTTTACGATAAACTCTGTACCTTTTTTCCGACTGCCTAACCAACTATCTGCAAGTTTAAAGTCTGTTACTTTTCGAACATTTTTGCCTTCAGAATCCATTTCATAAAGGTACAGGCATCTGAAGCATTCGCTACGGTCAGACAGGAAATAAATTTTTTCATTAAAGCTGTCATAAACCCAATCCACCGATTTTGAGTTGGTAATGTTCTTGGGATTCTTTCCATTGGTATCCATCACATAGACTTCGTAATTTTGTGTGGCTGGATCTTCCAATACATTGTATGCCATTTTCTGTTGTGCCTGGCAACTTACTATAGCAAATGCCAGACTTAATGTGTAGAGTAATTTTTTCATCGTTCTAATAATTTATCTCCAGATTCCTAAAACGAAACCAATTAGTGTAAAGTAGAAAATAATGTACCCGCTATTGATCAGAATGTATTTCCAAGACTTCTTCTCGAATAAGGCAATTGCGGTAAAAATCATTGCGCAAAACCCAAATCCTGTAAAAAATCCAGCAGCTGTACCCCAAGCCCAATCTGTATTGGCATCGCCCAAAAAGAAGGCCATATTGTAGCTCATTATCAAAGCAAGAACGAAGCTAACACCATACAACTTACCCATATTGATGTTTTCAAAATCTACATCTGTTAGACCATTTTCCTTTTTCCAAGCTTTGTAGAATAGTGCTGGGCTATACCAAAATGCGCCTACGACTAAGTTTAATATCGCACAAACTGCTACTGCGATATGATTAATGTACATTGTTTCCATAAATTTTGTTTAGTGAATTGATTAATACACCACAAAGAAATAGAGAAGACTACTTTTAAAATTGTAAAAAATTTACTTACCCAATTTCTCAATAGAATTCAAATACTACTTTACAGGCAGAAAATTGGGGTAATCTTCGATATCACTTAGGTATTTCTTGGGATTGATTCCAGAGAATGATTGAAAGTCTTTAATAAAATGGGCTTGATCAAAGTACCCGCAATCGGCCGCAACTATGGTCCAAGAAATAGTTTCTTGATTTTCGACAGCAGCTAATATCTCATTGAAACGAATAACTCTGTGGAATTGCTTAGGGGTCAATCCCACATACTTCTTGAATAATTGAATAAACTGTTTCTGAGAATAACCTAACTTATCTGAAAGCTCTGAAAGATTTATTTGTGTAGGTGAATTTTCGATAGCGTCAATGGCATACCGAATAACTTCCAAATAAAAATCGTCTTCTGTTAATTGATTGTCCAGCCATTTTTCAATGGCCAAAAATTTTTCTTCGGGTGTGGTTGGCAATTTCAAATCCTTCAATAAATTAAGTATGCTATCGCCGAAAACTTGCTCAGCAGGCACCACTTGATTGGTAAACTTTGATATATCTTTATAAATCAGTGGAAATCCTGTACCAGGTTTAAAGACCAATACCATCATTTCTTCGTGATGACTGCTAATGGTAATGTAATCTTTCAATACACCAGAAAACCAAACATTCTTACATTCCTGTTTTGTTTTACCAGTTACGTTATCGTAAATAAATTTGGGATTGTTAGTAAGCTCAAAAATTATATTGATCGTACCATCTGGCAGGTATTTATCCCTTTTGTGATTGGGATAATAGTCTTTGTGATACAATAAGTCGGTTACATATTTCTCTAACCGAAGAGGGATTTGGTGTTGGTTGAAAATCATTGACCTTAAAAATAGTTAAAAATTAAAAAAATCTTTTAACTTAATATGAATTTGAGTCAACTTGTAGAGAAGTTGTAATAAAAACATTAATTTGTAGTAAACTACCTCGGGGGTATGATACCCTTTGACGGTGCCAATAAAACTGTATTTTTGATAATATTATCGTCTAAGCCTTTCTATTCTTTTGATTACTTGTTTCTAAATTTTTGAGTTTCTCTCTCATATTATTTATATCAGCGCTCACTTTATTCTAAAGTACACGGACATAAATCTTAAGAGAAAGCAATTTTAGTATATTTTAGCAATTTTGAAACCATTTCAATAAGTATGCTGTTTGAGAACGTCATAGTTATAACAAAATATCTCTAACCATACCATAAAGATAATATTTTGTACTCAAAGCTTTCAAAGGTATTGGTGCTTAAAAATTTTATTGACGATATGATAGCATTTTAAGTCAAATTATATCAAATAATTTGATGGTCCAGAAACAACAAAACCTTACAAATTCTATGATTTGTAAGGTTTTTTGATACTCTTTATTAATAATTTTAGTGACCTCGGCAGGATTCAAACCTGCAACCTCTTGAGCCGTAATCAAGTGCACTATTCAGTTATGCTACGAGGCCTTTTTGCGGGTGCAAATATAAAAGTTTTTTATATAGTTGACAACATAATATTTACTTTTTCACATATATGTAATGAACGGGTTCAATATATTCAAAAACAACGCTACCTTTATTGAAGGTTTTGCATTTACATAGACTATTTGCAGCTTTTATTTGTATCATTGAATACATTCTTTTGATTTATAATGCATATTGCAATTGCATGCCATACATTCAACCAAAAGATATAATGAGCTACTCAAAATTTCAAAATTTTTTTACCTATAGGAATTAAAGTATCTTTGAATCATAGCTATATACGAAGTAATTACAATACAGAAACTAATCTTTTCTACCTAATTGTATCAAGTTCTTAAGGCGAAAAACTATTCCTTTCAAAGGATATAAAATCACCTGAAGCGAGTTTATGGTATCAAAGCTCGATGTGCGAATACTAAAGTTTTGAATATTGGTTCATGGAAACTAAGAAAACAAGAAATACCGAAAAACAAAATCTCGTAAGAGCAATTTTATCAAATACACAACATACCATGTCTGCCGAAGATATTATGGATGCCATGCCTATTAAAGTGAATAAAACTACGATTTACAGAATTTTAGATAGATTCGTTGCCAAAGGAGAAGTACACTTTATAACCGTAAAAAATGGTAAAGCGCACTATGCGCTTTGTAATCAGTGCGGAGTATCTCACCAAATCCATAATCATATTCATTTTGAATGTCAGGTATGTAACGAAGTAACTTGCCAACCCAATACTTTACTTATTCCTGATCTAGAAGGTTTTACAGTTAAAGAAACACAATTTTTGGTAATCGGTATTTGTAATAAATGTAAAAAATAAAAGAGGCTATCCAAACCAATAACAAGGTATTGCTTTTTGGACAGCCTCTTATAACTTACGCTTTCATATGTAAGTTTAGCGGTTATCTATCGTACAGCTATAGGATAATTTTCTCCTCGACTGCTTACAGAACCCGATGTTCTTGGCCCGCTTTGTCTTGCATGCATAATACCAGCAACATGTGGAGTAGCCATAGAAGTACCACTTAATGTAGCGTACCCTCCGTTTAGGTACGTACTTCTTACACTGCTACCAGTAGCTATAACATCAATCGGATTCATATTGAAATTAGAGAAAGATGAAAATCCGCGATTACACGTCATAGAAGCTACTGTGTATATATTGTTACCATTAACACAAGCAGGTTGGTAATTAGATGCATTAGCACTATCATTTCCTGCTGCAATTGCTATACGTGTTCCGCCACTTGCCAAATTTGATAGTGCGGTACGATACGATGAATTATTTGAGCAACCTGATCCAAAAAATCCTCCTAAACTTAAATTAGCGACATCTCCTGCAAGATCATTAGCTGCTACGTGATTAATTCCGTTGAGTATGGTTTGAGTACTACTACCACCACTACATCCGAAAACTCTTACAGAAACAACATTTGCTCCTGCAGAAACCCCAATAACACCAACACTATTATTTACAGCCGCCGCTGTACCCGCTACATGAGTCCCATGCCCATTACAATCGTTGGGAGATCCTCCCACAAATGTTTTTGAATATCTTGAATCGGTAACTACGTTTAAATCTGGATGATCCAAATCAATACCGCTATCGATTACCCAAATCCATTGGTCTCTTCCTGAACCATCAACTGCGCCACCTGCTCTCGAAATACCGCAAGGTGTTTGCTGCGCCATTTTTGCAGAACCGTCAGCCTGAAATACTTCTTCTACCTCAAACTTTGGTAATTTTACGATTCTGTTATACTCAATAGAAGCTACACTAGGGTCTTTTGATAATTTTTGAAATTCATCATCTCCTAATTTGAGAGCCATCCCTGAAATAGCAGTAGTATAATAGCTCATTACCTTGGCCTGATCTACACCATAATCGAGTAAAATCGTATTCATTTTTTGGATAGAAACTTCAGAAATTTCTCTTACCGATTTCGCTTTTGCCTCTCTACTGGTAAAGGATGATTTAGAAAGAACCTTTGATGTTGGTCGTATTTTTGAATCTTTGAAAACTACAATATACTCTCCCGGAATAATGTTTCCTTCTGTACTTGTAGGTTCTACAACTGATTCAACAATCTCGTCAGATGAAGTTTCATTTTGACAAGAAGTGATTACTAATGCTGAGAGTACAGTACCCAAAGCTAGTTTACTAAATTTTTTCATAATAATTAAATTTGTGTTAGACTGTAAAATTATTAATTCAAAATAAAAATCGGCTGTGGTAAAACCGTACTGCTAATCGATTATCTTGTCTATTATAAAGCAAAAGAGGTATACTGAAAAAACATTTGCAACAGTGTTGCATTAGTAAAAATAACCCATAAACATTTTTTAACAGGAATTACCCTTCGGATGAAATATGTAGGAATAACTTCCTACAAGAATTAAAAAATTAACATTAATTTAACATAAATATAGACAGAAAGGACTGAAACGCTTTGATTAAATCCTAAACTTTTACAAAAATTCTTGTAATAAATTCATGTATTTAGATAAAATACAGGTTTAATACTTACTTTTATTCCATGATCATGAATTCGTGGAAAAACAAAATTTGCTTTATGATTGTTGTCACGTTTCTACTTCTTAGAATCGTAGACACACATTCCTTTTTTCATTTTTCTAACGATGATATCAGTACTCATTGTGAGTTATGTGATATTGCGCTACTTTCAAAACAACTTACTCCCTTTATTAAGAATGATTTTTTTGGTTCTGAACAAAGATCTATTACCAATTATCAGATTCAATTTTATACTATCTTTTGTTATGAAACACATCAGTACAGCGTTACGCTTCCTAAAAGTGTTTATAACAAACCTCCTCCTTCTGTAATATAGTGGTTGTATTTTCAGAGATATTTATGTTATAGTTTTATACCTAGCATACGGCTATATAGTATACATATATAGTGTTTTATTACCGTTCTAATCTTTTCAATAGTATTTCACTATAAACACCATAATTAGTTTTAGCATTGTATACTAACCCTTAACCCTATAATTCATCGTACTTTGTATTTATTCATACTTACAATTCGAGAAGAATTGCCGTACTGTATATAGTATTGATTATCTACAAACAAAATATCTTAAAGTAAACTTATAAGACATCAGTTAAAAGCTATTATTTATCTCGAGATGAGCCTCTTGGTAAATAAATTTCAATTATCGAAACTATTAATTCAGTCAAAATGATTACAACACAGAATCTTACAAAAAAATATAATAATCAAACCGCTTTGGATCGGCTAAACCTGAACGTAGGTAAAGGTGAAATTTACTGTTTACTTGGAGCTAATGGAGCTGGTAAAACTACCACCATCAATCTCCTATTAGGATTTATCGAACCAACATCGGGGAATGCCCTGATTAATGGCCTGAACGTATTAGAGAATAGCAAAGAGACCAAAAAATTTCTAGCATATATTCCGGAAAACTTAATGTTGTATCCTAGTCTTACAGCTATTGAAAATCTGGATTACTTTTCGGGCATTGCGGGCAAAAAACTCACTAAACAGCACTTAATATCTTTTTTGAAAGAAGCGGGACTCCAAGAAAGCGCTTTTGAGAAAAGAATAACAGCTTTTTCTAAAGGGATGCGTCAAAAAGTGGGTATTGCGATTGCGCTCGCCAAAGATGCCAAAGTTTTACTTCTAGATGAACCGACTTCGGGTCTTGACCCAAAAGCCAGTAATGAATTTGGGCAACTCCTTCAAAAGCTTTCTCAAAAAGGAGTAGCTACCCTTATGGCTACACATGATTTATTTAGAGCAAAAGAAGTAGCTACTCAGATTGGAATTATGAAGAATGGGCAATTAAAAGAAGAATTTATTGCTAATGATATTTCTTTAACCGATCTGGAAAAAACATATTTAGTTACTATGAATTATAAAGAGGTAGCGTTATGACTAGAAAAACATTTGTTAAAGAAAGTAAAGAACTTTTTCGTGACGGCCGGGTACGAATCGCCATGTTTATCGTTATTCTACTAATGGGTATATCAATATGGATTAGTACGCAGCACTATCAAAATATTAACAAACAGTATGAAACAGCCAAAACTGCTGAAAGAAATGTATGGGACAATCAAGGTGAGAAGAATCCACATTCAGCTGCACATTATGGTACCTATGCGTTTAAACCGAAGTATCCTTTATCTTTAATTGATCAAGGGGTTGATAAATATGTAGGATCTTCTATATTTTTGGAAGCGCATAAACGAAATGAAGCTCAATTTAGTGCTGCAGCCGATCAGACAGGCTTAGCACGTTTTGGAGACCTAACTCCTGACTTCATGCTTCTATTTATGATCCCTTTGCTAATCATTCTCTTAGGATATAACAGCTTTACAAAAGAACATGAAATGGGAACACTAACCTTGCTAAAAAGTCAAGGTTTTTCTGCATGGAGATGGGTATTGGGCAAATGGATGGCACTTTTTATCCCTATCTTAACGCTTACCACCGTACTCTTTATCGTTGCAGGATTGATCTTGTCTAATCTAAAAGACTTTGGTATTTTCGATTGGAATTCTTTGATATGGATGTATCTTCTGTATACCGCCTACTACATCATTTTTGTGAATCTGATATTGTTTATTTCTGCTAAAACAAAAAAATCTGGAATTTCTCTGGTGGTAGCATTATCGGTATGGATTGTTTCCTGTTTGGCTATTCCGAAAGCTGCCAGTAATATCGCCGAAGATAAATACCCATACCCTACCCGACAAGAATTTGCTGCTAATGTTCTAAAGGACAAAAAGCAAGGGCTAGACGGCCATAATCCGTGGAGTAAAGAAGCCAAACTGTTAAAAGAAAAAGTATTAGCCGAACATGGGGTCGATAGTATTCACAAATTACCTTTTAACTTTGATGCATATCGCATGCAAAAAGGAGAAGAACACGAAGCTGATATTTACTTTAAACACTACAACTACCTTAAAGATCAGTTTACAAAACAAACCAAAGTTTACAAAGGATTGGCTGTATTTTCTCCTTATCTGCCCACTCGTTTTATGAGTATGGCCATAGCACATACCGATTATGCGACACATTGGAATTTTGCTGATGCTGCAGAAAATTATAGAATTGCCACTCAAAAATTTCTTAATGATGACTTTGCCAAAAATTCTGCCTATGGCAACTGGGGGTACAAAGCTGATGCCAGTTTTTGGAAAAAGCTTCCTGTATTTGAATATTCACCCCCCGAACTTACCGCAGTACTTTCTCAAAATACGCTTAATCTTGCTGTTTTGAGTACTTGGCTTTTGGGCTCTTTTGCTTTGCTATCATTCATTAAAAAAATATAAATCGTCATGTTATCATACAATTTTAAATACGAATTAAAACTACTTTTACGAAGTAAATGGATACAATTGCTAAGTATCATTTTGCTGCTGTTATTTGGATTTTCGGGGTATAACGGGAAGGAAAAAGTAGCAAAAAGAAAAGCCGCTATTACTGCTGCCCAGGATGAAGTAAAGAAAAACGACGAAATGATGCTACAATTACTGGATTCTATAGAAAAAGGGATGCAAGTTAGTGCTTCAAGGTGGACCCTACCTACAAGTCCTATGGCAGTTGGCAATTACCACCCACGTGTAGCCGCAATGGAGTCACAATCAATGGCTTTTATAGCAACCGGGCAAGCAGATCTTTTTACACATTATGTGAAGCCGAAAGTTAGTGGAGATGATGCTGCATTAAACTTTACAGAGATGACTAGCCCTGTTCAATTGCTATTTGGCAGCTTTGATTTGGCTTTTGTGATTGTCTATTTACTTCCTTTACTTATTATTGCTTTTTCTTACGATATACTTTCCGCAGAAAAGGAAAGTGGTTCATTACGATTACTGGCCTCTCAACCTATTGGGATCCAAAATTGGGTATTACAAAAGCTATCACTCCGCTTTTTATGGTTGTCTGTACTTGTAATAGTAGCCCTGGTAATTACGTTGTTCATTTTAGAAATAGCATGGTTTTCAATGTTTACAGCATTTATGCTGTTTATTAGTATTGTATTAACCTATATGCTATTTTGGTTTGCTCTTGCATTTCTAGTTAATCTCTGGGTAGGTAGTTCTGCGAAAAATGCAATTTCATTACTAGGATTATGGGTGCTTTTTGTATTGCTCATCCCATCTACGCTTAATCAGGTAAGCACAACATTACACCCTATGCCTTCGCGTACGCTACTAATAAATGAAATGAGAGGATTAAAAGCCGAAGTAGCGAAGAAACAAGATAAAATTCTGGATAATTTTTTAAGAGATCATCCTGAATATGCTATCAACGATACGACACAAACACGTGGATTTTATCATCGGTATATGGCGTCCCAACAACTCGTTAAAGGAGAACTGAAACCAGTGATTACAACCTATGAAAATCAACTGCAAAAACAACAAGCATGGGTTGAAAAGTTAAAATGGGCATCTCCAGCAATTACTGTACAAGAGTCCTTGAACAAAATGGCAGGAACCTCAACAGGAGACTACGATCATTTTCGAAAACAAGTTGTTGTTTTTGCTGAAACCTGGAGAAGCTATTTAACGCCCTTTTTATATAACAATCAAAATTTTACACAAAAAGATTATCCAGAGCTTCCACAATTTGTATTTCTTCCTAAACCTGAATCGAAATTACATTTGGTACCGGTCATTCTTTTGGGAATAACTACATTACTTTTCGGCATTGGATATATATCTTCCAAAAAGTTCGAAGAACGTACTGTGCTTACTTCATTTTGATATGAGATATTGTGTACTAGTAGTCGTTTTCATATTGCAGCTAACCTTGGTGACTCAAAAACAAGGGGTAAATAATTTCCCTCTTCCTAAAGTACCTATAAAAATTGGCGCTATCATTAGCTGTAAGTGCGAAGCTTTTCTTAAATCGACATACGTAAACCATGAGTTTTTTAACAGGATTCAGAAAATTTATATAAAGTTTACTGTAGCACCCTTAGATAATGTAGAATATAGTAAAATTACCCAGATAATTTGTAAATTAAACGACAAATACAATAATAGACCCAGTAGGGGAATCACTTCTATCTGGAATTTTGAGAAACTGCATTCAAAAAAACCTTTAAATCAGATTATATAAATTAAAATTAAAACACAATGAACACACACTATGTAAGTATTATTGCATCTTTAATGCTCTTTTTCACTACAGCTTGTAAGCAGGAGAAAAAGGATGCTAACAATGATGAAGGCGTAACCAAAGAGGTTGAGACAGAAACCGAAAAAGTACCATCAAAAATAACACTTGAAAAATTAGAAGGCTCTCCCGCATATGCTGATGCTTCACTTATTTTGGATACCCCAGAAGACATCAAAATGGCAAAAGCAGGAGAAATGGAGTTTTCGTTTAACGTAGAAAATTATGAATTAGGCGCACAAACAAAAGGTCCTAACGCTCAAAAATTAGCAAACTCGGGAAAAGGTCAACATATTCACTTCATTTTAGACAATCAACCTTATTCTGCTCATTACGAACCAAATTTTAAAAAAGAAGTTCCGGCAGGAGTGCACCATTTGGTTGCCTTTTTAAGTCGTTCATTTCACGAATCCGTTAAAAATGAGAACTCTGTAATTGTTCGTAAACTTATAGTTGGGGATACACCTGAAGACAAACTTGGTCTTGATATGAAAGCGCCTACACTTATATATAGCAGGCCAAAAGGAGAATATGCCGGAAAAGACACAGAGCAAGTACTACTCGACTTCTTTGTACTCAACACCTCACTTTCAGAAAAGGGTCATAAAGTTCGTGCTACTATTAATGGGGAAGAATTTATGATTACAGAATGGGCTCCACACGTTATCAAAGGATTACCAATGGGAGAAATCACAATTCAATTAGAATTGCTTGATGAAATGGGGAAATTGCTTCCGGGACCTTTTAACAAAGTAACTCGTACTGTTACATTAAAAGAGTAATTTCTAGACTGAGCGGCCTCAAGGCGTGCCTTGAGGCATTTAAATCTAGTTGATCGAATACGTAGCCATAAAGTAACTTAAAATCATGTGTAAAGCTGAAATTAGGAATACTTGTCTATTGTATTGTAGTTAAGACGGCGACAGTGCTTGTACACAACAGGTTAGTTGTAATAACACATATTCGATAATTTTTAAATATTCAAATCAATGAATAAATTGCCCGTAACTGTATTAAGTGGATTTCTTGGTGCAGGAAAAACTACACTTTTAAATCATATTTTACATAACAAAGAAGGACTTAAAGTTGCTGTTATCGTTAATGATATGAGTGAAGTTAATATTGATGCACAACTTGTAGAAAATGAAAATACGCTTTCTCGAACCGAAGAGAAATTGGTAGAAATGTCTAATGGCTGTATTTGCTGTACTTTAAGGGAAGACCTTATGATTGAAGTAGAAAAATTGGCTAAAGAACAGCGCTTTGATTATCTAATTATTGAAAGTACGGGAATTTCAGAACCTATACCAGTTGCACAAACCTTTAGTTTTGCTAGTGAAGATGGACAATTAGATTTAAGTCGGTTTAGTTACGTAGATACTATGGTCACTGTCGTAGATGCGTTTAACTTTTTAAAGGATTTTTCTAGCCCACAATATTTAACAGATAGAAATCTTACCAATATTGAAGGAGATGATCGCACTATTGTTAATCTGCTAACCGATCAGGTAGAATTTGCCAATGTAATTTTACTGAATAAAGTCGATTTGGTGACGGAGTCTGAATTAAGGAATTTATACGATATTATTCATAAATTAAACCCGAATGCTCGTATTATTCCTACTCAAAATTCTCAAACTGCGCTACGCGAAGTAATAGCCACAGGGTTATTCAACTTCGAAGAAGCCGAAGCATCAGCAGGCTGGATACAAGAACTTGAAAATGAACATATCCCTGAAACCGAAGAGTACGGAATAGGTTCTTTTGTATACCGACGACGTACACCTTTTCATCCTAAACGATTTTTAGATTTTGCAACACAACACTTTCCTTCCAATATTATTCGTAGTAAGGGGTTATTTTGGCTGGCCTCACGATCAGACCAAGCTCTTATTTGGGGTTCTGCAGGAGGTTCGCTAAAAACAGATCCTGCCGGAGTTTGGTGGGCTTCAATGCCCTTTAGTGAAAGAATCGGTTATGCTTCTTTTGTTAATAATCAAGAAATGATCGAATCAGAATGGGACGCAACTTTTGGCGATCGTAAAATTGAATTGGTATTTATTGGTCAAAATATTAATGTTGACCAGGTCACAAAACAACTTGATGCAAGTTTGCTCACCAAATCAGAGATCAACCTATGGAAAAAAGGTGAGTTCTCTACAAAAGATAATTGGCCTATTGCTACTTATCAAGAACCATCGATGTAACTCGTTTTATATGAATTTAGCTATAAAACAAAACTTTCAATGCTAAAATTATAGAAAGTCTTTTCATATCTTTACTATGAAAATACGAGCTGGTAGACGCATTTTCTCGTAAAAAAATATGGCTCCAAAGGATGAATAAGGAGTATTATATTTGGGATGTTAAGTCAAATCACCATACTGCTTATTTAAAATTGATTAATTACAGATGAAAACTCTTTTTTATTATACTTCTATTCTTTTTTTAGGTATCGCTTGTACTTTTGCGCAAGATAGAATTACAGGAAAACCTTTTGCAACCCGATCTGAAGTTCTAGGTCAAAATGGAATGGTAGCGACCAGTCATCCTTTGGCTACTCAGATAGGGCTAGACATACTTAAAAGTGGAGGTAATGCCATTGATGCCGCTATTGCCGCAAATGCAGCACTGGGACTTATGGAGCCTACGGGCTGTGGTATTGGTGGCGATCTTTTTGCTATCGTTTGGGACGGAAAAACTAAAAAACTCTATGGTCTTAATGCCAGTGGGCGTTCTCCTCAAAAACTTACGCTAGAATATTTTCAAAAGAAAGGAATGGAAAAAATACCATCATATGGACCATTACCTGTAAGTGTGCCTGGTGCAGTTGATGGCTGGTTCGAACTTCATAAAAAATTTGGTTCAAAACCGATGTCAGAAATACTGTCACCATCTATCCAATATGCCGAAAATGGATTTCCGTTGACCGAACTTATCTCATGGTACATCCAACGTACTATACCACGTTTTGAATCCAAAGGGTTTCCTAATATAAAAGATACGTATATAACCCAAAATGGAGGCAAACTACCTAAAGAAGGTGAACTATATAAAAATCCGTATCTCGCTAACACCTATAGAAGTCTTGCTAAAGAAGGACGTGATGCTTTTTACAAAGGCGATATTGCTAAAACCATTGATACTTTCATTAAAGAACAAGGCGGATTTCTATCGACCAAAGATCTTGCCGCTCATACGTCAGAATGGGTAGAACCGGTATCTATTAACTACAGAGGCTATGATGTATGGGAATTACCTCCTAACGGACAAGGGATTGCAGCACTACAAATGCTACAAATATTAAAAGGTTATGATTTTTCTACTATTGAATTTGGAAGTACAGAACATCTACATCTTTTTACCGAAGCTAAAAAGTTAGCCTTTGAAGATCGCGCAAAATACTATGCCGACATGGATTTTTTTGATGTTCCTGTGACGCAATTACTATCAGAAGAATATGCTGAGAACAGAAGAAAACAAATCAAAGCTAAAGCAGGAACATATAGCGCAGGTGAAATTTCTGCAGGGGAGACTATTTATATGACAGTAGCTGACAAAGAAGGCACCATGATATCTTTGATTCAAAGTAATTATCGAGGAATGGGTTCTGGTATGGTTCCGCCAAAACTTGGCTTTATGTTACAAGATCGAGGGGAATTATTTAGCCTAAAAAAAGGGCAGGCCAATACCTATTCACCTGGAAAACGCCCTTTTCATACAATTATTCCGGCATTTATTACAAAAGACAATAAGCCTTATGTTAGTTTTGGCGTGATGGGAGGTGATTTTCAACCTATGGGACATACGCAAATTGTTATGAACTTAATTGACTTTGGTATGAACTTACAAGAAGCTGGTGATGCCCCGCGTTGGGATCATACGGGTGGAGCAAGCCCGATGGGAAATACCACTCAGGACACCGGAATGATACGAACTGAATCTGGAATACCCTATACGACATTGAGAGGGTTAATGGATAAAGGTCATAAAATTGGTACTGCCCGAGGGGTATATGGAGGGTATCAGGCTATTTTATGGGATGATAAAAACAAAGTGTATCACGGCGCCTCAGAAAGCCGAAAAGACGGACAAGCGGCAGGATACTAAACGGAAAGTGAATTTCCATCGGGTGTTTTGTTTTTCTTAGAATCAAAATAAAAATCTATTCTTCCTAAGTATAAACCATAGCATCCTACTTGATTCACAAGTACATCTTTGTCTTTTTTATTTTTTACTACCGTGGGTTTTTCAAGAAAGGTATGCGTATGCCCACCAATGATTAGATCGATATCTTCGGTAGCTTTAGCAAGACGTATATCGCTTATTCGATCGGGATCTTTTTTGTATTCATAGCCTAGGTGCGATAAACATATCACCAAATCACACTGTTCTTCTTTTTTCAATATTCGACTCATATCCTGAGCGATGTCTATTGGATTTAGATATTTGGTTTCTTTGTACAATGTTTTCATAACGAGCCCATCCAATTGTATGCCTAGTCCAAAAATCCCAATCTTTACGTCGTCTTTAATCAATATTTCGTAAGGTTTTACCAACGTATCCATAATCGTATTGCTAAAGTCATAATTAGCTGAAACAAATTTAAATTTAGCATACGGAAGTTGTGCATGCAACCCTTCAATACCATTATCAAAATCATGGTTACCAACTGTTGCTATATCATAATTAAGCATGCTCATAAGCTTAAATTCCAGTTCGCCACCATAAAAATTAAAGTACGGGGTTCCCTGAAAAATATCACCGGCATCAAGCAATACCGTATTTGGATTCTCTTGTCGTATTTTTTCTATAATCGCAGCTCTTCTTGCCACACCTCCTTTATTCGCATTTCTACCTGCTCCCGGTCCAAAGGGGTCAATATGACTATGAACATCATTAGTATGTAAAATAGTTATTTTTTTTGTGTCATTTCCAGAAAAAGATGATAACCCCAACCCCCCTAAAGAAACCAACGCTGTAGATACTGCAGTTTGTTTTAAAAATTCTCTTCGTTTCATTATGATATTGAGTTAGTTAAGTTGTATAAATCGATCATCTCTAACGGGATTTATTGTATCAACCTTGTGAAAATAATCAATCATGGCATTTCTAATTTTGTAATTCAATATATGTAATTTACCTGCTTGCTTAAAGAAATACATCTCATCGCCTCCACCGTGTAAATAATCATTTGTAGCCACAAAATACGTTTTTTCATCTTGAATAGCTTTGTTATTTATCAAAACCTGGATACTATCAAAATGAGTATCTACGGTTAATTTTAATCCTGAAATAGGATGTGCTCGTTTAGATTTTTGTAAATAGGCGACTAGCTTTTTAACCTGGATGCCTTTCATTTCTACCACTACTACACTATTTTCAAAAGGCATTACTTGATAAGCGGTTCGCGCGGTTATATTCCCTTTTGAAATAGGTGCACGAATGCCGCCATAGTTTAGCAAGACCATATCGATCGCGTGTGCCGTTCTGGATTTGAATATTGGATTAGCTTGTTCTAAAACAATATCTGCCAGCAAATTACCAATAGCGGTATTTAATTTTCCATCTGTTTTAACATATGTTTTAGGTGCATAAGCAAGAACGCTATCCAGATTTTTTTCTACATTTTCTCTATAGGGTTTGATAAAACTTTCAATATCGGCATTTGACGGACTGGCCTCGTTTATTTCAATTCTTTTATCTTCAATTTTTACAAGATGCTTTTCTTTACTACAAGATGAAACAAGTATAAGCCATAGGATTGCTGGAAAAAGTATATCAATTCTTAATGTTCGTTTCATTCGATTCATAGAGTTTGTTCGATAATAACTTCAGCCTTAAATGTATTACAAAAGTTACTCAAATACTAGCATACTTTATTAACTGATTTAAATTTTTTGATGTAATCTTAAAATGGAGGTTTTACGTTTAGATGACGTAATTTTTGACTTAAGTAGCGCTGCTAAATAAGTTAAAAATTATAAACTACACATGGAAAACAACATTTTTAGGCAAATTGAAAAAAATTGAACTAGTTCATTGAACTCATCTTGACTTTTTTGATTAAAGTGAAAAATAGAGATTTTTTGCTTAGTTGAAAGTATTTTTTTGTTGCATAGCCTTAGCTACGGAACTCAAAAATGATAAAAAGTAAGTAAAAAAGATCATTTTGTAGCTAATTATAAAAGTCAAGATGAGTTCATTGTATTAATCTACCCGTAGCTTCTTTTAGTATATAATTACAGTGATCTACATCATCAATATTAAGCTCAAGAACACCCGTGACCTCTACAATCTGATCCATTCTAAAAGCTGGCTTTTGTTTAAAAACCACCTCTACTACACTTTCTGGACCTGCACCACCGCAAAAAAAACAAGAAGCTCTTGGGTTCTGAGAAAGTAAATAAAACTCATCTTCTTCAATAGAAAAATCTAAAAAATAACCTTTAATACGAATTCTGGCACCTTCATAAGACTGAATTATAGTACCAAATTTTGGCTTAAGGAAAATATCATCATAAACAGCACTATACACGTGGCTAAATTTTACGTCGGCAAAATCACTCCATGTCAACTTTTCTTGAGAACATAAACGCACTGTGATTAACGTAAAAAACAGGATTGAAAAAACGAATTTAGGCATCAAATATTATTTTAGAAACGTTTAACTTAAATAAAGATAGTGAGGCTGATATGGCTGCCAGTAAAGTTGTTAAAATTACCAATACCAAAATAATTAACTCTTTTTGAGTAGGGAGGCTAAACACAAAATGATAACCATATACATCCTCGGTAAAAATTGATAAGAACCATAAACTAATTCTTCCTACAAACCACCCTATGGCAGTTCCAAAAAAAGATAAGAAAAGTGCCTCCAGAAAAACCAATTTTATCAACTGAAATGTATTGGCACCATAAGTACGCAATAAGGCCAGCTCTTGTTTTCTTTCTCTTACGGTTTTTATTAAATTTATAAATATACTAAGCCCGGCCACTAGTAATATGGCAGTGGCAATCCCATTAATGGTTTGGAAACCAATTCCTAAAAACCCCATTAATCGTTCAATTTCAAATTTGGGAATTGCCGCTTGCATTGTAGTTTTGTCATTAATAAACCTAGAGATTTGCAATGCGCCCAAGGGATTTCTAAATTTTACTAACAAAGAAGTTATTTGGCGTTCTTCTTCATGTTTATCATTAGGATTACTATGCGCATCTACATGTTCCATATGATGCTCTTCTTCATGATGGTGTGGTTCATCGTGATGTTTGTGTACTTCCCATATACTTTCAAGGTTGGTAATGATAAGATGATCAATAATGGTGTATGTTGGCTTTACTATCCCGGTAATGATAAAAGGTTTATCATTATGGGTTTCTAGTGCACTTTTTGCTAAGCCGTGTGAGCTCAAAAAGGTATCACCTACGTTCAATTCCTCTTTTTTTGCCACACTACTACCAATAACTGCTTCAAATGGTTTTTCAAATAATTTTCCATCCTGTAAACTTGCATCGTAAGTAGTCAAATACTCCTTTGATGTACCCAATATTCTGATTCCTTTATAATTATCTCCATAAGAAACAGGAATAATGTCTTTGGCCATAGGGTTTCTGGCAATACGCATCGCTTTTTCTAGGGATATGTTACCGGTAGGATTATCAATATGTAAAACTGAAGATAGGACAAGTTGCAATGAGCTTCCTTTGGCGCCAATTACCATATCAAAAGGTTTGATAGTACGTTCTAAATGGTGAAGAAGCTGATTTCTTATTTGCAACACAAAAGTTGCCAATGAAATGCTAAGCATCAACAATACAATACTTAACATAGTATTCAAAGGTTTAGAAATCAAATTTTTGTAGGCCAGATATAACAATTTCTATAAATTTATATGATTACTAAAGTGTGCCGTAACTCTATGATCATGAGTGATAATTACTAAATTACTTTGGCAGATCTGTGCTTCTTTTTTTAATAATGAAATGACTTTTTTACAATTCGCATCATCCAGGTTTGATGTGGGTTCATCTGCCAAAATAATCTTAGGTTTATGTATAACCCCCAAAGCGATAGAAAGTCGTTGTTGTTGCCCCAGGCTTAGTTGATATACTTTTTTATGCAAAAGATCTGAGAGGCCTAAATGCATAATCAATTCTTCTTTGCGATAACGATCACCTTTCTTTTTAGAAAATCGCTCACGTAAGGTTAAATTCTCAAGCAAGGTTAAAGATTTAATGAAACATGTTTTTTGGAATATTAATCCTATATGTTCTCCCCTGAAACGATTAAGTTGTCTTCTCGAAAGTCTATTCAAACAAGTATTGGCAATGCAAATATCTCCAATTTTGGGTGGTAAAAGCCCTGCCAAAAGATGTAATAACGTGGTTTTACCAACGCCAGAGGGTCCTAAAATTAACATATCCTTTTTGGGTGGTAAAACTATATCAGGAAAACATAGTGTTTTATTTTTTGTATCTGGATATGTAAAGCGTAACGATGTGGTTTGAATCATAGCATCATTTTGTCAAAAATAAAAAATTATAATTAACGCAACAAAGTTGCATTTATAAAATTATAGTATATTTGCAATCCTTAACAAATACATTTTCTTGTGAATATATCTCACGCACGCAACCACTCAGATACTTTAGGAATCATGGCGAGTAGTTTATGTTTAGCACATTGCCTGCTTACTCCTTTTCTCTTTATGGCACATTCGGGATCCATGCTTTTTCATAATGAACATCCGCTCTGGTGGAAATCTTTGGACATCATTTTTTTAGGACTTTCTTTTCTTGCCGTAAGAAAATCCTCTAGAACCACGTCAAAATCTAAAATGAAATATGCGTTTTGGATAAGTTGGCTACTATTGTTTATTATTGTAATTAATGAAAAGTTAGCGCTATTTCCTTTGGCAGAAGAAACTATTTATCTGGCGTCTTCTTTACTCGTTATATTACATGTCTACAATCTAAAATATTGTCAACGCAAGCAAGATTGTGTTAAACATTAAAATTTTGTAGCACTGTTAGAAAGAGTAGCACTGCTAGCTTCTTCTATAATTTGACCGATTGACTAATAGGGATACTATTGCTCTACCTTTGGACACCTATGATAATGGCATGGAGTAGCATTCTTTTGATTTGAATACAATGGTATTCTAAAATCATAATAATGTAAACAATTATAGCTATGGGTACAGCCTATCAACTTCCAATTCGTTTTAGTAGTTCGCGTACACACAACATTATTACTCCTTAGTAAATTCGGTAATATTTACCGATCGGTTTTCGTTGTTGGTTTTTGCAATTTCAGATAGCAATTTCTCTATATTTTCTTTATCAATGGTTGCATTTCCTATAAAAATACGTTCGATAGCCTTAAGATTATTGATGTTTTCTAATGGATTATTTGACAATATCAACAAGTCTGCATGATTACCTTCGAGAATAACTCCAGAATTTAAGTTCATAAAATTTGAAGCTTCAGAGGTTGCAGCTTTAAGGATCTTCTCATTAGCAATATTAAGTTTTGAGAGTGAAGCTAACTCGTCATGAATAGAAAACCCGGGAACTACACCCGAAACATTAGCATCTGTACCTACCAGAACCTTTACTTCGTTTGCAAATAATGATTTGGTAATGATATGAATTCCCTCGACGTAGGTTTTCCAGAATAATGCTCTCCATTTTTTATCGGCTTCAGATGGATTTGGCAGTTCATATCCATTATTACCAGGCAACCAACCCTTTCTTAAATTTGAACCTTCTAAAACACCAGGATTTACATAGGACAGTTCTATGGTAGCTATAAATTCTGAAAGATGTAATACCTGCTTTGGTAGTGTTTCCATTAACCATATAGTTGTGGATACCGATATATCTTTTGACTTCAATTTTTTAGCAATGGATTCACTTTCGGTAGTAAGAAATCGCAGAAACTCACCTGAATTTTCTTCATTTATACTTCCGAAGTCACTCATTACATTTTTTAAAATTTCTTCAACGTGTGCTACCTGCGTTTGATTAGAATTGTAAAGGTTTTCCAAACCAACTTCTTTTGAAACATGTCCAAGCACAGGCATATGTAATGTATTCGCCTCTTTATTAATTGCTTCATAAATTTTAAGGTCCATAAGAGAACTTAATTTTAAGGCGTCATATCCCTGTTTCTTTAAATTTTCGACTCCATCACGAACCGCGTCTTTAGTTGAAAATGATATAGCGCCCCCAAAGAATTGATCTATCTTAGGTCCCATACCGCTTAAACTAGTAATTTTACTCGATGCTACTTTTATATGCGGGCTAATAGCTCCTTGAATTGCTTCTTCTTTCCATCGCAAATGGTTCTGGTTACCGTACATTTCATACACCGAAGTTACACCATTGGCAAGATATAAGTACAAGTCATTTTTACTATTTTCCAGATGAACATGTGTATCCGCAAGTCCGGGAACCAAATACTTCCCGTACCCATCTATATAATGTACTCCTTCTTTTTTAACAGCTATAGTATCTATCGCAGTAATGCGTCCAGATTCTAATACTACATTCTTGGTTATAAAATAAAGACTGTCATCATGTATCAAAACGTTAATCTTCTCGATCCCTATGCGTTCATAGCGTTCAAAAAATGGTTCTGGATTGATCACCTTAGTAAATCCACCCGATTGTAACTTGGTTTCATAACGTATGCCAAAGAATAAAACTGCAACTGCAATCAGAATAAGAATCAGTGCTACAATAAGTATTTTCTTTACTATTTTCATATAAGCAACCTATTTGAAATTTTGTAAGCTATTGAGATTGGGGGTAACATCCTTAAAATCAATAAAATTTCAAATATACTAGACAAATGGATAATATGCAATGACTATTAGTAAAGGCTATAAACAGGTATAAAAGGGTATTCGACAGACGTAACTACTCATTATAAATTCGAATGGCAATTTCGAACTTTGATAATTTGAGTTCGATTGTTATACCAGGTCTCGACCGAGCCTGTCCCGAGCTCTGACGAAGGGCTCGACCAAACAGAAAAAAGTAATCGAATACCATTCTTAGGTTGATAACAAAAATATACCTAATACATACAAAAACCTACTAGTACCTACTAGTTGTTTATTTTAAAAATTATAGTATTTTTACAGAATGGATATTGTTACTATTACAGAAAATTCTGGCATACCTAAGTATAAACAAATTGTATCTTCTATAGAAAAAGCCATTATCAATAGGATACTGGTAAAAGATGATAAACTCCCATCATTAAATAGTATCAAAAATAGGCACTCACTATCTAGAGATACGGTATTAACCGCATTTAATGAGCTAAAAACAAGAGGCATAATTCAATCTGTAGTAGGCAAAGGCTATTATGTAGTTAGTGAAAATATTACTATATCTCAAAAAATTTTCTTGCTATTCGACGAATTTAATGCTTTTAAAGAGGATCTTTATAATGCATTCAAAGACCGTCTTGACACTGGTGTACAAGTAGAAATTTTTTTTCATCACTTTAACTACGAAGTTTTTTGTAATCTGATACATAATAGTGCAGGTAACTACAGTGATTATGTTATTATGCCTGCCAATTTGAAAGATGTTCATAAACCATTGCGCATATTACCAAAAGACAGTGTATATATTTTGGATCAAATGCAAAAAGAATTAAGTGAATACTCAGGAATTTATCAGAATTTTGAAAAGGATATATACTTAGGATTACAAAATGCTTTAGGAAAGATTAAAAAATACGATAAAGTAGTTTTATTGCACTCTCCAACTCAGCCAAAAGGGCTTTTAGAGGGTTTTCGTACGTTTTGTGCGACATATAAAATTAAAAATGAAACTATAACGACATTTGAAAGTAGCTTGTTAAAAAAAGGAGAATTATACATCATACTAGATGATCAAAATTTAATTCGGGTAATCAAACAAATTAAAGAGCAAAAACTGGTGATTCCAGACGATATCGGTATAATTTCTTACAACGATACGTTATTAAAAGAAATTATTGAAGGAGGTATTACGACAATATCCACAGATTTTAAAGAGATGGGCAACCGGTTGGCTCAAATGATATTGTCAAAAGAGTTTACACAGGTTGAAAATAATAATCGTTTAATCCTTAGAAAATCCTTATAGCTTGTACACTATCACCCATAAAAAAATAAAAGGCAGAAGTCTTATAGCGCTCAGTAATGCCGCCAAAACTTCAAAAGCTGAGCTTTGTCTTGATCAGGGAGGGAGACTTAGTAGTTTCACTTTTGAAGGTATACAAGTTATTGCCGATCCAGAAGCTATCGATTACAGCCAAAGTTATGCATCTTCTATCTTATTTCCTTTTGCTAATCGAATTAAAGATGGAACATTTTCTTTAGACAACACCACCTATACACTAGATTGTAATGATACCGGTCTAAACAATGCGCTTCATGGTCTGGTTTACGACAAATCATTTACTTGCATACATCAAGAAGCAACGGTAGAACAAGCATTGGTTACCCTGGTTTACGAAGATAAGGGATTGGCCCAGGGATTTCCTTTTGCATTTAAACTTCAGTTCATCTATATTTTAGATAAAAACGGTATACAATTAGCTGTGTCTGCTACGAATACAGACAAAAAGTCTTTTCCGTTTAGTATGGGTTGGCATCCTTATTTTGTAAGTAAAAATCTTTATGAAAGTTATCTTATTTTCAATAGCTCGTCCCAATACACATACGATCATCAAAAAATTATAAACGGAAGTTACTATGCAAACCTGCCCATGCCTTTTCAAGTTGAAGACCACCAACTGGATCAAGGGTTCACCCTAGAAGAAAGTGAAGTTCAATTTTTAACCCCAGAATATAACCTTACACTAAGTGCAACAAAAGACAATCAATTTCTACAGGTATATACTCCGCCTCAAGGAAATACAATTGCTATAGAACCAATGACTGGTGCTCCCAACAATTTCAATACGAAAACAGGACTACAAATGTTGGTACCTAAAGCAACCTATACCACTGAATGGTGTATTGCCATAAAAAGTCTGTTAAGAGAAAAAAAAGATGGCTAAAAAGTTAAAGAAAAAAGTTTTAAATAGCTTCGAAAATCGGTTCGACACCGCACCTTTGATAGTGTTTTCACCCGGAAGAATTAATCTTATTGGAGAACACACAGATTATAATGAAGGCTTTACGTTTCCCGCTGCCATAAATAAAGGAATTGTAGTGGCTTTAAGCAAAAGTAATACTGAAAAAAGCCAAATCTATGCTGTAGATAAAAAAGAAGCATATGAATTTACTGTTCAGGATATAGCTCCTCTTGAAAATGGGGGCTGGAGAAATTACATTCTGGGAGTAGTTTCAGAATTGCAAAAGTTAGGTAAGAAGATAGGTAACTTTAATGCCGTTTTTGCAGGTAATATTCCTAGTGGAGCAGGTATGTCATCCTCTGCCGCTTTAGAAAATGGTTTTGTATTGGGTCTAAATGAATTATTCGGATTGCAATTATCTAAAAAAGAAATGATTTTTATCGCTCAAAAAGCCGAACATAATTTTGTAGGTGTCAAATGCGGAATTATGGATCAATTTGCCAGTATGTTCGGTATTAAAAACAGTGCGCTTTTTCTGGATTGTAGAACTGTGCAAGCAGATCCTTATCATATTGATCTCTATGAGTACAAATTAATGCTTATCAATAGTAATGTAAAACACGATTTATCAGAAAGTGCCTATAACGACAGAAGGGCAGTTTGTGAGAAGGTATCAGATATACTAAATGTTAACGCATTAAGAGATGCATCTAAAAAAGATCTTGATTGTATTCGCCAGCAAATTTCAGAAGAAGAGTATCAAAAAGCACTTTATGTAATTAATGAAAACCTACGTGTGCAACAATTTTCAGAAAGTATAAAAAAGGGAGATCTCGTTGATTTAGGCGATCTGCTTTATCAATCTCATAAAGGTCTAAGTGAACATTACAAAGTAAGTTGCTCAGAACTTGATTTTTTGGTAAATAACACGAAAGAAAATCCAAATATTCTTGGTGCACGCATGATGGGCGGAGGTTTTGGAGGCTGCACCATTAATTTAATTTTAAAAAGTGAATACAAAGCTTTTAAAAAAGAAATAACTAAAAAATTTAAAGAAAGGTTTAAAAAAGAATGTAGTATCTACAGTGTAAAATTAGCTGATGGCACACAACTTATTTAAAAGATTACAGACGCTTTAAAAATTGCATAGCATGGATAAAAATTTGCAAGATTATTCACACAAACGACTAAACATTCTTACCGGAGAATGGGTTTTGGTATCTCCTCACCGGTCAAAACGCCCTTGGCAGGGACAAAATGAGGTTGTTTCTAACGAAAAACGTCCAACATACGACCCGTCCTGCTATTTATGTGCTGGTAATACCAGAATCAACGGAGAGAAAAATCCAGATTATAAAAACGTCTTTGTATTTGTGAATGACTTTGCCGCTTTACAAGCCGATTCACCCGATTTTTCTTTTACTTCTAATTTGCTTCGGGCTGAAAGCGAAAAAGGTATTTGTAAAGTGGTATGTTTTAGTCCTGATCATTCTAAAAGCCTGGCAGATATGGATGTTAAAGCAATCGCAAAGGTTGTAAAAACCTGGCAACAAGAATTTGTAAAACTAGGCGCAGAAGAAATGATCAACTACGTTCAGATTTTTGAAAATAAAGGAGCGGTTATGGGGTGTAGTAATCCACATCCTCACGGACAAATATGGAGCCAGTCTTCACTACCCAACGAAGTACTAAAGAAAGAGCAACAGCAAAAAAAATACTTCGAAAAGCATCAAAAAAGTTTATTAGGTGATTATTTAGATCAAGAATTAACGCTCAACGATCGTATTATTTATCAAAATCATGATTTTGTAGTATTAACACCATTTTGGGCCATCTGGCCCTTTGAAACTATGATCATTCCGAAGAAACATAGCAAAAATATTACCCAGATGTCGTCACAAGAAAGTCTGGCTTTTGCAGATGCCATATCAAAAATTACAAAAGCTTATGACGGCCTATTTCAAACTTCATTCCCATACTCTAGTGGTATCCATCAGGCACCAACGAATAATAGACCAAATACGCATTGGCATTGGCATATGAGCTTCTACCCTCCCCTGCTTCGAAGTGCCACAGTAAAAAAATTCATGGTAGGATATGAAATGTTTGGTTCACCTCAACGCGATATTACTCCAGAACAAGCTGTTAAAAGATTGAAAGAGAAGCTGAAATAAGGAATGTTTACTATCGTTACAATACTACACAAGACTACTTTTTAGTTCTATCCTTGATATATTTAGCAAGTAACGGGTATCCGGGCTCTGTCATATCATGACCATATCCTTGTATTTCGAATAGCGCTATATCACTATGCCCGACTGTTTTCATCATACTTTCGAAATACGCATTCTCTTCGTATCTTCCGGGAAGCTCTAATGTTCTATCGCCTGTAATTAACAGAAACGGTGGTGCGTCTTTTCGTATATAAAACAAAGGAGCATAATCGTCGACTATAGGTTGATTTCTAGAAATACCGTTTTCGTCTCTTACTGTAAAATGTGTAATCGTATGACCGCTAAATGGGATAACTCCGGCAATTTGGTCTGCATCTATATCGTGCTTGCGTAACCATTTTTTATCCAAAACAACCATAGACGTAAGATATCCTCCGGCAGAATGACCAGACACAAAAATCTGATCAGTATCCCCTCCATATCGATCGATATTTTTAAAAACCCAAGCAACTGCTGCGGCTGCATCTTCAATATATTTGGGTTTTTTTACTTTTGGGTACAACCTATAACTTATCGCAACTACAGCAAATCCCTGGTTCATAAGTCGTTCAGGAATATATTTTTCTCCGCCAACTAATCCTCCTCCATGAATCCATACGACCGTAGCAAAATTTTTAAGGTTGGTAGGATAATAGAGATCCAACACACAGCGTTCTTTGGAGTAGCTGTCTAATTTCTTTTTTATACCATCATAATATTGGATGTTATTCTCAAATTGGTATGAAATCTGTTGAGCAGAACACCATTGCAAAAAAAATATGCCAATCACTAAATATCGTAATGCAATCATATACTAATTATCTTTAAATGAACGGTAAGCAGGTTTAATAGTTTTATACGTTAAGAACGTCTATTACCGCTTTCAACAGCTTCAAAGACGTTCGCTTCGCTAAGTTTTCAATGTAACCGTAGCCTTTCGACCTCGATCTAAGTAAACTGCTATGCTGAAATTAAGAAAGCATCCGCGTTTTCGTATTTATACCATTTCTACTGTATAATCCCGGTTTAACGTCTTTACTTTATTAAATTTCTGTCGTGATTTCACACTAATCCTTACTTGTCAACATAAAACATTACGTGATAAAAGACCTGCACTTTAATTCTTATGTATAAATCGAGTTCAACGTAGAATTTATTTAAACCATTTTACAGCCAAATATAAAAATTATTGATTGTCCATTATTATACCTACAATTTAACTGAGAAGTCATCCTGAATTCAGTTTAGGATTTCATTACGTTTATTTTCAGTACATTGAGATGAGAAGCCGAAACAAGCATGTGCTGAACTCGTTTCAGTATTCAGCTTAACGCAAACCGTTTAGGTTAAATTATGGATATTCATAAAAAGTTAAGATGTGTTAAGGATTACAACTAAAGATTCTCGGGATTTAACGCCATACTATTAAATAATTTGGCCTTGGTAGTGAAAAACTTGTTTTGAACCTCGATTTCTTTCAACCTGGCATCGATCAAGCTTCGCTCTCGAGAATTTATTAAAAACAAAGAGCTTTCACCAAAGCTAAATTTACGTTCTTCGGCGTTTAGTAATGTTTGATAATTATCCACAATATTTTCTATGAGTTCATTTTGACTCACAAAAGATTCTAGTTCTGCAAAAATAGCAGCAATCTTATTTCTTATCTGCAGCTGAGTAGTTTCAAATTCAAATTGTGCATCTTGGACCTTAAACCTTGCTAACCTTAAATCACCGCGTTCTTTTCGTAAAAAAAGCGGAAAACGAAAGGTTACTCCCCCCTTATATTCCGCCGTATTAAAAGATCTAGCCGTTTCTGGAGTCTCAGTAAGAAAATTGTATTCTAGGTCGATTTTGGGTAATAATTTGTTTGCTTTCAATCTTCGATCTACTTCTAACCCTTCTATTTTAAAATTTAAAGATCTAAGTTTTGGGTGATTTTCTAATGTAAAACTGTCGAGTGGGAGTCCCATGATCTCTAAGGTAGTGTCAATATCGTTTTCTACGTTTTGATCTGGAACAACGTTAGGTTGCAACTCTACAGGAACATTACCCTCTAGCCACAAAAAATTAGATAGCTCTAAGGTTTTATTCATCAGTTTAACTTTTGCCTGCACTAGGCTTAACGCTCTATTTTGAAATGCAATTTTTGCCTCTACGGTATCAATAGCTGCACGATCTCCGGCTAATGCGCTTTGTCGAATTCCTTCGAAACGCATTTTAGCATTCTCAAGAAAATTAAGATAAATTTCTTTTTCATTAAACGCCCGTAACCAATCAAAATAAGCAAGAGAAGCATCGAACAAAATTTGGTTGACCAATAGATCTCTATCTGCTTTGGTTTGCTCTCTAAAAAACTTCGCTTTACGAAGTGTGGCCATTCGGTCATTTATAAATAATCCCTGCCCCACTGGAACTGAAACACCGGCACTAAATAGACCATCATCAGGTACAGAATTTTGAGGGTTAAGAAAATCTCCATCATTTTGCTCGAATCCTCCTTTAAATTCGATACCATACCAGGTAGGAATTTTGAAAGTAGCGTTCAAAAGGTCATAATATTCTGATCCTTTGAACTTTTTACGATCATAATCCACCTCCATTTTAGGATCAAAACCACCACGTGCCCTCATTAAATTCGCTTGTCCTATATCGATATTAAGTTGTGCCTGCTTCGCTACCGGATGATACTTTTTCACATATCCTAAGTATTCTTTAAAATTAAGCACCAAGGTATCTTGTTGTTGAGCAGCTATAGAGGTCACCAAAAAAAACAGGGAATACACTATGTATTTCATGGTACTATTTTTTGTCGGTTTTGGCCATTTTTTCATTTGTACCAGGTTGATAGTAATTGGGTGGGAATCCATTAAGCTGCCTCCATAATTCAAACCAAATGGGCACATCTTCTAAAAGGGCAATAGTCCTGGCTCCAGAACCAACCTGTATTTCTGGCCATTCGTGATCATTGGGATCTGGTGCGATAAGCACTCTATATTTGCCATTATCACTTATAAATCTTTCGATGGCCACGATTTTACCTCCGTAGGTACCGTATGAGACATTGGGCCATCCACTAAATACGATTGCCGGCCAACCGTCGAACTGTATACGAACTTCTTCTCCAATATGTAGCAAAGGTAAATCAAGAGGTCTTACAAAAGTTTCTACAGCCAGTTCATAATCTGATGGCATTATACTAACTAATTGATCACCCTCTTTGAAAGTTTCACCTACCCCAGATCGCAAGGCTTTATTAATGAATCCACTTTGCGGCGCTTTAATATAATACATATCGCTTCGCATTTCGTAATTCGTGTATTCATTTTCTAATTTGGTCACTTGTGCTTCTGCATCAAACTGATTGGACTGTGCTGTATATTTATCGCTTCTGGATTTGGCTATTTTGTCTGCATATTCCGCTTTTACCCTATTGATCTCAACCATGGCATTCAACACCTCATTTTTACTCGCTAATAATTTATTTTCCTGAGAAATTAATTTCGCTTGTGTTTCTTGAAGTTTTAGCCGTTTTTCTTCTACATCGGTCACAGCTTTCAAACCTTCGCTTTCTAGTTGCTCTGTTCGATCGTATTGTCGCTGTGCTATTCTTATATTCGTTTTGGCAGCTTCAAGATCAATACTATCACTTTGGACTTTTAATCTTGATTGCAAAAGTTTATTCTCTGCCTGCTGCAATTTCAACTTTCTTTCATTAATCAAAGCTTGCGCCTGTGTATTTAATGCCTTTACTTTTTCTTCATAAGAAGTTACAGACATCTCTTTAGCTTTAATCTGCTGTCCGGTACGTGCTACCAGGTTAGGATCGAAATATTCATTCTTGACTTCTGAAATAAATAATATTGTATCTCCTTTTTGAACAAAATCTCCTTCTTGCACATACCATTTTTCTATTCGACCAGGAATAGGAGATTGTATCGTTTGAGGGCGATGATCAGGTTTTAAAGTGGTTAAATATCCATTTCCGGATATATTTTGAGTCCATGGAAGAAACAAAATTATAACTACAGTGACCGCGAATACTTTTAAAAATCGATTAAAATATTTGTAGTGCCTTCTATGAAAAACTTTCTGTACAGCACTATATCCCGTAAGATCTACTTTTTGATTTAATGTATTTTGAGAAATATTCAACATATACAATTATTTTTCACTTATGATTTTTCCATTTTCAACATTGATGATTCTACCACATCTTTTGATCCATTTTGGATTCTGGCTTACTACAACCAAAGCCCAAGGACTTGATGCATCGGTAAGAAAATCCATGATCCTGTTTACTTCTTGATCATCAAACTGGTCTAAGGGATCTTTAAGAATCAGCAATTTAGGTTTTCTCACGATACTGCGAGCCAATACAATTTTTTTGGATATAGTATAAGATATCTGTTTCCCTTCTGGATATAAGACAGTTTTCAATCCTTTAGGCTGTTCTTTTACAAAATTGGTGAGTCCTACTTTGTCTAACGCCCAGTATACATCTTCGTGAGATACCGATTCATCTCCAAAGGTAATATTCTCTAATAATGTTCCTTCAAAGGGAGATTCTTCAGTAAGCGATTGCCCCAAATGTGCTCTGTAATAATTCAAATTAACACCTCTCAGCTCTACATTATTTACAAATATATTACCCGATGTAGGTTCTACGAGCCCTGCAATTAGTCGAAGTAATGTGGTTTTTCCTGAGCCACTAGGCCCCTGAATAAGTATGGTACAATTGGGTGTTATAGTAAGGGATACCTCGTCTAATATTGTTTTGTCACTATCGGGAGTATTATACACAATGTTTGATAACTCTACCGTATAACGATCTTCTTCTTTAAAAGGTTTTTCTCCATCCTGAGGTTCTAACTCTTTATCCACTACCTGCCCTAGCTTTTCCATCGAGGTTAGCACATCATAAAAAGATTCTAGACCCAAAATAAGTTTCTCTACCGATCCGATTACCAGTACAATAATAATTTCGGCTGCAACAAACTGACCAATGTTCATTTCTTGATTGAGTACTAATATTCCTCCTATTAAAAGAAGACCTGCAGTAACTAAAACCTTAAAGCCGATCATCTGTATGAATTGCATAACCAAAACCTTAAAGTGACTCTCGCGGGCATCTAAATAACTACTTACCAGCGCATCGTTTTTACTTAGCGCGTGCGTTGTTTTTCCAGAAAGTTTGAAACTTACGATCGTTCTGGCAACTTCTTGTATCCAATGCGCAACTTTATACTTGCTTTTGGACTCTTTAAGACTTGTTTCTAAGCCTCGCTTTGCTGTATATTTAAAAACGATATACACAAGGAGTAATAGCAAAATACCATAGATAATAAAAAACGGATGATAAAACGAAAGCAACATCAAACCAAAGATTATCTGGATAAGCGCTGCAGGAAAATCTATTAGAATTTTGGCTAGTCCTTTTTGAGCGGTTAACGT
Organism: Aquimarina sp. U1-2; assembly: GCF_017897595.1. Classification (GTDB taxonomy): domain Bacteria; phylum Bacteroidota; class Bacteroidia; order Flavobacteriales; family Flavobacteriaceae; genus Aquimarina. The sequence continues at coordinate 397,874 of NZ_JAGKIK010000001.1, forward strand.
ATCAAAAAATCGATTGGCCAACTCTGGAGGATAGTAATTTCGTAATTCGCTCATCTTAATTTTGGGAAAACGATAAGCAAACTCGAAAGATGCGCGAGTAAAAATCTTTTGTTGAACGTTTTCTATAATTCTAATCTGCATCAGTTGAAGCAATCCTACAAAAAGAACACCTAAAGTTACGAGCACTACCAAAATAATCCATGAGGTGCTAATTTGTGCTCCCTGTATTAAATTAATAATAGCCTGTATCCCCAAAGGAAGTGATAAATTTACTAATCCGGCAAAAATTGCATAGTAGAATGTTTGAAGAATATCTTTTTTATCGAGCTGTAAAAGTCCTATTAACCTTTGCCAGGCTGTCAAAATGTTCTTAGCCATAAATTTATTTCTTTAAAGAATGAAACACGAGGTCGGTAAAATATTTGGTTGGTGTGATTTTATGATCACAGTTTGTTAAAGAAGGAAAGTGCTCTTTGAGAAAGTGTTGATGCAAAGCACCTTCTATTATTGTACTAGCCAGACTCGCCGGATAAGGATATGTACTATTTACCTCGATAATCATGTCTTTAATTCTAGTGGCTAAGCGTTTATAGATAGAAAAGTAACCTTCTTTATTGTCTGTATCAACTTCTTTGGTTAAATATGATTTTGAATATTCATTGATTACTATTTTATTTAAAAGTACTTCATTAATATGAGAAAAAGAAGAGTCTTCCTCTATAGATCTGGTGATAATGTCGATACCAACCTTTAATTTATCTTTTGAGTTAGGAATATTATTAGTCGCAAACACTAATTGATATTCTAGCCAGCCCCAATACCAACACGTTAGATATAGTAATAACTTATGTTTATTTTCAAAATAGCGGTAAATGGAACTTTCATTAGAGCCTATCTTTTCACCAAGTTTTTTAAAAGTAAAACTTTCAAACCCTTTTTCCTGGATCATCAAAATACTATGTTCTATAATACGCTTGCCCAATGCCGAAGACTCTGGGTCTTTAATATAAATCTTATCGTTAATTCTTACTTTTAAATCTTGAAGTAAATATTTCATTAGTTTGTGCTATTTTTGTTTTTCACTTCACAATCGCATTGAAATAAAACTTTTACTATTCATTAGACAGTAAATTTCTCTCAAATTATTCCTTGCAAAAATAAAAGTAATGCTATCAAACACTAACAGATTAACTTTTATTTAACCAATCGATTTTTTGAATACAACGTACTAATTAGTAACTTTATAAAAATTTGAAGTATTATTACTAATACGCTAATAGACTTATGAAAAAAATCTTATTTTTTGCGGTATTATCATTTTTGACCTTTGAAATCCAAAGTACTACCGTTCCGTTACAAAATACAATAGAGGTTGGAGATGTGATCACATTAGGGCAACCTTCTACTCAGGGATATCAGTTTATTAAATTTCCAAAAGCAAATTTTATTATTAAAAAAGGAGGAATTCCTAATTATAAGGCATTAGCAGGAAGTAATGTAACCGTAACAAAAATTGAAAAAAACGAAGACGGATCAACTGTAGTGATACTTCAAAAAGAAAACGGGACAAAATTTTTTAATGCGATAACCTTGGTAAAGGCCGATTATGATAAAGCATTAGAACATAAAGAAATTATTCTATCCAAATCGAAGTAAGTGTATTGATAGGTTGTAGATAGTATACAATAAGTTATTTCTTATGCTAAATTTATTGTAGCTACTATCAATTAAATCTACATAGATATTGAGTGGATTACTATGAAATATTGAACTACATCACACTCAATTTGAACTAATTAGGAATATACGTAATTTAACCTAAACGATTTGTGTCAAGCTGAAAACTGAAACGAGTTCAGCACAGGCTCGTTTCAGCTTCTCATCTCAATGTACTGAAAATAAACGTAATGAGATCCTGAAATGAATTCAGGATGACTTCTCAGTTAAATTTTAGGTATTATAACGGACAATCAAGAACTAAGTATTAGTTTCTTACCTTGATTCACAACTTTTATTCAAAGTATACACAATTATAAAAAACCCATCTCGAAAATTCGAGATGGGATAAAGATCAAAGCTATTATTTTTGTTACAATAATTTAATATAGTGTTTGCAAGGCAATTCGATCAAATCTACTAATTCTTCCGTCTTCATTACCGAAACAAGAGATCATTACCGAATCACTATCCAAACCACTTTGCCCCCATCGATTAGCCGATGGTGTTCCTGGAATTCGAATAGCACCTACATTTGAAGCGCCTTCGTTTGTACCGTCACATCTTCTTCTGGCATAATCTGTATGTCTAAATCCAAGAGCATGTCCCATTTCATGAATCATTACATGGGTATTGTTACCTGAACTTTGTCTATCCATACCGCCAAAAATTTGAATAAATTTACCAGGTCTTCCTCCTTGAGGGAATTCTGCCTGCCCGCCGGCATTAGAACCACCTGCATTGTAAATTACCATATCGGCATTAGTCGTTGCTGCAAAACGTAAATTAAATCTCAAAGAAAGATTAAGACTATTATACGTTCTTACAGCTGCACTTAGACCATTTCTCATCCGATTTGTTAATGCGAATCGACCACCAGTGTAACCTACTACATTAATTGTTCTTCCTCGACTTACGAGGTTTCTGGTTCTATATTGCTTATTTCCTTCAGCCTCTGTGGCCAAGGCCTGTTCGACTAAATTATCTAATGCAATGAAGATATCTCGATTTCCTACAGTTCCTGCGGCAATCCCTTCCTTTGAAGTACCATCAGGATAAGCTACAGTAGCATAAACCGCATTGTAAGGATTCACTCCTGCCTCAAGTAAAGCAACTTGATGTTTTTTTGAAAGTTCTACAGCAGATGTTTCTGGTTCGATTTCATTAGAGACATCACTTTTTTGACACGACGTAGCCATACCAGCTACCATAACGCTAAGCGCTATAATTTTGATTTTTTTCATTTTTAATAAGTTGAGTTTGTGTTATCACATATAAAATTAGATAGTTAGGCTAATTTTATAGTTTTAATTAAAAGCTTTGAACTTTTTATAATCAATGTTTGAAGATATGATATTTTTTTGTAAAAATTGATCAATTTTTTGAGATATTCATTAAAAATACGGGAAAACCATAATATAATCTCAAGGCAAATGGTGATTTTACTACTTTTATATAATCTTCAAATCGATAAAGTGCAAAATTGATCCATCTCGAATATTTTTTAAAAACATTAAATACGAACTATGGTAAGAATTTTAACAAAATGTTACTGCACCAAATAAATATAACTTGAAGGTTTTTTCTGATAAAAGTTAAATTTTATAGTACTACGTTCACTATTTTAATTATTTAACAACTTCTTATGTATTGTATTCAAATGATACATTATTGTGATGGTTAACTACGTTTATTACTGTATTAATGAGTATCAATAAATAGTTACGATAGTAATTTCAACAAAAAAAGCCCTAATTTAGGGCTTCTAGGGTGTAGTATTTATTTACGCCTATACAATTTCAGCGCTTAGACCCGCCTGAAGTAATTTTGAGCATCTCGGAACCAATTCTTCGTAACTACCAGTCTTAACAATACATTTACCTTTGTAATGTACTAATAATGCACATTGCTCAGCTTGTACTGCCGTATGCTCACAACTACTTATAAGAGTTTCAATAACATGATCAAAAGTGTTTACATCGTCATTGTACAAAACAATTTCACTATTACTTTGATCTACGGACTTTTCAAGAATTTCTTCAACAACTTTTTCCTGGGCACTCATGTTTTACATTCTTTTGTACAAATATAATAACTTATCCAAATATTTAGCAATTCTACAGATCACTTTAACGTATAAGAAGCTGCTATCCAGTTATTTCTAACAATATGATGCTCATAATTTAACTTGTAATGTTCGCATTCTTTTGTGATGATATCTAGATCTTCGAAGTAGAAACCACTTAGTAATAATTGTCCTCCCTTAGACATAGTGGCGGCATAAGACTTAATGTCTTGAAGCAAAATATTACGATTTATGTTAGCAATGACTACATCATATTTTTTATTAGATAACAAGCTTACATCGCCTTGGAACGTTGTAATATGTTGGCATTGGTTATGCATTATGTTTTCTAAAGTATTTAGGTAGCACCAATGATCGATATCGATCGCATCAATAGGATGAGCGCCTCGTATTTCGGATAAGATGGCAAGCACTCCCGTACCACACCCCATATCTAAAACTTTTTTATCCTGAAGATCCATATCCAGTAAATGCTGAATCATCATATAGGTCGTCTCATGATGTCCGGTTCCAAACGACATCTTTGGTGTGATCACAATATCATATTGAACTTGTGGCTGTTCATGAAAAGGAGCTCGCACGCTACATCTATTATCTACAAGTATGGGACTGAAATTCTTCTCCCATTCTTGATTCCAATTTATTTGTTCAATTTCTTCGGAAGAATAGCTAATCGTAAACTCTTCCGAATTTAAGATATAGATATCATCAAGTATATCTTTGTGCCAGTCTTTTTTAGTGATGTAGGCATTTACACCTTCTTCTGTTTCAACAAAACTCTCAAAACCCACCTCTCCCAATTCTGCTATTAATATTTCGCTAGCAGGCTGAAGAGGATTCACTTTAAAATAATAACCAAGATAGATAGAGTTCGACATCATAGTAAGCCTAATGAGTACAGAAATTATGAAATAGCATTAGCTATAGTAACAAAACTTTTGGCGTCGAGTGAAGCACCACCAATTAATCCGCCGTCTACATCTGGTTTTGCAAATATTTCTTTGGCATTATTAGGTTTTACGCTTCCGCCGTATAAAATTGAAACGTTGTCTGAAATCTTAGTACTATATGCTTCGCTAATGGTTTTACGAATAAACGCATGCATTTCCTGAGCCTGTTCTGGACTAGCGGTTTCTCCGGTTCCTATAGCCCATACAGGTTCATAGGCCAATATTACATTATCCCAATCTTCATCTTTTATATGAAAGAGTCCATTTTTTAATTGATGTTTTACTAAAGAGAAATGCTCCTTATTTTTGCGGTCTTTTAATTCTTCTCCAAAACAAAAAATAACTGTCATATGATGCGCCAATGCTGTATTTACTTTTTTGGCCAAAAGTGCATCAGTCTCACCAAAGTGCGCTCTTCGCTCGCTATGACCTAGGATGACTGTTTCGACACCTATACTTTTTAGCATATCGGCAGAAACTTCTCCGGTATACGCACCCTGTTCTTCTTGATGCATATTTTGAGCAGCTACCTTAACTTTTAAGTCTTTACATTCTTCAAAAGCGTAGTAAAGATTAGTAAATGTTGGAGCGATAATGATGTCTGCCTCTAATGCATTCTCAAAATTTCTTTTCATTGCTGCAATCAATTCCCCTGTTTCTGCCAGGTTTTTATTCATTTTCCAGTTTCCTGCTACAATTTTTTTTCTCATCAATTAAGTATTAAATAGTGGTTATACGTAAATTTTTTGTAGTAATTTTTTATAGAATGATACGCGGATCCAACCATTTATAAACAATATCCACTAATATATTAATTAGTATAAATAGGGTTGCAATCACTAACACAGCTCCCATAATTACAGGAAGGTCTAAGGTGTTTAGCGCATCTACAATTTCTTTTCCCAATCCGTTCCACCCAAAAATATATTCTACAAATACGGCACCGGCCAGCATACTGGCAAACCATCCTGATATTGCGGTGATTACAGGATTTAGAGAATTTTTAAAGGCGTGTTTTCTTATGATTTGATACTTTGAAAGCCCTTTGGCTTTCGCTGTACGAATATAGTCTTGATTCATCACCTCTAGTAATGAATTTCGCATTAATTGTGTGACTACCGCCAGAGGTCGTATGCCTAAAACTATCGCAGGTAAAATCAAATTTTTCCATTGGATATAGCGTCCTTCACCAAAATCATCTACTTCGTAGAGACTTCCGGTCATATTTAAGTTTGTGATTTCATGTAAAACATAGCCAAATAACCATGCAAAAATGATCGAACTAAAAAATGAAGGAACACTCATCCCCAAGGTACTTACTAATTGGATTATTCCATCTGGCCATCGATCTTTTGTTAATGCGCTAATAATACCTAGAAAAATTCCTAATACAATAGCTATACATATTGCAGAAATTGCAAGTATGGCAGTATTAGGCAATGTTTCACTAATGACCGCGCTTACTTTTTTTCCATTTTTTTGAAATGAATCTCTTAAATAGGGTAATTTGGCTACTACTGCCACTTTTTTAAATGTCAATAATCGATAAGCCGAATATTTGTTGTGATCCAAATATGAAAAATCTTCTTCACTTAAGCTATGAAAAGATATAGGAGAAAGATCATTAAGATAATATATGTATTGTGTAGCGATAGGCTTATCAAAACCATATTTCTGCCGTACCGTATTCAATTGCTCTTGATTTTCATTTTGCCCAAGCATCATCTGTGCCGGATCTCCGGGAAGCAATGTAAAAAGCAAAAATATAACAGTAACAACACCTAGTAATGTAAGCAATGCATAACTCAGTTTAGTAAAGATGTACTGTAGCATGGCTTATATTACTTCGCAGTTTGTTTTAACTTTTTTACATCTTCTAGCGTGTATACCTTGTATGGAATATCATGTAAACGTTGGCTATACACTTCTACCGTCTCTTTAAATCCCAGCGCTTGCCTTCTTTTATTAACCTCTTTAGGATTTTTAATCGGCCATATAAAACTAATAGAGTTATCGTTATCCATACGTAATGTCATACCTTGTGATCCATACAATTGTTCTTTTTCTTGTTGCATTAGCAACCGGTCTTCCATCATAGCTACATAAACTTTACTTAATTCGCCTTTCTCTCCGGCTTCTTTTATAAGAGGCAAATACGCATCAATCTTGTCTGAATGCTGAATAACCAACCATGCTGCCATACTGGTTTCTTCTCCAACCGATGATTTACCTGGGTAGCCGTGCTTTTTGAACACGTTTTCTATAAATACTGTATTGGTACTGTCTATTTGTTGTTGCGCTTTCCAAGAAACGTCCCCTTCATTTCTACCGGCCTGATCCAGTTGCATAATACTATCCAGTTGGGCTTTTAAAGTTTCATTGATTATTGGTTTTGCGGGCACTACTTTATCAAGTTTTAGTTCTGAGACATCATTCCAGTGTAGTTTTTCTACAATTGTGCCTTTTTTTAATTGTATGATTCCGGGATTAGATCTTATTATCGTTTTTAAAGCGGTCTCATCTGTTGTATAAAAATTAAAGTTTAGATCGAACTTTTCTTTTATTTCCTTCATTTTCTCGGGCGTCGAGGCTGTAAGACCGATAACGTTGTACCCCAAAGATAAAGCCTCATCGGTCACTTCTTTGATAGCTGTTAGACCAGGTTCTTCACTTTTCGAAAGATTATAGGTGACTACGGCAAGTACATTTGCTCTTGTCAAAAATTCTGCAGTATAATCAAAACCACCCTTTTCGATAGTAAAATCATGAATAGGGGGTTCGTATCCTTCTTTTATTGTTTCTGTTTCTACTTCTATAAATTTTCCATCTACTTTTGGGTAATTGCCGCTGGTCGTTATAACTTTTTCTTCTCCCTGTACTTCAAACTTCCAGTGGTAAGCGAATTCTGCTTTTGGCGCATCATCTGGTACCTGCATACCCTTTTCGATATTAGTTCCAATTTTATAAGCTCTAAAGTCAAACACCGGTAAATGCATTAATACGTAATACGCCAATCCCAAACAAGCTGTAAAACTTGCAAAAACAACCCATTTATGCATAGCTATTGGCTGTATAGGATTGATATATTTTCTTCCGAAGAATAAGATAAGTATGAATACCAATAAAATAATATCCTTTGTAAATGACTGCCAAGGTGTTAGTGGCAAAGCATCTCCAAAACAACCACAATCGGTAACTTTGTTGAAATAGGCAGAATAGAATGTTAAAAAAGTAAAGAATATGATCATCACAAGTAAAGACCAAACCGTAAATTTTGGCAAATAACCCAAAAGTAACGTAATGCCCAATACAACTTCGAATATGACTACAAAAACAGCAATGAGTAATGCATAGGGTATCAAAAATTCTAAATTCAAAACTCCCTCACCAAAATATTCTTGTAATTTATAAGAAAAACCAAGCGGGTCGTTTAGTTTTATAAATCCGGAAAACAGAAAAAGCGCTGCTACAAAAATTCTTGAGAATGTAACTAGTATTTTCATCAATTTTGAAATTAGTTTTTATTAAACTTATCTTGACTTTTAATCATTAACTGCAAAACCAAGCACTACGTTGTATTTTTAAGTTTCACCGTAGCCCTTCGACTCCGCTCAGGGTAGACTGCTATGCTGAAACTTAGAAAACACTATTCCAACGCTACATCTCGCCCAAAGCAATGTTTTGTCGTGGTATTTTCAAACCTTATAACTAAATTCTAATGCATAAACCGGATTAAAAAGAATAGAACAACTATTACAGCTTTACAATATAAATACTGCGAACCATCTATTGCATTGATTTAACAGTATTTTATATATCGATTTTATCCAAATATTCTAAGTGAATCATTGCAAATACGCTATAATTAATGATATCCTGATAATTTGCATCGATGCCTTCACTTATCAAAGTCTTCCCTTTGTTGTCTTCGATTTGCTTTACACGAAGAAGTTTCTGAATAATCAGATCTGTAAGCGAACTTATTCGCATATCACGCCATGCTTCACCATAATCGTGATTCTTATTCATCATTAACTCTTTGGTACTATTGCTATGCTTATCGTATAATTTTTCTGCTTCTTCTGCGGTGAGATCAGGTTGATTCGCTACCCCCCGTTCTAGCTGTATGAGTGCCATAATGCTATAATTGATAATTCCAATAAATTCTACCGCTTCGCCTTCGTCTACTTTCTGAATTTCATTTTCTTGCAAACTTCTTATGCGTTGTGCTTTTATAAAAATCTGGTCGGTCAAGGATGGGAGCCTTAAAATTCTCCAGGCACTCCCGTAATCTTTCATTTTTTTTATAAAAAGGTCTCGACATGAAGTAATCACTTTGTCATATTGAGCCGATGTATCTTGCATAAACTGTTGAATTTTGTGTAAATTTCGCTTTATTATGGGAATTAAAAAAATCGAAGTTTAAATAAATAATGACTATAAACTGTAATGGCACTATTGTAGACTTATCTACACCCAAAGTGATGGGGATTTTAAACGTGACTCCAGATTCATTTTATGATGGTGGCAAGTACAAGAATGAACATCAAATTATAGCCCAGGTAGAAAAAATGTTACACGAGGGTGCCACGTTTATTGACGTGGGAGCCTACTCTTCCAGACCGGGAGCAGATCACGTTTCTGAAGAAGAAGAAAAAAGAAGGATCATCCCTATTGTGGCGTTATTGACTCGTACTTTCCCAAAAATATTGCTATCCATCGATACCTTTAGAAGTGAAATAGCAAAACATAGTATTGAAACCGGAGCATCCATCATAAATGATATTTCTGCGGGGAATTTTGATAACCAGATGATGACTACTGTAGCAAAATTAAACATTCCATATATTATGATGCATATGAAGGGAACTCCAAAAACTATGAGTTCTCTGTCAAGCTATGACGATCTTGTACATGAAATGAATATTTATTTTGCTGAAAAAGTAGCTGCCGCAAGAAAACTGGGTATACACGATCTTGTGATAGATCCTGGTTTTGGTTTTGCAAAAAATACCGATCAGAATTTTGAACTTTTACATAAACTTCAATTACTTGGTATACATGATCTTCCTTTACTCGTAGGGGTGTCCAGAAAATCGATGATTTATAAAACACTAAAAATTTCTCCGAACGAAGCATTAAATGGTACTACTGCCTTACATACCATAGCTTTGTTGTATGGTGCTGCTATCCTTCGGGTGCATGATGTTAAAGAAGCTGTAGAATGCATCAAACTGGTTGATCATACAAAAAGAGCATAAGTGGTTCATACTTTACTTCGCACAAAACTGATGTAAACTTTTTTCAATTTGCTAAAAAAATGAACCATACCAAGACTTTGCTTCAAGAAAAATGCTATCGATTAAAATTGAGTTGGTGCCATTTATTTTAATACCCTATTGATTTTGGTATTACGCATGCTTTTTAGGCTTTTCGAAACATGGTTTCGCTAATTTTTCTATTTTTACAAAAACTGCTGACTTTGGATTTAATTAATCTTCGAATACTTGATGTACTTGACATCGTTCTAGTTGCCCTGTTATTATACTACGTTTACAAGTTGGTTAAAGGAACTGCTGCTATTAACATCTTTATTGGTATAGTTATCATCTATCTAGTCTGGAAACTTACGCAGTTACTCGCTATGGAAATGTTAAGCAGTGTTTTAGGTGAGTTTATTGGTGTAGGAATGTTTGCTCTTATCGTAGTTTTTCAGCAAGAAATACGCAAATTTTTGCTTATGATAGGCTCTACTAATTTTGGGCGTAGACGAAAATTTCTGAGACAGTTAAAGTTTATAAGGGATACTCCCGAGGATAGCGTAACCAACGTTAAGGCGATTCTAGAGGCGTGTGTTCATATGGGAAAATCAAATACCGGAGCTTTGATTGTTATTAAGAGAAATACCTCGCTTGATTTTGTTAAAACTACGGGAGACGCTATGGATATTATGGTGAATACTCCTATTCTCGAGAGTATTTTTTATAAAAATAGTCCACTTCATGATGGCGCTATGGTCATAGAAGATAATCACATTGTTGCTACGCGAGTCATTTTACCCGTAAGTAATGATAATAACATGCCTTTGCGTTTTGGGTTACGACATCGAGCTGCTGTAGGAATTACTGAAAAAACTGATGCGATTTCTCTTGTCGTAAGCGAAGAAACCGGTAAACTTTCATATATCAAAAATGGTGAATTCGTAATGTATAAAACCCAGGAAGAGTTAGAAGAAAAAATTAAAAGAGATTTAGAGTAGTGTATCTATAAATTCTAGATGTCTTTCTATTTGAAACAAATTTATTGTAATTCGGATGCTACGGCAACAATTACAAACCGGAACAACATCTTTAGTAGCGATTAGTAACAAATAAAGCAAACGTTCATTGATTATTAATCTACGACAGTTGCAAACTGCACTTCATATAGATTTCGATAATATCCATCTTTAATTTCCAGAAGTTCGTTGTGATTCCCTTCTTCAACAATTTTACCCTGATCCATTACAATAATCTTATCTGCATTTTTTATAGTTGCCAAACGGTGAGCAATTACAATTGATGTTCTTCCTTTGGTAATCCTATCTGTAGCATCTTGAATCAATTGTTCACTGTGTGAATCTACAGACGAAGTGGCTTCATCTAATACTAAAATTTCGGGATTAGTTACAAAAGCTCTTAAAAAAGAAATAAGCTGTCGTTGACCGGAAGATAACATTACTCCGCGCTCTTTAACATTGTATTGATATCCCTCGGGGAGACTTATAATGAAATCATGTATACCTATTTCTTTTGCGGCTTTGTACACTTGTTCTTCAGAAATGTTCGGATTATTAAGTGTGATGTTATTAAATATAGTGTCTGCAAACAAAAATACATCTTGCAATACGACAGCAATATGCTTACGCAATGACGCTAATGTAATAGTAGTAATATCATGATCATCAATAGTGATAGAACCACTGTTAATTTCATAAAACCTGCTTAGTAAATTTATAATAGTTGATTTTCCAGCACCGGTGGCACCAACAATTGCTATTGTTTCTCCTTCTTTTACTTGAAGTGAAATTCCTTTTAAAACCTCTTCATCATCAACATAGCTAAATCTGACATCGTTAAACGAAATTCTGCCTTGAACACTTTCTAGCTTAAGATTACCTTGATCTATTATTTTTGAATCGGTATCCAGCACTCTAAACACGCGATGTGCAGCTACCATACCCATTTGTAACGTATTAAACTTATCTGCAATTTGACGTAAAGGCCGAAATAACATTTGAGACAGTTCTATAAATGCAATCACCACACCCACAGTAAGTACGTCGCCTTGAGCAGCTTGTAAGCCTCCAAACCAAACAATAAGACCAATAGTAATTGAACTGGACATTTCTGCAATCGGAAAGAAAATCGAATTGTACCAAACCGTTTTGATCCAACCCTTTTTATGTTGCTCATTAATTTCTTTAAAACTTTTGTACTCTGATGCTTCTCTAGTAAATAACTGCACTATTTTCATGCCAGTAATACGTTCTTGAACGAATGAATTCAAGTTCGAGACCTGAGTTCTAACTTCTTCAAAAGCTATTTTCATCTTCTTTTGAAAAACTCTTGTGGCATACAGTATAAATGGTAAAACTACCAAAACGATCAAAGTAAGTCGCCAACTTTGATAAAACATATATCCCAAGATCACCATCATTTTTAAAAGATCGCTAATGATCATAAAAAGACCCTGACTAAAAATACTAGCAATCGTCTCAATATCACTTACCGCCCGGGTAACTAATCGACCAACCGCCGATTGATCGTAATACTGCTTCTTAAATGTCAACATATGATCAAAAAGTGTAACTCGAATATCGCGTATCACTTCCTGACCTAGCCAATTTGCAAAATAAATAAATAGAAACTGAGAAATAACCTCTAGAAGTAACACAGCAAGCATCATTACAGTAAAATCGACTAAAAGCTCGGTACTCTCTGGCATCAAACTTTTATCAATGATTTGTTGCAAAAGATAGGGTCTTAATATGGCAAAGACCGATAATAAAATGGCTGCAAAGGCTACAAAATAAAAAGTAAGCCTATACGGATTGGTATAGGTTACCAATCGTCTAAAAAGTTTAAAATCAAAAGCATTACCGCTGTTTTCTGCCATCTATATAGATTTCTTTTGGATAGTTAACACTCGTAAGATACAGGCCATGAGCAGGAACAGAATACCCTGCACGACTACGATCCTCACTTTTTATAATCGCTATCAAGTCATGTACATAAAGTTTGTGTATTCCTATTTCAATTAAAGTTCCCACAATAGCCCTTACCATATTACGTAAAAAACGATTTGCCGTAATTTTAAAAACTAATTGATCTTGATTTTTAATCCAAATTGCTTCCGTTATGTTACAATTATACGTTTTTACATCGGTTTTGGACTTACTAAAGCATTTAAAATTTGTATAGTTTAACAGTAATTTGGCAGCTTCATTCATCACATCTACATCAAGCGATTTTCTAAAATAATAAGAGTTTTTACTTAGAAAAGGATCCTTTTTAAGATGCAAGTGATACTCGTATGATCTACTTATAGCATCAAAACGAGCATGCGATTCTTCTTTTACTTTTTTTATACTGTGCACAGCAATTTCTGCGGGTAAAATTGAATTAAGCTTATAAACAAAATCTTGATTTTCTAGAGTATCATGATGATCAAAATGAGCCATTATTTGTTTTGCATGAACTCCTGTATCGGTACGCCCAGCTCCCACAACAGCTGTTTTACCCCTTAATAACGTAGACAATGAGTTTTCTAGAACTTCTTGAACAGAAATAGCATTGGGTTGTCGTTGCCAGCCGTGAAAAGGATCTCCGTTATACGAAAGTTCTAAAAAGTATCTCAAAGTGTTTTATTTTTGTCAAAACCGAAAGCAAATATACTTTTTATATTACTGAAACATATTATAGCGTAGTTTCTGTTTTTTCTAAAATGATTTTTATATTCGAATTGTGAAAAAAATTCTTTTACTAAGTGATACTCACAGTCACATCGATGATCGTATATTACATTACGCATCTCAGGTCGATGAAGTTTGGCATGCAGGTGATATAGGTGATTTAAAGGTTACTGATGCTCTGGAAACTGAAGCACCCGTTCGAGCAGTATATGGAAATATCGACCACGATAAAATACGAGCTACGTTCCCGTTACACCAAAGGTTCGTATGTGAAGGTGTTGCTGTCTGGATGACTCACATAGGAGGTTATCCCCCCAAATACAATAGTCTTACCAGAAACGAGATTGAAACCAACCCTCCTCAGTTATTTATTTGTGGTCACTCACATATCTTGAAAGTAATTCCAGATAAAAAACACGGGGTATTGCATATGAATCCAGGTGCGGCGGGAACACACGGTTTCCATAAAATAAGAACCATGTTAAGATTTACCCTCGAAACCGGGAAAATTGAAAATCTGGAAGTTATTGAATTAGGTAAAAAATAAAACCCGAAGTTGGCATACTCCGGGTTTTAACGCACTAATACTACTAAGATTTTAGGTTTATCGTAATCGATCAACTGATTTTACAAGCTGCTCATCCTTTTTTATGGCTTTATTGGCCATAACTAATAAAACGATAGAAATAATAGGTATGATCATCCCAATACCTTTCTCTGAGACCGAAGTCTCTCCAGATACCTTTAGCGACCAATAAACGAATACTCCTAGTAAAATAAAGTTTAATAAGATATTGATACGCCCCAATACAAATTGAAGCTGTCTATTATGATATAAAAAAATTGAAAGTAACGAAAATGAGGCTGAAGTTATCAACATTCCCATAACAAAAACATCATCTTGCATATATAATGGTATACCCTCACTATTCATACCAAATGGCAAATAGAAACCCAATCCTGCAGAAACTCCCGCAGCTAATAAAAGATAAATTGTTTGTATCCTTTGTAACATTACATCTTTTTGTAACCGAAAAGCAAAAATAAGGGTTTCTTTTTATAAATATGTGCAAAAGATTAAAAATAAAGTTGTATACTTGCATCACAATTATGTAACCAATTCAATCAGGGTTACTTACCTTCAAAACAAAATTTTCCTAGATTTCTTTTCTTTAGAAAATAGATACCAAAACGTAAATTATACAATACATTTAAATGTTAGAGATTTCTGAATTAAAAGCGAAAAAGCTTCCTGAATTACAGGAAATTGCAAAAAGCCTAAACGTACCAAAATACCGCTCTCTTAAAAAGCTAGATTTAGTATACCAAATACTAGACTATCAAGCTTCAAATCCTGATCAGTTAAAAGAGCCAAAAAAAGAAAATACTACCCCAAAATCGAATACAGAAACGGGCAGCTCTGCTTCTAGACAAAGACGACCACGTACCAGAAAAAATGAAACTTCAAATAATCAAGGTAGTAAAAAAGAAAAGTCGGTAGCAGACCATAGTAAAGAAACTACGCCATCTAGTAAAACTGACCACAGTACAGATAACGGTTCTGATCAAAATTCGAAACACGATATCAACAACGACAATAACAAACCCCAACAGGGAAAAGATGATAAAAAAGATCATCGAAACAATCGAGGGAACGATAAAACTCAAAATAAAAATAGAAATAATAAAAAAGAAAACGGCAATAGAGATAATAGAAATCGTTACAAAGAACCAGACTTCGAATTTGATGCGATTATAGAAAGCGAAGGCGTTTTAGACATCATGCAGGATGGTTATGGTTTTCTGCGATCTAGTGATTACAACTACCTATCTTCTCCAGACGATATATATGTATCTCAATCCCAAATCAGACTTTTTGGTTTAAAAACAGGAGATACCGTACTCGGACAAGTTAGGCCTCCAAAAGAAGGGGAAAAATATTTTCCATTAATAAAAGTTAATAAGATTAATGGTCTAGACCCACAAGTTGTACGAGATAGAGTTTCTTTTGAGCATTTGACCCCTCTATTTCCGCAGGAAAAATTTAATATTGCAGAAAAGCAAAGCACCATATCTACTAGAATCATGGATTTGTTTGCACCTATAGGTAAAGGACAGCGAGGTATGATTGTTTCGCAGCCCAAAACCGGGAAGACGATGCTATTAAAAGACGTGGCGAACGCCATAGCCGCCAATCACCCCGAAGTGTATCAAATGATCTTATTGATCGATGAAAGACCTGAAGAAGTTACCGATATGCAGCGTAATGTTAAGGGCGAAGTAATTGCTTCAACTTTTGATAAAGAAGCCAATGAGCATGTTAAAGTGGCTAATATTGTATTAGAAAAAGCAAAACGATTAGTAGAATGTGGACATGATGTAGTCATTTTATTAGACTCTATAACCCGACTAGCCAGGGCGTATAATACAGTACAACCTGCTTCTGGTAAAATTTTGAGTGGTGGTGTCGATGCTAATGCATTACATAAACCAAAACGATTTTTTGGAGCCGCACGAAATATTGAAAATGGAGGCTCATTAACCATAATTGCTACTGCCCTTACAGAAACAGGATCAAAAATGGACGAAGTTATTTTTGAAGAATTTAAAGGAACCGGTAATATGGAATTACAATTAGACCGCAAGATATCTAATCGACGTATCTTCCCGGCCATAGACCTTACCTCTTCAAGTACTCGACGAGATGACCTATTATTAGACGACACCACGATACAAAGAATGTGGGTTATGCGAAAATATCTTGCAGATATGAATCCGGTTGAAGCTATGGAGTTTATTAACGAGCGTTTTAAACAAACTAGAAATAATGATGAATTCCTGATTTCAATGAATGGATAGACACCTTTTATCTTGATACAATGAATAAGTAGGCGATCGATTTTGATCGCCTGTTTTTATTTTACGGATATTCAAATATTCAAAAAAATAGGGTATACTATGCAAGTTTTACTAAAATATGCTGACCAATAGTAATAAGTGTGAGTAAAAGATTCATAGTTTTAGAGTACACTATCTCAGGCAAGCCCGTGAGGCATTCGTTAAAAATAATTGTTTAATTTCGCAGTAAGCCTAAAGAGATATTGCTCCCTTTGGCGGTGCCAATAAAAACAAGTGTTTTCTCAATTTCTTTGTAGCACCGCTACAGTGACATTGAAAAATATAGTGCAGTGTTTGTTTTTGATGATATGTTGAGTGTAATAGATTTTATTATGCCTCATTCGGGTTAAAGGTTTACAGCAACACTTCGATTAATTCAATACTATAAAATAAAAACCATGAAACGAATAGTAATAAATAATGAATATCCGTAATTAATCATATCGCATTGTTTCCTCGAGCGCAGTCCATAGGTTAGTAAATCCAACGAGCTCTAAATCAGGTCTCAACTGCGCTCGACCAGACATTAAAGTTAAATTTATGATGTATAGCGGATACTCAATAATAAATTTTAAACATTATTTCACAAAAGGGAATGTTTAAAATTTTTAACGTAAGAACGCAGCGGTTACACGCGTTCTCAATTTTTTAATTATTTCATTTTCAAACAATTCAAAACATATAAACGTATGAAAAGAACATCATATATAATGATGACAACCATTTTAATAGTACTTAGCAGTTGTCAAAGTAAAGGTCAGTCAGTAAAAAACAAAAAAGAAACAACTATAAATATTCAACCTGTACAAGTACCTCGTGTCGACGGACTAGAAAGGGCATATTTTGCTAGTGGATGCTTTTGGTGCGTAGAAGCAATTTATGAAAGTGTAAAAGGTGTTAAGGAATCTGTTTCGGGATATTCTGGCGGTCATACCGAAAACCCTACTTACGAAAGTAGTAATACCGGACGCACTGGTCACGCAGAAGCAGTAGAGGTACATTACGACCCGGCAATGGTATCCTTTGCTACCCTTGTAGATGTGTATTTTGGATCGCAAAATGTAACACAAATCAACGGTCAAGGTCCCGATCATGGTTCGCAATACCGCTCTATAATTTTTTATCAAAATGAAAAACAAAAGCAAATTATAGAAGAAAAAAAGGAAACCTTAAGCAATACACTGAACAAAAAAATAGCTGCAGAAATACAACCATTTCAAAAATTTTGGAAAGGAGAAGCCTATCATCAGGATTACGAGAAGAGAAATCCAAATAATCCATATATTCGAAATGTTTCTATACCAAGATTAAAAAAATTCCAGGCCAAATTCCCAGATCTTGTAAAGAAAAACCATTAAAAAATTGTGTATTCGGTACATCTGTTACATCCAGTTTATGTGTTAGAATGTCGTTATGAGGTTTGAAAATGTCACAACGAAGCATTGCATTGAGCATACGTAACGTTGGCCATGTTTTTCTAAGTTTCAACATAACAGTTTGCCTTAATAGTGGAGTCAAAGGACTACGGTGACACTTAAAAACATAACGCAAGGTTTAGTTTTGCGGTAGTTTTAAGCCGTAATACCTGTCCGCCTTTTTCTAGATAAAATGGTAGGCGGGGGATTTTCTAAAGTCTAATGCGGGTTAAACACTGTTAAATTTTCAAAAACTGGAAACACTACCGTTTTAAAGTTTGAAAGGAAAAATTTACTTTTCTATACTCATGAACACTTAAGAAAAGTGAAACCGACATCACGCCTTTAAAATGAATAAAAAATCAGTTGTAATACACAAAATAATCGCTGAAAAACACAAAATGATTGAAAAAAAATAGTATTTTTAGACAAATAAAGTTGAAAGAAGTTGTGTTTTTCATATTAAAACACTACTTTTGAGTCTGATTTAATGGTTTTTATACCAGTATTTTAATACAAAATATTAAAGTTTTAGTATAAAAAAGTTTTGTTAAATTATTGATAAACAAATCATTACAATCAAAAAAGTTCTTTAAAATTGTTAACATTCTAAACTTTATACATAAAGAGAGGAATTAGAAGAAATTAGAGTTAATTTTGATAGGATACTTTTTTCGAAAGGCAATTTTTAGACTAAATTTTAGTTATTAATACTTAAATGAATAATATAACAGAAATAATTTTTAACCCAATCTACTTAAAAACAAGAGACATGAAATCTATTTTTACATTTATTCTACTTTTGGTGATTACGTTCTCGACAGCTCATGCACAAGATGGGCAATATTTAATGTCTTCTCAAAAATTAGAAGTTCGCAGTGGTCCCGATTTAACATTTAATACTATAGCCGAAGTTCCTCAAGGAACGCAGGTATATGTTATGAGTTCAAATTACGGAGACTGGAGTGCAATACAGTATAAAAGTATGAACGGTTTTGTTCTTACTAGATTATTAACACAAGACAGCCGAATTGCAGACGCAGAAAGAGCAGCAGCAGAAGCAGCAGCAAAAAGAGAGGCAGCCAAAGCAGCAGCACAGGCAGCAATTGCACAGGCAGAAGCAGCCAAAAGAGCAGCAGAAGAAGCGGCCAGAAAAGCAATTGCAGATGCAGAGCGATTGAAGAGAGAAGCTGAGGCCAACGCAGCAAAAGCTATTGCAGATGCTGAGGCAGCTAAAAGATCGAAAGATGCAGCCGCTCAAAAAGCATTAGCAGATACCAGAGAAACTCAAAAAGCATTAGAAGAAGCACGTCGTAGAGCAGCTAGAGGTGGTGATGTAGCTTCTACTCCTATTGAATCTACTACTTCTTCTTATGGATCTAGCTCTAATACGAGTAAGCCTACTGCAGCAGCAATGACTGTTAGCAGAGAAGATAAGTATTCTAGTTGGGAGAAGAAATCTTACAAGTCTGGTGCTACGCCAAAATCATTTAACTTTAAAGGTAAGTTTGATTACAAATTAGATAACTATTTAAAAATTAAAGTAGGTAAGAATACTGAGGTAGTAGTTAAAATGTACAAGATGGGTCAAACAGAAAAAGATGATGAGTTAGTTCGTGTAACGTATATTAATTCGAATACTACCCAGTTTATAAGAAACATTCCTGAGGGAGAGTACTATCTTAAAATTGCTTACGGTAGAGACTGGAGAGAAAATGTTGTAAATGGTAAGAAATTTGGAACCTTTACTAAAAATGCTTTATACGAAAAGAGCAATCAAGTTTTAAATTTCAATACGGTTAAAACTTCAAAGGGTATTAACGTTCCTTCTTACAACTTAGCGCTTGACTTGTTACCATCTAGCGGTGGTTATACTACAGGTAGCGATGACAATATATCACCTGAGTCATTTAATAATGACGGTGGCCAATAATAAATAAAGAGTATTATATACATTTTCAATCACCAAAATATAAATGTAAAAAAACGTTAGGACTTAGGTCCTAACGTTTTTTTTATAACTTCTTACTCTTTTTTAAGAGCTGAGTTGGATTGTTAATTTACTGATTTTCAGAAGACCTATTCTGCACCAGGGTATCTCATACAAGATCAAAAGATTATTTTTAGGTTCATTAACCAGGTCTAGACTCCGCTACCATTGATGTATTGCGTAATATTTAGAAAACCAGCAAGTAAAACATCTCTTTAATTCCCTTACTAATACCAGTTCTACTTTGAAATTGCTCAAATAAAAGGCAGTCACTTTTTGTTTAGACAAAAAAGAAAACTCAATTATAGGCCCTAGCTACGGTTGCTTTTTATGTCGAAGTATAAACGGAAAAGGGCAATCTTTAGTGAGTAGTTTTAAAGTGGAAGTGATATAAAACCAGTTTAGTACAAGCTTTTAAAGAGGGGCTTTGCTCCCTTTCTTTTGAAGGCGATACCAAAGTAAGGACTGGCGAGATAGAGCGCGGAAAAAGGGATGGATGTTTACGTCAGTTCAATCACTAGATAAAATTTTTATAGAATGTCTCAACCAAGGCAGGCGAAAGTAAATGAATACTATTCAACAAATTAATCATCGAACACAGATTTGTATAGACTATTTTAAAACAGCGCCATAAGAATATACTACCAAATCTACTTGTTCATTTTCCTTCCTTCCTCATTAAAAAAACCATTGCTATCGACAGATATAAAAGACTGCACAACAAGACAGAAGAAAAAAGCTTATGTTCAAGTTGTATTAGGATTAGTACCTACTTAGGTATATTTTTATCTCGAAGAGGTTTTACTAGTATTCTCTATAATAATGAAACCATTCAAAAATATATTAGTTTGATGCAGTTCTATGTCTTTCTCTGGCTAATAATGTATTTTTGAGTAACATTGCTATAGTCATAGGACCTACACCACCTGGAACAGGAGTAATATAAGATGCTTTTTTACTTACATTTTCAAAGTCAACATCACCTACTATGCTGTACCCTTTTGGCTTAGTATCATCGGCAACCCTTGTAATTCCGACATCTATCACTACAGCATCATCTCTTACCATTTCAGCTTTGAGAAAATTTGGTACTCCTAATGCCGATATTACAATATCTGCCTGAGAAATAATTTGTGTGATATTTTTGGTATGACTATGGGTTAGTGTTACCGTAGAATTACCTGGCCACCCTTTCCTTCCCATTAAAATACTCATAGGTCGCCCCACAATATGACTTCTACCTATAACTACCGTATGTTTTCCTTTGGTATCTACATTGTATCTTTCTAATAACTCTAATATCCCAAAAGGTGTAGCGGGTATAAAGGTAGACATATCCAAAGCCATTTTTCCAAAATTCATAGGATGAAAACCATCCACATCTTTATCTGGGTCTACTGCTAACAATACCTTTTGGGTGTCGATTTGCGGGGGTAAGGGCAACTGAACTATAAAACCATCGATATCTTCATTTTCATTGAGTTCTTTGATTTTAGCTAGCAATTCAATTTCACTGGTTGTACTTGGCATTCTAACCAAAGTAGACTCAAAACCAACACGCTCGCAAGCTTTTACCTTACTACCTACATATGTTAAACTGGCACCATCACTACCTACCAACACAGCTGCCAGATGTGGAACTTTTTCGCCACGTTGCTTTATTTTTTGAACCTCAGCAGTGATCTCTTCCTTAATATCATTACTGACCTTTTTCCCATCAAGTATTTCCATTCCCCTAATTATATTCTATCTATTATTTAAATGTATTGGCTGTACCAAAGTATATAATACCCCCCCCCGGGCTTGCCTCGAAATTGAAAAATTGTTTTCAACGAATGCCTCGTGAGCTTGCCCAGAGGCAATGTACTATCGCATTTTCCCCATCATCTGCATCATTCGTTTTCCACCACCGCCTTGCATCATCTTCATCATTTTACTCATTTGATCAAACTGTTTTAGCAATTGGTTAACCTGTTGTATCGACGTTCCTGAGCCTTTACCAATACGTTTTTTTCTACTGGCATTGATTATTTGGGGTTTGGATCGCTCTACCGGGGTCATCGAATGGATGATGGCTTCAATATGTTTGAAAGCATCGTCATCGATATCCATGTTTTTCATCATTTTTCCGGCTCCGGGAATCATACCAACAAGGTCTTTCATATTACCCATTTTCTTAATCTGCTGAATTTGCTTTAGAAAATCATCGAATCCAAATTGATTTTTAGCGATTTTCTTTTGCAACTTTCTCGCTTCTTCTTCATCAAATTGTTCCTGAGCTCTTTCTACAAGAGAAACCACATCTCCCATTCCCAAAATACGATCGGCCATACGAGAAGGATAGAATACATCGATAGCCTCCATTTTTTCTCCGGTACCGATAAACTTAATCGGCTTGTTGACTACAGATTTTATAGATATTGCGGCACCACCCCTGGTATCACCATCTAATTTGGTAAGAATAACACCATCAAAATTTAAAACATCATTAAAGGCTTTGGCTGTATTTACTGCATCCTGACCTGTCATAGCATCTACAACAAACAGAGTTTCATCAGGCTGTATGGCTTTATGAATATTCGCGATTTCTGTCATCATTGCCTCGTCTACTGCTAATCGACCTGCGGTATCGATAAGCACTACGTTAAAACCGTTGGCTTTGGCATGTGCAACTCCTGCTTTAGCAATAGCTACAGGATCATTATTACCTCTATCGCTAAACACCTCAACATTAATCTGCTCTCCTACTACATGTAATTGATCAATCGCAGCAGGCCTGTATACATCACATGCTACTAATAGCGGTCTTTTAGTTTTTTTATTTTTGAGAAAGTTGGCTAATTTTCCTGAAAACGTAGTTTTACCAGACCCCTGAAGTCCTGACATTAATATTACTGCAGGGTTTCCTGATAAATTAACTCCTGCAGCATCCCCACCCATCAACTCGGTAAGTTCATCTTTTACCAACTTGACCATAAGTTGCCCTGGTTTAAGACTTTTTAAAACATCTTGTCCCAGTGCTTTTTCTTTTACTGTTGCCGTAAACTCTTTGGCAATTTTATAGTTTACATCGGCATCTACCAGGGCTCTACGTACCTCTTTTAATGTTTCGGCGACATTAATTTCAGTAATTTGCCCGTGACCTTTTAAAATATGTAACGCTTTATCTAACTTATCACTTAAATTATCAAACATATGTATATCCTATTTTGAAAATAGCTATGTGTTTTTATAGCAAAATGCAAATTTAGGGATTTATCGTGGATTACCAGATTTCTAAGCTACAAAGTTATGGAATTGATGAGTTGCGGAGTTTGTGAGTTTTTGAGTCTGTGAGTGGGTGAGTCTGTGAGTTGCTAAGTTGCTAAGAATCTAGGTTACTAAGCCGTTGAGCCATAAGGCTGCAAAGTTGCAGAGTTAGCTGGAATCTAAGTTTTTATGAAGCCGTAAGGTTTTATGGTTGCTAGAGATCTATATTACTGAATTTTTAAGTTCTCACACTCAATACTCAATACTTACTACTGAACCACTTTTATATTTTTTATTTACAATTTTGCTTTTATATTTCTAACTCCATGGCTCCCAACCCATTATTATAGCATATAAGATGCAATAAAAAAGCGATATTTAACATTGTCGTATACAATGGCAAATACCGCTTTTATGAAATAATCAAAATCTGAGTGGCTAACTCACGTATTAAATATTCTGGTTTACAAGGATGAAGGTAGTAAAACTCCTTTAATCACATGTACAATACCATTAGATGCTTCTAAATCTGCCATATCCACTTTGATCTCATGGTTAAGTAAAACATCGCCTCTCGAATTCATTTCAATAGTAACTACTTCTCCCTGTACAGTGGTTACCTCTTGTTTTTGTAATAAATCTGCAGCTGTAAATTTACCTGCGGCTACATGATATAGTAATACTTCTTTTAAAGCCTCGCCAGACGGAATACCATCTAAGGCTAAAAAAGCATTGTTGGTAGGTGCAAATACTGTAAAAGGACCGTCACCACTTAACGTATTTACCAAATCTGCGGTTTGTAAGGCTCCTACTAAGGTGGATAGTTGCGGAGTATTTACAGCAATTTCTACGATAGATTGTAAAGGTGAAGGCGGTAATAATACTCCGTCGATAACATGTACAATACCATTCGAAGCCTCAATATCTGCAATGCTCACACGAATAGATTCATTCAAAAATACGTCACCATTTCTCATTTGAATCGTAACCTCATCTCCCTGAACTGTGGTCACCGTTTGTTTTTGCAATAAATCTGCTGCCTTAAATTTACCTGCAGCTACGTGATATAATAATACTTCTTTGAGCGCATCGCCAGAAGGAATTGCATCTAAAGCTTCAAAAGCCGCATTGGTAGGTGCAAACACAGTAAAAGGACCGTCACCATTAAGGGTATTCACCAAATTGGCAGTTTGTAGTGCTCCAACCAATGTTGATAATGTTGGGGTAGCTACAGCAATTTCTACGATAGATTGTAGCGGTGAAGGTGGTAGCAACACTCCATTGATTATATGCACAATACCGTTTGACGCTTCAATATCTGCGGTAATAACTTCTATGTTACCATTTAGGATAACATTACCAGCATTATTTACTTCGATAGTTACTTCATCTCCTTGAACTGTAGTAACCGTTTGTCTTTGGATTAAGTCTTGTGCTGTAAATTTACCTGCGGCTACGTGATATAATAATACTTCTTTGAGCGCATCGCCAGAAGGAATTGTATCTAGGGCTTCAAAAGCTGCATTGGTAGGTGCGAATACTGTAAATGGTCCTTCACCGCTTAAAGTGTCGACTAATTCTGCTGATTGTAAGGCTCCTACCAAAGTAGAAAGCTCTGGCGTTGCTATTGCAATTTCTACAATACTCGAAAGTTCTTCAAAAGACGGTGGAATTAAAACAGCATCTATTACCTGAATTACCCCATTGGAACCGCCAATATTAGCCGCTAATAATTTAACAGTGTCATTAATAACAATTTCATTATTCTCAGTTAAGGTTACTTTTACATCTTCACCCTGAAGTGTTTTTACCAATGTTCTGGCTAGTAATTTTGGTGTAGTTAATCTTCCTTGGGCTACGTGATATAATAGAATCTCTCTTAATGTATCTAGTGGCGGAATTTCATCTAGTGCTTCAAAAGCTGCATCGGTAGGTGCAAATACTGTAAATGGCCCTTCGGCACTTAAAGCATCAACCAGTTCTGTAGCTTGCAGTGCGCCTATTAGAGAGGTAAACCTACCATCTTCTACGATAAGCTCTACTATATTTTTATTAGGGAAAATAGTTTGTGTAAGAGCGGCAGTCCAATCTCCAGATCCGATCCCGTTTCCTGTAAATATAGTAAAGGCACCCGCTTGATTACCTTCATCATCTATTTTTCCTATCCCAAAGATTAAATCTCTACCAGGTATGTTGATGATTAAGTACACAAATCCGTCACTAATGATAGCACCTCGTGTTCTGGCTTTGCCACCATCTGGCAATACTAAATTACCTCGTACCAAAGTAAAATCTGAATGATATAATGTAAAGTTAAGTCTTAACTTTCCTTCCAAATTGGTTCCTTGTCCGGCACCATTGGTTACAGTAGCTGCAAAATCATATACTCTACGCTCTCGGCTTATGTTTCGTTTTGCATTTTTTGAAGTAGCAAAAGCTTCTTCTTCATTGTCTGGTTCTAATAACTCCCCATCCACTATATTTTGAGTCATACGTTCGATCTCATCAAAACTTATAATGGTTGACTCTTCTGGGGAAGCTCCCACTTCTGGTGGTGTTTCAGACGGATCGTCATCTTGACAAGATAGGATCATACTAGTTAAAAAAAGGCACAAAAAGGGTACCGTTAATCTTTTGATTAGCGTTTTCATAATAAAAAGTTTTAAAAATTAGTGTGAAAAATTAGATACTTGTGTAGAAAAAATCCGAGCTGTTTATGATAAAAATATATCGGGAAAATAAACAGCCCGGATTGTCGAGGGTTTTACTAAACTACCTCAATAATTTATGGTTGTTGCATTGCTGTTGGTGACAATACTTGATCTATTGCATGGATAACTCCATTCGTTGCTTGTACATCAGCTTGTACAATTGCACTTGCAGTCATATTACCTACACCTTGTACAGTAGCTGGGTCTGCAGAGATGGTAACATTGGCTCCGTTTACTGTAGCAACTTCTCCTGCAACACTAGCCAAATCTGTGGATCTTACATTGCTTTGAGCGATTACATGATATGTTAAAACTGCCCTTAATTCATTACCAGTAGGCACACTAGATAAATTATCAAAAGCTGCATTGGTCGGTGCAAAAATAGTAAAAGGTGCTTCTGGAGTACCAGTACCGTTAGTGGCTTGTAAAGCTGTTACCAAATCTGCATTAGTTAATTGCTGAGCCAATGTTGAAAAATTAGGATCTGCAGTTGCAAATGTAGTAACATCTGGTAAGGTAATCACCTCGTCTACTACATGTACAATACCATTTCGCGCATCAACATCGGGACCTGTAACTGTAGCGACACCATTTAATATTACTCCTCCATCAATATTTATAAAAATACTTAAGTTATTATCAGTATCTCCATAAGTAGCCAATGTGGTTCTATATCGGCTTCCTTGTGTCACAAACATACTTGCACTTATTGCGTCGCTATCTACAATAACATGATTTAACAATATCTGTGTCAAATCTTCTACGGGAATGTCTTCTAAGTCTCTACCATCTAATAATGTTCTAAAAGCATCATCGGTTGGTGCAAAAACGGTATATGCATTTCCATCGGCAGCAGGTCGGTCTAATACATCATTTAATTCTGTTCTATACAATGCTGCTGTTAGCAAATCTAATCCTGGTGTAGCTACAGCTCTGGCCGTTATACTTCTATCTAAAACATCATCGGCAAGAGCAGCAGCCGGCAATAACACTTTATCAATAGCATGTATCACACCGTTGGTTGCTTTTACATCAGTTGCAATAATAGTAGCATCTACACCAGTTTCATCTTCTATGACCGCTTCATTATCTTCAATAAAAATACCACTATACCGCTCTCCCTGTAAGGTTGCAGGAGCTTCTCCCTCTACCAAATCTGGAATGCCTGCAGCCAGTAGTCTAGTTCCTGGTATTACATGATAATTTAATACGATAGCTAGCTGCTCTGGAGTTATGCTGCCTACTGCAGTATTTGTAATTGTGTTTGCAGCAATCCCAAATCGAGCTGCCAAATCTAAAAAGGCATCATTGGTAGGTGCAAAAACTGTAAATGGCGAGGATTCAGTCCCGCTTAATGTAGCTGCATAATCAACATCTGGCGTTCTTGTAGTAAGTGATAATGCCAATTGACTAAAATTAGGATCTGCTACTGCAAATGTAGCAACTGTGGGTAACGCGATTACAGCGTCTACGGCATGGATAATTCCGTTAGTTTGATTAAGATTCGGAGTCGTTACATTAGCAGAACCGTTAATCACTACACCACTGTCGCTATTATTTACATACGTGCTAAAATTGGCAAGATTATCTCTATATCCGGTGGTTAGCTGTGCAGAAGTAAGCGCATCTCCCAGTACATGATTTAATAAAATAGGCTCTAGCTGTTCTTTTGTAGCAGCATCTAACGTAAGATTATTTGCTGTTAAAAATGCGTCAAAAGCTGCATTATTTGGTGCAAATACAGTAAAATTACCTTCTCCTGATAGTGTTGCAACTAATTCAGCCTTCTCTAATGCGGCTAATAAAGAACTATAATCAGGATTACCTGCTACAAACTCTGCAATAGTCGTAGTCGCTGGTGGAAAGGTCGTGTCGTCATCATCACTACAAGCTACAAAGCTAGTAACAAATAAGACTACAAAGAGTGTTTTAAAAATGTGTTTCATCTTCATGGTGTTTAAATTTATTGTTTAATGATTAAACAACTGATTGTAAAAAATTCGAACCCCAGCATGCCATTTTAGCAGTATTTTAACTTTTTGTTTAATAGTTACAAATTTTTGTTAAACAATAAACGAATATCCGTAATTTAACCAAACCGGTTTGTGTCAAGCTGAATACTGAAACGAGTTCAGCACAGGCTCGTTTCAGCTTCTTATCTTAATTTATTGAAAATAAACGTAATGAGATCCTGAAATGAATTCAGGATGACTTCTCAGTTAAATTTTAGGTATAATAACGGACAATCAATAACAGTAATTAAACCCGGTTTATGTATTAGAATTTCGTAATGAGGGTTGAAAATGCCACGACAAAGCATTGCTTTGGGCGAGATATAGCGTTGGAAGAGTGTTTTCTAAGTTTCAGCATAGCAGTTTATCCTGAGCGGAGTCGAAGGGCTACGGTGAAACTTAAAAATACGACGTAGTGCTTGGTTTTGAAGCAGTTTAAAGCCGTAATAGATTTTCTAACGCATAAAGCGGGTTAAAGATCGATAGTTCTTAACCCGGGTTATAATTAATTATTAACGCGCATGTTTATCATTCCAGATTAGGATAGCTGATGTATGAAACGGGACAAGACTATTATGCTTTTGAAAACTCATAAGATGATACATTTAACGTATCCCACATTTTATAAAGTTAGTTTTTGAGGAAGATTGAAAACGTATAAGCTAATGTAAATACTCTATTCTGAAAAAAAAGAATTACCAAAATAGTACTATTCATCATTCTCATCACAGGCCGAAACAACTTTAGAAATTGCTTCCTGCAAGCCGCTGTTATGCTGTGTATCTATGCTCTCACCAGTATATAATACCAAATCAATAGGATAATTTATACTAAAGCTGGTATTCTCATCAATAGAAGACATAAAAAGAAAAAAATCAAAATCGTGATTAAGTAAAGTAGCACTTAAAGAATTTGATCTAGTATTAAAGGTAGATATCTGAATAGGATAAATAAAATCGATACATTCTATATCCTCATCGTCAACCTCACATTGACTACTTATCGCTTCTAACTCTTTTACAGAATTGATAGTAGCTTGTTGGTAATCAGAAAATGTTACCATCACCGGAAACTGTATGTCGATGCGATCTGTACTGCCAATTGTATTGTAATCTTCACGTTGTAATATCGTTTTTGGCTCTCCATTTACTAATAATATGTAAGGCAAGTCAATACTAAAACAATTCCCTCCGTCGACAATATCATCATATGATCCGTCGTGTATCACAACATTTTTCATAAGTTTTGCCAATGTAGAATTTGTAGAGATTGTAGTATCGATCGTTGGATCGATGAGTTCTCTTTCTTCTTCCTGGCATGAACTCATCATAAAACATGTAATGACTATGATTAGAAAATTCTTCATTCTTAACAATTTTTCCTCTATTTTTTTGTAAATAAAACAACATGTATCATAAAATTCCTACTTGACCTTTTGATTTTTTTTTAATTTTAACAAAAATCCCGATATGCCTAAAGATTTATTTGACAACGTATGTGAGGAAAAGTTATTTTCAGAACTTTTTCAAAAACATGCAAAAAACCTACACGATTTTATCTATTACAAATACGGAGAACACGTAGATGCAAAAGACAAAGTACAAGAAGCTTTTATAAAACTTTGGGATAACTGTCAAAAAATTCCGCTACAAAAAGCTAAAAGTTTTCTCTTTACCGTAGCAAACAATATTACTTTAAATGAATTGAAACACAATACGGTAAAATTAAAATATCAGCAGATAGCGCATCCCTACAAAACCAATGAAAACCCTGAATTTATTTTAGAAGAGAAAGAATATTTACAAAAATATCAAAATGCCTTAGCAAAACTTACGGAAGCACAAAGAGTCGCTTTTCTTTTGAATCGAATTGAAGGAAAAAAACATAAAGAAATTGCCGAAATTTTAAATATTTCAAGAAAAGCAGTAGAAAAAAGAATTTACGGTGCCATAGAAAAACTTCGAAAAGAAATTGATAGAATTTAAAAATACAAATCCTAGCCGAAACACTTAAAAAATGATCTCAATACGATAAATTTATAGCTAAAAATTATAAAATTAGATCTTGAGGTAGGAATTTTTGAATGTTAACTGTTATATATATAGAAAATTGACGATGAAAGAAGAAGAAATTATACATAAATGGTTAGACCATGAAGAACTCACCAAAGAAGAGCTTGAAGCGTTTCAGCACATGGAAGGCTATGCCTCATTTATGAAAATTTCTGAAAACGCTCGTACATTCAAATCTCCAACATATTCGATTCCTGAAGAATTAGAAAAGATAAAAGCATATACGAAACCTCATAAGAAAGTATCTTTTTCAACATCTTCAATTAGGATGATTATGAGAATTGCCGCCATATTTATCTTAGGAATTGGAATGTATTTTACCTTTTTTAATGAAAGTACAATAACAAAACAAACCCTGATTAGTGAGAAAGCCTCTACAACACTACCAGATCAGACAATGGTAACACTCAATTCTCTTTCTTCAGTACGGTATAAAGAAAAAGATTGGGATGAAAATCGTAAAATCGAACTCGACGGCGAAGCTTATTTTAAGGTTGCGAAAGGGAAGAAATTTGATGTCATTACTTCAGCAGGTATAGTACGAGTACTGGGTACCCAATTTGCTGTAAAACAACGAAAGGACTATTTCGAAGTGATTTGTTATGAAGGTCTTGTACGTGTTCTTTATAAAAATAAAACTAGTGAATTACCTGCAGGCTCCATTTTTAGAGTGGTGAAAGGTGAAGTTTCTAATAGCACAACTTCTTTTACAAAACCTAGTTGGATAAAAAACAGAAGTGTTTTTAACAGTACACCATACCGCTATATTCTTAGAGAATTTGAAAGGCAATATAATGTTAAGATAACTACAAAAAATATTGATCAGGATAAACTATTTACGGGTAATTTTGTACATTCAGATATTCAAACAGCATTGCAATCCATTACAATTCCTATGCGTTTGGAATATAAAATGAACGACAACCACGTAACCCTATACCATCCGTGATCCGAATCACAAACCTT
This sequence comes from Aquimarina sp. U1-2, assembly GCF_017897595.1. Lineage (GTDB taxonomy): Bacteria > Bacteroidota > Bacteroidia > Flavobacteriales > Flavobacteriaceae > Aquimarina. The sequence continues at coordinate 428,892 of NZ_JAGKIK010000001.1, forward strand.
ATTATATTTTTATTTCTCTTTGTTAAAATTCAATTAGTACATGCCCAGGTCAATCAGGATACCTTGTCTCTTGTTACTATTTTGCAACAACTCCAGAAAAAATTTAATTGTAACTTCACCTATGCAGACGAAGATGTAGCCGATGTGCAATTAATAAGGCCCTCTAACTCGCTTAATTTGCAACAAACCATAACGTTTATAGAAAGTCAAACTCCCATCGATTTCACTTTTCTTAACACAAAAAGTATCGTTTTGAGTCGTAGTATTGAACAAAAGGAAATATGTGGAATCTTAATGTCCCTTTCAAATAGCGCTGTATTACCAAACGCTTCTATTCAATTAAAAAACAAAACCACTACAAGTAATAAAGAAGGAGAGTTCAGGATTACTGTTGAAGATCAAAAAGATTGGTTACATATTAATTTTATAGGATACAAAAGCTTAAAAATACCTGTCGAGGATTTTACTGACGTAAACTGTAAAGTAATTTTTTTAACCCCAGAAGTGCAATATTTGAGTGAAGTCGTACTTAATAACTTTCTGATTAAAGGAATCAACAAAAAATCAGATGGATCTATTAGTATTGATTATACCGATTTTGGTATTCTACCGGGATTGCTCGAGCCTGATCTACTTCAAACGATTCAGGCATTACCCGGAGTTATAAGTGTAAATGAAACCGTTTCTGATATCAATGTGCGAGGAGGTACCAATGATCAAAACCTCATTTTATGGGATGGTATAAAAATGTACCAGTCTGGGCATTTTTTTGGACTCATTTCTGCTTTTAATCCCTATCTCACAAAAAATGTGCAACTCATTAGAAATGGATCCAGCGCAAGTTATGGAGACGGAGTATCGAGCGTAATTGCGATGAATACTTCGAATGACATCAATAAAAAACTGGATGCAAGTATAGGGGTTACTATGATTAGTGCCGATATGTATGTAGATACGCCTTTAGGAAAAAAATCTTCACTCCAGGTATCTGCAAGAAGATCAATTAGCGATGTAGTAGAAACACCTACATATGATCAATATTTTGATACAGCTTTTCAGGATTCTGAAGTGACCAATACTGCAGAATCTATATCTAATACCGATCAGGCCTTTACCTTTTACGATACAAGTTTACGATGGTTATACCAAGTAAGTCCTAATGACCTTATAAAAGTTAATGCTATTCTAATGCGTAATGACCTCGTGTTTAAAGAAAATGCGGTAATTGATCAAATAAATATATCGCGAGAGAGCAGCATTAAACAAAACAATAGTGCCGCAAGTTTATCGTATCAAAAAAACTGGAGTACTGTATTTAGAAGTGAAGTGCTGCTATATGGAACAAATTATGATCTGCAGGCTACCAATTCTGACGTTATTAATAATCAACGTTTAGTCCAGGAAAATGAGGTGCTCGAAAGCGGTTTTAAAATAAATACGCTACTTCAGCTAAACGCTCATTTTAATCTAAAAAACGGGTATCAATTCACCGAAACTGGAATTTCTAATCTACGAGATGTTACTAATCCCACATTTAGAGATTTTATTAAGGAAGTCCTTCGTACACATAGCTTTTTTTCAGAAATAGAGTTCAAATCAATAAACAGTAATACTCACCTTACTGCCGGATTAAGGCTGAATCATTTTGATAAATTCGATACATTTTTGGTTGAACCCCGAATTAGTATCAATCACAAATTAAATAACCTTTTTACAGTTGAAGTTTTGGGAGAACTGAAAAGCCAGGTGACATCGCAAATCATAGAATCTCAAAATGACTTTTTGGGTATCGAAAACAGAAAATGGGTACTGGCCAACAACGACAATATTCCTATTTTAAAAAGTCAACAAGTATCTTTTGGGATAACTTATAATTACAACAATTGGTTGATTAGTACTGATCTCTACCTAAAACATGTTGATGGTATTATCACTCAAAGTCAGGGTTTTCAAAATCAATTGGAATTTGAGCAAGATCACGGAAGTTATACAGTAAGAGGTATTGATTTTTTGATTAATAAGCGATTTAATAAGTTAGGAACATGGCTTAGTTATTCCTATGCTACCAATTCTTATACATTTGCCACTTTAAGTGAAAGAGATTTTCCGAACACCATAGATATTCGTCATAACATTAATTTTGCATTATCGTATTCTTTTAATAATGTAAAGTTTTCTAGTGGTATCAATTGGCATAGTGGGAAACCAACAACAAGACCAGTTCCAGATAATGAAATCAATACTAACGGGACTATCAATTATCAACATCCCAATAGCGAAACGTTGACCGATTATTTTAGATGGGATGCATCTGCTACGTACGATTTTAAATTTTCTTCCCAAATTAGGGGAATGGTAGGTGCCTCTATATGGAATATAGTAAGCCGCCAGAATACAGTAAACAACTACTATAGAATTACAGATGCAAATACGGTCGAAGAGGTTCGCCAATTTGGCTTAGGTTTTACTCCTAACGTAGTGTTTAGGGTAAATTTTTAAAGCCTTTTACTCCCCGTAAAGCTAATGGCTTCTTCACCCCCAACTACTTTTACTGCATTCTTTATAATTTTGAATCCGTTATTTTTAAAAAAATCTTTGGTGGCTATATGTATCTGGGTAGTTAATACCTCGATTTGGGATGTTTTTGCCACTTCTTCTAATACACTATACAATTCTTTTGCAATGCCTTTGCCATGATAATTCATATGTACGAAGAAATATTCGATCGTTCCGTTAGTGTCCATAGAAAAAGATCCTACGATCTCGCCATTAAGCTTAGCATTATAGACATGATCTTTTTTAAATTTTTTTTGCCAATAGATTTTATTCGTCGCCAAGCGCGAGTATATTTTAACCTCTGCTTTGGTAAACAACACAGCGCCATACATCGTTACTGTTTGATAAAACAAACGCTGCATGAGGGGTAAATCAGTATCGGTTGCCTTGGTAATTTTGTAATGCATTCTTTAAAATAAAAAAACTACACGGTATATTACAAATTATCCTTTGTTTTTTCTTATTTATTTTAGTTCAAAGGAAAGAATTATCGATGTTCAACACTTTTTTACTATGAATTCGATGTAAGAATCAAGACCGTCTCGCTTAGCACATCGACGAACAAGAAGATTTGTGTTATTTTATGGTAAATCTGGTATTCGCATCTGTGCACATCAACAGAGATGAAGTGTCTGAAGGAATTCTTTTGATATAAGGAATTACATACGCTCGGGAACTTCAATCCCTAATAAACCAAAAGCTAATTTAATTACATTACCCACAAAACCCGAAAGCTGTACTCTAAACTGCTTTTCTTCTTCAGAATCTGCTCCAAAAATAGAAACATTTTGAAAAAACGAATTGTAATTTTTGACCAGATCATACGTGTAATTTGCAATGATCGCCGGACTTAATTCACTTGCTGCACTTTGAATGGCATCAGGAAATACTTCTAAATGCTTTATCAATTCTCTTTCCTTTTGATGTAACTTGATATTTTTAATCGCCGTACTTCGATCAAAATTTGCCTTGCGCAAGATGGCTTGAATTCTTGCATAGGTATATTGTATAAACGGCCCCGTATTACCTTGGAAATCTACTGACTCTTCTGGATTAAATAGTATTCTCTTTTTAGGGTCAACTTTTAATATGTAATATTTTAATGCTCCCAGACCTATTTTGTTGAACACCGCTGTTTTTTCACTTTCGGTATATCCTTCTAGTTTTCCTAGCTCTTGAGATATTTCTTTAGCAGTTTTGGTCATTTCGTCAATAAGATCATCTGCGTCAACAACCGTTCCTTCTCTACTTTTCATCTTTCCGCTAGGCAAGTCTACCATTCCATAACTTAAATGGTGTAGATTTTTTGCCCATGAATATCCTAATTTCTGTAGTATTAAAAACAACACTTTAAAATGATAATCCTGTTCGTTACCAACGGTATAAATCATTCCGCCGACATCTGGATGATCCTTCACTCGTTGGATAGCGGTACCTATATCTTGTGTCATATACACTGCAGTACCATCACTTCGCAATACCAGCTTTTCATCTAGTCCATCATCGGTTAAATCACACCATACAGAACCATCTGGTTTCTTAAAAAACACCCCGTCAGACAGTCCTTCTTCAATATTATCTTTACCTAATAAATAGGTATTGCTTTCGTAGTAATAGCTATCAAAATCGACCCCAAGAGCGGTATACGTTTGCTCAAAACCATCATATACCCAACCATTCATTTGTTTCCAGAGTGCTACGACGTTTTGATCCCCAGCTTCCCATTTACGAAGCATTTCTTGTGCTTCAATAAGAATAGGGGCTTGTTTTTTTGCAGCTTCCTCAGACATACCATCGGCAACTAACGCTACAATTTGTTCTTTATAGACCTGATCAAATTTAACATAGTAGTTTCCTACTAATTTATCACCCTTTAAACCGGTTGACTCTGGAGTTGCTTCTTCCCCAAATTTTTTCCAGGCAACCATCGACTTACAAATATGAATTCCTCTATCATTAATGATTTGAGTTTTATACACTTTTTTGCCACTAGCTTTACTAATTTCAGCTACCGAAAACCCTAATAAAATATTTCTGATGTGTCCCAGATGCAAAGGTTTATTGGTATTTGGAGAAGCATATTCTACCATAACCGCCTGATCATCTTTCGGAGTATCTACAAAACCGAAACGTTGATAATTTTTAATTTCATTAAAGAAATTAAGGTAATAACTATCGGCAATTACAAGGTTTAAAAAGCCTTTAACTACATTAAAACGCTCAACTTCTTCTACATGATCGACCAAATAGTTACCTATGGCTTCACCTATTTGAACCGGATTACCTTTAACGACCCTCAACATAGGAAATATAACAACAGTGATATCACCTTCAAACTCTTTTCTAGTTGCCTGTAATTCGACAGTTTCTAAAACGTTGTCATACAAAGTTTGAACGGCTATTTTTACTTTCTCTGAAATGGTTTGTTGTAAACTCATTTTATTATAAAATGTATTTAAAAAAGATCCCGCCATAGCGCGGGTACTTTAGACAATTAAGAACGGTTATAATTTTAACCCGGATTATGCAGTCATCGAGTTAAAAGAGATCAACTTATACTCAAACAAGCGACAAAGATAACAGAAATTCTAGTCTACACTATGAACTACTCTTGACTTTTTAATTTTAACTAGTATTTAGAAATTAGAAAAAGTCAAAAGGAGTTCTTATGTGACGAAGTATCATTTGTGTATACTACTACAAAAACAATCACTCTATCTAATAGTTTTAGACAACTTAGAACCTTTGACCTATTGTTGAGGTGGCTTACATGAAGTAAAAAAAGGGTAAGAACGCCATAAAAGAGGACGGCACTCCCGATAACGGGATTTATAGGTTTCTTACGTTTTCCTTCTCCTAATGCCCCGGTATGAACCTCTTAACCGGTACTTGGAGCCGATGGTCATTCTTACCCGGTATCAAAAATACTAATTTCAATACTATGATGGTACATGAAGTTTAATTTTAATCCGGTTTAATAGGAGTTATTTTATTTTTGAATCAAAGAAAAGTTACAACTATATAATGGGCTTAGCGCTACCTATAAAAACACTAACTGCTGCATTATGAGAATTTGTAGAGTTGCGATAAAGGATTAAAGGAGCTATACAAAGATTGGTTTATTTCATACGTCCTAATTATAGTAATTACCGAACAACAAATTAATTATAAAAAACACAGGTAACCACTACGTTCTCATAATAAAAATTTTAACCCGGATTATGTATCAGAATTTCGTAATGAGGGTTGAAATACCACGACAAAGCATTGCTTTGGGCGAGACGTAGCGTTGGAAGAGTGTTTTCTCGATCTTAGCATAGCGGTCTTCCCTGAGCGGAGTCTAAGGGCTACAGTGATATTGAAAAATACAGCGCAGCGTTTTTTTGAAGGTATTTTAAGCCGTAATAGATTTCATAATGCATAATCCGGGTTTAAATATTCCCTTTGGTGAAGAATTTTTTTAAAATTTAGGAAGACTCGTTTCCTGTAAATTTCTTCGTAACTTATACACAAAAATGCGAATTCTTATTACGGGAACCAATGGGTATATTGGTATGCGCCTCTTACCTCTTTTGCTAGAGGATGGTCATGATGTTATCTGCTGTGTACGGGATCAAAATAGACTTTCGATTGATCAGGAAACCAGAGAAAAGGTTTCCATCATAGAGATCGATTTCTTGCATGAACCTAATATTTCTAAAATTCCATACGATATTGATGCGGCTTACTATTTAATTCATTCGATGAGCTCTTCTACCACTGATTTTGATAAAAAAGAAGAAATTTCTGCTCAGCACTTTAACACCTATGTTAGTCACACTCGCATAAAACAAGTAATTTATCTGAGTGGTATTGTTAATGAAAAAAACCTATCTAAACATTTATGGTCCAGAAAAAATGTAGAAGAAACGCTATATAAAGGTAGTTATCATCTTACCGTATTGCGCTCGGGTATCATTGTAGGTTCTGGGAGTTCTTCTTTTGAAATTATTCGGGATTTATGCGAAAAATTACCTGTTATGATCACTCCCAAATGGGTCAATACCAAAACACAACCTATAGCGATAAGGGATGTTCTCAATTTTATGACCGGGGTATTAGGAAATTCAAATTGTTACAATCAATCTTATGACATAAGCGGTCCTGATGTCATGACTTACAAACAGATGCTACTGCAATATGCAAAAGCTCGTGGTATTCGATTGTATATAGCGACACTCCCTATCATGACACCTAAACTATCCTCGTACTGGTTATATTTTGTAACCTCTACATCTTACAAATTGGCACTTAATCTTGTAGACAGTATGACTATACCGGTGATTGCTAATGATAACCGCCTACAAGAACTGCTAGATATAACTCCTATGAATTATAGAAAAGCACTAGAACTCGCTTTTATAAAAATAGAACAAAATCAAGTCGTATCGAGCTGGAAGGATTCTATGATTAGTGGTCGGTTTAAAATAAACCTGCAAAAATATATTACCGTACCAAAAAACGGATGTTTTATAGATCACAAAACAATCAAATTGAATGATGCTAAGCAAGCGCTAGAACGCATATGGAAAATTGGAGGTGAAACAGGATGGTATTACGGAAATTGGCTATGGAAAATTCGGGGGTATTTTGATAAGGCTTTTGGCGGAGTTGGGCTAAGACGTGGTAGAACCAATCCTAACGCCATCTATTCTGGAGATGCGCTGGATTTTTGGAGAGTGTTAGTTGCCGATAAGAAAAATAAGCGATTATTGTTATTTGCTGAAATGAAGGTTCCCGGAGAAGCCTGGCTCGAGTTTGATATCGATGATCATAATGTGCTGCACCAAACGGCTACGTTTCGACCTAGAGGAATCTGGGGGAGACTCTACTGGTACGTGATGGTACCGTTTCACTATTTTATTTTTGGCGGAATGATTCGAAAAATTGCAGCTCTGAAATGATTTTTTACAAGATAAAATGCAAAATTCATCGACAAATAACATTATTGTCCGTATTTTTTTTTATATTTAAGAAAAAACCGAATGAACCGACTTTTATTGTTTCTCATCTTATTTGTATTATTTTCAGGTTGTACTACTGAAAAAGCAAAGGATGTAGAATTGAATAATCTCGTTTCATTACTTATTGGTAATTTTTCTAATGCAGAGCAAGCAAAGGACGATCCGAGTTTTGCCCATTTGAGCTTGATCAACGTTCAGATTTGGGAAGAAAGACCCGGAATTTGGATCTATTCCAAAATTTCTGACATTGAGCAAAACTATATCTACAGTGAGCGTATAGTAAACTATAACACCATTGATTCTACTAAATTCTCGAGTACTAGTTACACGATACCCAAAAAGAAAAACTACCAATACGACTGGGAAGATGTAACCACCTTTGATGCGATACCTTTTAAAGAATTAAATAAAAGAGACGGTTGCGATATGTATTTCTCAAAGAAAACATCTACTATTTATTCTGGAAAAATAAAAAAAGGAGTATGTATGAGTCGCTTGGAAGGAGTGCACTATCTCACTAGCTCCTTGGTACTTAGTAAGGATAAGATATCTATATGGACTAAAGGGTATGACGAAAAAGGCAAGCAGGTCTGGGGAAAAATCAAGGGTCCGTATAAATATAAAAGAATAACCGAAACATCTAGTTTGTAAAATCAGCCAACGTTTTATTTTCTAACACTTTTAACGTATTATCTCTTACTTCGATCATTAAGCTATGCACAGCGCAAGTATCTTCATCTGGACAATCATCACATTTTTCGTAAAAATTAAGACTTACGCAAGGCAGCATGGCAATAGGGCCTTCTAGAACTCTAATTATTGCAGCCATAAAAATTTCTTTAGGTTCTTTGATTAAATAATACCCACCTCCCTTACCTTTTTTGGAGCCTAAAAAACCGTTTTTTCTTAAGGTAAGTAAAATGCTTTCTAAAAACTTTTGAGAAATATTTTCCTGCTCTGCAATTTCAGAAATTTGCACCGGATGACTACATTTTCTTCTAGCAATGTATGTAAGTGCTTTTAATCCATATTTTGTTTTTTTTGAAAGCATAGTACTATCATTTATTAGGCAAAAATACCTCAGCCATCATACATCGCGCGCTTCCTCCACCCAAGGTTTCTATAGTATTAAGGTTGCTATGTAAAATGTCACAGTGCTTTTTAATCGCTTTAATTTGATGTGTAGTAAGACTGTGATAAGCCGCAGACGACATTACAAGATACTGTTTATCCCCCGAACCTACAACCTGCAATACGTTACCCGCAAAACTAGTAACTTGATCCTCTGTAATTTGAATAATCTCTTTATGATCTTTTCTTAAATGAGTGACCAAATTTTTTCTTTCCTTTCGGTCGTCTACGCAATCTAGACATACTATAGCAAAGGTATTGGCCACACCCATCATTACATTAGTATGATAGATGGGTAATCGTTTTTTTTCAACAGTTTGATATGCTGTAAATATTACGGGAGTATATTCAAAATCTTCACAAAATTCTAATAACAAATCCTCATCAGCCCTTGGTGAGAGTGCACAATATGCTTTTCTATTCACTCTATCCAGAACCAAGCTGCCGGTACCTTCTAAAAAGATTTCCTCCTCTTCAGCTTTGGTGTAATCGATAATATTCTTAATCTTAAAACCCGATGATTCTACAGTATCTAACACTTTTGGTCTACGTTCTCTTCTTCTATTTTCGGCAAACATGGGGTATAGTCCAACATCTCCGTTTTCATGAAAAGAAATCCAATTGTTAGGGAAAATAGAATCGGGAGTATTGTTATCTGGATCATCATCGATAACAATCACGTGCACCCCGATATTTCTAAGCGCCGACACAAAATCATCAAATTCTTGTTGTGCCTTGGTGTTAGCGTCGATTATTTTTACATTCTCTTGATAATAATTATTCACTGCTGTCTCTTCATTCATCCTGAAGCGTACTGGGCGAATCATCAGTATGGTATCGGTAACTTGTTTCATATTGATTTACAATAATTAATCTCTAATTAACGGCATTGTGGAACACCTCAACAAGCCTTCTTGTTTAGCAATTTCAGCATAGGGTACTTCTTCGACCACAATATTTAAACTTCGAAGCCACGTATTAAGCCTTGTAAAATTTTTTTCAGAAATTACTATATCTTCTGCAATTGAAAATATATTAGAATTCATATGATACATCTCGTCTTTATTAATATGAAATACATTCTCTTTTCCGAAGAAATTTATCAAGTATTCATAATCTGATAGCTCTCTAAAACCTTCTTTATGAATAATCGCTTTATTTTTACCTACAGGCTGAAAACAGCAATCCAAATGCAGTGCGTTTTCTTTCGGATCTTTCATTGATTTATTAAGATCAAATTCTTTTACCGTTTTGTTAGGAAAAAGAGACTGTATGTATGCTACTCCTTTCATATTTGTGCGAGCTACAATACAATCGGGATAATCCTCTCCCTTGTAAGTCCCTATAAAAACATGATCATTATGAATCATAATATCACCCCCTTCAAAATGGATATCTTCAGAAGGTGCTTTACGTACTTTTTCAGGAGATATTTCATCGATTACATGTTGTATTGCTTTGATTTCTTTTTCGCGATGCGGAAGAATATTTGACTTAACGAAGGTATCATCAATCACCAAAGCTATATCTCTAGCAAAAATCTGATTATAATTTTCGATAACTTTAGGGCGGTATACCTTTACATCGTACTTTTCAAAAACGTTGGCAACAGCCTTCATTTCGCTGATCATATCCTTTTCTTTGGGATAAGTACCCGCTTTTATATGTGCTATAGACTTTGGATCGTAGGCGTCCTCTATTTTTGGTATGGGTCCGTTACTTGTGGCTATTCCTAAAACTACAGCTCTAAGCCTGGATGTTTCGTTCTGTATATTTAAATTCAACAAAATTTATATTTAAATGTAGATACTATTTTAGCGCATTAGATTTTTTTATTTAAAATCTGTCATTTTGTATTATTTGACAAAAATAGAATAAAGATTGAATAGTTAGAATAATCTCAAGCTAAATCAATAGTGAATACTATGAATAGTATAAAGCATAAAGGTCGGTAGCTAGTTACCTGTACGATGAAAATGCAAAAGCCCACTATCTGATTGATCAAAATTGAAGCCTACCCTCGAAGACGAAAAATTGTCGACTGCGCTACCATTAATACCTTTCGCAATATTCTGAAAATCAGAAATCAAACCATCCTGAGGCATTGTACCCTTTGGCGGTGCCTATAACACCTCTCTAAATCCCTTACTGAAATCAGTTTATAGGTTAACCCTTAAAAACTTAAAAAGCGTTGAAGTGATCAACGCTTTGATATATTAGAGATATTATAAGTTAGCGATTAGTGATCGCTGTAAATTTTCTATGATTTTCTCCTATATAAATTTGTCTGGGTCTTCCAATAGGTTCTTTACGCAAACGCATTTCTCTCCATTGTGCGATCCAACCTGGTAACCTTCCTAGTGCAAACATTACTGTAAACATATCTGTAGGGATACCTAAAGCTCTATAAATGATACCTGAGTAAAAATCTACGTTAGGATATAATTTTCTCTGTACAAAATAATCATCTTTTAATGCTACCTCTGCCAATCCCTTTGCGATATCAAGAACAGGATCTTCTATACCAAGGTCGCTTAGAACTTCTTCTGCGGATTTTTTAATAATCTTTGCTCTGGGATCAAAGTTTTTATATACTCTATGTCCAAAGCCCATAAGGCGAAATGGATCGTTTTTATCCTTTGCTTTGGCTATATATTTTGCAGTATCTCCACCATCTTCTCGTATAGCTTCTAGCATTTCAATCACTGCCTGATTAGCACCCCCATGTAACGGTCCCCAAAGGGCAGAAATACCCGCAGATAATGACGCGAATAATCCAGCATGCGAAGAACCCACTATTCTTACCGTAGAAGTCGAACAATTTTGCTCGTGATCTGCATGAAGAATTAATAATTTGTCTAAGGCATCATTTACGATTTTATTGGCTTCGTAGGATTGATTAGGCTTAGAAAACATCATTTTATGTAGATTTTCTACATAGCCTAAAGAATTGTCTCCATAATCTAAAGGTAGACTTTTCTTTTTTCTCATAGTCCAGGCAGCCAGCACAGGAAATTTTGCTAAAATTTTTACAATCGCATCATACATAGCTTCTTCAGAATCTACATCTACCGATCCGGGGTTAAAGGCAATTAAGGCACTGGTTAGCGATGATAATACGCCCATAGGGTGAGCACTTTTGGGAAAACCATCGAGGATTTTCTTCATGTCTTCATCTACCTGAGATTCTTCTTTGATGTCTTTATCAAATTTCTCTAACTGTTCTGAAGTAGGAAGCTCACCAAATATTAATAAATAGCATACTTCCAAAAAATCTGCTTTTTCTGCTAGTTCTTCAATTGAATATCCACGGTATCTTAGAATTCCTTTTTCTCCATCTAAAAAAGTGATCGCACTCTCGCAGCTTCCTGTGTTTTTATAACCGGGATCAATAGTGGTAACTCCACCGGTATCTGCTCTTAGCGTTTTAATATCGATTCCTAATTCGTCTTCAGTTCCTTTTATAATTGGGAACTCATATTTATTACCGTCAATCTCTAACGTAGCTATTTTTGTCATATGAATATTTAGAATTTTGCTATTATATTAAGGGTTGCTAAAATACGAAATATAGTGTTAAAATAGTATTAATCATTATATCATTTTCCCGTTCATTATAGGAATTCCAAAAACTGATATAAAAAAAATAGGTTGTCAAATTGACAACCTATTTTCTATGAAATTATATCATACTATTTGATCTTAAAAGCCTTGTTTTTGGGATAATACGCTACACTTCCCAGCTCTTCTTCAATCCGTAATAGTTGGTTGTATTTTGCCATTCTATCACTACGTGAAGCAGATCCTGTTTTAATTTGTCCGGTATTTAATGCTACTGCCAGGTCAGCAATAGTATTATCTTCGGTCTCTCCAGATCTATGAGACATTACGGAGGTATATCCTGCGTTGTGTGCCATGGTTACGGCTGCAATCGTTTCCGTTAAGGTACCTATTTGATTCACTTTGATCAAAATGGAATTGGCGATACTATTCTCTATTCCTCTTGAAAGTCTTTCAACATTGGTTACGAATAAATCATCTCCTACTAATTGTACGTTATCTCCTATTTTATCGGTTAGATATTTCCATCCTTCCCAGTCGTTTTCATCCATACCATCCTCGATAGAAATAATTGGATATTTTGATGCTAACTCGGCAAGATAATCGGCTTGTTCTTCGCTGGTTCGCACGACACCTTTATCTCCTTCAAATTTGGTGTAATCATAAGCGCCGTTTACAAAAAATTCTGCTGCTGCACAATCTAAAGCTATCATTACTTCATCACCAAAGGAATAGCCCGCATTTTCAACAGCCAATTTTATGCTATCCAGAGCATCTTCGGTTCCGTCTAAGGTAGGCGCAAAACCACCCTCATCACCTACGGCTGTACTTAATCCTCTATCGTGAAGCACTTTCTTGAGATGATGAAAAATTTCAGTTCCCATTTGCATTGCCTCAGTAAAGTTTTTGGCTTTTACAGGCATTACCATAAATTCTTGAAAAGCTATAGGTGCATCACTATGAGAACCTCCGTTAATAATATTCATCATAGGGACAGGAAGTGTATGAGCACTTACCCCTCCTACATATCGATACAAAGGCATATTAAGTTCATTTGCGGCAGCTTTTGCCACTGCCAAAGAGACTCCTAAAATAGCATTAGCACCAAGTTTTGATTTGTTAGGAGTTCCATCGAGATCAATCATGGTTTGATCTAGTAAATTTTGATCAAATACCGAATACCCTAAGAGTTTTTCGGCTATTATTGAATTTACATTTTCAACGGCTTTATTAACGCCTTTTCCCATATATTTTTCACCCCCATCTCTAAGCTCTACAGCCTCGTGCTCTCCTGTCGAAGCTCCTGAAGGTACCGCTGCACGTCCTAAAACCCCATTTTCAGTAATTACATCAACCTCTACAGTAGGATTACCTCGTGAATCTAATATTTGTCTGGCATGAATATTAATAATGACACTCATTTCTTTGTTTATTTTGTTGGATATATTTTCTTCTTCGCAAGATACAAAACCGTAAAATCTTAACCCCTTTAAAAAAGCCCTTATTTATTGCAGAACTCTCAATATTTTAGTTAAGTTATCAACTATAACGTTATAGATATCTATACGAATTCATACATCAATATGCTTTCAAAATAATACTACGACACCGTAACTTTACTCTTTTTAATTTGCGCTATAAAATCATCAAAAAGGTATGAAGAATCGTTAGGCCCCGGACTGGCTTCTGGATGATATTGAACAGAGAAACAGTTTTTACTTTTCAATCTAATGCCCGCCACAGTATGATCATTAAGATGTATATGTGTAATTTCTACATCATTGTGATTTTCTGTTTCTTCTTTGTTAATAGCAAAACCATGATTTTGAGATGTAATTTCACCTTTCCCCGTACGTAAATTTTTTACCGGATGGTTTATCCCTCGATGTCCATGGTGCATTTTATACGTGCTAATTCCATTAGCCAGAGCTATTACCTGATGACCTAAGCATATACCAAAGAGCGGCAAATCTCTTTCTAATATTTCTTTGGCACATTGTATGGCCTCAGTTAAAGGTTCTGGATCTCCTGGTCCGTTGGATAAAAAATAACCATCGGGTTGCCATTCATTCATTTCTTTGAAGGAAGCGTTATAAGGAAAAACTTGAATGTATGCATCTCTACTAGCCAGGTTGCGCAATATATTTTTCTTTATACCAATATCTAATGCAGAAATTTTATACGTGGCATTAGGATCCCCGTAGAAATAAGGTTTAGCTGTCGAGACTTTTGAAGCTAGTTCTAATCCATTCATGTTGGGAACTGCTGCTAGTTGTTCCTTTAATTGATCTATAGTATCTATCTCGGTAGAAATGACTGCATTCATAGCGCCGTTGTCTCTTATATAGCTTACTAGTGCACGTGTATCTACATCTGAAATAGCCAATAAATTGTTTTTCTCAAGGAATTCTTGTAACGAGCTATCTGCGCGATCTCTAGAATATTCGTAGCTAAAATTTTTAACGATAAGACCGGCAATTTTAATAGCATCAGATTCTATCTCGTCGTCATTTGCACCATAATTACCTATATGCGCATTTGTCGCCACCATTAACTGGCCATAGTACGAGGGATCTGTAAAAATTTCTTGATAACCGGTCATCCCAGTATTAAAACATACTTCACCAAAGGCACTACCTGCTTTACCCACCGCTTTTCCATGAAAGATTGTTCCATCTGCTAATAAGACAATTGCTTTCTTTCGGGATTGATATTTCATCATTTTTTTATTTTATCCTTGTTGACAATCACACCTCTTTATCGAGATTAACTTTTCAAAATTATTTAAAAAAAAAGGATAAACGCTAAACGTTTATCCTTTTGTTATTATGTGTTATTCACACTTTTCATTTATTCTTCTTCTGATGTTGAAGTTTCTGGTGCTGGAACCGTTGGTGCTGTCGCCGCCTTTTTTCCTTTGCCTCCTCTTCTTCTGGCTTTCTTTTTGGCAGGTTTACCGGCATTGTAAAGCGAGTTGTAATCTACCAATTCGATCATTGCCATGTCGGCATTATCACCAAGTCGATTTCCTAACTTAATAATTCGGGTATATCCCCCTGGTCGGTCACCTACTTTTGTCGCAACATCTCTAAACAATTTGGTAACTGCGTATTTGTTACGCAACTTACTAAATACGATACGTCGATTATGTGTAGAGTCCTCTTTAGATTTGGTCACCAAAGGTTCTACAAATTGTTTAAGTGCCTTTGCTTTGGCTACGGTAGTGTTGATTCGTTTGTGCTCAATTAAGGAACAAGCCATGTTGGCAAGCATTGCCTTGCGATGTGCTGTTTTTCTCCCTAAATGATTTACTTTTTTTCCGTGTCTCATGACATTTTGTTTTGATCATCATCTTGCTCGATCTACCTCGTGCAGAGAGCAAAATATGATGAATTAATCTTTATCCAGTTTATATTTTGATAAATCCATTCCGAAGTTAAGACCCTTCACGTTAACCAATTCTTCAAGCTCGGTTAAAGACTTTTTACCAAAATTTCGGAACTTCATTAAGTCATTTTTATTGTACGATACCAAGTCTCCAAGCGTATCGACTTCTGCCGCCTTTAAACAGTTTAATGCACGAACTGAAAGATCCATATCAATGAGTTTCGTTTTTAATAACTGTCTCATATGAAGTGATTCTTCATCATAAGTTTCTGTTTGTGCGATCTCATCAGCTTCTAAGGTAATACGCTCATCAGAGAACAGCATGAAATGATGAATCAAAATTTTTGCTGCCTCGGTAAGTGCATCTTTAGGATGGATAGATCCATCGGTTACGATTTCGAAAACTAGTTTTTCGTAATCGGTTTTTTGCTCTACACGATAATTCTCGATACTGTACTTTACGTTTTTAATAGGAGTATATATGGAATCAGTAAAAATTGTGCCGATGGGAGCGTTTGCTTTCTTATTTTCTTCTGCAGGAACATAACCTCTACCCTTCTCGATAGTTATTTCTAGGTTAAGTGCTACTTTCTTATCCATATTACAGATCACCAAATCAGGATTTAGTACTTGGAATCCGGAAATAAATTTCTGAAAATCACCAGCTACTAATTGTTCCTGTCCAGAAATAGAGATAGTAACAGATTCATTGTCGATGTCTTCAATCTGACGTTTAAAACGTACCTGTTTAAGATTCAAGATAATTTCTGTTACATCTTCTACTACTCCAGAAATCGTTGAGAATTCGTGATCCACGCCTTCTATTCTAAGAGAAGTTATAGCGAATCCCTCTAAAGAAGATAGCAAAACTCTTCGCAAAGCATTACCAACTGTTAATCCATATCCGGGCTCTAATGGTCTAAATTCAAATTTACCATCGAACTCGGTGGAGTCGATCATGATAACTTTATCGGGCTTCTGAAAATTTAATATTGCCATGTTATTGTTTCTTCTTTAGCGTTATTATTTAGAATATAATTCGACGATGAATTGTTCATTAATATTTTCTGGTATTTGGATTCTGGCCGGAACAGATACAAAAG
This sequence comes from Aquimarina sp. U1-2, assembly GCF_017897595.1. Lineage (GTDB taxonomy): Bacteria > Bacteroidota > Bacteroidia > Flavobacteriales > Flavobacteriaceae > Aquimarina. Next base: position 445,633 of record NZ_JAGKIK010000001.1, read on the forward strand.
TACCTTGCTTGGTGTCATTGTTAAATGTAATCCATTCGTACACTTTACTATTGTTAGCAAGTGCATTTTGAATAACCTCTAAAGATTTTGATTTTTCTCGCACTCCCACAACATCACCAGCTTTTAATTGATAAGACGGAATATTCACTTGCTTTCCGTTTACAGTAATATGTCTATGCGAAACCAATTGTCTTGCTCCTCTTCTAGAATTTGCTAATCCCATTCTAAACACTACATTGTCTAAACGAGATTCACACAGTTGAAGTAACACCTCACCGGTAATTCCCTGTGCACGTGTTGCTTTTTCAAACATATTTCTGAACTGACGTTCTAACACTCCGTAAGTATACTTCGCTTTTTGCTTTTCCATCAACTGGATAGCATATTCACTTTTTTTACCTCTTCTTCTGTTGTTTCCGTGTTGCCCCGGAGGGTAATTTCTTCTTTCGAAAGACTTATCATCCCCGAATATCGCTTCTCCAAATTTACGAGCGATTTTAGTTTTTGGACCAGTATATCTTGCCATTATTAATAATTTAGTTATCGAGGTGATTATGAATTAAGGTCTCTTTCCTTCGATAATCATTGTTCCTCTTTTCGATTACTTATTTATATATAGAAAAATCCCGAAACGAAATTCGGGAATATATTATATTAAACTCTTCTTCTTTTAGGAGGACGGCATCCGTTGTGAGGCATAGGAGTTACATCAATAATTTCAGAAACTTCGATACCAGAATTATGGATAGAACGAATTGCAGACTCCCTACCATTACCAGGCCCCTTTACATAAACCTTTACTTTTTTTAGTCCTGCTTCTATTGCTACTTTCGCTGCATCTTCTGCTGCAAGCTGTGCAGCGTAAGGTGTATTCTTTTTTGAACCTCTAAACCCCATTTTACCGGCAGAGGACCAAGAAATGACGTCACCTTTTTTATTGGTCAACGAAATTATAATGTTATTAAAAGAAGCGGTAACGTGAGCCTCTCCTACAGACTCTACAATTACTTTACGTTTTTTTGAAGTTGACTTTGCCATACTTTTTAGTTTTTAGTTGTTAGTTTTTAGTTGTTAGAATCCTAAACATTGCTATTTCAAACAGATTCATCTAACGTCTAATTACTAATGACTAATGTCTTTATTATAAATTATTACTTGGTTGCCTTCTTCTTGTTAGCAACTGTTTTTCTTCTTCCTTTACGTGTTCTAGAGTTGTTCTTTGTACGTTGACCTCTTAAAGGTAATCCCGCCCTGTGACGTATACCTCTGTAGCATCCAATATCCATTAGACGCTTAATATTTAACTGTACTTCAGATCTCAATTCACCTTCGATAGTGTAGGCACCTACAGCCTCACGGATTCGACCTATTTGATCATCATCCCAGTCAGAAACCTTTATACTCTCATCAACTTTGGCAGTATCTAAAATTTCTTTAGCTCTACTTTTACCAATACCGAAGATATAGGTTAATGCTATAACTCCTCGCTTTTGTTTAGGTATATCTACCCCTGCAATTCTTGCCATAATTACCCTTGTCTTTGTTTAAATCTAGGATTCTTTTTATTAATCACGTAAAGTCGGCCTTTTCTACGCACAATCTTGCACTCGGCACTTCTCTTTTTTACTGATGCTCTAACTTTCATCTGTTCTTTCTTAAAAGTTTTTCAACTGTTTGGATAGCTATCCTTTTACAATTACAATAATTTGTTATGATTAACCAACAAATTACTGTAATTGTGTCGGTTATATTTTCTTTACCATCCCACAAAAAATAAAAAATCTTTTGTGGCGTACGTATAAAGAGGATTTTTTCAGCCTGCAAAAGTATGAAAAAAAACTCAATAAACTAATTTAATTTATTAATATCTGTAGGTAATACGCGCTTTGGATAAGTCATAAGGACTCATTTCCAGCTTTACCTTATCTCCAGGTAACAACTTAATATAATGCATACGCATTTTACCAGAAATATGAGCTGTTACAACATGACCGTTTTCAAGTTCTACTCTAAACATAGCATTAGACAATGCTTCGATTATACTTCCGTCTTGTTCTATTGCGGGTTGTTTTGCCATTTTTTAGTTGTTAGTTGTTAGTTATTAGTTGTAGTAATTAAATTCTGAAATTCACATTGAATAGTTTCATTTTCTACTCCTAACTACTAATTACTATTATCATCCTATTTATGCTACTGCTTTTCTATTTTTACCTGATTTCATTAATCCGTCATAATGCCTATTCAACAAATATGAATTTACTTGTTGCATGGTATCGATAGCAACACCTACCATTATAAGTAATGATGTTCCTCCGAAAAACAATGCCCATCCTTGCTGTACGTTTAATAATTTTACAGCAATAGCGGGAAATATAGCTATCAATGCCAAAAATATAGATCCCGGTAACGTTATTTGTGACATAATTTTATCTAAATACTCAGAAGTTTCACTACCTGGGCGTATACCCGGTATAAATCCACCACTTCGCTTTAGGTCATCTGCCATTTTATTAGTTGGAACTGTTATTGCCGTATAGAAATAGGTAAATACGATAATTAGTAAAGCAAATACAACATTATACCAAAATCCAAAAATATCGCTAAATGCAGCTACTACACCCTGTGATGCCTCAGAATCTGAAAGACCGGCTACTGCGGCGGGCACAAACATAATTGCTTGAGCAAATATAATAGGCATTACTCCTGAAGCGTTTAATTTAAGTGGTATGTATTGACGTGAACCGAAAACATTCTTCTCATAACCCCCACCTGCAGTTCTCCTGGCATATTGTACAGGAATTTGACGAACTGCCATTACTAATAAAACGGATGCCAGTATGATCACGAACCAGATTACCAATTCAATTAATACCATGATCATTCCTCCTCCATCACCCGAAACTCTCGAAGAAAAATTTTGAACAAAAGATTGCGGTAATGTCGCTATGATACCTACCATAATTAATAAAGAGATACCGTTACCGATTCCTTTATCAGTTATTTTTTCTCCCAACCACATTGAAAAAATACAACCTGTCGAAATAATGATCACAGATGATACAACGAAAACAGTTTGGTTTGGAATTACAAAAGCATCAGCGGGCAATGTTGCAAATAAATTATAGATATAACCAGGTCCTTGCACTAAGGTAATAGCTATGGTTAACCAACGTGTAATTTGATTTATTTTCTTTCTACCACTTTCTCCTTCTTTCTGAAGTTTTTGTAGATACGGTATTGCTATTCCCATCAATTGTACGACGATGGAAGCAGAAATATAGGGCATAATACCCAGTGCAAACACCGATGCATTAGCAAAAGCTCCGCCAGTAAATGCATTGAGCAATCCTAACAAGCCATCCTGTGTTTGTGTTCCTAAATTTGCCAACTCAGCCGCATCTACACCTGGTAATACAACCTGTGCTCCAAAGCGATATACTAAGAGCAAACCAAGAGTCACCAAGATCCTATTTTTTAGCTCCTCGATTTTCCAAATGTTCTTTATTGTATCAATAAATTTCATGAATCGTTTATTATAGGGTTACTGCTTCACCACCTGCAGCTTCGATAGCTGCTTTTGCAGTGGCTGTAAATTTGTGGGCTGTCACTTTCAATTTTGCCTTCAATTCCCCTCTACCCAATATTTTCACCAAATCGTTTTTTCCAGCCAGACGTGCTGCCAAAATCACATCAAAGTCAACAGTATCTTTGATTCTTCCTTCATCTACTAATTTCTGAAGTGTATCAAGGTTGATCCCTTGATATTCTTTTCTATTAATATTTTTAAAACCAAATTTAGGCACTCTACGTTGAAGAGGCATTTGCCCTCCTTCAAAACCTATTTTTTTAGAGTATCCAGAACGCGACTTCGCTCCTTTATGACCACGAGTTGCGGTACCGCCCTTTCCAGAACCTTGTCCGCGACCAACTCGCTTACTATTGTTTTTTACTGAACCTGCAGCAGGTTTTAAGTTACTTAAATCCATGTGCTTTTATTATTTTGTTTCCACCGAAACTAAATGTTTAACTTTATTTACCATCCCAAGAATATTAGGAGTATTATCATGCTCCACAACCTGACCGATCTTTTTAAGACCTAAAGCCTCTAGAGTTCTTTTTTGTCTCTGAGTGCGGTTTATTGCACTTTTTACTTTAGTAATTTTAATCTTTGCCATCGTTATTCTATTTATCCTTTAAACACTTTTTCAAGTGAAACACCACGTTGAGTCGCCACCTGTTGCGCACTACGCATTTGCAATAAGGCATCGAATGTAGCTTTTACAACGTTATGTGGGTTGGATGATCCTTGATTTTTCGAAAGTACATCGTGTACCCCTACTGCTTCTAATACTGCACGAATAGCACCACCTGCGATAACTCCTGTACCAGTAGCAGCTGGCATTAATAGCACACGGGCTCCACCATACTTTCCTTTTTGCTCATGTGGCAAAGTACCTTTATGTAGAGGAATACGAACTAAATTTTTCTTTGCGTCTTCAACCGCTTTTGCAATAGCTTCAGCAACTTCTTTAGACTTCCCTAGGCCGTGACCTACTACTCCGTTTTCATCACCAACGACAACAATTGCCGAGAATCCAAAAGCTCTACCTCCTTTGGTCACTTTAGTAACACGCTGTACACCTACTAAACGGTCTTTAAGTTCAAGTCCACTTGGCTTTACTAGTTCTGCGTTTTTATATTTTTGATACATAATTCTTAGAATTTAAGCCCTGCTTCTCTAGCACCTTCGGCTAATGATTTTACTCGTCCATGATATAAATATCCTCCTCTATCGAAGGATACTGTCTCTACTCCAGCTTTTTTAGCTTTTTCGGCCAATGCTTTTCCAACTAAATTAGCCTTTTCAACTTTGTTGCCCGTCGCCGACGCAATATCTTTATCTCTTGAAGAAGCAGCACTGATAGTTTTACCAGTGACATCGTCTATAATCTGACCGTAGATTTCTTTATTACTTCGAAACACAGATAATCTAGGACGTTGCGAAGTACCGTTTACGCTTCCACGGATACGCTTTCTTATTTTTAATCTTCTTGATTCTTTTGAGAATGCCATAACACTGTTATTATGCAGATTTACCTGCTTTTCTTCTTAATTGTTCTCCTACAAATTTAATACCCTTCCCTTTGTAAGGCTCTGGCTTACGAAAGCTTCTAATTTTAGCCGCTATTTGCCCAACCAATTGCTTATCGTGGGAAGTTAATTTAACGATAGGATTTTTACCTTTTTCAGAAATCGTTTCTACCTTTACTTCTGGGGCCAGATCTAAAACAATGTTATGCGAAAAACCTAACGCCAAATCTAATTTTTGTCCTTGGTTTGAAGCTCTATACCCTACACCAACTAATTCTAGCTCTTTAGTAAAACCCTCAGATACACCAACTACCATATTATTAATCAACGCTCTGTACAAACCATGCTTTGATTTATGATCTTTGGCATCACTCGGTCTTTCTAAAATTACCTGATTCTCTTCGACTTTTACATCAATACTATCAATTTCTTGAGAGAGCTCTCCTAATTTTCCTTTAACAGTAACAACATTACCTGTCACTTCAACAGTGACACCAGACGGAACAGTTACTGGATTTTTTCCTATTCTTGACATTTCTTTTGTCTTTTATACTGTTAATATACGTAACAAAGCACTTCACCTCCTACATTCTCTTGTCGTGCCTGCTTACCAGTCATTACACCATGAGAAGTAGAAACTATTGCGATACCTAATCCATTCAATATTCTGGGAATATCAGAAGATCCTGCATATTTTCGTAAACCAGGTTTACTAATTCTTTGTAATTCTTTAATTACGGGCTCTTTGGTTAGCTTATTATATTTTAATGCAATTTTAATAGTGCCTTGAGTAGTATTCTCTTCAAACTTGTAACTTAGAATATATCCTTGATCGAATAATATTTTTGTGATCTCTTTTTTAACCTTTGATGCAGGAATCTCTACTACTCTGTGTTGAGCTCTATTTGCATTGCGTATTCGGGTTAAATAATCTGCTATGGGATCTGTATTCATTATTTAAAATTTATGGTATTGGTTTTCGATAAATCACATCGAACCTTACACCAATTATTATATTTTTTTACCAACTCGCTTTGGTCACGCCTGGAATTAATCCTTGATTTGCCATTTCTCTAAATGTAACTCGAGAAATTCCGAATTGACGCATATACCCTTTCGGTCTACCAGTCAATTTACAACGATTATGTTGACGAACGGGTGAAGCGTTCTTTGGTAACTTTTGCAATGCTTCGTAATCGCCAGCTTCTTTCAAAGCTTTTCTCTTTTCGGCATATTTCGCAACAGTTTTAGCTCTCTTCACCTCGCGGGCTTTCATTGATTCTTTAGCCATATTTAATTCTTTTTAAAAGGTAATCCTAATTCAGTTAATAATGATTTTGCTTCTTTATCGGTTTGAGCCGAAGTTTCGAAGGTTATATTCATTCCTGAAATCTTGTTTACTTTATCGATATCTATTTCCGGAAAAATAATTTGCTCTAAAATACCTAGAGAGTAATTACCTCTTCCATCAAAACCTGTGGCTTTAATTCCACTAAAATCTCTTACACGTGGAAGCGCTGAAGTGATGAGGCGATCCAAAAATTCATACATTCGCTCTCCTCTTAAGGTTACTTTGGCACCAATTGGCATTCCCTTACGTAATTTAAAAGAAGCAACGTCTTTTTTAGAAATTGTAGGTACAGCTTTTTGACCTGTGATTGTTGTTAACTCATCTACTGCGTAGTCTATTAACTTCTTATCTGCAACGGCAGCGCCAACACCTCTACTTAAAACTATTTTTTTAAGCTTAGGCACTTGCATAACATTATCGTAGCTGAATTCTTCTGTAAGAGCTGATACTACTCTATCTTTATACTCTTGTTTTAATCTTGGGATATAAGCCATAACTATATTACTTCATTAGATTTTTTAGAAAATCTCACTTTCTTATCTCCTTCTATTCGATATCCAACTCGTGTTGTTTCACCTTTTGCGGTCAACAATGATAAATTTGAAATATGAATAGGTGCTTCTTGCTTTACAATACCACCTTGTGGATTGGCTGCGCTAGGCTTTTGGTGTTTAGAAACTAAATTAACACCTTCTACAATTGCCTTATTTTTATCTTTCAATACTTTCTGTACGGTACCCTCTTGACCTTTATTATCTCCAGCAATTACACGTACTGTATCTCCTGATTTTATTTTTAGCTTTGTCATATTCACAAGTATTATTAAAGCACTTCTGGCGCTAGTGAAACTATTTTCATGAATTGTTTATCACGCAGTTCTCTTGCTACGGGACCAAAAACACGAGTTCCTCTCATTTCGCCTGCAGGGTTTAACAAAACACATGCATTATCGTCGAAACGTATATAAGAACCATCTGGTCGACGTACTTCTTTTTTGGTACGAACTACAACTGCAGTTGAAACTGCTCCTTTTTTAATATTACCATTAGGAGTGGCTTCTTTTACGCTGACAACGATTTTGTCTCCTACAGAGGCGTATCTTCTTTTTGTTCCACCTAAAACACGGATAACTAAAACTTCTTTACCTCCCGTATTGTCGGCTACTTTTAATCTAGACTCTTGTTGTACCATAATTACTTCGCTCTTTCAATTACTTCTACTAATCTCCAGCATTTGGTTTTACTTAAAGGTCTTGTTTCCATGATCTTTACAGTGTCACCAATATTGCAGTCGTTTTTCTCGTCGTGTGCAACATATTTTTTTGTCTTTAACACGAACTTTCCGTACATGGGATGTTTTACTTTTTTAACTTCAGAAACCACAATTGACTTCTGCATTTTGTTACTAGTAACAACTCCTATACGTTCTTTTCTTAAATTTCTTTTTTCCATCTTTCAGCAGAATTAACCGTTTAATTCTCTTTTTGTTAGCTCTGTAGCCATTCTTGCAATAGATCGTCTTACTTTACGTAATTGTAAAGGATTTTCTAAAGGAGACATAGCATGAGCCATTTTTAAATCTGAATACGCCTTACGCGATTTACCAAGTTCTTCTTGTAATTCAGCTGTAGATAATTCTTTTACTTGTGATTGCTTCATAATATTCAATTTTAAGCTTGATAATCTCTAGCTACAATAAACTTAGTTCGAACAGGAAGTTTTTGTGCCGCAAGACGTAATGCTTCTTTTGCTACGTCTAATGGTACACCTCCTATTTCAAATAATATTCTACCAGGCTTTACAACTGCTGCCCAATATTCTACAGCACCTTTACCTTTACCCATACGTACTTCAAGAGGCTTTTTGGTAATAGGTTTATCTGGGAAAATCTTAATCCACATTGAACCTTCTCTTTTCATATAACGAGTAGCTGCAATACGCGCTGCTTCGATTTGTCTAGCAGTAACAAAACTTGAATCTAATGATTTAATTCCGAAAGTACCATTTGATAAGGTGTGACCTCTTTGAGATAACCCTTTCATGCGTCCTTTTTGTTGTTTACGGAATTTTGTTCTTTTAGGCTGTAACATTGTTAATTTACTTTAAAAAATTACTTTCTACGACGTGACTTATTATTTCCGCCACTTCGTCCACCTCTGTCACCTTTTCCTTGTTTTTTGGATAAACCAACTAAAGGAGAAAGTTCTCTTTTACCATATACTTCGCCTTTCATGATCCATACTTTCACACCCAATCTACCATATGTAGTATGAGCTTCTACCAAAGCATAATCTATGTCAGCTCTAAATGTTGATAAAGGGATACGACCTTCTTTATAGGATTCTGAACGTGCCATTTCAGCACCATTTAGACGCCCAGAGATCTGAATTTTAATACCTTCAGCATTCATTCGAATTGCAGCCGCAATAGCCATCTTGATAGCTCGACGATACGAAATACGACTTTCAATTTGTCTTGCTACACTAGATGCCACTAAGAATGCATCAAGTTCTGGTCTCTTAATCTCAAAAATATTGATCTGAACCTCTTTATCCGTAATTTTTTTAAGCTCTTCTTTCAACTTGTCTACCTCTTGACCACCTTTACCGATGATAATACCAGGTCTGGCAGTAGTGATAGTAACGGTTACAAGTTTAAGCGTGCGCTCAATAATTACTCTAGATACACTTGCTTTTGATAAACGTGCGTGTACATACTTTCTAATCTTATCGTCTTCGGCAAGTTTATCACCGTAGTCATTACCTCCATACCAGTTGGACTCCCATCCTCTAATGATACCCAGGCGATTTCCGATTGGATTTGTCTTCTGTCCCATAGTCTATATTAGCTTTGTGTATTATTTTTTGCTTCGACCACGATCGTAACGTGATTAGAGCGTTTTCTTATTCTGTGTGCTCGACCCTGTGGTGCCGGACGAAGTCTTTTTAACATGCTTCCTCCATCTACACGGATTTCTTTTATAAAAAGATCTGCATCTTCGATACTAGCATCTTCATTTTTCGCTTGCCAGTTTGCAATCGCTGAAAGTAATAGCTTTTCTAAACGACGCGATGCTTCTTTAGGGCTAAATCTAAGAATCTGAAGCGCTTTTTCAACTTTCTCACCTCTAATCAAATCTGCTACTAAACGCATCTTGCGAGGTGACGTAGGGCAGTTATTAAGTTTTGCAAAAGCTAATTGCTTTCTCTCTTCCTTAATTCTTTCTGCCATTTCTCTTTTACGAACTCCCATGACTCAAATTATTTTTTACCTTTATTTTTAGCACCTGCATGTCCTCTAAATGAACGTGTTGGCGAAAATTCTCCTAATTTATGTCCTACCATATTCTCTGTAACATATACCGGTACGAATTGGCGACCATTATGAACTGCAATTGTTTGCCCTACAAAGTCTGGAGTAATCATAGAAGCTCTGGACCAAGTCTTAATCACAGACTTTTTATTGGCTTCTACATTTGCAGCAACTTTTCTCTCTAACTTATAGTGAACGTAAGGTCCTTTTTTTAATGAACGTGCCATATCTTATTATTTCTTTCTACGTTCTACAATATATTTATTACTCGCTTTTGTCTTAGAACGGGTTCTATATCCTTTTGCAGGTAGCCCTTTTCTAGAACGTGGATGCCCTCCTGAAGAACGACCTTCACCACCACCCATTGGATGATCAACAGGGTTCATAGCAACAGGTCTTGTACGAGGACGACGACCTAACCATCTTGTTCTACCAGCTTTACCACCCACGACTAATTGATGATCACTATTCGAGATTGCCCCGATAGTCGCCATACAGTTAACCAGGACCATTCTTACTTCACCCGAGGGTAACTTTACCGTAGCGAATTTTCCATCTCTTGCCATAAGCTGAGCGAATGATCCGGCACTACGAGCCATAACAGCACCTTGACCGGGACGCAATTCTATACATGAAATAATGGTACCTAGCGGAATATCGCTTAGAGGCATTGCATTTCCAATTTCTGGAGCAACGTTACTACCTGATACTATGTTTTGCCCTACCTGTAAACCATTTTGTGCGATTACATAACGTTTTTCACCATCTTGGTAATTTACAAGAGCAATGAATGCAGTTCTATTTGGATCGTATTCGATAGTTGAAACGGTAGCAGGAATTCCTTGCTTATCACGTTTAAAGTCGATGATACGATACCTTCTTTTATGACCACCACCTTTGTAGCGCATAGTCATTTTTCCTTGACTGTTTCTACCACCAGTTCTTTTTTTCGGAGCTAATAAACTTTTCTCCGGCTTATCAGTAGTAATTGCGTCAAATCCATTTACTACTCTAAAACGCTGACCTGGGGTAATTGGCTTTAATTTTCTTACTGACATGTTTTAGTCTTAAAGATTACTATATAAATCAATTACATCACCATCCGCCACCTGTACAATTGCTTTTTTATAAGCAGCTGTTTTACCAGTGATCATACCTGTTTTTGTATAACGGGTTTTTCGATCTGGGCGAACATTTATTGTACGAACTTTGGTAACAGATACGCCATAAGCAGCCTCAACTGCTTTTTTAATCTCTACCTTATTTGCTCTTCTATCTACCACGAAACCATAGCGATTAAATATTTCACTGTCGGCAGTAGCTTTTTCCGTAATAATAGGTTTTATTAAGATACTCATGACTTCTATTTACTTAAATTCGTTTCAATTCCTTTCAAAGAACCTTCCAGAAATATAACATTATTTGCATTAAGTATTTTATAAGTACTTAATTCTGAAGCAGTTATAACTTCGGAACTTTTTAAATTGCGTGACGACAAATATACATTTTTATTTGACTCAGCCAACACAAACAGAGATTTTTTATCTTCAAGCCCTAGTGACTTCAAAATAGCTGTAAAATCTTTAGTTTTTGGAGCATCAAAACTGAAATCTTCAACCACCTGGATTGCCTTATCATTTGCCTTAATACTCAATGCTGATCGTCGAGCTAATCTTTTAAGATTTTTATTTAATTTAAAAGAATAGTTTCGTGGTCTAGGACCAAATATTCTACCTCCTCCTTTAAAAACAGGAGACTTGATACTACCTGCTCTGGCGGTACCTGTTCCTTTTTGTTTTTTTATCTTTCTGGTACTACCGGCTATCTCTGCTCTTTCCTTTGCTTTATGAGTTCCCTGACGTTGATTAGCCAAGTATTGTTTCACATCAAGGTAGACCGCATGATTATTCGGTTCTATACCAAAAACAGCATCAGAAAGGTCTGCCTTTCTTCCTGTTTCTTTTCCGTTAATATCAATTACCGCTACTTTCATTACTTCTGAATCGTTACATAAGCGTTTTTATGTCCAGGAACACACCCTTTCACCACAAGTAGATTCTTTTCAGGAACTACCTTTAACACTCTTAAGTTTTGAACTTTAATTTGATCTCCTCCCATTCGTCCGGCCATTTTCATTCCTTTGAATACTCTTGCAGGATAAGAAGCAGCACCTATAGAACCCGGAGCTCTTAAACGGTTATGCTGACCATGCGTTGCTTGACCAACACCACCAAAATTGTGTCTTTTAACAACACCTTGGAAACCTTTTCCTTTAGAGGTTGCCGAGACATCGACAAATTCACCTTCTATAAAATGCTCAACAGTTACTGTATCACCTAATTTGTACTCCTCCTCAAAACCTTTGAATTCGACAACTTTACGTTTAGCAACAGTACCTGCTTTTTTAAAGTGACCTAAAGCCGCTTTTGTAGCATTTTTGTCTGCTTTGTCATCGAAACCAAGTTGAATAGCTTCATAACCATCAACTTCTTCGGTTCTGACTTGGGTAACCACACATGGCCCAGCTTCGATTACCGTACATGGAATATTTTTTCCATTCTCATCGAAAATGCTGGTCATGCCGATCTTTTTTCCTATTAACCCAGACATATTATAATTAAGAATTACGAATTCAGAATTTAGAATTTTAACATTCTTCATTCTTCCTTCTATTATTAAACAATTAGTTCTATTTCAAATTAAAACGGGATCAAAATATATTCGATCCCGAATCCTATTTTGTTTCCGTTTTTCCCTTGCACGCAGCTCGGGACATTTTCATCCTGAATTTGTTTCAGGATCTCATTTTCTTTAGATCCCAGCCTGTGCCAGGATATGATACTTCTAATCTTTCAATTCGCTTCGCTTTTGAAAGCTAAGAATTATCACACCTTAATCTCTACTTCAACTCCGCTTGGCAACTCAAGTTTCATTAATGCATCGATGGTTTTTGATGAAGAGCTATAAATATCTAAAAGCCTTTTATAAGAACTTAGTTGAAATTGCTCTCTTGATTTTTTATTTACGTGCGGAGATCTTAGCACTGTAAAAATTTTCTTATGTGTTGGAAGAGGAATCGGCCCTGTTACTACAGCTCCGGTACTCTTTACGGTCTTAACGATCTTTTCTGCAGACTTATCTACTAAGTTATGATCGTAAGATTTTAGTTTTATTCTAATTTTTTGACTCATTGCTGTAATATTTACGCGTTAACTCCTTTTGCTGCTGCAATAACTTCTTCTGAAATATTAGAAGGAGTTTCAGCATAGTGAGAAAATTCCATTGTCGATGTAGCCCTACCCGAAGATAGTGTTCTTAATGAAGTAACATAACCAAACATTTCTGAAAGAGGAACTAGCGCCTTAACAACTTTTGAACCTGAACGATCACTCATATCGTTAACCTGCCCTCTACGTCTATTTAAGTCACCTACAATATCCCCCATGTTTTCTTCTGGAGTTAATACTTCAAGTTTCATAATAGGCTCCATAATTACAGCTCTTGCCGCTTTTGCAGCAGCCTTATACCCTAATTTTGCAGCCAATTCGAAAGACAATTGATCAGAATCCACATCATGATATGATCCATCGGTAAGCGTAACCTTCATAGCGTCCATTTCATATCCTGCTAATGGTCCGTTTTTCATTGCGACTTTAAATCCTTTCTCTACTGAGGGAACAAATTCTTTTGGAACATTACCCCCTTTGATTTCAGAAACAAATTCGAGCCCTGTTGCACCTTCTTCAGCCGGTTCCATTGTAAATACGATATCTGCGAATTTACCTCGCCCACCAGACTGTTTTTTGTACACTTCTCTGTGCTCTGCACGCGCAGTAATAGCTTCTTTGTACTCTACCTGAGGCTGACCCTGATTCACTTCTACTTTAAATTCACGTTTTAAACGATCCACAATAATATCTAAGTGAAGCTCTCCCATACCAGAAATAATGGTCTGTCCAGAAGCCTCATCTGTTCTTACCGTAAATGTAGGATCTTCTTCTGCCAGTTTAGCCAAAGCCATACCCAACTTATCTACATCAGCTTTTGTTTTTGGCTCTACTGCAATACCAATAACCGGATCAGGAAAATCCATTGATTCTAGAACAATAGGATTTTTTTCGTCAGACAGTGTATCTCCGGTTTTAATATCTTTAAATCCTACTGCAGCACCTATATCACCAGCTTCGATAAATTCGATTGCGTTTTGCTTATTAGAATGCATTTGATAGATACGTGAAATTCGTTCTTTTTTACCAGAACGATTATTTAACACGTATGAACCTGCGTCTAATCTTCCTGAATATGCTCTAAAAAATGCTAAACGACCTACAAATGGATCGGTAGCAATTTTGAAGGCTAATGCCGAGAAAGGTTCTTTTACATCAGGTTTACGTGCAATTTCTTCGTCGGTATTAGGATCTGTACCTACGATAGCATCTTTATCTGTAGGAGAAGGTAAATATCGACATACAGCATCTAATAAAAACTGCACCCCTTTGTTTTTAAATGCAGACCCACATACCATAGGTATAATAGACATATCCATTACTGCAGCTCTAAGTGCGGCATGCACTTCGTCTTCGGTAATAGAATCCTCATCTTCCATATATTTTTCAAGAAGATCTTCATCATATGCAGCAACTTCTTCAATAAGTTTACCTCGAAGCTCTTTAGCTTCTTCTTTAAGATCTTCAGGAATATCTACAACATCAAAAGTAGCCCCTTGTGTCTCGTCGTGCCAAATAATAGCTCGGTTTTTCACAAGATCTACAATTCCTTTAAAATCAGCTTCGTCACCAATATTCAAAACAATAGGAACCGCATTAGAACCTAACATTTCTTTAACCTGATTACATACTGCTAAAAAGTTAGATCCTTGTCGATCCATTTTATTTACAAATCCCATTCTAGGAACTTTGTAATTATCGGCAAGTCTCCAGTTGGTCTCTGATTGAGGCTCTACACCATCAACCGCACTAAATAAGAATACTAATCCGTCAAGCACACGTAATGAACGATTTACTTCTACAGTAAAATCCACGTGACCAGGAGTGTCGATTATGTTAAAATGATATCCTTTGGTTTCAGGTGTTGGCTTGCCATTTTCTGTTGGAAAATTCCATGTACATGTGGTAGCAGCCGAAGTAATGGTAATACCACGTTCTTGCTCTTGCTCCATCCAGTCCATAGTAGCCGCACCGTCGTGCACCTCACCTATTTTATGACTTACACCGGTATAATACAATATACGCTCTGTAGTCGTTGTCTTTCCTGCGTCAATATGCGCAGCAATTCCTATATTTCTAGTATATTTTAAATCTCTAGCCATTTCTGTTATTGATTAAAATCGAAAGTGTGAGAATGCTTTATTAGCTTCAGCCATTTTATGAGTATCTACCCTCTTTTTTACAGCAGCTCCTTCTTCTTTTTCTGCAGCGATAATCTCTGAAGCAAGTTTCTGAGCCATAGATTTCTCATTTCTTTTTCGAGCAAATTGGATCAACCACTTCATAGCAGTTGATATTTTTCGGTCTGGTCGAATAGGATTAGGAATTTGAAAAGTAGCTCCACCTACTCTTCGGCTTCGTACTTCTACGTGAGGCATTACGTTTGACAACGCATCTTTCCACATTTCTAATGCAGTCTTTTCGTCATTTTGTTTTTTTTCATCTACGATATCGATAGCATCGTAGAAGATTCTAAAAGCAGTAGACTTTTTTCCGTCCCACATCATCATATTTACAAAACGAGTAACTAATTGATCGTTAAATCGCGGATCTGGAAGAATTGGTCTTTTTTTAGCCTTTCTTTTTCTCATGTCTTCTTAAAGTTTTTAATTACTTCTTAGGGCGTTTGGCACCATACTTAGATCGTCGTTGTGTTCTACCTTCTACACCAGCGGTGTCTAAAGCTCCACGAACAATGTGATATCTAACTCCTGGTAAATCTTTTACCCTTCCACCTCTAACTAATACTATCGAATGCTCTTGGAGGTTGTGACCTTCGCCACCGATGTAAGCGTTTACTTCTTTACCATTAGTTAACCTAACTCTGGCTACTTTACGCATAGCTGAATTTGGCTTCTTAGGTGTAGTAGTATAAACACGCGTACAAACACCGCGACGTTGCGGGCACGAATCCAAAGCAGCCGATTTACTCTTCTTAGTTATTTTGGCTCTACCTTTTCTTACTAATTGTGAAATTGTTGGCATAATTTGCTTTACACTATTATTAAATTTTAAATATCCCTTCTAAAAGGGCTGCAAAGGTAGAATTTTTTTTCAGTAAATCAAATACTAAGAAATTAATTTTCAAATAGATTTAAATTGTTTGATAATACCAGGGTATTTTTATAAAGATTCAAATACACACAAGTTTAGGGTTACATTGATTGATAAAAATTCAAAATTTGAGAAGCCAGAAGCCGATCAGTCGACTTCGAGAAGATGTCATCCTTACCATATCTAAAATCATATTCTCAGTTTATTTCATCTTATTTTAAGAAAATAACATTACACTATTAAATTATATTAATTTAACACATCTATTAGTTAATAAATGTTAAAATAATCAAAATTATCATGTGATGTTTCATATTTATTATCAATTTTATACTCAACAAATTATATAAACACACAAATCAATGAATGTAACAAGAATGCAAATTCTAATACTATTCCTAGTATTAGTCGTGCAAGTTTCATTTGCACAAGAAAAAACGATCACAGGTAAAATTACTGATGAACAAGGCTCACCGCTTCCTGGTGTAAATGTTGTAACAAAAGGAACAAACTCAGGAACTCAATCTGATTTTGACGGACTTTATAGTTTGCAAGCTTCAGCAGGAAGTGTAATAGTCTTTAGTTACTTAGGATTCGATACTAAAGAGGTAACTATTGGAGACAATACAACTATTGATGTGCAACTTGATGCTTCGACCTCAGAACTCGAGGAAGTTATCGTAACAGCCCAAGGAATAAAACGTGAAAAACAAGCGCTTGGATATGCAGTAGCCGAGGTCAAAGATGAGCAACTAGAGCAACGAGCCGAAGGTGACATTGGTCGTGTTTTGTTTGGCAAAGCATCTGGTGTTAACATTACGCAACAAAATGGTCTATCTGGTTCTGGAACCAATATTGTAATTAGAGGTCTAAGTTCTTTTAGCGGAAGCAATCAACCGCTGTTTATTGTTGATGGTGTTCCTTTTAGCAGTGATACCAACTCGCAAGGGGCAAACGATGGGAATGATCAAAATGACTTTGTAGACGGAAACTCGGGGTCCAGTCGCTTTCTTGATCTTGATCCTAACAGTATCGAAAGCGTGAATGTTTTAAAAGGACTTGCGGCGGCAACCCTGTATGGTACCGCAGGTAGAAATGGTGTCATTTTAATTACTACCAAAAACGGCTCTTCTGGCAGTGCCATTAAGAAAAATGAGGTCACCATAACTTCTTCTTTCTTTTTTAATGAAATTGCCTCATTACCTGATTATCAAGATCAATACGGTAATGGATTTGATCAGGCTTTTGGTTGGTTCTTTAGTAACTGGGGACCCAGCTTTGAAAGAGATGGGGTTGCCGGATGGGGTAATGGAATAGATGCCCGGCCTAATGTAGGTTTTGATGAAAATGGAACACTAGCACACCCCTACAGCACAGCAGCAGCAGCTACAGGCATCCCTTCAGATTTTCCTGAATTCGCAGGTGCACGCTACGAATGGAGACCCTATGACAGTGTAGAGAACTTTTTCAGAACCGGGGCTGTGTCTAATACCGCTATTAACTTTAGAGGTACTACACCTGATAATACACTAAGCTACAATGCTAATTATAGTTACCTTGAAGATGAGGGGTTCACCCCGGGAAACACATTAAGAAGAAATACGCTTGGGTTTGGTGGACGAGCTGTACTTTCAAATAAAATTACCATCTCAAATACGCTAAACTATTCAAAAACAGATTTTAGGACTCCGCCTGTTTCAGCAAGTAATGGTAATGGAGCATTCGGAACAGGATCTTCTGTATTTGGAGAACTGTTTTTCACACCAAGAAGTGTCGACCTGTTAGGGCTACCTTTTCAAAGTCCGGTTGATGGTCGAAGCGTTTATTACAGACAGAATAATAGCATTCAGCATCCATTATGGACAGTTGCTAATGCATTAAATAGACAAACTACAAATCGAGTTTTTGGAAACGGAACATTACAATATGATTTTTCTGAAAACTTAAACCTGGTGTATCGCTTTGGACTTGATAACTATACTGAAGCTAATATAAATCAGCAAAATCGAGGAGGTGTTAGCGATGATGCTGCACTTCGTAGTGGTATTTATCAAACCTGGACCAACATCAACACCATTTATGACCATAACTTTATACTGAATGGAGATTTTGACCTGACTGATAACATTGGAATGACCTTTAACCTTGGAGCTACGAGCAGAAGAGAACTTTTTGAACGTAATGGAGTAGCTAGTAGTGATCAACAGGTATTCGGCTTTTTTAGACATGTGAATTTTGCTAATCAGGATGAAATCGAATTCAAGCAAGAAAGAAATATCGTTGGTTTATATGGGCAAGCTGATTTCGATTACAAGAGAATGCTATATGTAACCCTAGCTGGAAGAAACGATTGGGTATCCAATTTAAGTACCGAGAATAGGTCTATTTTTTATCCAAGCGCCAGTTTATCTTTTTTACCAACCACGGCTATCCCCGGCTTGAAATCTGAAAATGGAATCAATTATCTTAAGTTTAGAGGGGGATATGGTACTTCTGCCAATTTCCCTAGTGGTTATCCTATTGCAGCTACTTTGGATATAGAAACACAATATTTCCAGGATTCTGATACAGGAAGAGATATAGTAACCAACTCTATCCCTTCGCGACTAGAAAACCCCAATTTAAAACCCGAAAGGCTTAATGAGCTAGAATTTGGTATAGAGTCAAGATTTTTTAGAAATAGAGTAAGTCTCAACGTTTCCTATTACAACAGGACTACTCAAGATCTAATAGTTGACCGTCCGCTAGATCCTTCAACGGGGGCTACTATTAAAAGTGAGAATATAGGAGAAATAGAAAGCGATGGTATCGAAATAGATCTGGGTGTCGATATATTAAAATCACTTGAAAGTGATGGATTCTTTTGGAATACCAGTATCAATTTTACCGCAAATGAAGCGATCGTTAAAGATCTTGGAGCAGATACAGACATTATAGTGTATTCTGGTTTTTCAAACCTTGGTAATGCTGCTATAGAAGGTGAACCATTAGGTGTAATCGTAGGAAGTAGAATCCAGAGAGATGATGAAGGTAATTTTTTAGTTAACGATGCAGGAAATTATAGAGAAGAAGAAGGTACTTTTATCATCGGTGATCCTAATCCTGATTATTTATTAAATGTATCAAATTCGTTTTCATTCAAAAATTTTAACCTCAACTTCCTATTTACTTTTGTGAAAGGAGGCGATATCTATTCTAGAACGGTTTCTACATTACTAGGTCGCGGATTAACAACAGATACGGTAGACAGAGAAAATACATTTATCCTACCTGGAGTTCGCGATGACGGATCGCCTAATAACATACAAATTAATAACTCAACCTTCTATTTTACAAATGTACTGTTCGGACCCGATGAATTAGGAGTTTTTGATGGTACGGTATTAAGACTACAAGAACTTTCTTTGGGCTATAGTTTGCCTGCAAAATTTTTAGACAACACCCCTTTTGGAGCACTTAGCTTAAATCTTACCGGATACAATCTATGGTTTAACGCTTTTAATATTCCCGATGGAACAAATTTTGACCCCAACGTAACCGGAACCGGTGTAGGTAATGGTAGAGGATTCGATTTTCTTAACGGACCAAGTTCAAGAAGATATGGTATGAGTATTAAAGCATCTTTCTAAAAAAAATTAATCATGACGACAATGAAATTGAATATAAATAAACATCTTTTGACGTTTATCCTAATGATAAGCTTGCTTCTTACTTCTTGCGAGACTACAGAGTTGGACCTTACTAAAAACCCTAATGATTTAGAACAAAACCAGTCGAATCCTGATCTGTTTTTAAATTCGATCCAGATAGATTTTGGTAAAGTTGTAGAGCGTTTTGGTGCCATCGGAGGACAAGTTACTCGTATTGACAATATGAATGGAAGGGATTATGAAAATGTATATGCTCCCGCAGAATTTAATGACGTATGGAGTGGATCCTATCAGTCCACAGGACTTTCTTTTGCCGATCAAAACGGTCATAACCAAACATTTAATGGGATTTTAGCCGATGTTCGAGCGCTTGAACCTATTGCCGTAGAGAATGAGTTATATCAACATCTGGCCATAGCACAAGTTATCGAAGCCTACATTATCGTAACACTTGTAGATTTTTTTGGAGATATTCCTTATACTGAAGCTCTTCAGCGAAATGATAATTTAAATCCTAGAGCCGATGACGGATCAATAGTATACGATGCTGCTTTAGATTTACTTGATGAGGCCATTATAAATTTTGAAAGAGATGCCTCAGCCCAACCCGAGAATGATTTTTATTATAGAAAAGATTGGCAAAAATGGATTAAACTTGCAAATACAATTAAAATGAAAATTTATTTGCAAAAAAGATTAGTAGATCAAGAAGCATTAACGAGATTCAATGAAATCGTTAACACCAATAATTACATCCAGACTTCAGATGAAGATTTCCAGTTTTCCTGGGGTACTAATGAAATTCAGCCAGACAATCGTCACCCAAGGTATGCCAATAACTTTGAAGCCGATGGCGCAGATGAATATATGTCGAATTGGTTGATGAATTTAATGTCTACCTCTAATGATCCTAGAATTCGATACTATTATTATAGACAAACTAACGTTGTTCCCGGGGCTGAAACTGCACCGAATGAAGAAACATTAAGTTGTTCTCTCGAAAGTGCTCCACAACATTATATCGACGGTAATTTTACTTTCTGTTACTTAAATAATGGATACTGGGGTCGTGATCATGGAGATGATGATGGAATCCCACCAGATGGTTTTCTTCGAACTACCTTTGGAGTCTATCCCGCCGCTGGTCGTTTTGATGATAGCAGCTTTCAAGGAACCTCTCAAGGAGATGGAGGTCAAGGACAAGGCATTACTCCTATCCTATTATCATCGTGGGTTGATTTCATGTTGGCAGAAGTAGCAATGCAACAAATGAACGATGGAGCCGCATTAAGTGCTTTACAAAACGGAATTACAAAATCAATTAATAAGGTAAGAACGTTTGGAGTGCTCGATAATAGCGCAAACCTATCCTTTGAACCAGACAATACACAGATTTCTACTTTTATAAACAATGTAACCAATGATTTTGCGGCAGCAACCACACCAGAAGAGAAATGGAATGTTATTGCCGAGCAATACTGGGTTGCACTTTTCGGAAATGGAATTGATGCTTATAACTTTTATAGAAGAACGGGGTATCCAACGACCTTACAACCCAATATAGAACCTTATCCTGCTACCGGGGATTTTATAAGATCCTTCCCTTATCCGGCAGATTTAACAACAAATAATTCTTCTGTTGGTCCAAAACCTAACCAAACACAAAAAGTATTTTGGGATAACAATCCCGATTCACCAGCTTTTCCCATAGCCAATTAATTTTACTATGGAAAGATAAAGACATTGAAGTTTTAAAAGACACGATTATGAAAAAAATGATTAAAAGCTTAAACCTGATCATACTTATCGGTTGCATAGTAAGCTGCTCTAGTGATGATAAAACAGTAGATATCATATTAGACCAAGTTACTAGCGGTGGTGTTTTAAGAACCATAGACATCGATAATAATATGATATACAATAACCTCACCACACAATTTGAAGAGGATGCCAATTACATACTTACCATAGAAGAGCAGGATAAAGAAGGCGGTGAGTTACTTAAAGAAGTTGATATTTTTGTTAGTTTTATAGACAACACCAGAGTCGACACGAATGGTGATAACAAAATAGATGAAAATGATGTTAATCTTACCACCGAAGAAGCATTATTTAAAACATTGACACCATCAGATTTTCAACCTGGCGAAAGAGGTGTTCCTATATCCATCATAACGTTTACCGCGGAAGAACTGATCGCATTTACTGAAGTTGCCGAAGGTAGTATCCAAGGAAAAGATGATTTTAAACTTAGATTTGCACTCGAATTAACAGATGGAAGAACATTTTCTGTAGATGATGCCAACGGTAATGTGTCTGGGGGGTCATATTTTTCTTCGCCATACACCTATCGAACGACTATAGGCTGTACCATTACCGAAACGCTGGCAGGAACTTATGATTACGAGGTTATTTCATTAACATCGGCTCCCGGAGGGCTAAGCAATTGTAGCGAAACTACTTTTCCTACTGGACAAGTAACTTGGTCTGAAACTGATGACAGGGGCAAATACAAAACTACTGATATAAGCTTTGGACAATTTAACAACTGTTACACTGAGACTTTTGAAAGAATAGATTTTTCTGACGGTAGTGTAGTTTGGGATTGTACAAAATTAATCGCTGATGGTGAAATTGTTGCTGAACAAGACAACGGTGATGAAAAAGAATTTACTTATGTCTATACAATTACAGAAATATCAGAAGCAAATATCACCTTAGATTTCAGTAATTCTGAAGGAGACAGAGGGACAGTAGTGCTTACAAGACCAGATAATAAAATTTGGCCTGAACTTTTTGAAGCACAAGAAGATTAAACCCGGTTTATGCATTAGAATTTCGTTATGAGGTTTGAAAATGCACGACAAAGCACTGTTTTGGGCGAGATGTAGCGTTGGAAGAGTGTTTTCTAAGTTTCAGCATAGCATCGCTACGGTGAAACTTAAAAATACAACGTAGTGCTTGGTTTTGCAGCAGTTTAAAGCCGTAATAGATTTTCTAATGCATAAAGCGGGTTAAACTCCTAATCACAGATAATTACTTCATATTTTTTATGTTGAGGCTTCCTTGTGGAAGCCTCACTCATTCTAGCCATATTTGTAAATTAAAATCCTGCTCGATCGTATTCTAAGTTCTTAAGAAGTGCTTCATAATGTGACACTTACTCCATAAAAAAAACATAACAAAACTTGTCTACACCCCACCAGCATAACCTTAGCAAAGACTTTAAATTTGCGCGTTTGATAAGGGATACTCTCTAAATTTTAATACTAAAAAGTTGTTTAATAAAGATATTATTATGATTTTTGGAACTGGCTAATTCAAATAAATTGTAAAATGAGAACAAAGTTTAGTGGAATTTTAACGCTATTACTAGCGTTTGTTGTGCAATTCACTTTTGCACAAGAAAAAACAATTTCAGGAACTGTAACCGACGATAAAGGGTTACCTCTTCCTGGAGTTAATGTTGTTGTAAAAAATACAGCAAGCGGTACACAGACCGATTTTGATGGTAATTATACCATTCAAGCGAACCGAGGTGCTGTACTATCTTTTAGTTATGTTGGTTTCGAAACACGTGACGTAGCAGTTGGAGATGGAGACTCCATCAATATACAGCTTGCTGCTTCAGCTTCCGAATTAGAGGAGGTAGTAGTTACGGCACAAGGAATCAAATCGAAACCGAAATCTCTAAGTTATGCAATAGCTACTGTGGGAGATGATGAAATTGAAAATACCGGAGAGGTTAACGTCGTCAGTGCTTTAACCGCCAAAGCTCCCGGGGTTTCTGTAGTTACTTCTTCTGGTTCTGTTGGTGCTTCGGCGAATATTAGAATTCGCGGTAATACTTCTATCGTCAGAAATAATTCTCCATTATTTATTGTAGATGGTGTTCCTATTGACAATTCTAGTGTGGGTAATGAAACTAACGGTGTTGACCAATCAAACCGAGCAATAGATATCAATCAAAATGATATAGAAAGTATTTCTATCTTGAAAGGTATAGCTGCTCAGACACTTTATGGTTTGCGAGCTGCTAACGGTGTTGTTATTATTAACACTAAAAAAGGAAGAACTGGCGCTCCAACAGTTTCAGTGAATACAACAGTACAAATGAGTGAGATCACTCAGGTTCCTGATCTTCAAAGAGAATTCGCTCAAGGTAATAATGGTGTTTATTCAGGCCCAGAATCGTTTAATGGAAATAGCTGGGGTCCTAGAATTTCTACACTCGAGTATGATGGCGACACTTCCTATCCCTATCATAGATTCGGGCGTTTAGTTCCGGTAGGAGAAGGTAATGGTCGTGCTGCAGAGAGTTATGATCATTATGATTTTTTCGTAAAAGGTCTACTTACAGATTTAAATGTGTCTGTTAGAGGTGGGACAGAAACCGTTCGTTATTATATTTCTGGTGGTAAACTAGATCAAACCGGTGTAGCACCTACTGAAAGTTTCGGGAAAAAATCATTTAGAGCAGATATCACTGCAGATCTTTCTGAGAAATTTGAAATTTCTGCAAGTGGTTCTTATGTAAATTCTGGAGGACAAAGAGTGCAGAGAGGTTCTAATATTTCAGGGATAATGCTCGGACTGTTAAGAACGACACCTACATTTGATAATGGCAACGGACTAACGGGAAGAAATGCTGTTGGAGTAACCGATGTTTATGAATTAGAAGATGGTTCACAAAGAAGTTATAGAGCAGGTGTGTATGATAATCCATATTGGACGGTCTCAAAAAATCCAGCTACTGATGATGTTAATAGATTTACAGGTCGTTTATCGTTTGAGTATAGGCCTACAGACTGGTTGACCTTACAAGGTAGATATGCTTATGATAGATATAGTGATATTCGTAAGAGAGGAATAGACGTTAATTCTGCTGCTAATAGAGCAGGTAGTGTATTTGACGATAATATTTTTAATGAAGATATTACAACTAACTTCCTTGCACTTTTTAATAAAGATATTTCCGAATCTATCACTTTTAATGGTTTAATAGGTTACGAAAATTACTCTAGTGATTATTTAAGAAGAAACGTAGAAGGTATAGGACTTACAATTCCAGGATTCTTTGATATATCAAATACATCAAATCAAGTAAATAGTAATCCAACTTTTTTCTATTCTCGAAGAAAGAAAACTGATGCGGTTTTCGGAGAAGCTAAGTTCGGAATTAACGATATGTTATTTGTAACAGGTCGTGTAAGAAACGATTGGTCCTCAACTTTACCAGAAAACAATAACGATTTCCTATCATACAGTATTGGTGGTAGTTTTGTATTTAGTGAATTAATAGAAAGTGACGTGTTTAATTATGGTAAATTAAGAGCATCCTACGGTAAAACTGGTAATGATGCAGATATTTATGCAACACGAACTTTTTTCCAAGCTGGTAGTGCAGGTGGAGATGGATTCATAGGTAATCTTGTAAATCAATTCCCTGCATTCGGAGTGGTTTCATTGGAAAGAGGTGCGGCATCAGGTAGTAGTGAGCTAACTCCCGAAGAAACAACCGAATTTGAGATTGGTGGTGAACTAAAGTTTTTCAATTCTAGAGTTGGTTTAGATATTACATATTACGATAAAGAAACTACTGGAGTAATTTTTCCAGTTGATGTAGCTCCTTCTACTGGTTTCAATGGCCGTAATTCCAACGTAGGGGTGATTGATAATTATGGTTTCGAAGTGGCGGCTAATTTCACTCCCATTCAAACTGATAATTTTTCATGGGATGTGAACCTAAATTGGACTACCTTTGAAAACGATGTAATAGAATTAGCTCCAGGTGTTGAGTCATTCACATTAGAAGGATTTACATCAGTGTCATCTAGAGTATTACCAGGTGAAGCATTTGGTGCTATATTTGGTAACCGTTGGTTAAGAGACGATAGCGGGAATATACTAATCGATGATAATGGATTCCCTATTGCGGATAGCACATCTGGAATCATTGGTGACCCAGTTCCAGATTGGACAGCGGGTATATCAAATACTTTCTCATACAAGAATCTATCTTTATCTGTATTATTTGATATCAGAGAAGGCGGTGATGTATGGTGTGGAACTTGTGGAATTTTAGATTTCTTTGGAGTAAGTCAAAGAACTGCTGATCAAAGAGAAATTACAGATTTTGTATTTGATGGCGTAGTTCAATCTACAGGAGAAAGAAATACTAGAGCAGTTGCACTAGCAGATAATGCAACTGGAGTGAACCGATGGACTAGATATGGCTTTGGTGGTATAGGTGAAGACAATGTATATGACTCTTCTTGGGTTCGTTTACGAGAAGCTTCGTTAACATACAACTTTGGGGATAAAATGTTGAATGGAACACCTCTGTCTTCAGGTTCTATTACTTTTTCTGGAAGAAACTTATGGTTAGATACAGATTATCCAGGGATTGACCCCGAAACTAATTTAACTGGTGATTCGAATGGAGTAGGCTTAGAGTATTTTAATCAGCCCAACACTAGAAGTTATGCTGTTTCACTAAAACTTAACTTTTAAAAAAGTAAAAATGAAAAGAATATATAAAATAAACATCACTTTTATTCTATTGATGACTATAACCACATTATTTATATCTTGTGAGTATGGTGATACGAATAATGATATTACTCGACCAGATGAGAGCATAGTACCTATTAATGCGATTATGCCAGTTATGCAAACACAATCTCATAGAAATATTACAGCTGGACTAGCTCGTTTGGCTGGGATCGTTATGCAACAATGGATTGGAGCAGATGCGCAGCAAGTAGGATATACAAATTATGTGATTGAGGAAACTGATTCTGATAACTTTTGGGATACTGGAATTTATGTTGGATCAATGAGAGATTGTGTTCAAATTATCAATAAAATTGAAGATAGCAATGGTATAAATACGAGAGGAATAGCCAAAATATATTTAGCAGCTAACCTAGGTATGGCTACTAATGTTTGGGGTGATATTCCTTTTAGTGAGGCATTCCAAGGGGAAGATAATTTATTTCCAGCTTACGATCCTCAGGAATCTATTTATGAAGCTATATTTCGTATACTAGATGAAGCAATTGCTGATTTGACTGCTGAGGATACTTCCGGAGGAATTCAAGGAAGTTTAGTAAGTCTTACTAATGCACAATGGATACAAGTAGCAAATGCATTAAAAGCTAGATATTACTTACAATTAACAAAAGTTAATCCGCAAGCGGCTTCGAATGCCCTAGGTGCATTGGAAAATGCTATGACTAGTAACGATGATCAAGCTGTTTTTGATTGGAGAAATAATCAAAATGAAGGAAACCCATTAGCCCTATTCGGTGTAGGTAGACCTGAAACCATGATTGTGGATTCTAGATTTGCAGACCTTATGGATGGAGATCCTAGAAAATCGAGTTATATGGTTTTAGTTGAAGGTTCGAATTTATTTTATCAACAAGGCAATGATAATCTGTTTTGGGGTAGACTAGAATCTCCCGGAATATTAATACCATACTGGGAACAAAAATTTATTGAAGCTGAAGCTTTAGAACGTACCGGTGAAGATGGAAGTGATGCTCTCGTAGCAGCGGTTACAGCCAATATGGAATATATAGGAATACCCTCGCCTCAAATAGCAATTTACACAAGTGAATTAGCTCTAGGAGGAGCATTAGAAGCCGACTTGGAAACTATTATATCAGAAAAATACAAAGCACTCTATGGCGTTGCACCAATTGAAGTATGGAATGATTACAGAAGAACTGGAATTCCTGAGTTAACTCCTTCTAGCGATGGCTCAAATGGATTAAACCCTTCTGGTATTATTCCTAGACGTTTATTATACCCAATTTCTGAAAGAGTTTCAAATCCTGAATCATATGCTGATGCTATTTCTAGACAAGGAGGACATTTATTAGACGATGGCACATGGGCTTTTCAATAAAAATGCAATATACCTTAAAAATAAAACGCAGTTTAATAACTGTTTATAAATAAAATTTAAATGAAAACATTAATAAAAAGTATATTTATTGCTTCAATTATTATCACGACACACTCTTGTTCTGATGACGATGAAGCGATAGGAGCTACAGGTTCAACAGCCGGAGCTACCATAAGAATTGAGGATAGTGAGATTACAGCCTTAGACGCCAATTCAGATTTAACTTTGAATTTGTCAGGCAATAATCAAATCACTAGTATTTCTATAGTTAAAGAAGGTCAAGAATTTGAAGATGGTGACACTTTTTCTGAAGATGAAAATATAGGTACGGCTACTATATCAGGAGATGTGGCTACTTTTAGCGCATCAACTTTATTGCCATTTGTTTTTCCTGGGAAAGAAGAAGGAGATACTAAATCGACAGGAAGTTTTGATTTGGATATTACGTATGAAGGTGGAGAAATTTCTCCTGCTTTTGTTAGACAAACAGTAACTGTACGAAATGTAACTCAAGTCTCTCAAGAAGTAAAATCTGTAATTGTAAAAGACACTGCAACAAGCGCAATCAAATTTGGTGCTTCGACAGGTGTTGCACCTATAGACAGTTTTGTAGTTACGGTAAGGGATCAAAATGGCACTCAACTGGCAGATATCTCTGATCAATTTGAGATTAGTAATAATAGAGTAAATGATTCTATAGTAATAGAACGCGAAACTTATATTACTGAATATAATAAAAGTAAAGGAGATACTCTTATATATTCATTTACTGCCACTAGTGGTACACTAAGTCAGACAACAGAAACAAAAGTAGCCATAGTACCTCAACCTCTAGGTGAAATCGTTGAAGGTGTATTTGCCAAAGACACTACTAGAAACCAATTAAATTTATTAACAGGTGAAACTTCTATTAAAGATGCATTCTCTGGTGACATTGAATTTGTTGGTCCACAAGGTTTTGAGGCGATAAGCAATACTAATGATGATGGTCAGACGTATACTACTGATATAGAATTTGTAGAATTAAGTATAAATGGTGCAAAAGCCTTTGAAGCCTATAATGATGTAGAGCAAGCCAAAGAAGATTTTGACGCAGGTACGGCTGTAAGTTCGGTACAAGTGCAGAACGGTGACATTTACGTATATAAAATTACTAGAAATGTTGGAACAGCTGAGGAACCTGTAGATAAAGTATTTTATGGCGCTATTCTCGTAAATGAAGTGACTATAACTAACCCATCTGCAGCAGATCCTGGAGTAGAATTCGATATATTGGTTAGGGAAAGTAGTATTATTCCTATGTCTTAAGCATATAAGCTATCTTTTTAAAAAGGTGATCTAATGATCACCTTTTTTTATTTGAAGTATAAAGAACCCTTCACATTTTATATATCTTTATCCACATGAAATTAATATTAAGAATTTTAAAAATCACATCACAGGGTGGAGCGTTAAAAAAATATTTAGTAAACATTTTTAGCGAACTAGCCAGGTGGCGGGCAGGATTTAAAATTCTAAATGTATGAACGGAGTGGTTACAAGGTTTCTCAACCTACCTGCCGCCAGGCAGGTTTCATAATCAATTTATTAACATATAACTACTAAAATTTAAACATGTGAAAGAAGAATCCTTAATTTTTGGCATTAGAGCAATCATCGAAGCTATTACAGCCGGAAAAACTATAGACAAACTGTTTGTTCAAAAAGGACTGCAAGGTGTTTTAGCAAAAGAATTAACTGCGCTAGCAAGACAACGAAATATAACGATTACTTATGTGCCTAATGAAAAATTAAATCGATTAACTCGTAAAAATCATCAAGGTGCAGTAGCCTATACTTCTCCTATCGATTATTATAAATTAGAAGATCTTGTTCTTAACGTAGTTGAATCTGGCGATATACCTTTATTTTTAATATTAGATCAGCTTTCTGATGTACGTAATTTCGGAGCTATTATTAGAACTGCTGAGTGCACTGGAGTTCACGGAATTATTATACAAAAGAAAGGAGGTGCCCCAGTTAATGCAGATACTATCAAAACTTCTGCTGGTGCAGTATTTCAGGTTCCAATCTGCAAAGTTGATCATATCAAAGATGCTATGTTTTATTTACAGGCTTCTGGAGTCCAGGTTATCGCTGCTACAGAAAAAGCAACCGATACCATTTATGCTACCGATTTGAGAATACCTACAGCCATTATCATGGGGAGTGAGGGTAAGGGCATATCTAATTCTGTTTTAAAATTAGCAGATAAGCGAACAAAACTACCTCTTTTTGGAACTATTGGTTCGCTTAATGTTTCAGTTGCTTGTGGAGTCTATTTGTATGAAGTGATAAGACAACGATTGTAACCCTTACTTTTTAGTCAGTTTCTTTTGACTTTTTAGAATTGGCTTTGTAATTGTAGATGATCTCAATATCAATAGAATTTTCTTCTTTTTCTATAGGTTTGCTTTCTATAAAATTTCCGTTTTCATCAAAATGCTTTAAAAACTCATCTTCCTCAGGATTATAATCAGGTGATTGCCAATTATACCTCTCGGGTTTTGCGACGCCTTTTCGTATTAGAAATGCTAAGCATGTTCCTACAACTAATCCAGACAGGTGACCTTCCCAAGAAATTTTGGGGTCAATAGGCAAAATATACCAAATTAAACTTCCGTAAATAAATACCACTATAAAAGATAAAGCAATTAATCGAAAATGCTTTGCAACAATACCTTTAAAAAAAAGAAAACCAAATAACATATACACTACTCCGCTGGCACCAATGTGATTTGCTGGCCTACCTAATAACCAGGTAACTGCTCCCGTTAACAGTAGGCCGATAATTAAAACTTTAAAAGCGTTTGATTGATAGAAATAAAATAAAGCTGCAGATAGAATAAGTAAGGGTAGCGTATTGTGCCATAAGTGCGTAAGATCGGCATGAATAAATGGAGAAAATAATATACCTCTTAACCCCTCCAAAGTTCTTGGTAACACTCCGTAATCACTAAAATTGAAACCGAAACGTATTTCGATCCAAAAAATGATCCAGATACTTAGTACAAAAAGTATGGGATACCCTATTACACCTGTATTAAAATTAAAATCTTCAGTTTTCATATCCCTTATAATAAATATATCAAAAACAATTCCAAAAGTCTTTATTCAGAAAAATTGACAGTTCTCCTCTCTATTTAACTTTATTATTTTAATATTATAAGAGTTATCTATCCTATTCTGTTTGTAAAGCTTTGTAACTTTGTACATATGGATTCAAATAAACCACTTGCAGAAAGAATACGACCTTCATCTTTGCTATCGTATTTAAGTCAGGAACACCTGGTAGGAAAAAATGGTTCGCTGACACAACTTATTCAAAAAGGTAGTATTCCATCTTTAATTTTATGGGGACCACCAGGAGTTGGTAAAACGACTTTAGCACATATTATTGCTCAAGAATCGCAACGCCCTTTTTATACACTAAGTGCTATAAACAGCGGTGTAAAAGATGTACGAGAGGTGATTGAAAAGGCAAAACAGAGCGGAGGCTTATTTACTGCGAAGAATCCCATACTATTTATCGATGAGATACATCGTTTTAGTAAATCGCAACAAGATTCTTTATTAGCCGCTGTAGAAAGAGGTTGGGTTACCCTTATCGGAGCAACCACCGAAAACCCAAGTTTTGAAGTTATTCCTGCATTATTATCGAGGTGCCAGGTGTATATTTTAAATCCTTTTAATAAAGACGATTTAGAAGCTTTACTTCAAAGAGCAATACAAGAAGATGAGTATTTAAAATCAATACCTATTGAGCTTAAAGAAACTGACGCCTTATTAAGGCTTAGCGGTGGCGATGCAAGAAAATTGTTGAATATTTTTGAACTCGTAGTTTCGAGCCAGGAACAAAATAGTGTAATTATCACGAATGATCTTGTATTAAAGCAAGTACAACAAAATACGGTACGATACGATAAGACGGGAGATCAACATTATGATATTATTTCTGCGTTTATAAAATCTATTCGAGGAAGCGACCCCAATGCCGCAGTTTATTGGCTGGCACGAATGACTGAAGGAGGAGAGGATCTCAAATTTATTGCACGACGTATGATTATTTTAGCTTCTGAAGATATCGGCAATGCCAATCCGACTGCTTTGATATTGGCTAATAACACATTTCAGGCTGTAACTACTATTGGATATCCCGAAGCCCGGATAATTTTGAGTCAGTGCGCTGTATATTTAGCTACTTCATCAAAAAGCAATGCGTCGTATTTGGCTATCAATAAAGCGCAACAACTCGTCAAAGAAACCGGAGATCTATCGGTACCGCTATCGATTCGTAATGCACCAACAAAACTAATGAAAGAGCTTGGATATGGTGAAGATTACCAGTACGCTCACAATCACGAACAAAATTTTGCAAATCAGGAATTTTTACCTGAAAAGATTAAAAACACAAAACTTTATGAGCCTGGTGATAATCAACGCGAAAACGCATTAAGAACTTTTCTTAAATCCAGGTGGGGTGAGAAATATGGGTATTAGCAATATCTGATAATGTTACCGTCTGGCAAAAGTGTCGAGAATTATCTTTTGAGTAGCAGGATTAATCCTCTCTAAAATAAAATTTCCAAAACTATCAAAATGTCCACTACCGCTCCAGTCCCCTCCTTCTACCAGATACGTGTTATCTCTTTTAAGTTTATAGATCTTAGCACTAGAAATTGTACTTTCCTTTAGATTTTCCAAAAGCTCGAATCCGTATTCTTTTTTCTCAAATACGTACTCCTTATCATTTAATATAAAGGTCTTAGAATTGGAATCTTCCACCTTTAACTCCTGTGATGTTATGGGAGCTTTGCGTAATGCCTCACCTTTTTGAGCAGGCTGCATTGAAGTCGATGGTTTTTCTTTTAAAGGAATAGGAGTTACTTGAACTATATTATTTTCGCTCCCTTCTCCTGCCCCATTGTATTGGTAATTCAAATTTTGAATATCCTTAAATGCATCTCGTAATGCTTCTTGATACGCTTTTTTAAAATCTTTCTCCCTACTTGTACCAACAGATGATAGAAATACAACGTTGCCCTGACAGTCGGTTAATTCTATCATCAATTTACTTACAAAAAGGCTAGATTTTTTCTTTAGGTCTACCAATAAACCCTTGCAACTATTTTCTGCCAGATCATTTGGCATATCTTTACCTCTCACATATGCATTAAAACCATATTTATTAAATAAAAACTGAGTTAAAGAATTGAGTTGATAGGCATCTTCTTTTGTTAGAAACTCGAAGCTTTTAGGTATTACAATATATTTAAAATCATTTATACTTTTTTGGGCAAAAACACCCAGACTAAAAAAGGTTAGTGTAACAACAAAAAGAAATCGAATCATAACTGTTTATAGTATAAAATTAAAACCAAATTGCATAGATACTCCTCTTGCCTTTGCAAGATTAGCATACTCTAGTATATTATTAGTCGAAATATAAAAATTAATTTTTTGAATATGGCTGGAAATTAAAAATCCTACGTTATACAATGAATACTCATCTATTGTATATGCAATTTTTGTTCTTAAAAAATTAAACCACCGTTTGTAATAAAATACAGAAGCCGCATATTGAGGTCTTTTAGGCCTAAATTGTGTGAACAATTGTAGTCCAAAGGCGTCTTGATACGGCGGACTTTCTCCTGCAATGCAATAATAGCATGTACCATCATCATATTTATTAAACGAATATTTGATAGAACCGTTTAATTTTAAAGGGCGCATGGTAAGATAATTAGTTCGCAATGTATCCAAAGGAACGGCCTCTTCCAGTTCTTCAAGAAAGTTTTCAGGATCCTGTCCAGAGAATTGAATAGGAGTTTCGAAACCTTCAAAAACATAATTTCCGCGAGCGCTATAAGTTTCTATATCCTTTGTATAGTATACCAAACCTAAATCATTAAAACTTCCGGTAATCGAGAGTTGATCGTTAATCATATGTGTAAAACCAGCGTCAAGTCCAATACCCAGATTACCCCCGAGCAACGCTCTTCCCAAAAGTTTATTTATGCCTTCTTTAATTTCTGCTGAAGTTGATTCTGCTTCAATTTCTCTAAGCGAAGATATTCCAGAAGAACGCACAATTACATCTGCGTTACTAATGATGTGTTGGTAAACGTTATTTCCTTGAGGGGTTTCTACGGTGGTGAATGTACCACTATTTCTTGCACTTCGAAGATGCAGCATACTGGAATAGAGTTTGGCTCTCGCTCCAAACGTAAAATTTTTACTCACTTTTTTAGAGTACCCAAAATGATATGTCATTAATAATTCTCCTGAGCCACTTATATTAGAGAGTTTAAACGGCTGATTAATGAAATCCTGATTACCTTGATATGCCAAAACGGCAAAATCTTTTGGAAAATATCCAATAAAATCCAATTCTTGATATATCCCAGCCGAATAATAAATATTTTCATTCCTTTTATTTCTCCAACCTATAGTTAAAATTTCAAGCTGTTGTGTGAACGTTAGGTAATCCTTACTTGAAAGTTGTGCGAGCGTGATTTCTATTTTTTCGTTGATATTTCTACCATCATCTGCAAAAACATCGTGTAATGATGCACCTCTAAGTCCACCGTTGATATGAAATTGAGATAATAATGGAAGTCCAGCATGAAATTTAAAATTAGTATTGGCACCAGGATTGAGTAACAAGGCTTGAGGCACATCAACAAAATCATACAAAAGTTCTTTGTTTTGAGAATTTAAGAGGAAGCCATATAACAAAAAAATCAAACATATAATACCTTTCATCTGTTTAAAAATTTGTAATTCAATGAAAAATAAGTAATTACAAAATTATAAACAGATGTAACCACTTCGTTTTCGCACAAACTTATTTTAAATATATTGGTAGGGGTATGCTGAAAAAAGTTTATGCTCATTTCATAATTCGTAAGTAATGAAATACGTTCCTTTTGACTTCAACTCTAAGACACCACTTAAAGAAACATTAACATTTTGTACCCGTATCTCGGTAATTAATTTTGTAGCGGCACTTAGAGTTGTAATATCGCTCTTATCCAATAGAATTACTTCGCTTGTTAACACAGGATCTGTGTTAGATCCCTCGCCTGCGCTCGCAACTACAGTGTATGATGAACCGATTCTTTGATTGGAATCATTTAAAAACCCAAAACTAAAGGTAAACTCTCGTTCAATAGTATTGCGAAATTCAAAAGAAAGTATGACTTGCTCTAGATTTTCGACTACAAAATCTGTGCCTAGTAAATCATAATTAAGAGTATCGCTAATAACGACTTCTGGTAAAGTTACTGTAGGAGGAATACTAGAATCTATGAATTGGCTTGTATCAAACTTAGAGTAAATAAAATCTACCTCGTATACAGGAGTCAGAACTACGTCTTCTATTTGATCAAAATCCACATCTTTTACACACGCAACGATACATGCAAAAAAACCTATACAATAAAAGAATGTGCATACTTTCTTTAATTTCATAAAAGGGTAGAAATATTTTCAACAAAAGTACAAATTTTTGATTCAAAGATACTTCGTAATCTCACTTAAAGATGAAACCTGTAGATTGTTTAAAGGCAGCTCTGTTTGATGATAGTTAAAACATATCGTTTGTAAGCCTACTGCCTGGGCACCTAAAATATCTGCCTCGTAATTATCGCCAATCATCACACTATTTTCTACTGCCGCTCCAGAGATTTTGATGGCATGTTCAAAGATTATCGGGTTAGGTTTTTTTACTCCGGTTTCTTCACTATTAGTCACAGTCGTAAAAAATTCTTTGATCCCCGATCTTTCTAATTTGTTATTTTGAACTTCTCTAAAGCCATTAGTAATAATATGTAATGTGTACAGGGGCTTGAGATATTCTAATAACCCTAATGCTCCATCAATCAAATGATTATGAAGAGGCAAAAAAGCGATGTAGTCTTGAGCCATACTGTCTATAAGATCTAGAGCGTACTCTTTTCCTAAAGCGTCGAATGCTTGGATAAGTCGTTGACGCCTAAGTTCTTCTTTGGTCACTTTTTCTTCTCTATAAAGTTTCCAGTACCTTAAATTAATAGGTTGATATACTTGCAAGAAAGAAACAAGGTCCAGTTTAATTTCAAATTTCTTAAATAATCTATCAAAAGCTAGTGATGAGTTTTTATCAAAATCCCATAAGGTATGATCAAGATCAAAAAAAATATGTTTAATGCTACTATTCATCTTCTGTATTCCAAATTAATTCAAAAATTGATCTCCAAAACGTTTGATTATGAAGCTCACTAAACAGCACATTACTAAACACAGGTATAAATGTACCATCAACTTTTTTAATTTTATTTATATATGCTTGGATCTGCTTTTTGGCAGCAGCTTCGTTATTAAAATCTTCTCTTTTCCCGAGAGGCGCAATACAAAAAGAATGGATAACCAACGGAGTTTGCACCTCGTAATCCAGATCATAAAACATAAACGGAGTACAAGTTCCTGCTCTAAAGCCCGAGTATTTAGAATAACCCATAGAATAATCTTCTTCTATTTCCAACTCTATATAATTTCTATAGGCCTCTGGTAGCTTTATTTTGAAGAATGAACATAGCGCATAATCCAATTTTCTATTTAAAATACCTTCGATCCTTAATTTTTCTTTAGCGAATGTTGAAAGATCACTAAGTGCGTGATAAGAAACTTTTAACCCTACATCAATGTAATCTGCAATATGTTTTATGATAATCCTATGCTGAAGACTATTATAACTGATATTTTTTTCATAATTTGAATAATCCCCCAAACCAAATAGTACTCTGCATTGTCGTTTTTTTCTTTGCTGCAGCCCTATTATAAAATCAAAAGTGTCGAGGGGGTCTTTTTTAAGTCCGAGTATGACTTTTATTCTGTCAGAAAGCTGATCTAGACGAAGTCTCCACAAGTCTCGCATTATCGCACCCAAAGATCTTAAAAATCCTTTGTTCTTATATGCAAATGTTTCACTAACTGAAAGAATAGGAAGTATTCTAAATTTCTTTTTATCAAATTTTAGATGTGCGTATTTATGAATAAGCGCATTTTTAAATTTGAAAGCCCATATGTCGACTACAGGGTCTTCCAAAAAATCATGATTGTAAGCAATACTTTCTGTTGCGGGAAAACGACCTAAATTATCTTTTACATGGGGCATGTACTCTTCATATCGAGTGATTAAGTAGAAAGAAGCTGCAAATATATCAAATGGTAAAGCGCTATTAGGGTGTTTCACCTGAAAGAAACATTTTGTTTCTTCCCAATTCATTACTTGTATCGGTACGGTGGTTAAGCCATGTTCAAAAAGTAGATCGACACTCTGGAAATAGAGTTCTTTCCCTAGCGGTTGTTTTCCATATGAAAACTTAGGGCCATCGTAGGCAATAAAAGCTTCAATTTTTGATGTCAAATCGACTTCAATCCCTAGAATTCTTCTACAAATATGTTTAAAGATATAAGAAACTCGTGGAGTTACTTTTTTTACATGAACTAATACCATCGCAATAGTGCTTTATAATAAGGATTCGTCTGCAAAGCTAAAATAACTCTTTTCGGTAATAATAAGATGATCCAATACTTTGATATCTAAACTTGCTCCAGCCTGTACAAGTTTTTGAGTGAGATCCCTATCTGATGTACTTGGAGTAAGGGAGCCGCTAGGATGATTGTGCGCAATGATAATGGCAGTAGCTCCAAACTCTAAAGCAGCTTTGTAAACCACACGAGCGTCTACTAAAGTTCCTGTCTTCCCTCCAATACTTATCTGTTTCTTCCGTAAAACCGTATGGGCATTGTTTAAAAATAGCATCCAAAATTCTTCGTGATCCAAATCACCTATAACCGTATGCAAAAGATCAAAAGCATCTTTACTGCAAGTTATTTTTGAAATTACTTCTCTTTCCTCTTCCCTCCTTCTGCGCCCTAATTCTAATCCCGCCACGATAGATATTGCCTTTGCTTCACCAATACCCTTAAATTTCATTAATTGACTAATTGACAACTTTCCCAATGCATCAATCTTATGATCTACACTGGCTAATATTCGTTTACTCAAAGTCACGGCACTTTCTTCTCGATTACCCGATCCTATCAGTATGGCAATTAATTCTGCATCAGTCAAAGAGTTTTTCCCTTTAGCGATTAATTTTTCTCTTGGACGATCATTTTCACTCCACTCCTTAATCGAAAAAGAACCGTTTTGTGCTTTCATTTATGTATATGAATTGTTAAAATTAGATCTTTATTTTTAGGTATAAGTATAAAGTATTTATCTCAAAAACAACACATTATTACCTGATAAAATACACATATCTATAGAATTTTGATATTCATATTACAATATTTAACTTAGATATTTGTTTGAAAATGAAAGTTTTACTATATTTGGTCACCCAAAATCCTAAAATGAATAATTTAACAACTTCAAATTAACCTATCTATGAAGAATATTATTACCCTTGTTTTATTTCTCGTAACATTGAGTTTTTACGGTCAGGATAACAAAGTTTCCTTTTTAAATTTGGTAGGAAATAACATACAAGTTCCCAGAGGATGTGAAGCTCAATCTGAATATGAACTACAAGCTTGCGATGGCACTTCAATAAAATGGGATTATTATACAGATGATATGTTATCTGCGGTTTTTGATGCTACCATAAGCGCATTTGCAGAAAGTAATAGTTCTAAAAAAGAAATCACTTTTACTTCTTTTGGTTCTCAATTAAAAGGATATAAATTTAAAATGGGAACTACTTTTCAGTACTTTCTACATGGTACTATAAAAGATCAGCCATTAATGATAAATTTGGGCACTCCCAAAGATATAGCGAGCACAGATGATCTTGACGGTTTTTTGAGCCTATTCTTTGACGAAGCAAGTTAAAATAACAAAATTAGATAGAATATTATAGCAAAAGCGAGTCGTATGATTCGCTTTTATTATTTTTGAGCATGTTTCCATTTAAATGATACATATTTATGAACTCATTATTTGAAGAATCTTCGCTACAAGAAATTAAATCTAGAGTAAACGAGCTATCTCATGACAGCCTCCCGTCTTGGGGGAAAATGAATATTTCGCAAATGCTTCATCATTGTCAGTTTCCTTTAAAAATTGCGCTACAAAAGGAGCACCCAGTACTTCGGCCTAATCTACTGGCCAAATTGTTCTTCAAAAAATCACTGTATAACGATAAACCGTGGAGAAAAAACTTGCCCACCCACCCGAAACTAAAGGTTGTAGAACAAAAGGATTTCAAAGCAGAAAAAGACAAATTACTAGCATTGATAATTGAATTCAATAAACAAAAAGATCTAAAAGAGTGGCCACCTCATCCTATGTTTGGTAAGTTCACCACTATGCAATGGGGACAAATGCAGTACAAGCACCTTGATCATCACCTTCAACAATTTAACGTATAAGTTTTGTATCCACCACCCTATCATCAAGACCATAATTTGCGTAATAGTGAGCACGTTGCTCGAACTTATCCTTTGGCTACAATCATTTCTGCAAAAAACAGCAAATCGTTTGTTACCCATGCTCCTTTAATTTTTCATGACCACAAATTGGTAGGTCACATTGATGCTAATAATCCCCATGTTGATTTGTTAAAAGATGATCATACTGTTTGTGCAGTTTTTCAGGGACCGCAAACGTATATTTCTCCGTCGATTTATCACACAAAACAACTACCTACATGGAACTACATTATTGCTCATGCTACAGGGATTACTAAAGAAATCAAAGATCAAGATGTAATCAAAAACTCGATGGTTGTTATGACAGCATATCTCGAATCACCGGATTATAAATTCAAGTTAGACATTAATGATAAGAGGATGGATAGACTCATCCCTTACATTCATTGTTTTGAAATCGAGGTACAACATTGGGAAGGTAAGTTTAAACTAAGCCAGGATAAAACTCCTACAGATATAGAAAATGCTAAACAAGAGCTTATTCGAAACAATCAAAAATCTATAGCAGATTTTGTAAACACTATGTTTGAGAAACATTTTTAAGCATTTGAATAGTTTAAAACCACTCTTTAACTTCATCAAAATCGAGTCCGCCATAACTCCCGCTACTCATTAATACCAACACTGTATTCGAGAAATCTTTGTTTCGTAAATAATCTTTAAATTGCTTAGGATCGGTATAAACAAGTAGATGTTGCCTAGAAAATGCTTTTTCAATTTGAGCTATAGATACTTCTTCTAATTGTTTAAGTTTAACCGCGTTGGGAGAATAAAAAACTACCGCTTCGTCTGCAGCATCCAAAGCGCCTTTATATTCTTGTAAGAATTCAGCATTTAAGCTACTATACGTATGCAATTCTAGACAGGCAATAATAGTCTTGTCCTGATATTGATCTTTTACAGCTTTTGTAGTTGCACTTACTTTTGAAGGGCTGTGCGCAAAATCTTTGTAGGCGATAGACGTAGCATTTTCGGCTATTTTCTCTAATCTTTTTGAAGCGCCTTTGAATGAGGCAATCGCTTCATAAAAATCATCTTCGTCAACACCCATGTGCTGACAAATCCATTTTGCTCCGGCCAGATTGCTTACGTTGTGAGCACCAAAAACTTCGATAGGCATTTCTCCTTCTGGGGTTTGTAATAAGGTTTCTCCCTCGATAATAGTATATTGAGGTGTGGCATATGGAAATTTCCGAATTGGATTTTCTGAAGCTTCAGCTAGCTTCCTTACCGTATCATCCTCTTCATTATACACCAAAGCTCCTCCATTAACAATAGCATTTACGAATATCTTAAACTGTTCGACATAATTTTCAAACGTTGGAAAAACATTAATATGATCCCAAGCAATACCGCTTATTAATGCAATGTTAGGCCGATACAAATGAAATTTCGGTCTACGGTCTATAGGAGAAGATAAATATTCATCCCCTTCTAGCACCATAAAATCATTCTCTTCGGTAAGATGCACCATAGTATCAAAACCATCCAATTGAGCGCCAACCATATAATCTACCTCTTTATCATGATAGTGCAAAACATGCAAAATCATAGAGGTAATTGTCGTTTTACCGTGTGAGCCCCCAATAACGACACGAGTTTTATTTTTAGACTGCTCAAATAAAAATTCAGGATAAGAATAAATGGTAATCCCTAATTTTTGAGCCTTGAGTAGTTCTACATTATCCTCTTTTGCGTGCATACCTAAGATAATGGCATCGATAGTATTAGTTATTTTATCGGGAAACCAACCAAAAGCATCGGGTAACAATCCATAGCTATCCAATCGGGATTTTGAAGGTTCAAAAATCATATCATCACTTCCTGTAACTTCATATCCCTTTTTATGTAGCGCAATGGCAAGGTTATGCATCGCACTCCCTCCTATCGCAATAAAATGTACTTGCATCATATAGTGTTAAATCTGATTGTAAAGATACAATCTACATCTAATACTATTGTAAGAAATTAAAAAACCACTTTTAACCCGCTTTACGCATAACTTTAACCTTAGTATTAACCTGAACACTATTTCGTTCATTTTACAGATGTTGAATTATTTACGAATAGAGTTCCCTAATTCATATGCTTCATTCCCTCATGTATTAAATAATCTAACATCTGTATTCTTTATCTTTAAGTCTTTATAACACCATTAAATTGCTTTATGAATATCCGTAATCTATAATATCGCATTGTTTTCTCGAGCGCAGTGGAGAGGTTAGTAAATCCAACGAGCTCTAAATCAGGTCTCGACTGCGCTCGACCAGACATTAAAGTTAATATTATGATGTATAGCAGATATTCAAAAATTACTTTTATATGATACGGCCAAAAGATGTAGAACTTAATTAATATGTAGTTTTATATAAATATTTGCAAATAAAGAAGAATTCTGTAATACATTTATTGAACTGATTTAGACTTTTTCGCTTAAATCAAAAGCGTATAAACCAGTTTGGTATGGCTTTGGCTTATAAAAAAAATCTAAAACCTAAATAATGAAGAAATATATCATTCTTATGATCATCTGCATCACAAATTTGAACGTTGTCAACGGTCAAAATGAATATGCTCCCGATTGGAAAAAAGTAACATCTTTTGAAGAGCAAGGATTACCAAAATCTGCATTAGAAGTTGTCGACAATATTTACAATAAAGCCAAAAAAGAAAATAATGACAACCAGGTCATAAAAGCAATGCTACATAAAGCAAAGTATGTACTCACCCTTGAAGAAAATGCTCAACTTACGATTGTAAATGACTTTAAAGATGAGATAAAACAAAGTACGTTTCCTAAAAGGAATGTACTTGAAAGTATACTGGCAAATCTCTATTGGCAATATTTTCAACAAAATAGATGGAAATTTTATAATCGCACACAAACTTCAGAAAAGACAGATCCAGAAGATTTTAGAACTTGGGATCTTGATACTTTATTTGCAGAAATTCATCAATACTTTCAGAAATCTATTACAAATGAGATATTAGCACAACAAACCGATCTTAAAAAGTTCGACGATATTTTAATACACACGGATAACGATTCTAAAAGATACAGACCTACGCTTTATGACTTTTTAGCACATAATGCGCTGCAATTTTATAAAACATCAGAAACTAGTATCACCAAACCCGCCTATGCTTTTACCCTGAACGACCCCAACTTTATAGAAGATCATGTTATCTTTAGTGCGCTAGAGATAGCACCCAAAGACTCATTATCACTTCAAGGCAATGCACTCAAACTTTATCAAAATTTAATCCAATTTCATCGCAGAGACAAAGAACTGGAAGCATTAGTCGAGGTAAACATAGACCGATTAAGGTTTGTATCGAATCATGCGGTATTCGAAAACAAAGAAGCTAAGTTGTTAAAAACACTAACTTCAGAAAAACAAAAAATTGATGATAAAAGTGCCTCTGCTTTATACAACTTCGAAATTGCCACTGTCTATAAGGAACAGGCTTCTACTTTTATTCCTAATAAAAATGAAAAACATCAATGGAAACTTAAGGAAGCGATAGCACTTTGCGATGAAACCATAAAAAGATTTCCGGATTCACGCGGAGCTGAAAAATGCCAATCGCTAAAAGCACAAATACTCCACCCCGAACTTACTATTAAAACAGAAAACTATTTACCAATTCAACAACCGGCACGATTATTAATAACTTATAAAAACCTCAATAAACTTTATATAAAGGCTTTACGAGTAAATCAAAAACAACTACAATCCCTAAAAAAACTATATCAAATTACTGATAAAATTGAGTTTTTTAATAGCTTAAAAGTTCATAAAAACTGGGAATCTGAAATTAAAAATGAAAAAGATTTTCAGACACATACTACTGAAGTGTTGCTCCCACAGCTCGAACAAGGTCAATATTTGATACTTGCAACAGTAAACAAAGATATATCGCAAAATGACCTTTTTTCGTATGGAGATGTTCAAGTCAGCAACTTAGCACTGGTCGAAAATCGCACACCTCAACAATCTATTTTTCAAGTAATTGATCGCAATACAGGCGCACCTGTAGCAAATGCAAAATTACATCTAAAAACAAATAGTGAGCAAGGCTATAGAAATCAATTGGATAAGACTTTACTTACAGACCCAAAAGGTCAGGCTTATTTAAAGTTAAACAACTATTACAACAATGTGACGATTACTGCAACCTATAAAAACGATTCGGCTTATTTTAAAGGATATTATTTAAACCAGTCCTATACCCCTAGGAATGATGCAACCACCAATCAACAAAGTACCTTTCTTTTTACAGACCGAAGTATCTATAGACCTGGTCAGATAGTATATTTTAAAGGTATTATGATGATGTCTAGTGGTAAAGAAAATTCAAAAGTATTAGCCAATCAATCTACGTATGTAACATTAAAAGATGTGAACGGTCAAGACGTGCAAACCTTAACTTTTACCACTAATGAATATGGTTCGTTTGCAGGAGAATTCATACTACCCTCTGCAGGAATTACCGGTAGGTACACTTTACAAACTAATAACTATCAGAGCATTTCAATCACTGTTGAAGAATATAAGCGCCCTAAATTTGAAACAACATTTGATCCTGTAACTGAGACATTTAAAGTTAATGATGTGATAACACTTAGTGCAACAGCAAATTCTTATGCCGGGAGTGCCATTACCAATGCCAAAGTCACATATCGTGTTCATAGAAAAGTACAGTATCCAAGATGGTACTATTGGTATCCAAGATACACATCAGAACCGCAAGAGATTACTCATGGCGAAACCACGACCAACGATAAAGGTGCGTATATAATCAAGTTTAAAGCATTACCTGATCCAGATGTTGATAAAAAAAATCTTCCGATTTTTACGTATGAAATTACTGCCGACGTTACCGATATTAATGGAGAAACCCGAAGTACAACAACCGTAGTCAATGTAGGTTACCATACCATGACAGTAACCCTTTCTGTTAAAAACCAAATGGATAAGGCACAAAAAGATCACCATCTTATTATCAATACCAAGAATCTGAATAATGAAAATATTGCTGCTTCTGGAGACTTAAAAATCTATAAATTAAAAGCTCCTAACAAACCTTTGCGCCAGCGCCCGTGGAAAGCTCCCGATTATCCTGGTTTTTCCGAAGAAGAGTTTAGGCAACTGTTCCCAAATGACGCTTATGATAACGAATCAGACTTTAGAAACTGGGAAAAAGGTGTGGTAGTATTTGATACAACATTTAATACTGAGGCTACTAAAGAAAAGGGAACTCAGAAAATAGCACTAGGTGCTTTAAAGAAATGGGAATCTGGAAAATATGTTATCGAAGTAAAAACAAAAGATCGCTTTGGTCAAGAGGTGAAAGACATACAATACATTTCTGTTTTTGGTCAGGATGATAAAACCGTTAGCGATCAACAATTATTCGAGATTACCACAAATAAATCTTCATATAGCGCCGGTGAAGAAGCTATTGTAAAACTAAGTTCTGCTTCAGAAAATATAACTATAACTGTCGATATCGAAAAAAATCATAAAATTATAAACACGCAGCTTATTCGCCTTTCTACAAATAGCAAAACCAT
Organism: Aquimarina sp. U1-2; assembly: GCF_017897595.1. GTDB lineage: Bacteria > Bacteroidota > Bacteroidia > Flavobacteriales > Flavobacteriaceae > Aquimarina. The sequence continues at coordinate 490,330 of NZ_JAGKIK010000001.1, forward strand.
AAAAATACCTGTAGAGGCTAAAGATGTAGGTGGCTTTACAGTAAGTTACAGTTTTGCAAATTACAATGATTACCAAAATGGAACCGTACAAATTGCGGTACCCTATAAACCTACTACACTAAGCATAGAAACTGAGACTTTTAGAGATAAACTCAACCCAGGACAGCAAGAAACTTGGAGTTTTACTATCAAAGGTCCCAAAGGAGATCAAATAGCAGCAGAGCTTTTGGCCAGTATGTATGATATGTCTTTAGACCAATTTATGCCGCATCAATGGACTTTCAATCCTTTGTATCGACCGATATATCATTCACAATATAGTAGACAAGCCTCTCGTAGTTTTGGTGTTGAAGAATTTCAGCTTTACAATCACAATCATTCCGGTTCTTATTCTGGGGATCCAGTATACGATCAATTCAATTGGTTCGGACTATATTTTGGTCAGCAATACTATGCAACCCGCAGTAAAGTAATGAATCGATCTGCTGCTCCTATGTTAGCTATGGAAGCAATCGAAGAGGAATCTGACTCATTAGATGAAATAGTAGTTACAGAGCAGGGTGCTGAAGCAAATACTCGAGATGCAGAAAATAACAATCTACTTTCTAGAGAGGAAGAAAAAGAAGTTTCATTAGATGGTATAAAAATTCGAAAAAACCTTCAGGAAACTGCTTTTTTCATTCCGCAGTTAACTACAGATGCTAGCGGGAATGTAAGCTTTAGTTTTACCGCTCCTGAAGCATTAACCCGATGGAAACTGCAGTTATTGGCACATACCCCAACATTACATGCCGCTACTACCGCTTTAGAAACGGTTACTCAAAAAGAACTAATGGTATTACCCAACCCTCCTAGGTTTCTACGAGAAGGAGATAAAATCATTTTAAGTTCTAAAATTTCAAATCTTGCTGATAAAAATTTAAGTGGAAGCATCGAGCTACAACTCATTAATGCGGTAACCAATGAACCTATCGATACCGAGCTACACAACAATAATGCACGACAGGATTTTGAGGTGAGCGCCAAAGGAAATACAAATGTATCCTGGGAGCTTCACATTCCCGATAATATTCAAACCGTACACTATAAAATCATTGCAAAAGCGGGAGATTTTTCAGACGGAGAACAAAGTGTACTCCCCGTATTATCAAATAGAATGTTAGTTACCGAGACTTTACCAATGTGGATACGTTCTAACGAGACCAAAACCTTTACGCTAAACAAACTGAAAAATAACACTTCGAGTACACTAAAGCATCACAAGCTTACCCTAGAAATGACATCGAATCCTGCGTGGTATGCTGTGCAAGCACTTCCATATTTAATGGAATATCCTTATGAATGTTCTGAGCAAACATTTTCCAGATTCTATGCCAATGCGCTGGCTAGCCATATTGCCACTTCTAATCCTAGAATTCAGGAAGTGTTTAATCAATGGAAATCGACAGATGCACTACTTAGCAATTTAGAAAAAAACCCGGAGCTTAAAGCCATGATCATTCAAGAAACTCCGTGGTTACGCGATGCGCTTAGTGAAACCGAACAAAAAAAGAGAATTGCGCTACTTTTTGATCTCAACAAAATGAACAACGAGTTACAAGCTGCGATTACTAAACTCCAAAACTTGCAATATGGCTCTGGTGGATTCCCCTGGTTTAAAGGAGGACATGAAAACCGATTTATAACGCAACATATTGCAACCGGCTTTGGTCATCTTAAAAAGTTAGGGGTAACAGACTATGATACCAAAGCATATGCCCTATTGCAAAATGCTATTCGATATTTGGATCAAGAATTTATAGAAGAATATGAAACATTAAAAAGATATTGTAAAAAGAATGCTATTGATCTTAATAAAAATCATCTTAGCTATACCCAGGTTCATTATCTATACATGCGTAGCTTTTTTTCAGATATAAAAAGACCAAAAAAAACAAACGAAGCATGGGAGTACTACTTGGGACAATCCCGAAAATACTGGTTAAAGCAAAATTTATATGCACAAGGCATGATCGCTTTAATTTTACACCGAAATAAAAACACATCAACTGCGGCTACCATTACGGCATCTTTAGATGAAAGAAGTATTACAAGTAATGAGCTTGGCATGTACTGGAAGTCAAACGTTGCTAGTTGGTATTGGTATCAAGCACCTATCGAAACACAATCATTAATGATTGAAGTATTTTCTGAAATTGAAAGTGTACCTAAACGAACCGAGATTGTAGATAAGCTTAAAATATGGTTATTAAAAAACAAACAAACCAATCGATGGCAAACCACCAAAGCCACCGCAAACGCAGTTTACGCTTTATTGTTAGAAGGAAGTGACTGGTTGTCGATAACCGACAAGGTCGACATAGTTTTAGGAGATCAACCTGTAGATCCCGCCAAAATTGAAGATATACAAGTTGAAGCAGGTACTGGATATTTTAAAACCTCTTGGACGAACAAAGAAATAGCACCTAAAATGGCTACTGCAAAAATCACCAAAAAAGGCAAGGGTATCGCCTGGGGGGCTTTATATTGGCAGTATTTTGAAAATCTGGATAAAATCACCACAGCTAAAACCCCATTAGAACTCAATAAAAAACTATTTCTGAGAACATATACAGATACCGGAGAGGAAATTACAGAAATTACTACTAAAACTAATCTTCAACTTGGCGACTTAATAAGGGTAAGAATAGAACTTCGATCAGATCGTGATATGGAATTTATACATCTAAAAGATATGCGAGCCTCTGGATTAGAGCCCGTTACTGTAATCTCTCAGTATAAATGGCAAGATGGATTAGGGTATTACCAAAGTACCAAAGATGCGGCAACCCATTTTTTCTTCGATTATTTACCTAAAGGAATATATGTGTTTGAGTATGATCTTAGAGTAAATAATAAAGGAAATTTCTCGAATGGTATTACTACGATACAAAGTATGTATGCTCCTGAGTTTTCAAGCCATTCTAAAGGAGTACGTATAGAAATTAAGTAATGAACGCTATATACACTAGAGCTTTCCTAGACTACGTTAGAATGACATTTTTTTTAACACTGTATCGTGCATTTTACTTATTTCAGTCAAAATCTGTCAATTCAACTCTTATTCCAAATGATAAAAGTGTGGTTTATACCAAAGTGAATTTAACCCGGATTATGTATTAGAATTTCGTAATGAGGGTTGAAATATCAATAAAAACAGGTGTTTTCTCAATTTCATCGTAGCACCGCTACGGTGACATTGAAAAATACAGCGCAGCGTTTGTTTTTGAAGGTATTTTAAGCCGTAATAGATCTTATAATCATATTCCGGGTTTAAAAAAGGGGAATCCTAGTACTGGACTCCCCGTTTTAAAACTATATAAAAATAAGAAGAATGTGGCTACTTATTTGGTTGCATGACAGCATCAATGGTATTAATGAACCCATTTGCTGCCTCTACATCGGTGGTGATTAATTTTCCACCATTTCCCATTTCGTCAATTAAAAATATACTATTTCCTTTCAATGTAGCGGTTAGTTTTTTTCCACCTAATGTTTTTAAAGGAACACTACCTCTTCGTTCATTGATAGCTGCGACTATATCTTCTTTGGTAATTATACTCGGTATAATATGATATTTTACTATCTCGCTAAGTTGTTCTTTATTTTCAGGCTTCAAAAGTTTTTCAACGACACCTTCAGAAAAACCATCAAATGCAGTATTGATAGGTGCAAAAACTGTGTACCCTTGCTTTGTATTGAGCTCTACATCTAATTCGGTAGCTTGTAATGCTTTAACGAAAATAGAGAATCCCTGATCTACTGATACAAACTCGATAATTGTAGGAAGTTTTTCTTCGACTTTCTCTGTATCCTCTATATTCTGGGCAATTAGTTCTTCATTTTGATTAGACTCCTGCTTTTTCACTTGATCACATGAGGCTAAAACTACTATTGAAACCGTGAAAAAAGTAACTACGTTTAATATTTTCATTTTGACTAATTTGAGATTGAAAATTTTATTTAAACACTAAACTGATTAGATCATCAAGTAGTATTATTTATGTTGTTAAATATATTTTAAAACAAGTTAAGAGATGTTAACAAATGAGAATTCGCAACGAGTCGGTTAGTAATCGTTAAACCAGTTTACTATTTTGGCATGTAGAGAACTTTAAGTTTAAAAACTACAACATTAAAACTATACAAACATATACGTATGTCACATAAAGACTGGTCATCATTAACTCTTACAAATAATAAAAACAATCCAAAAAAACGTTTTGAGTTACATGTAGATGATAAAATAGCATTTATAGAATACATTTTGGCAAAAGAAGACACCATTTATTTAACCCATACAGAAGTCCCCAGGCCGCTAGAAGGTAATGGATTAGGTAGTGCTCTTGTAAAAAAAACCTTGGCATTTATAGAAGAGAAAGGATATCAACTTGTGCCTTTGTGTCCTTTTGTAGCCGCATACCTTAAAAGATATCCAGATACTGTTAAGAGGATTTTAAAAAAAGGATATTCGATTTAAGCTAATCAGTAAGCATTTGCCACAAGGTATCTTTTAATTCTTGCAAACCTTGCTGAGCAACCGATGATATAAATACATAAGGAATTACGAAATGTTGATCAAGTTCTGCTTTCAGTTCTTGCTTTAGTTCATCATCAAGCATATCACATTTTGATATCGCAATAAGCCTGTCTTTATCCAAAAGATCAGGATTGTACCGGCGTAACTCGTCAAGAAGTATTTCGTATTGTTCGACGATATCACTAGCATCAGCGGGAATTAAAAATAACAATGTAGAGTTTCGCTCGATATGACGCAAAAAGCGATGTCCGATCCCCTTTCCCTCTGCTGCACCTTCAATAATTCCGGGAATATCTGCCATAACAAAGGTTTGAAAATCGCGATATTCTACTATGCCAAGATTTGGTTTTAATGTCGTAAACTCATAGTCTGCTATTTTTGGTTTGGCCGCTGTAACTACTGATAAAAGAGTTGATTTTCCTGCATTAGGAAACCCTACCAAACCCACATCGGCAAGTATTTTAAGCTCTAAAGTAATATCGTGTTGTTGTCCTTCTATTCCGGGTTGTGCATAGCGAGGCGTTTGATTGGTAGGGCTTTTAAAATGCCAGTTTCCACGACCTCCCATACCTCCTTCGACAACTACATATTCCTGCCCTTCTTCAGTAATTTCTTTGATTACATTTTGTGTATCGGTATCTCGAATTACTGTTCCCAAAGGCACATCGATATACACATCTTCCCCATCAGCTCCGGTGCTACGGTTTTTACTACCGTGTGCCCCGTGTCCTGCTTTGAAATGACGCTTAAACTTAAGATGATAAAGCGTCCACATATTTGGATTGGCGCGTACGATTACATGTCCTCCACGACCACCATCACCACCATCGGGACCTCCTTTGGCAATATATTTCTCTCGGTGTAAATGTGCAGAACCTTTACCTCCATTTCCGGAAGTTACATGCAATTTTACATAGTCTACAAAATTCCCTTCTGTCATAATAATGTTGCCACTTATTATTCTGGCATGATCCAGAATAAATGTATTCGTAGTTAAAGAACTGGTTTCGACATTGTTCAATTTGCTAAAAAATACTATTTTCAGCTAATTATAAAAAAGTTTAGATAAGTTCTATAGGCCTTAAAAACGATACTTTCCTTTTCAAAGATTACATTTAGAGCTGATCTATCACCTGGCTCAATCTTTCAGTAATGTCTTGAATATTGCCTACCCCATCAACCCCGAAGTATTTATTTTGCTTTTGATAATATTCTTTTAAAATAGCAGTCTCTTCGTAATATACTTTTATCCGATTTCGAATTACTTTTTCGTCGGCATCATCTGGTCGTCCCGAGGTTTTTCCTCTTTCTAGTAATCGTTGTACCAGTACCTCGTCATCTACTTCTAATGCGACCATCGCACTTACCTCTGATCCTTTTGTTTTCAACAATGCAGATAAAGCATCTGCCTGTGCTTCAGTTCTTGGGAAACCATCAAAAATAAAGCCATTTGCTTTTGGGTTCTTATCCACTTCAGCATTAAGCATATCTATAGTAACCTCGTCTGGAACCAACTGCCCTTTATCGATAAACGATTTGGCAAGTGTACCCAATTCGGTAGCATTTTTGATGTTGTATCTAAAAACATCGCCCGTAGAAATGTGAATTAGATCATATTTTTCTTTTAAAACCTCTGCTTGTGTTCCTTTTCCTGCCCCTGGCGGACCAAATAACACCAAATTTGTCATTTTAATTGATTTTAGTTGATATACATCCGTAAGATTTCGACCCAGACCATTATAATCTAGTCCGTATCCTACAATAAATTTATTAGGAATACTAAGCCCGTAATAGTCTATCGTAACTTGTTTTTTATACACTTCGTTCTTAAAAAATAAGGTAGCAACTTTAATTTCTTTACAACCTGCATCTTTTAGTGTTTTATGTACCCATGTTATCGTATTTCCTGTATCCACGATATCTTCGAGTACAACAACAGTTCGGTCTAAAATATTTTGACCTAATCCTATACGTTCATCAATTTCGTTGGTCGTTTGTGTTCCCTGGTAAGATGCTAGTTTCACAAAATTAACTTCACAATCAAACTTAAATCGCTTTAGTATTTCAGAAACAAACATAAAAGCTCCGTTTAACACTCCAATAAACACTGGATTTTTATCAAACAAATCAGCATTTAATTGATCTGCAATCGTATCAATAGCGTTTTCGATTGTCTCTTCGGTAATGAAAGGAACAAATTCTAAATCATGAAGTTTGATCATAATTTTATTACTTACCAGTACAATATTTTTTTGATGAAAACGGCAAAGATAGTGATAATAAAAGATTGACTCTATGATTTGCTTCGTATTCTTATGGTTATTCTTTCTGAAAAAATTATTTTTGTTTTTCATTAAAGTAAATACGAAATCCCTGCAATGACAAATTTTTTCTCGTCCGATTTTAAATTAGGAATATTGGGAGGTGGTCAACTAGGTAAGATGATGTTGTACGATACCAGAAAATATGACATTCAAACGCACGTTCTTGATCCGAATCCTGAAGCACCTTGTAAAATAGCCTGTGATCACTTTCAGCAAGGTAGTTTAATGGATTATGAAACGGTCTACAATTTTGGTAAAAAGGTCGACGTGCTAACTTTTGAAATTGAGACCGTAAACACGAAGGCGCTGGCAAAACTAGAGAGAGAAGGAAAAACAATATATCCAAGTTCGAAAACTTTAGAAATTATACAGAACAAAGGAAATCAAAAACTTTTTTATCAAGACCACCATATCCCTACGGCAAAATTTAGAAGATTTTCAAATAAAGCACACCTCACAGAAGGCATTACCGATTATCGCATCAAGCTCCCCTTTGTATGGAAAAGTACTCAAGGAGGGTACGATGGTAAAGGAGTATCGGTTGTTAAAACAGGGGCAGACGTAGCAAAACTACCTGATGTCGAATGTATAGCTGAAGAAATGATTGATTTCAAAAATGAATTGGCAGTTATTGTTGTTCGTAGTGTAAGTGGTGAAATCAAAACATATCCTGTGGTAGAAATGGAGTTTCACCCAGTAGCAAATCAAGTAGAGTATGTCATATGTCCTGCTCGAATAAGCGATAAGATTGCATCAAAAGCCATAGAAGTTGCCAAGAAAGTTTCAAAAAAATTCGAACATGTAGGGGTGCTGGCTGTAGAAATGTTTCAAACCAAAGATGATGAAATTTTGGTAAATGAAGTTGCTCCCAGACCACATAATAGTGGTCACTACAGTATAGAAGCCAGTTATACGAATCAGTTCGAACAACACATACGCGCGATATTAGATTTACCTTTAGGAGCTACCGAAAGTAAGGTAGGTGGTATCATGGTAAACCTGGTTGGTGCCGAAGGTTATAACGGTGATGTATTGTATAAAAACATAGATAAGATTATGAAGCTTCCTGGTGTAACTCCACATATTTATGGCAAAAAACATACACGTCCGTTCAGGAAGATGGGGCATGTTACTATAGTACATAAACAAATTGACGAAGCGCGTAAAATTGCAGAACAAGTCAAAAACACTATTAAAGTAGTATGTAAGTAGCTTTTTTTATGGAAAAAACAACCTATGAATATAGAGTGAAATATACAAATGCACTAGAGCGGGCTTGAGAATAGGATTAGCTTATCAATCAAAGTATCGTTTTAAAGTAGCAATACTAAACACAATAATATATGAGTAAAGTAGGAGTAATAATGGGTAGTACTAGTGATATGCCTGTAATGGAAAAAGCGATAGAAGTATTGCAAGGGTTCGATATTGAAGTCGAGGTAGATATCGTTTCTGCACATCGAACTCCCGAAAAGTTATTCGACTATGCCAAAAATGCGCATAAGAGAGGTATTACAGCTATAATTGCAGGTGCTGGAGGTGCGGCACACTTACCTGGGATGGTAGCATCATTATCACCCTTACCAGTAATAGGTGTACCGGTTAAATCACGAAATTCTATCGACGGCTGGGACTCAGTACTTTCGATCCTTCAAATGCCCGGCGGAGTTCCAGTGGCTACCGTAGCATTAGACGGAGCGTTAAATGCCGGAATACTGGCAGCTCAAATCATTGGTGCAAGTGATTCATGCGTTTTGGATAAAGTCATCGTATATAAAGAAGGGCTTAAGCAAAAAGTTATAGAAGGCGCCAAAACTATTACACAATAATCAAGAGTGAAGATTACATTTTAGTAGTTAAATCCATGATAACAAAAAAGAGTCACCTTTCGGTGACTCTCTAAATATCAGGTCTTACAGAAGAATATAACAATATTTATTAACCAACTTAAATATATTACACAAAAAATTCAAAGTAAGACCATACTCTTAAAACCTATAACAAAGGTAAAACCTTACTTTGATTACACAATACATGTAACACTATTTTTATTAACAATTTCGATGAAAAGCTCATATTTTCGATAAAATGTTTATTTTCTGCATTTTACACTATGATTTTTGCTGAAAAAAATTTAATTAACAGGGTTGTTAACAAAAAATTACATGTTTTTAACAAAAAAAGAAGGAGTTATTATCATTTTGCTTTGCATATCTTTGGATTTTCTACCAAACGGGTTTAAACCAATTCACCTAAAAAGAAATAAACATCATCAAAAACGAAATAAAGATGTTTTAAATTTGCATATAGTGTAGAACTCGAAATTCATTAATTAAGATTTTTAATAAAACATGAGCAATCCATTACTTAAACCCTTTGATATAGCACCTTTTTCACAAATCGAATCAGCACATTTTTTACCGGCAATAAAAAATGGTATTGCTATTGCCAACAAAGAAATAGATCAAATCGTTTCTAATCCTGATGCACCTTCATTTTCAAATACTATAGAAGCATTAGAATATAGCGGAGAATTATTAGGCAGGGTAACCAGCGTATTTTTCAATTTGAATAGTGCAGAAACCAACGATGAAATTCAAAAGATAGCTCAAGAAGCTTCCCCGCTATTGTCTGAATTCAGTAATGATATTGCGCTTAATTTTGACCTATTTAAACGAATAGAAGCCGTTTACCAGCATAGAGAAGAACTTCAGCTTAGTCCAGAACAGCGTACATTACTTACCAAAAGATATAGATCATTCTCGAGAAACGGTGCTAATCTTCCGGAAGATAAAAAAAGTGAGCTTAGGGCAATTGACAAAGAACTTTCAAAATTAAGCCTCAATTTTGGCGAAAATATATTGGCAGAAACGAATGCTTTCGAAATGCTGCTTACCAATGAAAACGATCTTGATGGCCTACCCGAAGGAGCTAAAGAAGCGGCAAAGGCGATGGCAAACACCAGAAATAAAAAAGGCTGGCTATTTACACTAGATTATCCCAGTTTTATCCCTTTTGTTACCTATGCCAACAATAGAGCACTCAGAAAAAAAATGTTACTTGCCTTTGGCGCCAAAGGATTTCATAATGACGAGTTGGATAATCAAGAGCATGTTTTGAAAATTGCAAACCTTCGTCACCAAAGAGCCCTAATTTTGGGATATGCATCGCATGCACATTATATATTGGAAGAAAGAATGGCCGAAACACCAGACAAGGTGTTTTCTTTTCTAAATGAAATTTTACAAAAAGCAAAACCCGCAGCAGAGAGGGAGTTTAAGCAATTAGAAAAGTTCGCAAAAGAGTTAGACGGTATAGATCGTCTCGAAAAATGGGATGGAGCGTACTATACCGAAAAATTAAAACAAAAATTGTTCGATCTTGATGATGAAAAGTTAAAACCATACTTCAAACTAGAAAATGTAATTTATGGCGTTTTTGAAGTAGCACACAAGCTTTTTGGACTTCAATTTAGAGAAACTGATCAAGTAGACACCTATCATGAAGAAGTAAAAACGTATGAAGTTACCAATGCGAAAGGAAATTTTGTAGCGCTATTGTATGCAGATTTTCATCCTAGGCCGGGTAAACGTAATGGTGCCTGGATGACTTCATATAAAACTCAAATGAAAAAAGAAAGTCATGATATTCGTCCGCACGTATCTATCGTTTGTAATTTTACAAAACCGACTCCTAGTAAGCCTTCACTTTTAACGTTTAACGAAGTCACTACGTTATTTCACGAATTTGGTCATGCCTTACACGGTATGCTAGCAAATACAACCTACCCTGGCCTATCTGGAACAAGTGTATACTGGGACTTTGTAGAACTACCTAGCCAAATTCTTGAAAACTGGTGTTATGAAAAAGAAGCACTCGAACTTTTTGCCAAACACTATAAAACAGGAGAAACCATACCGATGGAGCTGATTGAAAAAATTAAAGAATCAGCAACTTTTATGGAGGGTATGGCGACACTACGTCAATTAAGTTTTGGTTTATTAGACATGGGATGGCACGCGAAAGATCCTAGTTCTATTACCGATGTGAAAACATATGAGAAAACAATATTTAAAGAAACTTTGCTATTTCCTGACATTGAAGAAAATTGTATGAGTACTTCATTCGCACATATTTTTCAAGGGGGGTACTCTGCTGGGTACTATTCTTATAAATGGGCTGAAGTATTGGATGCTGATGCTTTTGAATATTTCAAAGAAAATGGAATTTTCAGCAAAAAAATAGCTCAAAAGTTTAGAGATCATGTTTTATCAAAAGGGGGTACCGAAAATCCTATGACCTTGTATAAACGCTTCAGAGGTAAAGAGCCAAAGCCAGAAGCCCTTTTAAAACGCGCCGGACTTATAAAATAACGCCAAGTTATGGTGTATTGATTTTTATTTCAGGCTTTTAAGAAAAAAAATACGAATATCCGTAATTTAATCTAAACGATTTGCGTTGAGCTGAATACTGAAACGAGTTCAGCACAGGCTCGTTTCAGCTTCTAATCTCAATGTATTGATAATGAACGTAATGAGATCCTGAAATGAATTCAGGATGACTTCTCAGTTAAATTTTAGGTATAATAACGGATAATCAATAAAAAAAATTAGAGGTCAGTAGCAAGCTACCTCACCGTGATGATAAGTTCTCGACGCTGCCCAAACAGATAGTAAGTTTAACCCGCTTTATGCATTAGAAAATCTATTACCAAATTCTAATACATAACCCGGGTTAAGTCAAATTTATATTATTTGATTACTATTCTTTCTACTACCGATACTTCACCTTCCGTTTGTAGCTTTAAAAGATAAATCCCTGGTGTTAATTTTAGCTTTTTTGCAGAATAGGTTTGTGTTCCCGACTGTAAAGACAACTGAGTAATTTTTGCTCCTGCAATAGAATAAATCGAAGCTTTTATATCCTTTATACTATCCTGTCCTATTTGTATCGTAAAATTATCTTTTGTAGGGTTTGGGTTGATAACCACCGAAGATAATATTCCTTCGGGCTCATCTCCTAAGTTGCGAGAAACTGCCGTTTGATACGCGTTAGCACCTCTCAAAGTAGCTTGCCCACAGGATCCTTCGTGGATTTTTATATTAGAAAAGGTCGATGTATTGCCACTCCCTGCATCATTATCGTTAATAAATACCAAACGATCCATAGCACCCGTGTAAAAACTTCCTACAGGAATGCGGTATCGTGCAGTCCCACTAGAATAGGTATCATAATTGGTTATTCCATAATTTTGTGTGCCATGAATCTTGAAATATTGTTCAGCAGTTAGAATATTGTCATTTTCAAACCCTATTCCGTGGATTTCACCTTGTGCATTACTATTAAAATCAAATTCTAAAATTGTAGCAGCGGTAACGGTATAATTAAGCACTATATATTTCCAGGTGTTGTTTTGCAATGATAATCTATCACCTTCACTACTTACCAAATAACTACCTTCAGCATCTTGATTTGAAAATGAGGTAATGGTGGCGTCATTAAAATTTATTGTAGTACAATTATCAGGATCAGGATCTACACTGGATTCACCAATATGTATGTCGTCGATAGCCATATCCCCTTGCCAACTACTACCTGTAATAGCATTAAAACGAAACTGTATAGTCGAGCCAACATATGTATTTAAATTGATCCTTGCTTGGTTCCAACGGTCACCTTGCGCACCCGATTTATTAAAGATTGAAACCCAAGAAGAACCATTATCGGTACTAATTGCTAAAGATAAAGTTCCTATGGCGCTTCCTTGCATATGATACTTAAAATTTATTGAGGCCGTAGTCAATCTGCTCAAATCAAAACAAGGAGAATTAAGTATTGCACTTTTATTTGGAAAACCACTGCCATTACCAGAGGCTTCTACATAAATATAAGACGAGCCCTGAGAAGCACTATTGGGTCCGGTACCATTCGACGGAGTACCGCCGGTATTCATGATCCAGTTGATATCATCGGTAGTAGATTGTTTCCATCTTCCTATAGATTCTTCAAATCCCTGTTGATCAGGAAATGCAGTGATTAGAGTGCTACAGTCCTCCCCACCGGGACCTCCTGTTGCTGTTCCGTTAGAAATTTCTATGATATATTCTAGCGCTAACTTGGCAAATTTTGCGGCATGGGTAGCATCAGGTGTAGGTGAGCGATCAAATGTATCCCTGGTTGTATGGATATTAGGATTACTTTCATTAAACCTTGCTTCAAACGGAAAGGCAACATCATATCCTTGCTGTGCCCAACTGTAATGATCAGAACACCCGTAGTTACATTGTGAGGTGCCATATGTTATTTGATGTGTACCTGATGCATTATAATGATTCATTAATAAAATTAGAAAGTCGTTGAGTGCGTCGTCATTATACGAATCTGTAGAAACATAAACATCGTTTGTCGATCCTTTGTAATTTGTCATATCCAATTGCATATAACTGATCACATTTACATTTCGTCTTTTATAATCTTCTGCAATTTCTTTTGAACCTCGTAATCCAACCTCTTCTGCAGCAAAAGCCATAAATTCTACAGTACGTTTCGGTTTAAAATTCATCGTAAACAACACTCTAGCTGCCTCTGTTATGGTAGCAATACCCGATGCATTATCATCGGCTCCCGGTGCATTAGTCGTATTATTATTTCTAGCTGTAGAATCAATATGACCACCAATAATAACAAACTCGTCGGGATCTTCTGTCCCTGTAATAGTCATTACTACCGAAGGCATTGAAGTACTGGTGTGATTTACAATTCTTACCGAAACATCGCTACGATTACTTGCAAGACTTTCCCATTTGGTTTTTAAATCCAATACAGCACGTCTAGCGCTAGCTGTTGTATGATATCGGGTTCCGTAATCTTCTAACTCTTGGATTTGATTCGCAATATTAAAATTATTCACAAGATCCAGGCTTTGTCTTACCAAAGCATCCTGGGTAATTGAAAATACGGCTTGTCGTTTTTGTACAGATTGCTTATGAATTGCAGTAATCGAAGCGATAGCATTTTTTTCTGAAGTTTCGTAAATAAACCCTGGACCGTGTACTAAAACCTTATGATGTAATTCTTCGGCGGCATTCGGACTTAGTAAAACAGCACTATACGCTCCTTTCGAACTAATTATCTTGATATCTTCTGGATGATTGATTTTTAATCCCTGAGCATCTCTGGTTTGCATAGTTGCGAAGAAGTGTTTTGTTGGTGATTGTGCGAAGCCTTTGCTCAAAAACAAGCACAAGCAAGTCATGTAGATGATTAAAATACTATTTTTCATAATTTATAAGTTTGTGTTAGAAGATTAACTTACATAAAATCAACGTCTAACCAAAATGGCTTCTCCACAAAATATTAACTGTATACACCTCTTTTTATAATAAGTAAACTACCCCGGCGCAAGTCCACATGGCATACCTGGAAAATAATTTTTTAATCTTGAAGTAAGCCTTTGGGGTATTATACCCTTTGACAGTACCAATAAATTATTTTAAACTTTCAAAATATTTTGAAAGTTTAAAATAATTTGTATATTTGAAACATGAATTACGATGAAGCAAAAAATAAATTTATCTCTACCTGGGGAGCATTAGGCACATTATGGGGAATTAATAAGGCCATGGCTCAAATACATGCCTTGTTAATGATATCACCAGAACCACTTTCTATGGAAGATATTATGGAAGAATTACAAATTTCAAGAGGAAATACGAGTATGAACTTGCGCCAACTAATGGACTGGGGAATCGTTTTTAAAGAAAATAAGATGGGTGAGCGTAAAGAGTTCTTTACTTCAGAAAAAAATGTTCAAGAACTTGCCAGACAAATTGCAAAAGAAAGAAGTCGTAGAGAATTACAACCTACCATTAAAGTGTTGAACGATGTATCAAATATTGAAGAAGATGGTACTGCAAAAACTAAAGAACTCATACAACAAACAAAAGCTTTGCATGAGATGGCCAATAATTTAGATATTATGATGAATAAAGTTATAGGTCAAGAAAATAATTGGATTACAAAAGCTTTGGTTAAATTGATTAAATAATAATAAAACTGTTGAGAAAATTTCAAATCTCATCACTATTGAAATTTTTACGATGAAGTAACCTATTAATTACGAATATATCTCAAAGGTTCTTCACTTCCTAGAATTACAAACTATAAATAGTCTTAATATTAACTTTCAATATTTTCTGAAAATTTAAAACATTTAATATGAACTTTACTATTCCTAACTGGCTAATTATCACAGGAGGCATCGGTCAAATATTTACTGCTTTGATCTATCCATATATTCGACACAAAGTTTTTGATTGGTATACCGATGTAAAACAATTAAAACCACTAAATCAAGAAATCGCCAAGACCTACGGAAGATACATTCAAGGTCTTAATTTTTCGTTCGGTTTGATTGCCATTATTCTTACATCACAACTAAAAGAACAATCTGAACTGGCCATTGCAATCACAGGTCTTATTGCTGCGTACTGGGTAGGTAAAGTCTTAACTCAAATTGCCTATTACCCAATGTATGAAATTCCTAAAAAAACTATTTTTAAAATTGGTAGCTATTTCATGAATTGCCTATTTGTACTTTTTGCTGTAGTCTATAGCTTACTATTAATTTATAATTGTATTGGATTTTTCAATCTTAATTAAAAACTATGAGCACACTTACACTACTGGAAAAATTAAGAATCAAACGTTCTGCAACCCAAGAAAAAATTAGTAATTTTTATAATGAAGCAACTGAAGATTATGAATTTTGGAGTAAAGACCTAAATATGCATTTTGGATATTACATTCCTTTTAAAACAAGTTTTTTTAAAAGAGATTCGATGCTTAATGAAATGAATAATCAGATCTTTAATCGTTTACAAGTTTCCAAAAAAAACTCATTGCTAGCAGATTTGGGTTGTGGTATGGGTGGTACCATGCTTTACGGTCTAAAAAAATATCCTCTACTTCATATTATAGGTAGTACACTTTCTTCATTTCAGGTAAAAGAAGGAAATCAACGATTTAAAAATTGTAACGGACTCATACTTGAAGAGAATTATGAAAACACCTCATTTTCAAACTGCAGTGTTGATGGCGCTTATGCCATAGAAAGTCTATGTCACTCTGGCCATAGAAGAACAGTTTTACAAGAAGCATATAGAATTTTAAAACCTGGAGCCCGACTAGTGATTGCAGATGCCTTTTTAAAAAAAGATGCAAAAAAACTATGTATGGGGAGTAATTATTGTTACGAACAACTTTGCAAAGGATGGAGTTTAGAAGGATTAGGTAATATTCATAAAGTTAAAAAAACGCTAGAACAAATAGGTTTTAAAAATATCGTGGTCGAAGACATCTCGTTTAGGGTGGCTCCTTCTGTACTACATGTTCCTTTTGCGATTACCGGTTTTGTACTTAAAAAAGTGTTTAAAAATGAACTATTACAACCTCAAAGTCTCAATAATTTGAAAGGTTCTCTATTCGCCTTGCTTTCTGGTCTTCATTTAAAAAGTTTTGGATATTATTTAATAACTGCTCAAAAATAATACGATGAATGAGATCGTACTTCATACACATATCCATGCTTCTGTAGAAAAGGTATTTAATCTATCTCGAGATATCGATTTTCATATGAGTGCTGCCAAGCATACTCAAGAAAAAGCGATAGCAGGACGAACTTCGGGTTTGATAAAACTACATGAAACCATAACCTGGAGAGGAAAGCATTTTGGATTCTACCTAACACACGAAAGCATAATTAGCACTTTCAAATTTCCTGAAAAATTTACAGATGAAACGAATATTAATAAAATTTAAAAATTTCTTCACCAAGTAGCTATGGTTGTTTTTTATTTTGAAGTATAAACGGAAAAGGGCAATTTTTGATGAGCAATTTTAAAGTGGAAATGGTATTACTACTTAAACAATATCTTACTCGCTTTTTGTTACGTAGAAATTCAGCAATTAAAAAATACCTAGAAACATCTACATTATAAATGGTCTTATACGAAATATTGATTGAAATGTTGACAAACTATCTTGCTACTTGCTGTAGATTTGTAAGAGCATTATTAGATTCAACTTTTTATCCTATTTTTGATGAATCCAACACCAAAAGACGATGTCGACACATACTTTAAATCCCAATACATGGGTTGATCAATACAGTGATTACTTATTTAACTATACCATTGTAAGAGTCGATGATAAAGAAATCGCACAGGATCTCGTGCAGGAAACATTTTTTGCAGGTCTTAAATCTATGAAGAATTTTAAAGGTGAAGCAAGCGAGCGCACATGGCTTATTTCTATACTGAAAAGAAAAATTATCGATCATTACCGCAAAATTAATAGCAACAAAGGAAAAGCAGAGATAAGAATAAACTATGCTGCAGACGGTGAAACTGAAGGTGACTGGCTCGAAGAACGAGTTGCAGATCCTTTTGATCGCAACGCCGAAGGTGAGATTGAAAACGAAGAATTGGGCCTGGCCATACATAATTGTATGGGAAAGTTACCTGCAAAACAAGCTACTATTTTTAAAATGAAAACCATACAAGGTTTCGAAACTGAAGCCATTTGTAATGAATTTGATATTACTGCGTCTAACCTGTGGGTTATTATACACAGGGCACGCACCGCTATGGCTGAATGTTTAGAAAAAAATTGGTTTTAGAAGGAAAACATGGATAAAAGTACTAAAAAAGGAATTTTTGTAAGCTGTACAGAAGCAAATCACTTTTGCGACAAAAACCAATATAAAGAAGCATCTTTTTGGGAAAAAGTGAAGCTAAACATACATCTTATTTATTGTAGGGCCTGTAGAAAATATTCTGTAAAAAATTCAAAATTAACCAAACTAGTTAAAGATCCTAAGGTAATTAGTATTGCCCCGCACCAAAAAAACGCAATGAAAGAACGCATAAAAGAAAAGTTGTCTGAGCAAGAACCTTAAATAATTAACTAAAGAAATTGAAAACACTTCAGAAAACATCATATGGATATTTGAACCCTGATGTAGTCTCACATAAATAGATAACTTAGTACAACTATACCAAAGTACCATAGTATAGGTACACTTTCTACCCAAAATGAGCAATAATATTTAGATTGCATTTTTTCGGTTCCCCATAAAAATAACAAACTTATAGTGGTTATAAGAATGGTACTTAAAATCTCAATTGAAGAAATCGTAGTTTTAATAGCGGTTAACAATAAGAATACCACTAGTAGACAGCTACCAAAAACCTTGGTTCTAGTGACCCCAATTTGTTGAGGGATCGTCTCAAGATGAGTCGAATCATACTGAAGATCTCTTATTTCAAAAGGAAGCATGATTACCACTATAAATAGAAATCTTTGTATGATTTCAACCACAAAATCGTAATTCAATACCGCATTTGCGTAGATCATAGGGACCAATACAGTCATACCCGCCCACACTATGGCGATAATAAAAATTTTAATTCCTGCCAAACTGCGTAGGCTGTGATTTCTAGGAAAAATTGGCACTACATACAATAGTGTTAGTGCTGCAAAAGGAAATATATACAAAATGGTTTTTAAAGATAAAGTGAATGTAAAATAAACAAATAACACCATACAAAACCATGTAAAAAATCGAATGCTTTTCATCGATTTGGTTAATCTTTTATGATACAGTTTGGATGTGTTCGAATACTTTACAAAATTATACGCTACTATAGACCCAAAAAATAGGGTAAAAACGAAGGTATGGTCTGTAGTCACCCCAAATTTTATAAACGTTATTTCTATTAGTGCACATATGGATACAGCCACATGAATACTGCTATTGATGTAAAATCTAAAGACACTTTCTAAGGTTTGCACGTCGTTTACTAAAGGTTACCTGTTAATAACCTTCGAAGTTGGTTAAAAACTTGACATGCTCTCGTTAATTAATTGTGAAATTTTTAAGTATTAAATACGTACTTTTGCAATCTCAATTACAACTGTTTTTTTGCTATGAAAACTGACTCTTTTAAGCTGCGTCATATAGGTCCGTCAAAAAAGGATCTTGACAGCATGTTAGAAACTATTAAAGCCGATTCTATCGATCAGCTTATTTATGAAACTGTTCCTGATGATATTCTATTAAAAAAACCTCTTAATCTTGCCACAGCAATGAGTGAGCAGGAGTACTTGGCACACATGCAAAAACTATCTGGTAAAAATAAGGTATTTAAGACCTATATCGGTTTGGGATATCACGAAGCATGTTTGCCTGCTGTAATTCAAAGAAATATATTAGAAAACCCAGGATGGTACACAGCATATACACCGTATCAAGCTGAAATTGCCCAGGGCAGATTAGAAGCGTTATTGAATTACCAAACCATGATTAGTGATCTTACCGGTATGGAATTGGCGAATGCTTCTCTTCTAGATGAAAGTACTGCCGCTGCCGAGGCAATGACTATGTTGTTTGCAGTACGCTCTAGAGATCAGAAAAAAAATAAGGCGAACAAATTTTTTGTTTCTGAAGAAATTTTACCGCAAACCTTAGATTTGCTTAAAACAAGAGCTACTCCTCTTCATATTGATTTGGTCTTAGGAGACCATCAAAAATTTAATTTTTCTTCTGAATTTTACGGGGCTATCTTACAATATCCCGGCAAATCAGGACAGGTATATGATTATGCAGATTTTGTAGAAAGCGCACATCAGGCAGATATAAAAGTAGCCGTAGCCGCAGATATTTTAAGTCTGGTTTCTTTAAAATCACCTGGTAGTTTTGGTGTAGACGTTGTAGTAGGTACAACACAGCGTTTTGGGATACCCTTAGGATACGGAGGTCCTCACGCTGCTTATTTTGCAACTCGAGAGGCTTACAAAAGAAATATTCCCGGAAGAATTATCGGTGTTACTCAAGATATGAATGGTAATAGAGCGCTTAGAATGGCACTTCAAACCAGAGAACAACATATTAAACGAGACAAGGCGACTTCAAATATATGTACAGCACAGGTATTATTAGCTGTTATGGCAGGAATGTATGGGGTATATCATGGCCCTGAAGGACTCAAATATATTGCATCTCATGTTAATAATTCAACATATACCTTATCACAGGCTTTGCAAAATCTGGGATATGAGCAAATTAATACGACGTATTTTGATACCATTAGCATAAAGGCAAATGCCAATAAAATAAAAGAAGTTGCCGAAGCCAATGAGGTTAATTTCTTTTATCCAGATGTTGAAACAGTATCGATATCGTTGAACGAAGCAACAACTATTGAAGACCTTAATACTATAGTTGCTATTTTTGCAAAAGTTTCAGGGGTTAATATTGTTAAAATTTCTACTTTAGACACTTCAAATACTATCAATAAAAACCTTGTTCGAAACACAGATTTTTTAACTAACGAAGTATTTAATACCTATCATTCGGAAACCGAATTAATGCGTTATATCAAAAGACTAGAGCGCAAAGATTTGTCATTAAATCATTCTATGATCCCTCTTGGATCTTGTACCATGAAGCTTAACGCAGCGGCAGAGATGTTACCTCTAAGTGATCCTCAATGGGGTAATATCCATCCATTCGCACCTGTAAATCAAGCTCAGGGATATCACGAAGTGTTAAAAACGTTAGAAGACCAACTCACTGAAATCACAGGTTTTGCCGGCACCTCTTTACAACCAAATTCTGGAGCACAAGGAGAGTTTGCAGGGCTTATGGTAATTCGTGCCTATCACGAATCCAGAGATGATCATCATAGAAATATTTGCTTAATTCCTTCATCTGCACATGGCACCAATCCCGCATCTGCAGTTATGGCAGGAATGAAAGTGGTAGTTACCAAAGCTACAGCAGAAGGAAATATTGATATTGAAGATTTAAAAGAAAAAGCTGTTGAGCACAAAGATAATTTGGCAGCATTAATGGTTACCTACCCTTCTACTCATGGAGTTTACGAATCTGCTATCAGAGAAATTACACAAATTATCCACGACAATGGCGGACAGGTTTACATGGATGGTGCAAATATGAACGCCCAAGTAGGATTAACCAATCCGGGAGCCATTGGTGCCGATGTTTGCCATCTCAATCTACATAAAACTTTTGCAATCCCTCATGGTGGTGGCGGACCTGGTGTTGGACCAATATGTGTAGCCAAGCAGTTGGTACCTTTTTTACCAAATAACCCTGTAATCCCAACAGGTGGTGACCACGCAATAACTTCAATCTCTGCAGCACCTTGGGGCTCATCATTAGCATGCCTAATTTCTTATGGATATATTACGATGCTAGGAGCCAAAGGACTCAAAGAAGCTACTGAATACGCAATTCTTAATGCCAATTACATTAAAGAGCGTCTAGATGGGCACTATAGTGTATTGTATGTAGGTGAACGCGGAAGAGCAGCACACGAGATGATAATCGATTGCCGACCTTTTAAAGCAAATGGTATAGAAGTTACTGATATTGCCAAACGATTAATGGATTATGGCTTTCATGCTCCTACTGTATCTTTTCCGGTAGCCGGAACCATGATGATAGAGCCCACAGAAAGTGAAAGCAAAGAAGAGTTAGACCGATTTTGTGATGCGATGATAGCTATTCGACATGAAATTAGTGAAACTTCTGCTGAACATCCTAATAATGTGCTTAAAAATGCACCTCATACGATGGCAATGCTTACCGCAGACAATTGGGATTTCCCGTACTCTAGAGAGCAAGCTGCTTTTCCTTTGGCTTATGTTGCCGAAAATAAATTTTGGCCAACGGTACGTCGCGTAGATGACGCTTACGGAGATAGAAATTTAATCTGTACTTGTGCTCCAATAGAAGAATACATGGAAGCAGAAGCATAATACCAAATACATATAAGAATTGTAGGAGGATGTCTAAAAAGTTGTCATTCCGAGAGAAGCGAAGGAATCTGTTGAACTTAAGTTTTTGATAAACAGATTACTTCAAAATTAAAATTTTTCGTAATGACGTTTTTTAATACTTTTTAGACACCTTCCTGTTTTTTAAAACACGACCATTACAGTACTGTGAATTGCTTTTTTAGGAACGGAATATTCAAAAAAAATTTGAACATCCGCTATAAATCATAAAATTAACTTTAATGTCTGGTCGAACACAGTCGAGACCTGATTTTAAGCTCGTTGGATTTACTAACCTCTCGACTGCGCTCGAGGAGACAGTGCGATATGACTGATTACGGATATTCATTAAAAAAATAAGTCTTTCAAATAGTTGTCAATCTTCTTAAATCTTTATTTTTATCTTCTATAATCAAAATAACTATGTACGAAGGAGCTTTTCCGCATAAAAGATACCAGAAAACACTAGAATTCCTTAGAACTCACGTCCCTGCACCGGGTACAATTTTGGATTTAGGTGTTCGAAACCCTTTTGTCGAGTTTATGGAAAAAGAAGGGTATCAGGTATCAAACACCTCTGGTGAAGATTTAGACTTACATACCGATGTAGTTAAAAATAGTACTATTGAAATAGTAACTGCATTCGAAATATTTGAACATCTTATTGCTCCTTTTAACATTTTGCAGGATATCAAAGCTAATAAACTAGTAGCTTCAATACCTTTAAAACTATGGTTTTCTAGCGCATACCGAAGTAAAACTGATCCCTGGGATCGACATTATCACGAATTTGAAGACTGGCAATTTGATTGGTTACTAGAAAAAGCAGGCTGGAAAATCAAAGCAAGAGATAAATGGACACATCCTGTAAAAAGATTAGGAATACGCCCTTTATTACGTCTATTTACTCCCCGATATTATATTGTTTATGCAGAACGTAGTGATTAGTAGTCGGTAAAAAATTAATAAAAAAGTTGTAAACCATTTATACGAAGAAAAAATTGAATACTAATGAAAAGCTATTATCGCTAAAATCTGAAACCAGATAAAATAAGCAACTATACAGTTTGAATATTTACATCGTCATACCTGCACATAACGAAGAGCGTTATATTTCTCAAACATTAGCATCATTGGTATCGCAAACACTTCTTCCTAAAAAAATTGTAGTAGTTAATGACCACTCTACTGATCAAACAGCGAAGATAATTCAGCAATTTTCAGAGCAATATCGTTTTATAACACAGGTAAAAACAGTATCAACACAAGATCACATGCCGGGTAGCAAGGTTATTCATGCTTTTTATCAAGGGTTCGCTACTTTAGATGAACATTATGATATCATTTGTAAGTTTGATGCAGATTTAATTTTCCCCTCAAATTATCTAGAACAAATAGCGAAGCATTTTAAACATAACCCAAAGCTAGGTATGGCAGGTGGATTTTGTTATATTAAAAACAAAGATACCTGGATATTAGAAAATTTAACTCGCAAAGACCATATTCGAGGAGCATTGAAGGCATATCGTAAGGCATGTTTTAAAACTATAAACGGACTTAAACCTGCAATGGGTTGGGACACCATAGACGAACTGCTAGCTCAATATCATCATTGGCAAATCAAAACTGATGAATCACTTCATGTAAAACATTTAAAACCAACCGGAAACACCTATAATTCAAAAGCAAAGTATCAGCAAGGCGAAGCGTTTTATCGTATGCGCTATGGATTTTGGCTTACTTTAATTGCTTCAGTAAAATTAGCCGTACTTAAAAAAAGACTACATCTTCTTTTCGATTATATGCATGGTTTTTTTAAAGCAAAAAAATCAAAACGATCTTTTCTCGTTTCCCAACAAGAAGGAAAATTTATACGCAAACTTCGGTGGAATACTATAGTAGCTCTTTTATTCAATTACAAAAGATAAAACATCCCCGGTAGCCCCATTGGGAAATGCTATCCCCAGCAAAACAGAAATGGTAGGTGCTATATCTGTAATTTTCGTTTTACGTGTCGTACTTCCCTTTTTTATGCCTCGACCAAAAAATAGTAAGGGAGCATGGGTATCATAGGTTAATCCTGTACCATGAGTCGAACCTGTTCTAGAATAGCGAACAGTAGCCGGATCTAGTACGATAATCACGTCCCCGCTCCGTTTTTGATTATATCCTTTTTGAATCAAAGCTGCAATCCCTGTAGTATAATCACTGGATTCTAGTTGAGTCCTTGTAAATACTTTATCTACCTGGTCTGCTTGCAGTACACGATGGGCAACAGCTTCTTGTAAATCCTGAGCACGAATATTATTTTTTTCAAGCACATCATAATCGAAAAATATCTGGTAATTGGAGATGTTTTTAATCAAATTCTTACTACCAAATTTAGATGCTACAAAGTTTTCGATATCAGCTTTAAACGCATTAGCATCGTAATACCCAGCAGGAATTTTAACCGACTTTAAATAGGCAGGTACATGAACGGCTCCGTGATCTGCTGTTAAAAAAACTGTATATTTTCTTTTTCCAACTTTACTATCCAAGACAGCGAATATACGTTCAAGATCTTTATCTAATCGTAAATACGTATCTTCAATTTCTTTAGAATTTACCCCAAAATTATGTCCTACATAATCTGTGCTTGAAAAACTGATGGTTAGAAAATCTGTTATTTCATCTGTACCTAGTTGTTCTCCTTCAATAGCAGCTATAGCAAAGTCAGCAGTTAAATTATTTCCGTAGGCAGAGGATTTAATAATATCATATCCTTCATTTTGATCCTTTAACATAGCAAGATCATAAGGAAAAGTTGCTGTTTCTTTTCCTTTATACCCGCTTTCAAATGTATTTTTATCATCACCACTTTCTACGTATGAATTTATATCATATAAGGTGTTCCATTCTTTTAAATACGACTGCACTTTTCCTGATGCATTAAAAGCCGTTACCCATGAAGGTAAATCTTTTCTGTAATAAGTACTTGTAATCCATTTCCCTTCTTCTTTTCCTCTAAACCAATACGCTGCATTGGCTGTATGTCCTGCCGGAAGAATAGCACCACGATCTTTAATTGCAATGCCTATTGTTTTTCCCAGTAATTGTGTATGTAATCTATTTTGATCTGCTACTGTAGTGGTTTTCATACGGTGGGGCGACATTTTTTCTAAATCGCTATCCAAACCTACTGTTTCGACAGAAGGATCACCTGCACAGTATACCCTTTTATTACTAAACTTATCATACCAATGATTAGAAATAATACCATGGTTTTGTGGTGTAGTACCGGTATAAATTGAAGCATGTCCCGGACCCGTGTATGTAGGGACATAATTAAAGTGGTTATTTTTGCAATTAAACCCCTCATTCATCATACGCTTAAAACCATGCTCACCAAAACGATGATAAAAACGAGTAAGGTAATCATATCGCATTTGATCTACTACAATACCAACGACAAGTTTGGGAGGATCAATAATCGTACTTTTCTCTTGAGCATTTACAAAAATTTGTATCCCAAAAATGCATAGAATTAAAAACGCTTTCCTAATCATAATTTTAAACATATGTATAGCAAAAATAGTATGTACACAAATGTAAAACTTTAATCGAAGGATAAATGCTGTCGGTGATTTTTTTTCTATTTTAGCTTATCTAATTGCACAGCATGTTTTATCTAGACGATATCGGACGATATTTTTTAATGCTCAAAGGAGTTTTTAGTCGAATGACCAAAGGTTCGGTTTTAAGAAACCTTATATTTAAAGAAATCGATGATTTAATTATAGGGTCTCTCGGGATTACGGTCTTTTTGGCATTCTTTATAGGTGGTGTAGTCGCTATTCAAACAGCATTAAATCTTACAAATCCTATATTGCCCAAAAAATTGATAGCTTTTGCGTCGAGACAATCGGTTATTTTGGAATTTGCCCCGACTTTTATTTCGGTAATTATGGCAGGTAAAGTAGGTTCTTTCATCACTTCAAGTATTGGAACCATGAGAGTAACCGAACAAATAGATGCACTTGAAGTAATGGGGATTAATTCTCTTAATTATTTAATTTTTCCAAAAATAGTTGCCATGTGCATGTATCCTTTTGTGATTGCTATTGCCATGTTTGCCGGTATTCTAGGAGCCTATGTTGCCGGGGTATATGGTGGATTTGTTCCCAGTACCGATTTTTTAACAGGTTTACGAGAAGAATTTATTCCTTATCATTTAACCTATGCCTTTATAAAAACATTTATTTTTGCTTTTTTACTGGCTACAATACCTTCTTTTCATGGATTTTATATGAAGGGAGGAGCTCTAGAAGTAGGAAAAGCGAGTACTTCTGCATTCGTTTGGACTACCGTCGTTATCATTATCTCTAATTATATACTCACCCAATTACTTTTAAGTTAATGATCGAAGTTATAGATTTACATAAAGGATTTAATGGAGAAGAAATTTTAAAAGGAATTACCACCACTTTTCACCGAGGTAAAACAAACCTTATTATCGGTACTAGCGGCAGTGGCAAAACGGTATTTTTAAAATGCTTACTTGGTCTTTTTACTCCAGAGCAAGGGTCTATTTGTTATGATGGAAGTGTATATTCAGAACTTGGTGAAGAAGAGCAAAGAGACTTAAAAGAGCAGATGGGAATGGTATTTCAAGGAAGTGCACTTTTCGATTCGATGACTGTAGAAGAAAATGTAATGTTTCCGCTTCAGATGTTTACCAAACAGAAAAAAAGTGAAATGCTTGATCGAGTTCATACCGTATTGAATCGAGTAAACCTTGAGAACGCAAACGATAAATTACCTTCAGAAATAAGTGGAGGAATGCAAAAACGTGTTGCAATAGCCCGCGCCATAGTGACGCAGCCCAAATATTTATTTTGTGATGAGCCTAACTCTGGACTCGATCCAAAAACTGCAATTGTTATCGACAACCTTATTAAAGAAATTACAGAAGAGTACGATATTATTACAGTAATTAATACTCATGATATGAACTCGGTAATGGAAATAGGAGAAAAAATTGTTTTTCTAAAACATGGAAACTTAGAATGGGAAGGTGACAAAACTCAAATATTTAAAACAGATAATCAAGCAGTTACCGATTTTGTGTACTCTTCAAATTTATTCAAAAAAGTGAGAGAAGCACAAATCAAAGGGATCTGATTTAACTCGAATGCATATTTAAGCTTGACTCTAAAAATCAGGACCGAACACTATGCATTTATACCATTTTGTAAAGGAAACGGCTTTCTCTCTTTCTTTATTGGCACTGTCAAAGGGAACAATACCACCGAGGCTTGTCTAGAAATTGAAAAAATGTATTCCACAAATGCCTCGTGGGCTTGCCCCTAGGTAGTTTACTGTAAAAAGGTAAATTAGCGTTTTAGCTTGATTTAAGAATAGAGTAAGTTTTATTGACACTACCAAACCACTTGTTAAATATTACACAGGCAACCAAATCACCGGTAACATTGACGGTTGTTCTAAACATTCCCAGAATTCGATCGATACCAATGATTACAATGAGACCATCTGTGGGAATGCCCGAACTTTGTAATACTGATGCTAAAATAATAACTCCACCACCAGGTATAGCGGGAGTTCCGATAGAAGCGCCCACAATTGTAACTGTAATGAGCAGAAGATTAATTAATGACAATTCGATCCCATAGGCTTGAGCAATAAATAAGGCAGAAGTACATTGAAAAAGTGCAGTTCCGTCCATATTAATAGATGCTCCTACCGGAATTACAAAATCGCTTATATTAGAAGAAACTTGCAACTGCTCATCTGCAACTTTCATTGATAACGGCATTACTGCAGCTGAACTGGCTGTAGAAAAGGCCAACAGTTGAGGTTCTCGCACAGCTTTCAAAAAAACTAAAGGATTTTTTCTACCGATGATGGTCAGCAGCACCATATAAAATATGAGTAATATTGCTAGACCCAAAAGCACAACAATCATATAATACCCCAGTCCTAATAATACCTCTACCCCCAAATCAGATAACAAAGCAGCAATAAGACCAAATACCGCTACAGGTACCAATAGCATTGCCCAGGATACCACAATCATACATATTTTTTGAGTTGCTTCTATCATTTTTATTATGGGTAATGCAATATGTTCTTCGAGCTGGGTAATAGCTACACCAATAATTATAGTAAAAATAACAACACCCAACATTTCGCCTAATAAAATTGATTCTAAAGGATTGTCTGGAATTAAATTTGAAATCGTTTGCGGGATATTTTCAAAAGTAAGTACATTTTCTTGAGTTTCTATTTTTTCTTCTTCGGCACCTGGTAAACCACCTAAATCATTTACCAATGCTCCGGGTTTCATAAAAATAGTTAGTGCTGCTCCAATCATTATAGCAACCGCTGTAGTAAAAACAAAATATAATAATAAACGCAAACCCATGGTTTTTAATTGTTCTGGATTATTACTTATGATTCCTGAAATAATAGAAGCAAATATCAACGGGATCATCACCATTTGAACCAATTTCAGGAATATTTTACCAGGAAGATCTAACCAGTTAGATAGCCAGTCGCTAAACGACTGATCAACGATACCAAGGGAAGGATTTAAAAATATGCCCAGACCAATACCCAGAAATAATGCCAAAATTACTTGTAACCATAATTTACCTTTGGTAAGCCTTTTTAAATGTGATGTTAAATCGTTAAGCGGAGTAATTTCTATCATCATATCCAACTATCAAATTACAGATATCGCGAACCTAGACAAAAATTACTTTTGAAACAAGGCTGGGATTGTTAAGGGTTTTCTAATTAACAAAACTCATTTTAAATGAAATGAAATGAAATCAACCTTATGAACATCTTAGCTACACTTATATAAAATGACACAAAAGACTTCGAACATTAATAATGCATATTTTTACAACCTTTTGCGAAGTCGAAGGGTGATAAATACATCTCTCGACTATACTCGATGTGCCCTATTAGTATTGGCTTTTGGTATCTAGGTAATTTAACGAACATTCAATAATCGACACAAAATCAATATCGGGATCGTAATTCGACTACTCAAAAACTATTCTGATGCCTATCGCAGGAGCTAAAGTATGAATTGTTGAAAAAAAACTATCCCTTTGCCCATTGACTTTGATTTGTAAGAAATCGGTAAAATTTGTTAAACCAGCTTTAACATCAAGCCAGGAAAAGACGCTGTACGTAGTATCAAGTTCGAGTGACAAAAATACACCGTCATCTCTACCCTTCTCGTTCAATCTAGTAGGATTTCGCAATAGTAGCGTATGTTTTAATTTAATATATCCAAAATTAAGTGTTGACAAAATTTTTAATTTCCTGTTTACAGTGAATCCATAACCTATTCCTGCAGAAAACCTGGTAAAATTCGTAGTTTCAAAAAAACCCACTACTTCTGGTTTTACTACTTTACCTCGATACACCGCTACATCCATATGCAGATTTAGATGGGATAATAAATTCTCATAGGTTAAACCAATCGAGGTTCCCGAAGACAAATCATACCCCTTTGCTACAAAATTATTTCCGTATGCAATAGGTTGTAAATAATCAATTTTAATAGCGGCAGATGTAGTTCGAACACGAATGCTATCAGAAACTGTACGATCCTGAGCTAGAATGCCACAGGTAGTGTAGAAAATACAAAAAACAGCTAACTTAATAGTTAAATTCATAAATAACTCGCTCTTCATTTATAGGGATTTCTATAGTTGTTGGTTGGGAGGACATATCCCCGGTAAACCAATATGTAAATAAAACTGTTGTTTTTTGCAGCGTAGGAATACTTACTTTAAATACAGCAGGATCGTCTTTAGAAATACCTCCTTGCGGGTTTTGAAAAAGTATAGATTGATCCGGATCCAATCGATGCACCTTCTTTTGACTTTCAAAATTTAATATGTATTGAAGTGTGTCAGAAGTACCAGAAGTTCGGTTCAGGCTAAGTTGCAGGTTGGCTTTTAATCCGAGTTTTATAGTGGGTACCCCAGAATAAGTATCTGTTTGTGATTTTACCTCATAAGCAACACTACCAAATAACGGATTTGTATTCGTAGGAATATTCGTTACCGAGTTGATTAGCTCATCGTTAACGACTGCGTAGATGGAATGGTTTACGTTTATAAGCCTGGGAACAAGAGAAAGTACTGAAGCTTTACCCTCGATATCGGTTATATCTGATCCGACTTGTCCAAGAAAATCTAATGACTGGACATTGTCCCATCGATCATCATTTTCAACGATATGAACATCAATACGAATCCCTTCTAATGATTTTCCTTCAATATCTTGGACTTGTATAGGATATAAAGCTCGTTCATTGTTCTCAATTTTAATTTCGCAACCAACGAACAGTAAAGCAACTATTAGTAATGAACCGTGTATTTTCATAATTAATAGATAAAAAAACCAGCTTAAGTTGCGTATAGAAATGTTAAATAATAAACTTGTATAGTCCTTTAGGAATCATCTAAAACTATGAATTCATCTTGACTTTTAGAAGTAGTCAAGTATAGGTAATACATTTATAGTTTTGTTGTTCCTAAAAAAACATTGACCTTAGGATGCATTGGATTTCCATTGGATCTCCTGAAAGAAACGATTTGCCCTACGTGGTAGATAGCATCAGAGAGTTGACCGTTAATCATATTCCAATACGGAAATTCCCTTTGATTCTTTTCAGACTTAAAAATAACTTTATAATCAGCTATGCTATCTGATGATTTACCTGCTAGAAGCCTACTCGATTTTTCAAGATTTAGTAGCGTATGTTTTCTAAGTTCTTCGAAGGTAAGCTCTGTTTTTTTCGTATTTCTGAGGTTCGGAAGATTTTGTGGTGCATTTAAAATCGCTTTAGACAATTCATAAATATGCACCAAAGTTTGCAGCATACTTCTCCCCTCTTCGCTCGGAGTATATATTAAGTCTTTTTCTGTAAGCCCTTCTGTAGCCCAGTAGTACCGATACCCTAGTCCGTCAATAAATCTAACAATAATATTTCCTGATGTAAAATCTTCTGGATAATCCGGAATTTGTTGATAGGGTAATTGCATAACTTCTGCTGATTTTTGACCAAAGCTTATATTCATAAAACAATAGATTGATACTATAAAGAATGCTTTTATTTTCATTTTTGTATTTCTTTTATTGAATATCCTTACTGTGTCGTAATGCACATGTCATCCTAAATATGAGATATAACAAATAACTATATGTCTTTTTAATCAAATGGAAGTAAGTCGGGTTCTATATATTTACTTTTTGCTTTCTTAAAATTATAAATATCAAAACTATAATGAGAGCTTAAAAGAGTCTTAAAATCATCTTTAAGTTGCGGAAATTCGGTAATAAAATCTTTAAAATTAGAGGCGTTGAATTTCTTCCAAAAATGATATACTGCTTTAGTAGCAGCTATAGTTAAGGTTTTATTGTATTTATGTTTTGCTCCTACAAAAGCGACGAATCCTTGTATTTGATCCTGAATAATACATTCAGCCTGTTGTATACCATAATTATTAAATTAATCCAAGCTAATCGGAGATGTGCTTCATGAGTGAATTCAAAAGGATCTAACTTACGGTCAACGACCTTTTGTAAAAATTCAGAATCGGAATACTTATAATGCATTTCCATAACGTAAATTTTGTTTAAAAGAATACAATGCTAAAGCAATTTAAACATTTTTCACTTACTATTTCACATACAAAGTATCAACCTTTAATTCTTTTATAATCCATTCTTGCAATGCTTTAGTTCTACTCATGTGCACACTATCTGCTACTTGAAACTTCCATTGCGGAAAAATCATGGGTATCGTATCCATTTTTAAGAAATTCGATTGTAACACTTCTGCATACCCTAAAGTTTGAAGATCAGGAAATCGAATTTTGGCATCTTTTGAAATATTGAAATACGGTATTACTGTTACTGGTGCAACTTTATTCGCCTCATTAAGGCTGGTTTCCAATCCGGCAACTTGAATTTTAAGATCTTCAATTTGATCCAGTAATTTGCTATTTTCTTTCTCAATTCGATCCAACTCGACAATTGCGCGATCATATGCTTTTGACACCTGATCTAAGCCTCGAGCTTTGTTTCCATTAACTGTAAGTTCAAAATCACCAATATGGTCGTATTTTTTGATCTCGTTCTTGAGATCACTCATGATAGCCTCTGGCATTTCACCATCAAAATACAATTTTATAGTTTTTTCGTTATAGTTGTAAAAGTCTTTTCTCAAGTATAAATTTTCATTACTATTAATGTCATTTTCAATAAAAAGCTTATAATCATGGGCTGCATTACTTTCTAATAAAGTGGTATAAAATGTATAACTAGCCGGAATCATAACCAGTATAGCTAGCAATGAAGCCAATTGTGCTGTACGTTTGCGTTTAGCAGAATTCGCGTAGCGCAACATGGGAAAACGTAGCAATTTTGCTACAATGAACGTAGCTAAGGCTATAAAAATAGCATTAATAGTAAATAAATAGAGCGCTCCCAGAGCGTATTTAGGGCCTCCTTCTGCGATTCCATAGCCTACGGTACATAAAGGCGGCATAAGAGCTGTTGCAATTGCTACTCCCGCAATCGCATTGGGCATAGTTCCTTTCTTTGATTTTGCCACAATCAAGGCCAACCCACCAAATATTGCCACGAGCACGTCTAAAATAGTTGGAGCCGTTCTAGCCTCAAGCTCCGGAGTTAATTCAGTTAAAGGTGAAACCCAAAAATATAATGTAGCAGCTAAAACACTAAGCCCTACCATTACCCCTAGATTCACCAAAGATCTTCGCAATGTATCGATATCATTAATAGCAATAGATAATCCTACTCCTACAATAGGTCCCATAAGTGGAGAGATCAACATGGCACCAATAACAACCGCAGTAGAACTTACATTAAGACCGATGGAAGCCACAAAGATCGAAAAAACA
Source organism: Aquimarina sp. U1-2 (assembly GCF_017897595.1). GTDB lineage: Bacteria > Bacteroidota > Bacteroidia > Flavobacteriales > Flavobacteriaceae > Aquimarina. The sequence goes on from NZ_JAGKIK010000001.1 coordinate 523,050, forward strand.
AGAATCCATGCATTATGACCTTTAAACGGAATATCTTTTTTTACATCCTCTATGGTTTGATCTTTATCCGTTTCAGATTTGATATTTAACAACTCGTCTAAAAACTTAGAAATACTGGCAAAAAGTCCTTTGGCATCTCTTTTTACAGACTCACTTGCTTCTCCTTGAGGTGGTTTTTGATTTGTGTGTTCTTCCATACTTATTAACCGTATTCTTCTCCAAAAGTATCTTTTACCTTTTTGAGCGCTAGCTTGATGTCTTGCTCTTTGCTTTTGGGATAAATTAAAAGGACATTTTCTTTATCTACGATAATATAATCATCAAGTCCGTCGAGGACTACAATTTTATTATTTTCTGTTCTAATCATATTACCAGACGCATTATGCGACAATACTCGGGTATTCACAATGGCGTTGTTTGCTAGGTTTTTATCTAACTTATCATATAACGAACCCCAGGTACCCAAATCATTCCAATCGAATGTAGCTGGCAAAACGTATACATTTTCGGCTTTTTCTAAAATGGCATAATCAATAGAAATATTTTCGGCTTCAGGATAATACTTACTTATAAAATTAGACTCCAACTCGGTATTTAATAGACTCTTACCTTTTTCAAATAAAGCGATCATTTCTTTTTGAAAATTTGAAAAAGCTTCTATGATACTAGAAACGCTCCAAATGAAAATACCGGCGTTCCACAAATAATTACCTTCATCTATAAACCTTTTGGCAGTAGTATAATCAGGTTTCTCGGTAAATTGAGCTACTTTTTTAATTGATGTTTCTTCTTGATTAAATTGAACATAACCATAACCTGTGTTAGGGAAGGAAGGTGTAATGCCCAAAGTCATTAATATATTTTGAGACTGACATGCATCGAAGCATTTTTTCAAATCTGAAGCAAACGCTTGCTCATCCTCTATCCAGTGATCACTTGGCGCAACGACCATAACAGCGTTTGGGTTCTCTTTTTGTATTTTCAACGATGCATATAAAATGCATGGAGCTGTATTACGCATTGCCGGTTCTGTCACTATCTGCCGATGCTCCAACATGGGTAATTGTTCATAAACCAAATCCTGATATCGCTCATTGGTAAGGATGAAAATATTTTCGGGAGGTATGATTTTAGCTAATCTTGAGAAAGTACGCTGTATTAAAGTTTCTCCTGTCCCCAACATATCATGAAACTGTTTTGGGAACGCTGTAGTACTCACTGGCCAAAACCGGGAGCCTACTCCGCCTGCCATAAGTATAGCATAATAATCTTTGTTTTTCATTAGTGTAATAGTTCTACTTCTGCATTAGGATTAAAAAGATATACTCGACCTGTACTTACCTCGACACATTCGTACCGCTTCACTTTTTTATGACCTCTTTTAAAAATTTTACCGTTATACAATCTAAATGTGCTACCAAATGGTATTTCAAAGATATAATTTTTATCATTTTCAGGATCATATTGTTTTAGCGCAAAAGATAATTTTTCATCAGTGTCACTACTGGCTCTGGGGTTCTTAAAATGGTTGGCAATCACGGGAAGTAATTTGGAAGGAAAAACTTCGGGACGAATATAAGGCAACATTAATTGTTGAAAAACATGTTTCCACTCTTTTCCATGTGGTTTAATATAGTTTCCAAATTCTTGAAAAGCTACCAAGTGCGCAACCTCGTGAATTAACGTAATTAGAAATCGATAGCTATTTAAGGAAGCGTTTACAGTAATTTGATGGCTGCCATTGGGCATTTTTCGATAATCTCCATGTCTGGTAACCCTCTCATTCACTATTTTTAAGTGAACATTGTATTTAACTATCAAGTCAAACACCTTATCTACTGCTCTTTCTGGAATATATCTGGCAAGTACTTCCTTCACGAATGCAAAATACAAAATTACTTTATGAGAATACCATGAAGATTACTATTTAACCTGTTGTGAATTTTACTCATGTATTCGCAATGAATCAATTCGAATGTTTCGACTAGAGGAAAATGTGTATTTAGCATAGTGCTTTACAAGAATTTATCTATATCCATTTCGTATCAATCACCCATACATTTTCAATTTCCAAAACTTTAGTTAAAAACGTTTTAAGCTAACTTCTTTACCGATTCAACGCAATGACCTAATCACAATTAATTACATTTAATCTATTGTTTATCAAATACTAACATTTATATCATTACTACAATGTCATATTTAAAAATTAGATCACATAGCATAGAAATACTGGTTTTGCCAATCGTTTTTTTTGTTTATTCTTTGAGTCTAGCACAAACATCTGCAACGAATCCGCTAAACGATAAGCAAATTCTTAAGCAACTGGCTAGCGAAAAAGCAATAGAACTTCAAAAGGATCTGAATCTTACTATAGAGGTACGTAAAATTCTTGAAAAAAGCATATTTGAAAATTCAGTAAAGGCTAACAAAATTTTACAATCCAAAATGTCGGCGAAAGAAAAATCAAAAGGTATAAGTAACTTGGTTTATTTTCAAAATGAAGCGCTTAAAGATATCCTAACTGTAGATCAGTTTTATCAATATTTAAGTTTGCAAAATACTTATGTAGCAGGATTTTAAAAAGCATATTGCATCTTCGAATCACGGCGTGCTGCTTGATACTTGTAATACCTTTCCGTTATAGAATTTATTTCCGGTTAATGCAAAGTTATGTATGTAAGTAGCCATCTCTAACGCAGACAAGGGTGCTTGATAGCCAGGAAAAGCCTCTTCAAGCATTTCTGTTTGTACCGCTCCTATTGCAAGTACATTAAACGCAACTCCGCTTTCCTTATATTCTTCGGCTAATAGCTCATTTAAAGTGATTACTGCGCCTTTACTAGAACTATATGCCGCTAATCCTGGAAATTTTATACTTCCTTGTATACCTCCCATACTGCTAATGGTAACTATATGACTACCAGCTTTTGTAAAGGGAATCAATACCCGGGTCATCTCGGCAACTCCAAAGACATTTACTTTGTAGACAGATTCAAAATCTCGAAGATTTGTATCTTCAAAAGGTTTGTTCAATAACGTACCTGCATTATGAATCAAGATATCCACACTTCCCCATTTTTCCTCTACATAGTTAACCACTTTATTCATATCATCTAACTCACAAATATCGAAAGGAAAAGTCGCTATATTACTATGTTGAAGTTTGGTAATAGGATTTGCATTACGTGAAAGTGCTAATACCCGGTGACCATCATCGGCAAATAGCTTCGCCAATTCAAAACCAATCCCCCGACTTGCTCCCGTAATGATAATATTCTTCATATGATTCAGTAAAATTTTGTCTTTTTAAAAGCCTAGTGTAGTCTCACCTCTCTATTTATTGTATTGGCCATCGTTGCAATAGCAGAAAAACACTGATTTATTAGACCCGTCATAAATTCAAAATCCATTTCAGAGGCTTCATCATCTACATGATGATAATAGTTATAATTTGTAAAATCAAAGGTAGAGATTGTTTGACAGGGAACATTAAACTGTTTGTAAAAGGGATAGTTATCACTTCTTTGAAATAATTGAAATTCTTTGGCTTTAGGAAGAAAACCAATTAATGTAGCATCTACATATTCGTTAATTTTTGTTGCCATGTTCGACATTTCATAACCTGTAATATATGCCTTATACGGTTTATCATTTAATGGAACTCCTATCATTTCAAAATTCACCATTGCATATAAGTTCAGGTTTTTTTCTTTCAATAGCTGCGCCAGATGTTTGGATCCAAGAAGTCCTTTTTCTTCGGCCCCAAATAATACAAATAGTATGCTTCTCTTATTATTATTGTACTTCGCAAATTGTTTTGCCAAAGAAATTACTGCTGTACTACCCGCCGCATTATCGTTGGCTCCATTCGCTATCGTATCGCCATCAACGGCTTTTGCTTTACCAATATGATCAAAATGAGCACCTACTATGATAAACTCTTTCGCTAATGCTTTATCTTTACCTTCTAGATATCCCACAAGATTGTACGTTGGCACTCCCTTTGCATTAAAAGTGTCTCTATAGGTTTCAAAATAAGGTAAAATATCGTGTTGCTTAAATTGTTCTTCTATGTATTGTGCAGCCTTTTCTAAACCTTTGCTTCCTGTATCACGCCCTTCTAATTCGTCACTCGCAAGAAACCGCAACACGTTGTCTACATACGAAATTTGAACGCGATCTGCAGCTAAAATCTCGCTATTCTCTGATTTTGATTGTGCCCGGGTATGCTGCTTGCAACTTAGGCAAAATATAAAAATAAATAAAAGGTAAATATATCTATTCATAAATGTTTTACATTGTTAAAGACAAGACCTAAATTTACAAAAGGATTATATGTACTGGCTTAAGCCATAATTGAAAAAACCAAATTTTAAAATAATCTATATCTGCAACTACATTGCAAGTTGTACATCGATGGCACTGTTTATAACATAGTAATCTTGTAAATAATACCTGATACTATCTTCAAACTACGTATCAAGCTAACATGGTTACCGGGTTTTCAAGATATTGTTGCAAGGTTTGTAAGAATTGAGCTCCTGTAGCCCCATCGACGGTTCTATGATCACAAGCTAAGGTAATTTTCATAGTATTGCCTACAACAATTTGACTATCTTTTACGACCGGTTTCTCTACAATAGCACCTACTGATAAAATTGCAGAATTAGGCTGATTAATAATGGAAGTAAATTCCTGAATACCAAACATACCCAGGTTAGATACTGTAAATGTACTCCCACTCATTTCTTGCGGAGTAAGTTTTTTGTTTCGCGCTCTACCGGCTAAATCTTTTACTTTGGCTCCGATTTGAGTAAGTGACATTTGATCTGTAAAAGGGAGTACAGGAACCACCAAACCATCAGGCACAGCGACAGCAACACCAATACTTATATGCTTTGCGTATTGAGTAGCCTCATCTGTCCATTGGGTGTTTACTTGTGGATGTTTACAAAGTGCCATCGCGCATGCTTTCACCACCATATCGTTAAAAGAGACTTTGGTATCTGGCAGCTCATTAATATGTCTACGCGACACCATAGCATTTTGCATATCAACTTCTATAGTGAGGTAATAATGTGGAGCGGTAAATTTGGAAGCTGAAAGACTTTTTGCAATAGCTTTTCGCATCTGCGAATTTTTTACCTCTTCAAAACTCACTTCTCCTGCAGGTACGAATGCCTGCAAATTGCCGGCAGGAGCCTCATGATTTGCTGGTGATGATGTTTGTGTTTGCTCAGATGAAGTACTTGGAGTAAACGATTCGATATCTTTTTTAACGATTCGACCGTTCTCTCCTGATCCTTTAACCTGAGCAAGATCAATCCCTTTGTCGGCCGCAATTTTTTTGGCTAAAGGTGATGCAAAAATTCTACCTCCTTCAGGAGCTGTGTTCGTCGATGAAGATGAAGATTTTGTATCACTTTTTGTTTCTTTTTCTTTTACGGTATCTTCTTCCTTGGCAGATGGAGAAGAAGAAATCGAGCCTTCTTTAATCCCTGAAACATCGGTGCCTTCAGGACCTATAATTGCTAGAAGAGCATCTACCGGAGCGGTTTTTCCTTCTTCTATCCCTATATGAAGTAGTGTGCCGTTATAAAACGATTCAAACTCCATAGTCGCCTTATCGGTTTCTATTTCGGCCAGAATATCACCTTCTTCTACAGTATCACCCACTTTTTTGAGCCAGGTAGCCACGGTACCTTCTTCCATCGTATCGCTAAGGCGAGGCATGGTTATCACCTCAACACCTTCTGGTATTTCTTTACTTTCTGAAGTAGAAGGTTCTTCTTGCGCTTCTGCTTTTTCTCCTTCTTTATCACTTTTTGATGATTCCTTTTCTTCTGTAGACGCCTTACCATTTACCAAATCAGAAATATCTTCTCCTTCTTCACCAATAATGGCCAACAATTTATCCACAGGTGCAGTTTCTCCTTCTTCAATTCCTATATGAAGTAGCGTCCCATCATAAAAAGATTCGAATTCCATCGTAGCTTTATCGGTTTCAATCTCGGCAAGAATATCGCCTTCGCTAATTTTATCTCCTTTTTTAACAAGCCATTTGGCAACAACACCCTCTTCCATAGTGTCGCTTAATCGTGGCATATTTATAACTGTTGCCATATTCTATTATAATTTATGTGGTAAAAACGGATAATCCTCTTGTTCGTATACGACGTCGTACATTACATTTTTCTCGGGGAAAGAAGATTCTTCGGCAAACTTTTGGCATGCTGCAACTCTTTCTTTCACTCTCTTATCAATTGCAGCTACCTCATCATCTGTCGCATAGTTTTTTTCTTTAATGATATCCAAAACCTGAGTTATAGGATCTATCTTTTGGTACTCTGCGACTTCTTCTTTTGTTCTATAATCTTGGGCATCACTCATTGAGTGTCCTCTATAACGATACGTCTTAAGTTCTAAAAATGTTGGACCTCCTCCTTTTCTGGCCCGTGTAATGGCCTCATCTAAGGCCTCAGCCACTTTTACAGGATTCATGGCATCTACGGGACCACAAGGCATTTCATAACCGAGACCTAGTTTCCAAATATCGGTATGATTAGCAGTTCGTTCTACTGAAGTCCCCATAGCATACCCATTATTCTCTACACAAAATACTACGGGCAAATTCCAGAGCATTGCCAAATTAAATGTTTCATGTAATGATCCTTGTCGTGCTGCTCCATCACCCATAAAAGTAAGCGTTACAGCATCTCTCTTATGGTATTTATCTGCAAAAGCCAGACCTGCACCTAGTGGAATCTGTCCCCCCACAATACCATGGCCTCCATAAAACCGATGCTCTTTTGAAAAGATATGCATCGATCCCCCCAAGCCTTGAGATGTACCAGTGCCTTTACCATAAAGCTCGGCCATCACACGTTTGGGATCAACACCCATACCAATAGGTTGTACATGGTTACGATATGCAGTAATCATTCGGTCTTTTGTAAGATCCATTGCATGTAACGAACCTGCCAAAACAGCTTCCTGACCATTGTACAAGTGCAAAAATCCTCTTACTTTTTGCTGAATATACACTTGAGCAAGTTTGTCTTCAAACTTTCTCCAGAAGAGCATTTCTTCATACCAATTAAGGTACACTTCTTTGGTAACTTTTTTCATCTAAAATTATACTGATATATGAATAACATCCTGATTAAAAAACCAGTACTTATTAAATTTCTTCCCTTGTTTATTAAAAGAACTAAAAACAAAAATAACATATTCGAAATTAAGGAGAAAGGAGTTTGATAATTAAATCCACGAAAACGTTATAAATAAGAACTATCAAAAGTAAGCGGCAGTAAATTTACTAGCGATTCAGATTTCACAACTTTACCGGTTTCCCCCATAAAATAGATCTGTATTGGTGTCTTTTGCTTAAGTTCGTATTCTGCTATGGCTTGCCTGCAAGCCCCGCATGGCGGTGTTGGGGTTAGCAATTGATATTTCAAAGATTTAGCACTAAGCGCCATTTTTAATATAGGAACTTCAGGAAAACTAGCTCCCGCATAATATATCGCCGTTCGTTCTGCACATAACCCTGAAGGATAACAAGCATTTTCTTGATTATTACCTAAAACAACCTTTCCGTTTTCGAGTAAAAGCGCAGCACCCACCATAAACTCTGAATAAGGAGCATAGGCTTTATCCCGTGCATCCATAGACTGGCGCATCAACTCTTGTATATCATCAGGTAATTCTTCAAATGAATCAAAAACCTCTAAAGTTGTTTTTATTTCGATTTCCTTCACACGCTTAAATTTTAGTAATTACCTGAAAATACATTAATTATAGAATTGTTGATATTTGTTATATGTTTTGATCTTATCTTATTTTTTAATGTAGAATACCTGTAAACAAAATACTATAATCAAAAAAAGTATCAAACTTTATGATTTGATACTTTTCATGTTTCTTGATCATCAATACATTTAATCGATATATTCGTCACCAAAGTTAAACGTTAAACCAAAACGCAATGTCCCTTCAAGCGGACTTCTAACTGAGGATGTTGAAAATAAATACGATACATCCAAATTAATAATATTATATCTAAAGCCTGTTCCTAAGGATAAAAACTGACGTGCACCTTTTTCATTGCTTTCGTGAAAAAATCCAGTTCTAAATGCAAATACGTCGCGATACATATATTCTGCACCTAGCGACCATGTAATTTCTTTTAATTCTTCACTAAACCCTCCATCTGCATCTCCCCATGAAGAAAAGATAGCACTAAACTCACTAATATTTTGATATTCTCGAGTATCTTCTTCACTGTTATTTGGTATACCATCACCATCAAAATCCTGAGGGCTAGGTACAAGTAATTTACTAAACTCTAAAGAAGGAGAAATCCTATTATCTTCATTTAATATAAAATCGAAAGCTCCCCCTATTCTAAAATTTGTCGGGATAAAATTTTCTTGCCCTGCATCGTCATAGCTAATTTTTGGACCAAGATTTGATATCGCTGCACCAGCTCTCCATCTTCCGTTAAATGAATTAAAAGCGATTTCTTCACTTCTAAAAAAACCTGCAATATCAACTCCAAAACTTCCCGCAGCGGTAGCATCATCAGCATTTTCTGTTTGTAATCGTAAATCAGACCTCAAGTATCGTCCCGCAACAGCCATAGAAAAATGATCACTTAGCCTTAACGCATAAGACACATCTAAGGTAAGTTCATTCGGTCTTTGTGTATTTGGTATTTCATTGGGATCACCTGATTGTAAAAACTCAATATCACCTAAACTAAAATATCTAAAACTTGCTGCAACAGCACTTCTTTCATTAATTCTATTGTGATAATTAACACTACCTAGAAATATATCGTTAACTAAATTACTGAGATATGGAGTATAATTAATACCCACGCCTTGTTTACTTTTAATAAATGCGTATTTAGCTGGATTCCATTGCTGCGAAAACGCATCTGGAGAGGTAGCAACTCCCTGATCCCCCAAACCCGCAGCTCTAGCATCTGCTGCAATTAATAAAAAAGGTGTGGCTGTAGTGATCGCCCTGTCATCTTGCGCTTTTACATTATACTTAAATAGAATAAGGAATAATAAGCCAAGGATTTGTGTTTTTTTCATACCTGCAAAAATTGAGTTTGACAAATATATAGTTATTTAGTGATTAAAAAATAATGAGCTGTTTAAATTTTAGCGCATGTTGTTGTAAACGCACAATTTACAAATATCTTGTGCAATCCTGGCTTTTTATGTATGTAACATGATAAAAACAATATTTCATTCATACAATTTAGAATTTCATACCTATTTCATTCGAGTGCATTGATCACTAATCAAAAAGACGCATTAGAGTAGCAAAAATGTTATGTAATAAACCTCTTAATTTTTGCAGTTTTTATTTGGTGATCAATAATATTTTTCGAAATATTGCGTTAAACCAAAGTCGTTGGGAATTCATAAATAAATATGAATCGATAATATTTTAAAAAATTTGGGGTAAATTTAACGTTTATTATTATATTGCAAGCCCTAATTCTACTTTAACGAACTTAAGATTATGAAAAACGCGTTTATTTTTAGATCGCTGATGGCACTTTCCGTTAGTATATTACTGTTTAGTTGTTCTAAAAACGACTATGGAAGCAGTTCTAGAGCTACTGGTTGGAAATACAATTCCAAAGAAGGTGGTTTTCAAGTCGCTACAAATTATAAAGAGCAAGAAACGGGACCCGGTTTAGTATTTATCGAAGGAGGTACTTTTACTATGGGTCGCGTACAAGACGATGTAATGCACGATTGGAATAACACTCCTACCCAACAGCACGTGCAATCATTCTATATGGATGAAACCGAAGTAACCAACATCATGTATTTGGAATATTTAGATTGGTTGAAAGGTGTTTACCCTCCTACAGAACCTAAATATAGAAATATTTATTATGGTGCGCTTCCCGATACTCTTGTGTGGAGAAATCGATTGGGATTCAATGAAATGATGACAAATAATTATTTGCGTCATCCTGCATATGCTAATTATCCTGTAGTTGGGGTTAATTGGATTCAGGCAGTAGAATTTAGCAACTGGCGAACCAATCGCGTTAACGAAAGAATTTTAGAAGAAGAACAAGTTATTAAGCAAGGTGCTCCTTTTGAAGATGTATCTGCAGAAAGTACATTCGATACTGAAACTTATTTAAACGCACCGTCGCAAACTTACGGTGGTAATGACGAAGCTATTCGTGGAGGTAAAAAATCTCAGCAATACGAAAAGCGTAATGACTCTACCGGTCTTTACATACAGCGTAAAGATGGATTACTTCTACCTAAGTATAGACTCCCAACAGAAGCAGAGTGGGAATATGCAGCCCTTGGTCTGGTAGAAATCAGAAGTTACAACATTTATAGAGGAAGAAAAAAATATCCATGGAGTGGAAAATATACCCGTTCTGGAAAAAGAGCAACTCGAGGTGATCAATTAGCCAACTTTAAACAAGGTGATGGTGATTACGGTGGAATCGCAGGATGGAGTGATGATGGCGCAGATATTACAGCTCCTGTAAAATCATATGACCCCAACGATTATGGCTTGTATGATATGGCAGGAAACGTTGCCGAATGGGTAGCAGATGTATATAGACCTATTGTTGACGATGAATACAACGATTTTAATTACTACAGAGGTAACGTATATACCAAGAATGCAATTAATCCTGACGGTACAGTAAAAGTTGTAGTAACAGACTCTATAGTATATGATACATTAAGTAACGGTAAGATTATTGCTCGTGTATTACCTGGCGGAATTTTACAAGTTCCAATTACTGACGAGGATACGTACATGAGAACTAATTTTACTGATAGCGATAACAGAGATTATAGAGATGGTGATAAGAGTTCTTCAAGATATTTTGAAGGATACCAAGACGAAAATTTACCTAATCGAAGAATGTACAACGCTCCTATTCACTATGTTGGTCCAGATGCTGAAGACAGTACCAAATTAGATAGACGATACGATGAGTCGAGCAAAAGAACAACTATTGTAGATGATAATGTGCGTGTTTATAAAGGTGGTTCTTGGAAAGATAGAGCGTATTGGTTAGATCCAGCACAACGAAGGTATTTACCTCAAGATATGGCTACAGACTATATCGGATTTAGAAATGCAATGTCGCGTGTAGGTACCAAAGCAAGAAAAAAGAAAACACCTAGGCACCAAAAGCCAAGAGGTTAAAAAATAAAGTTCGTTAGATTTAAAAGACCCTGTACATTCGTGTTCAGGGTTTTTTGATTTATTTTTGTGATATGAAATAAGCCATGACCATGAGGAGGATACCCACCGATATGATGATATGGTGACTCCACCCGCCTACCAGCCGCTAGGCAGGCAGGTCTGACAATTAAAAACATTTAAATGTATGAAAATTAGCCAAATACATCAGATCTTTTTAGAAAGTAAAAGCGTAAGTACAGATACTCGAAATATAAAATCAAATTCAATTTTTTTTGCTCTCAAAGGAGAAAAATTTAATGGTAACGCATTTGCCGATCAAGCGATCACTCTGGGTGCATCCTATGCTATTATTGATGAGGCTAAATTTAAAACATCAGACAAGCATATCTTAGTAGATAATGTACTTACTACACTACAACAGTTGGCCACGTATCACAGAACATATTTAGATATTCCTATTATTGCTTTAACAGGAAGTAATGGAAAGACCACCTCAAAAGAACTCATTAATGTGGTTTTGTCTAAAAAATATCAGACAACCGCTACTAGTGGTAATTTTAATAATCATATCGGAGTTCCTCTTACACTATTGTCTATGTCTAGAGAAACGCAAATAGGGATTGTTGAAATGGGAGCAAATCACCAAGGTGAAATTGATAATTTATGTGCTATCGCCAAACCTGATTACGGATATATAACCAATATTGGTAAGGCACATTTAGAAGGTTTTGGGGGAATTGAAGGAGTGTTAAAAGGTAAAACCGAACTCTACAACTTTATTAGAAACGAAAAAGGTCTCATTTTTTTGAATGAAGAAGATGAAAAACTTAAAAAGGCATCCAAAGGTATTCGAACTTTTACCTTTTCCTCTACTACGCATACGACTTCTGATTGTATTATTCAACTTGTACAAAGACAACCTACAGTTTCTGTAGCTAGTAATGATATAATTTTTAATAGCCAACTTACAGGAGCTTATAACTATAGTAATATAGCGGCAGCTATAACCATAGGAAATTATTTTAAAATATCTGTAGAAAATATAAAATCTGCAATTGAGTCCTATCTTCCGTCAAATAATCGATCTCAGGTTATTCAAAAAAACAACCATACTATTTATCTAGATGCCTATAATGCGAACCCAACAAGTATGAAGGCAGCTTTAAATAGCTTTCATGAAATAAAAGCAGATCATAAAATAGTGATTATAGGAGATATGTTCGAATTAGGGTCTAGTGCTCTTAAGGAACACGAAGAAATTGCAATTTTAGCCTCTCAAATGAGCTTTGAGCGCGTATTTCTTATCGGAAAGGAGTTCTCTGGCACTTCGATCAAACATCCACTCATTACCAAAATGGAAAAATTTGAAATGATCAAAGATTACCTATTGCATACTAAAATTTCAAATAAAGCTTCCATTCTAATTAAGGCTTCAAGAGGGATGCAGCTTGAGCGAATCGTTGAACTTTTGTAAAGACTTTTAGGCAAAACAGCAATCTCCATCTCCAAAATTCATCACAACATCATCAAAATCAGTTTTTTTATACACTTTAGAGATAATAGAACTTTTTATTTTTTTTCTTCGATATAAAAATAAATTCGATTCTTTAAATTGACCTACTACTCCTTCGTCATAACAAATTACCTCGCGTATGTTTTGAGTAATGGCGTGTAATTTAATTACGTCTGAAACCATCTGAGCATTTTCTGTACTCTTAGCATAGTACGCAAATAAAACCTTTAATGTGCTGTTTCTCACTTGTAATACTACAAATGCTATAGGTACTTGATTCTTTATTATTTTTATATAATAATATGAAAATGAGTTATCATACATCGAGAACGCATATTTATTTTTCTCTGTATATTGCAATAAAGGAGCTTCCAGAACCCAAGGACATTTCTTTAACCACTCAAAAAAATCTGAGGTTTTATTCGAAATGTGACCTGAATTATTTGATGCTATAATGTTCGATACCTCTGCATCCGGAATAGAAAGATATTCTAAGCTAATGTTTCTAAGTTTTTTCTGAACGCTTCTTTTTTGTAACGCCAATTTTAAATTAACAAATACGTTGATCAATCTATCTACGTTTAACAAAACAGATTTTAGGGACGTAGTTTTAGGATAAAGTGTAGGAATTACAAAGACCAAATTACTTCGCAAAACAGCTTTAATACCGTTACTCTCTTTTAAAGAAACGAAATATCCTGACTTGTCATATACCCTTCTTGCGCTTTCGGTAAACTGAGAAATACCGATTTTTCCGTTATTTAATTCATACATAGTCTCTAAAATTTTTCTACCTACCCCAGTACCTTTTGTTTTTGGGTGTACCCACCAGGTAGACAGCCATCCTATTTTATCACTTTTCCCTTCTAATTGAATGATATCTGTAAATAACCCCATATACCCAACTAATTCTTCGTTTAGAAATGCTAGCAACAAAACAATATCGTTATTATCACAATTTGGATTATGCAAGTGCGCATGAAGTCTATGTTTAGTTATTGCTAAAAATGACTGATTCCAAAAAAATGAATCATTAAAAAATGTAGGGATATCCTTTTTCCTGATTTCTTCTATTCGTATCATTTTTTTTATTGATTGTCCGTTATTATACCTAAATTTTAACTAAGAAGTCATCCTGAATTCATTTCAGGATCTCATTACGTTTATTTTCAATACATTGAGATGAGAAGCTGAAACGAGTTCAGCTTGACGCAAACCGCTTAGCTTAAATTACGGATGTTCATATTTTCTTTTTATAGTATAACTACCTATAATTTTGTTGTAGTATTTATACAAATGTTCTGTACAAATAACTTTACCTATCTTCTTACTTGGTTTTTCCAAAGAAAATCTTTGTATAATCCTGTTATTGACATCTTTTTTCATTCCTGAATTACCAAAAATGAGTAAATTTTGGTCATAATCCAAGATATGTTGAATTACAGACTTAGAGATTCCTCTATCGGTAAAAGGAAATGCAAAAGAGGGCTGTTTTATATGAAATTGATTTTTCATCCATTCTATAGCATCTATAATCTGCTTTTTTTGTTCTTCTATAGTAAGCTGTTGTAGCGGCGGATGCGACATGGTATGGCTGCCAAAAAAAAATCCATCATTTAACATCTCTTTTATATTTTCGCTAGATACATAAGGTTTATTTTTAGCCAAATACTCTTCAATATTAATTTTTAAGATCTTTGATACCTTTCTCACCATTTCCCTTTCTTGGTACGTAATATTTTTAACTGCTTTTATAGCGCTAGTTGTATTATAATTTTCAGTCGTATTGAACAACATTCTACCAAGTTTTTCTTTTTGCTCATTAGTTACGTTTGATTTTTTAAGATGATTAATCACAATACTAATTTCATGTTTATAAAGTATCTCCTTGTTGTCGACAAAATCAGGATTAATAAAAAAAATCGCTTTAATACCTTTACTTTTTAATATGGGGTAGATATTGGTATAAATTTCACTTAACCCATCATCAAAAGTTAATAAAAATGAATTTTCCGTACATCCGTTGTTCCATAAAGCTTCAGGATCTAACGGTTTGTACGTATGCAGCAAAAAATCGAGATCTTCTTCAAATTGCTTTTTGTTTTTAAAATCATACAAATTGTCAATATGATGCACTGCTTTATCGCTTACAATATGATAATAGGGAAATAAAGGTTGTTTTCTAAAAATGAAAAGCAAATTTTCTGTTGAAATTTTATACAAGAGATTTTTTACAAAGCCCATATTAAGAAGTATTTTCTAAGGAATTAAGAAGTAGGTTTATTTTTCTAAGTCTTTATATAATATGAAGGACGCATGTGTATGGTACTCCCCATCCTTATGATGGCTTAAAGATATTTTTAATTCTTTACGAAGCCATATTTTTCTGATAGAATATTTGATCAGGAGGTATTTTTCCTATTTCTATAGGTATTATTTTGGTAGCACAATTAAAAACATGTAAACGTATGAAAACTCGTTTTTTCAGGCATTACAAAAGACAAGTGTCTAATCCTGGTGTGGTAAGTGGATTCGTTCACTAAATAGGCGGATAAAATTTACTGTAATTTCTAACAAATACTTGTATTAGAATAAAGCCTTACGCATAACGCAGGGGCTTATCTTAGTTTAGGTTTTATAGCATTTTCAACTCCAACTTTTGAGATTCTATAGTTTTTTTAAATTGAAACCATTTTGAAACCAATTACTTTTAGTCGTTTGGTTTACGGTTTTGAAGAGTGTTTTAGGATATCAAAGTTTTTCACCTTTTAAAATATACATTTGACAAGAAAAAAACGACACCAATATTCTAATCATCAATCAAACCCTGGGCATTTTCAATCTCTTTTCTATCTTTTGTTTTTTGGCAGTGAGCCGTTTCATCACATTCATTAGCTCGACGTCTTTTGTTTTTTTATAAACTTCATTAATATTTAGTATCAATTCCTTTGCCGTTCTTGATGCTTCTACACGATCACTTAAAGACATATTGGCCGTACTTAATTTTTCAAACTCTTGTGCTTGGATTAGAAGTTCCATAATCTTTATTATTTTATAGTTTACATTCGTTTTACGTTATGAAAGAAATAGTAAGGAAAAGCATCAATTCGAGTGATTTTTCGTGATAACCTCTCGACTCCGCTCGAGATGACATCAGGAAAAACTTTATCTAGTATAGCTTTTCGGATTCAAAATGCACAACAGGTATTTTCCATTTCACTTTATAAGATATTGGTTTTGTGGCTCTACACCTTTTTTTAACATTTTTATGCTTGCCAAATTATGATGTTAAAAGGGAATACAAGTGCTCTTTTAAATTCTTTTTTAAAGAAAATCTTTCTACTTTTATTTGATTATATAATGTAAGTGTTTCCGTCGTTTGAAACTAGTTTAATATTTCTTTTTACGTGTTGCCAATTCTTGTTGCTGATACACTTTATCACCACTCTTTCGTCTTTCATAATCAAATGATGCTAACGGTTTATCTATTACCGGAAGCCTCATAACCGCATTTTTAAAACTATTGTTCCAAAACTGCGTTCCGCTTATGGCCACATCACTACTTTCTGTAACAAATACCTGATATCGTATTCCTTGCAGTAAAATGAAATAAATAGTATGTCTGTCTTTAGAATAGATATCAAGCAGTAACTGATGGTATTCTATCAATTTTTCCTTTCCATCAAATTCACTGCAAAAAAGAAATTTTGCTTTTTCTTCAACAGAAACTGACTTAAGCATAGCGAATATTACATAAATTTTGCAAGTCACATCATCCACATTTAAAACCCAAAACCCAATAGTATGTTTATCATATTGTCATCATCTGAAGTAAAATAGCCTAACTTCAAGGTCACCGCATTAAGTCCACCAAGCCAGATACCACCGCCTTGTCCGTGATGCCAAGTGTTAGAGTCATCGCCTGGAAGCCAAACCCTACCATAATCGAAACCGCCGTAAATACCGAAAGTTAGCGGCATTATATTCGCCTTAAATTCTTTAATTCTAAGTTTTAGGTCTGAAGTATGATAGAACATTCTTTTGCCTGAAAATCGGTTGATACGGAAACCTCGTAACCCATTGTTCTGACCTAATTGTGCGGCGTGATAGAAGAAAAAGTTATTACCAAAATTCGCCCTTCCGCCTATGGTTGTACTTAATACCAGATGTTCAGACCGTATCAACTTTTGGTCAATTCCCAATGCACCTTCAACAAAGGCAAAGTTGTTATCGCTATCATCAAGATTGGTGCGCCATCCTCCGGATAGATTCATTCTGAATCCTTTGGTAGGATAGCTCAAACTGTTTTGATTTTTATATTCGAATTCGGCTTTTACGCCCAAATAATCTTGCGATTCAAAAACCTCTGGGTTTACATTGTCTGGTGTAGAAATTCGGTTATCGTTCCTGTCTACTTTATACGATTCAAATTCAGGCCCTATTTTGAAAATATTGAGTTTTAAGGCTGGATAAAAACGAATTTGTTGCGTCTCTACCTGATTGAACTCCCTATCGAACTCATCTTCCAGATTAGGTGTATCATTTCCGAAACCAAAAAAGTTCCTCGCAAAAGCCTGACTGGTAAAATAGGCTTCAAACTCAAGATTGACATTGGTAAACACATTAGCAAAATCTGAAGTAACACCAGCTTCTACCGCTGAAAAATCGAAGTAATAACGCGCAAAAACAGAGTGCTGCTGCCGATACGGATTGCCATTGAAACCGTTCTTAGTGTATGTGTTATTTAGTCCAGCGTAAAGACCTTTATCGTTTCCAAAACCAAGTTCTGGATACAAAATATTGTTACTTTTTAACAAATATCGGTAATGAAAAGTATTAACATCATATTGCTCTGAAAGTTGTTTTTGTGGCATCTTGCTGCTTGTGCTACTCAACTTTTCGTGCTTAAAGTCGTAAAATTTCACTTTGCTTTTATTACTTACAGCCAGAATTTCATCACCATGCCCACCAACTAAACGTACTTTTATCTTCCCACGAGCTTCTCCTTTTACTTCAAAAGTGTCATCATCATTCAGTCCATAAATCCATAGTTCTTTAGTTTGCTCAGGCGTATAAGTCTGCTCAAAGAAAGGTGCTTTCTGGGTATCTGTGATTTTTCTGAAAAGCGAAACTTTGGTATCCCCGTTCACAAGTCGTTCTACTACAATTCGATCATCTTTATCTGTAGCGTGTATCACAACGGTTTTGGACAGGAAGCGGCAATAACCCTCAGCAAATTTGGTCAGATTTTTTAAGCGTTCCTGCATCAATGGTAAAAAGTAATCCTTTGTTTTTTGTTGTAATTCTGGCGGAAGGTTTTCAAAGGAATTTTCAAGTACCGAAGACGTTATTTGCTGCTGAATCGCCTCTGCTTCACTACGCCAAATATCAAGATTAAATTCTCGCAAAAGCACCTTGTCCAAATTGAAGACTTCGCCGTTAAACCATTTCAGGCTCTTTATTTCCTCGTCGTAGGTTTGCCAAAAACGGGTGTCTGGCATAATCATTTGTACAAATTCGATGCCCAAACCTTGATATTTTGAAAATGAACCATCCCTATCGCGCGGAATTGGCACATAGACTTTTTTACCATCAGGAAGTTCGTGCTCTGCCCAACGCCATTGGTCTTCGTGCCTATCCCAATCGCCAATAAACATATCAAACATGCGTGCACGTATGTATGCGCGTTGGTCAATACTGTATTTTTCGTCCTCTCGTAATTTTTTGAGCATATCCGTAGTACTTTCAAAATCTGTGATAGGATATTGAAAAAAATTCTTCACCTGATTATAACCAGGATAATCTTTATGCTCCTTCGAAGGTCGTTGTTCAATAAAATATAATGAGTTGGCATACAAAGGATTCAAACCACCTAGAATGTCCTGTTCTGGCACATAAAATAATTTTGTATTGCTATGATTTATTCCTGCCGCTTTCGCCAAATCGGGTATTACTAACTGCATATAGGGATGCGAAGTGGTAAAGAAATCAGACACAAATTTTTCTACGCCTGTATCCTCAAAACTTTCTGGATTATAAGCAATACCTTTAATTTGATATTGTAGAAATCGTAGCCCTTCCTTTTCAAGCCCGCGCATTGCATATTGTCTACCCTGCTTATCTTCCAAACGCAACCCTCTAGACTGGTGACCGCCACCTTCTTTTACCAGTTGTAACCCACTGTAAAGCGTGTCAAGTAATACATTTTTTGCTGTAATGGGTTGTGCATACACGCCACGATGGTTCTTTCCCCAGAAAAACTTATACATTCCACTTTTTATAGTGTCTTTTGGTTCGAGGATAGCTGCCTTAGTTGTTGCATTTACGGTCTTTGATGAAATTGCATACGGTTCGCTTTTTGCAAAAGCGGAATACAAATCATACACAAACGGACTCTCAGGATTCGCACTTTCGTAAAAAAACGCTCTTACTTTACCATCATTTGCGACTTCTAACTTGGTAAAACCAGTCTTACTTGATGTAAAAAGTCCTTCATATTCCAGACGACCACCTATGGCACTTACACTACCATAACCCTTATTAGTCGCTTGAGTATCACCTAAAGCACCACTTATAATTTGATGAACCTTGTCACTCTTTAAAAGTTGCTGACTCTCTTCGTGACCCGAAACGATGGTTACACGGTTGTAACGCTGGGCTAATGAAGACACCTGCACCATCAATGACCTGTATCGAGCAGCACCAGTCGCCTGAGGATTTACCCCTATCAATTGCTCACCAACATAATCAAAAGGCGATAAAAGAGGAACCTGACCTCCTGAAGCAAAGGCCTTATTGCCTGCATAAGCACCGTTGCTAAAAATAGGATGATGCATTGCTACCAGAATGTTTTTGCCACGACCATCTCGAAACATTCCTTCTAGCTCCTCTACAAAACGTCGACGGGTTTTAATGTCTGTGCAATGTTTGTTCATTCCTTCAACAGTATCCCAATTCTGAATATACCATTGTGAATCAATCAAGATGATATCCAGGCCATCATTCACTTCAATTTGTTTAAGAGGACAACCCTGTTTTGGCAAGACGAAATTATCACTTGCCGAAATTGAGGATAAATATTCTTCTAACTCACTTAAGTCCTTCTGATTGTGCTGCTGCCACTCTGTACTACCCGGAACAAAAAGAGTTTCACCTTTAAAACCTTCTAAGAGACTTGAAACTGCTGAAACATCAATACCGT
The DNA here is from genome assembly GCF_017897595.1 of Aquimarina sp. U1-2. GTDB lineage: Bacteria > Bacteroidota > Bacteroidia > Flavobacteriales > Flavobacteriaceae > Aquimarina. The sequence goes on from NZ_JAGKIK010000001.1 coordinate 542,984, forward strand.
CATTAGTTGAAAGTGAAACGTTATCACCAAGCAAAATAAGTGTTGCATTTGGGGTTTTTTGAAGCTGTTCTTTTAGAAGCGAAAGCGTAGCTGCCTCAGGTTCATTGCCTAAACCACCTACTAAATAGTATGAGTGTGCATCACTTAAGGATGCTTTATTTTTTGCTAATTTTTCAGGTTCGTATTGAGTTTTAAAAGTGGCACAGCCCAAAAGCAAAGAAAAAGCCAAAAAACCACATAACTTTGGGATATAATTTGTTGAGAATACATTCATATGGTGTTAGTTTAAAGTTGGAAACGAGAAACACTTTGTATCAATGCATTTCAGAAACGGCGTGTTCCATCAGAGTAATTTCTACCGGAATGTTATTTCGGGTAGCTTTGGAATATGGACAGTTTTCATGTGCCAGCGCAATGAGATTTTCTGCCTCCTGAAGTTTTAGCTCAGGCAAAGAAACCTCTAATCGTACCGCAATTTCATAACCTCCCTCGTTATTCTGTCCGAAGTCTACCAAACCATTCACACCCGTTTCAGTAAGTTTTAGCTTTTGTTGTCCAGCCATAACTTGAATAGTGCTTTCAAAACAAGCAGCATAACCCGCGGCAAAGAGCTGTTCTGGGTTGGTTGCAGTGCCTTTATTGTCCATTTTTAAATCAAGGGAAATCACACTATCTTCTGAAGTGACTTTTCCGTTTCTTCCGCCTACGGCAAAGGCTTGTGCTGTATATAGTTTCTTGGTTATCATAAGATTGTTTTTTAATTTTTAAAGGTTAGCATTGGATTAAAGTTTTAGTGCTTTTGTGTTTGATATTTACAGTTTTGTTTAATCAAAAGTATAATAGGTTCATTTTATTTTATTAGCACTTTTTACAGTATTGCTGTACATTTTGTGACACTTTTTTAAAAAATCGCCAACAACACTTAAAATGTATTCATTAAACAAAAAGTGCTTTAAAAACTGTAAAAACTGACTAAATACAACTCGTTTTCTAAAGTAGTTTTAGGCTGAATACTTTTCATCAGGTCTGTACCTGTTGTAGAAATACGAGCTAAATCGAAAAACAACAACCATTACACATTATGAAAATTAGCACATTTTTAGACCGTTCTTCCATCATAGCCAAGCCTGGTTTTAACCGATGGTTAGTACCGCCAGCTGCTTTAGCCATACACCTAAGTATAGGTGAGATTTATGCCTATAGTGTCTTCAACAAACCAATGACACAACTTATTGGTATCACAGAATCAACACCCGAGGATTGGTCCTTGGTGCAGGTAGGCTACATCTTTTCCATAGCTATTGTAGTGTTAGGCGCCTCGGCTGCACTTTTCGGCAAATGGTTAGAACGTGTTGGCCCGCGTAAAGCAATGTTTGTGGCTGCTATATGTTTTGGGAGTGGATTTTTGGTTTCTTCTATTGGTATTGAACTTCATAATATTTGGATTGTCTATTTCGGGCAGGGGATTTTGGGCGGTATCGGCTTGGGTATTGGCTATATCTCGCCAGTTTCTACTTTGATAAAATGGTTTCCAGACAAACCTGGATTGGCTACCGGGCTTGCGATTATGGGATTTGGTGGAGGTGCCATGGTAGCCGCACCATTTGGGGTTTCGTTGATGGACTATTTTAAATCAGCAACTTCTGTCGGGTTAATGGAAACCTTTATAGTGATGGGTATTGCTTACTTCATTTTGATGATGTTCGGTATGTGGTTGGTACGCATTCCTGCAAAAGATTGGAAACCGAAAGGATTTGACCCTGAAAAGGAAGCAGGTAAGAAAAAATCTGCAATGATTAGCACTCATCATGTAGATGCCAATACTGCTATTAAAACGCCACAGTTTTATTTACTCTTTGTGGTGCTCTTGGTCAATGTATCTGCAGGTATTGGCGTATTGGGCCAGGCCTCGGTCATGATACAAGAAATGTTTTCTGCAAGTGTCGTAGGCTCAAATGCAGCTGTTACGGCTGCTTCGGCTGCGGGATTTGTGGGTTTATTGAGTCTTTTCAATATGGGCGGGCGTTTTGCCTGGTCATCCTTATCTGACCGTATCGGGCGCAAAAACACCTATTCGGTTTTCTTCTTACTAGGCATATTATTATACTGCCTGATTCCCACTCTTGGGCATATGGCTAATATTGTATTGTTCATACTAGCTTTTAGCATCATCATCAGTATGTATGGTGGTGGTTTTGCTACCATTCCTGCTTACTTACGAGATATGTTTGGCACTTTTGAGGTGGGCGCCATACACGGTAGATTACTCCTAGCGTGGTCACTTGCCGCGGTTATCGGGCCCCAATTGGTCAATAATATCCGCGCTTATCAAATAGACACCTTAGGAATGCCAAAAGCAGAAGCTTACTCCACCACAATGTACATCTTGGCAGGATTACTGGTCATAGGGCTTGTCTGCAATCTACTCGTTAAACCAGTACACGAAAAATACCACTTAAAACAATAATGATTATGAAAAAAATGAGATGGTGTTTCACCCTAATAATATTTCTGATCTGTACCGTAGTTTCAGCACAAGGATCTGATAATTATGAGGGTGGTCTTCGTATACAATTGAATGAAGATGGCAGCAAGTATGTGCGCTTGATCATGCTCCATCAATTCCGTGTTCGCTCTTTAGAAAACAACCCCGGAACGGTGGATAGCTCTGGAAACCCTGATGATGAAAGTTTTGATATCGCCCTACGCAGGTCACGTTTCTTTTTGTATTCTCAACTATCAGACAAATTTCTCATCTTTACCCAATTTGGGATCAACAATCAGGCATTTAATGACAGTGACCGTAAACCACAATTGTTCATTCACGATGCCTGGACAGAATATGCCGTGCTTCCGCAGCAAGAAGACAAAGACTTCTCATTATATCTTGGCGCAGGATTACACTATTGGAACGGCATTAGCCGAATGAGCAACACCAGCGTGCTCAACTTTCTAGCAATGGATTTACCGTTATTCAACTTCCCAAATTTTGAACAGACGGACCAGTTTGCACGTCAGTTTGGGATATATGCCAAAGGAAAACTTGGCAAATTCGATTATCGCTTTCACTTAAACAAGCCTTTTATAGAAGACCAGCGTGATAACGCAACCGAGACCCGCGCCTTTACCGTACCCAGCGATAAAGTCTCTTTGGGTGGCTATATAGATTACGCCTTTTTTGAAAAAGAAGCGAATACGCTTCCTTACAAAACAGGTACCTATTTAGGCACTAAAAAAGTATTCAATCTGGGTGCTGGTTTTTATCATCACGCTGATGCGTCGGGCATTCTTAATTCTGATGGTACCATAGAACGAGAAAACCAGACGGTCTTTGCCGTTGATGCTTTTTATGACAGTCCTATTGGTCAAAAGGATATGGCGCTGACTACCTACGCTGGTTTCTATACTTATGATTATGGCACCAATTTTTACAGAAGTGCTGGTTTTATCAATACGGGCATCGCTCCAGAAGGTGGTTTTGACGGTACGCCAAGTATAGACGGTTTTGGTAATGCCGCACCGCTGTTGGGAACGGGACAAATTTATTATTTACAGAGTGGATTACTCCTACCCAGCTTCAGCGAAAAGGATAAAGTGCGCTGGCAACCGTATGGAACCATTTCGGTAAAGGATTTAGATTTTCTGGATGAAACCGTGGTGCATTGGGACGCGGGCATCAATTGTCTTATCAATGCCCACCACGCCAAACTGACGCTAAACTACGCCTCAAGACCATTAATGGTCAACACCAACGGTCGAAATGTTCAGGATGGCAGACGGTGGGAAATCAACTTACAAGCACAGATATATCTCTAAAATTAAAAATATGGAAACGAAAACATCAAAACAACAATTGTTCTTCACTTGGTTAGTGGTGACCATACCCGCACTTTGGGGTATCATCAGTACAATGATTCAGGCTGCTAAATTATTTACTTAAACCCACCATTTATGACCAAACAATATCCCATAGAGTCCTTACCCGTAACCCGTTTGACACCCAATGGCACGATACGGAATAACGATTTAATTACGGTAGAAGAACCTTTAGAAATTCAATTAATTTTTAATGACGGTTTGCAGCTTTCGCGAAAGAAAATAGCGGTGACTATGCGTACACCCGGAAATGATTTTGAGTTGGCGCTGGGTTTTCTCTTTACAGAAGGCATCATTGAGGATGTTACCCAGGTGAAGGCCATACAATACTGCCAGCAGGTTGAACCTGAATATTTGGGCAATGTTATTACTGTGATTGTAAAGGAAGAGGTAACCGTAAATATTGACACGCTAACGCGAAATTTTTTCACCTCATCAAGCTGTGGTGTCTGCGGAAAAGCTTCCATTGAATCTGTTAATACCGTTTCAGGAAGTCCTTTTTTCCAAAAAGTAGATACGGTCCTATCGCAATCACAGTTATTCCATCTCACGGAAAAACTACGTAAAGAACAAACCATTTTTAAATACACCGGAAGCATTCACGCCGCTGGACTTTTTGATTTTGAAGGTAATCTCTTGTTGATAAACGAAGATGTAGGAAGACATAATGCTGTAGATAAACTCATCGGTAGCGCACTTCAGCAGAAACTCTTACCAGCCAAAGAACGCATAATCGTTGTTAGCGGTCGCGCAGGTTTTGAGTTGGTACAAAAATCGGTAATGGCGGGCATTCCTGTAATGGGAGCTGTGGGCGCACCATCAAATTTGGCGATCAAACTGGCCAAAAAAGTAAATATGGCGCTCATTGGGTTTATTAAAAAAGAGAGTTACAACATGTATGTCACTCAAACTGAAAAAGCAATAGCAAGACCATCTAAAACATATCATTATGAAATGAGCTATAACGATTCATCCTCATTAGAGAAAGATGCTCAATGGCAAATTACATCTGACCAATAAAAAACAATAAAACAGAACAGATGAAACTCAGAATTAAAGGCAACACCATACGATATCGGCTTACAAAAGCAGAAGTCGAGCAGCTCAAGACATACGGCGAAGTGTCGGAACAGATTTCATTCGGACCTGGAAAAGATGCCTCACAAACGCTTAGATATACTATACAACAAAACAGAGAATTGGAAGCTATTGGTATATCCTTCATCAAAGGCGAAGTATGTGTTGAACTTCCAAGAGACATCTTTAAAGGATTTACCGAAACTGAACAAGTAAGCTTACAAAACGATCCCTGGCCTGGTGCTACTCAAACCGTTTTCATTCTTGTTGAAAAAGATTTTCAATGCCTACATAAACGCCCTAATGAAGATGAAACCGACCATTATCAACATCCGCTTGCGGAAGAAAACCCAATCCAGTTATGAAGAAAGTAGAAGACATAGAAACAAAAGTAAATCATTTGACCTCACAAAAGTTAACAGGAATTCAACTCAAAGAGCCCAAAACCAAGGCTGCTGGGATTCCTGCGGTGATGAGTTCGCTTAGACACGGGCATGAAGAAATGGGGCTTTCCAAAACCTTTAAAACACTTCTAAAACTCAACCAGACCGATGGTTTTGACTGCCCAGGTTGTGCCTGGCCAGACCCGAACCCAAAAGACCGCTCTAAAGTTGCCGAATATTGCGAAAACGGAGCCAAAGCCGTTGCCGAAGAAGCGACTAAAAAAGTGTTGGATACTGCATTTTTCAAAAAACATTCGGTTGAAAAGCTATCCCATTGGTCTGATTACGAAATTGGTAAAAGTGGTCGCATCATTGAGCCTATGATTCTTCGAGAAGGACAATCGCATTATGAACCTATTTCCTGGAGCGATGCTTTTGAAACTATTGGAAAAACACTGAACAGTTTGAATTCACCAGACGAAGCGGTTTTCTACACTTCAGGAAGAACGAGTAATGAAGCCGCATTTAGTTATCAATTATTTGCAAGGGATTTTGGTACAAACAACTTGCCTGATTGTAGCAATATGTGTCACGAATCCAGCGGAACAGCATTATCCCAAACTTTGGGTACCGGAAAAGGTTCTGTAACACTTAAAGATTTTGAAAAAGCCGAACTGATTTTTGTAGTAGGGCAAAACCCGGGCACCAACCACCCACGTATGTTATCTGCATTGGTAAAAGCCAAATCCAAAGGAGCGAAAATCATCAGTGTCAATCCATTAAAAGAGACGGGGCTCATCAACTTTGTAGACCCACAAGACCCGATTGCGGTGCTTACCGGTGGCAAACCTATCTCTGATATATTCCTTCAGGTAAAAATCAATCAAGATGTGGCACTTTTTAAAGCTATACTAAAAATACTTTGGGATGAAGAAAAAGCGAATCCGGGCAGCATCTTCAATCTTGATTTTATTGAAAAAGAAACTGCCGGATATGAGGATTTTATTTATGATCTAGATGGTCAGGATTTAAAGGATTTGATGGTACAAACAGGAATTCCAACCCATCAAATACATGAAGTGGCAGAATATGTAAAACATAGCAATCGTATTATTATTTGCTGGGCGATGGGGCTCACTCAGCATAAAAATTCGGTAATGGCGATAAGTGAAGTTGTAAACTTACTATTACTGAAAGGAAGTGTAGGCATTGAAGGCGGCGGCACTTGTCCTGTTCGTGGGCATTCTAACGTACAGGGTGACCGCACCGTAGGTATTTGGGAAAAACCACCCGCGCATATTATCACAGGTTTGAACACACGATTTGGTATAGACGTGCCCACAAAACACGGCTACGATGTGGTATCGACCATTAAAGGGATGCATAAAGGCAAAGCTAAGGTGTTTTTTGGAATGGGTGGCAACTTTGTTTCGGCAACACCCGATACGACTTATACTGCAGAAGCTTTACAAAAATGCGAGCTTACCGTACATGTGTCTACAAAATTAAACCGGAGTCATTTGGTACACGGCAAGACTGCTATCATTTTACCGACCCGCGGTCGAACCGAAAAAGATGTACATGACGGTAAAGAACAATTTGTTACGGTCGAAAACTCAATGGGCATAGTTCACAAATCTTTAGGATTAAACAAACCTATTTCAGACAACCTGCTAAGCGAAACCCAGATTGTCTGCCGAATGGCGAAAGCTACATTACCCAATAGCTTGGTAGATTACACCGCTATGGAACAGGATTATGATGTGATTCGTGACCATATCGAAGCCGTGATTCCTGGTTTTGATGATTACAATACGAGGGTTAGAAAAACAGGTGGCTTTTACTTACCCAACTGCAACCGAGAGGGAAAATGGAACACCGCTAATGGCAAAGCAAACTTCACCATTAATAAGCAAACGCAACATAAGCTCGCCGAAGATGAGCTAATGATGATGACCCTACGTAGCCATGACCAGTACAACACTACCATCTACGGACTGCACGACCGTTACCGGGGCATCTTTAACGAGCGACGTATTATTATGATGAATGTCAAGGACATTGCAAAATTTGGATTGCAGCAAGGAGATGTTGTGGATTTGAGCAGCAACTTCAATGGCGTACTTCGAGAAGAGCCCACTTTTATCGTGGTTGAATATGATATCCCCCAAGGTTGTGTGGGCACTTATTTTCCCGAAGCAAATTCATTGGTGCCGATAGATAGTGTGGCGGAAAAGAGCAATACGCCTACATCAAAATCTGTGATTATTAAGTTGAAGAAAACAGAAAGGAAAGTAGTGTTTTAAAATGTATTGAAAATGAAAACATCGACTTGTTCTCTTAAAGAAATATTAGAAAATGGTCAGTATTACAAAAATTAGTGTCATCACTAAGGATGCAATTCAATATAATTTTGGTGTATCAATTTTTAAGCATCCCGTAAATCCCAAAAATGCAAAAAGCTAAATACTAATCTAAAAAATTAAATAGTATGAAAAACATAGAACTCGCTAAAAATGGTACGAAACCATAGACAAGTAAATGCTAATAGAATTCCTAATTGGAACCATAACAATCAATATCAAATGAATTAATCATTGTCAAAAGCAAAATCTCTAATTAAGTTAAGAACAAATTTACTGGTAAAACTAATAAAAATGAAAAATTTCAAAAAATCTATTTTATCATCGATCCTGTTTACAATAGTCCTTTTTTCAACAGTCTCAACGCAAGTTAAAGCTCAAACTTTGCGTCATATAGATGAAACTGGTAAACCATTTGCACAAATAGAAACCTCAGAACAGGGAATCATTTATAACAACTTGCTAAACTTAGCAGCACGCTGGAACAATATTGTGATTTTTGCCGAAACAGGAAGTGAACAATTAAAAATGATGCGTGAAAGTGGCGTGTTTGCAGATAACTTCACCATTACATTCAATTTGCCAAATGGAACCAAAAAATCGCTCACCGGACTTGACAATGAGGCTGCCAGAGCTTTTTACGACCAAGTAGTCAACGAGGTAGGGAAAAGTAATCGTATGAATCTCTCCAGCAATATCGAAGTCCTTCAATTCACCAAAAATGGAGCAAAAGCGCGATTTAAATATTTGGTATTGATTGATGGCAAAAATGCCTGGGGTGGTGAAAATGTGATAACGATAGGTAAACAAAAGGGGCGTTTTGTGGTAGAAACATCAGAAATCTTCCTATTAATCACAGATACGCCGGGATTAAAGGAATAATAAAATGACCTTATTTTTTCTTATGATTCTATGAATTTCAATGTAATCTATATCTGAAGAAATAACATACTTATAAATCAATAAAGTAGCCCTAAAATTAATACTTGAATTATAAAACAAGGATGCAACAGCGCCATTTAATAAAAATGAAAGCAATAGGAACAAAAAAAGACTTCCAATAAAAGAAGAGCAGAGTCTGATTAAATTTGAAACAGCAAAGCCAGTACCAAAAGGTAGAGGTATTTTGGTTGAGGTCAAAGGGGTATCCATTAACCCTGTAGATTTTAAAGTACGAAAGTCTATCGACACCGATAGTGAGTTGGAAACAAATCAAATTTCTAAAATATAATATCACCCCAATCTTTGCAAACTTTTAAAAAAAACGATTAAAAATGAATTCTAGTAAAAAACACAAAAGATTACTGGTAAATCTGAATAAATAATTTAATTGAAAATTAAAGAATATGGAAAATCAAACAACAGCAAACAAAGCCATACTGAAGAAGCTCATTGATGAGGCTTTCAATAGCCGAAACCTAGATGTACTGGAAGAAGTTTTACATCCGGATTTTATAAACCACCAGGAAGTGTTTCCATTAGAAGCTAAAAAAGGTCCGGCGGTTTTTAGAGAGCTTTATAGTGTATTTTTTAGTATCTTCTCAGATGTAAAGGCAGATTATACGCACGTAATTGCCGAAGATGACTATGTAATGGCTCGTGATTTCATCTCAGGTACCAACGACGGCGAGATTATGGGTAAACCCGCCACAGGTAAAAAAGTGAAATTTGAAGTTTTTCATCTTTACCGAGTGCAAGATGGTAAACTTATCGAAAGGTTTGGCCTGACCGATGATGTAAGCTTAATGAAACAGTTAGGCTTTATGCCAGAGGAATAAGATTATGTCAATTACTAATTAATATTGAAACGATCTACTGGTGATTAATAAAAATTAGATTCCAATCGATATAATTTATCATTGTTGTCCGATAAAAAAGTTGATAAGCTCTGAACACCTCTATTACCATTAAGAATTTATAAGTTTATAGAAAAGACACCTTGCTTTTCTAAAATTTTAGACACCTTGGTTTGAAACTGAATCGTCTTTACTTCAAAAACCATAATAGACAAGTACTTACAAATAAATCTTTGTTCTATTTTCTAGCAGCGCAGCGGTCTATTTTCTTTAACCGGACAATACTGAAAAAAAAGTAATGTAAAAAATGAAAAAACATATGACAAACATAGAAATTGCAAACACTTTTTTGCAGGCATATTCAGCGCATCAGATTGATAAAATGGTGTCTTTATGTACCCCCGAAGCCACTTACCATTATGTACCCTACGGCGAACAAGGTAAAGGAAGTATAGAAAAAGAAGCAAAACATCTCTGGGAAACTTTTACAACCGTAATGCCTGATTTTTATGTACATATTCAAACTTCGATGGAAACCCAGGAGGGAATTATCATCGTCAAAGCATTGCAAGGTGGCACATTAGAAGAAGAGGTGATGGGTATTCCCGGTAACAGCAAAAGAAATGAAGCCCCACATATTTACCTTTTTACTTTTCAAGAACATAAAATTTCTCATATAAAGTGCTATTGGGATAATAACACCATCTATCAGCAATTGGGATATACGGAAGAGCATAGTTAAGAAAAGTTTAGAACCGACTCATTTAAACTACTGTCAATCCTAACATAATATATGGGCTAGACGACAAACCAAAAAATATATATAAAATCAACTACACAATTAAATTCTTAGTTAATCCGTAACTTCGTAGTTTTACTATAAAGTTAACAACATGCCAAAAGAAATATCAACAGAAGCAACTATTCTACAGGCGGCACGAGAAGAGTTTGTGCAGCATGGGTATGCTGGAGCACGTATGCAGGCGATAGCAGATCGTGCGAATATTAACAAAGCAATGCTTCATTACTATTTTAGAAGTAAGGAATTACTTTTTCAAAAAATTTTGAGTCAAACTTTGGATGCAGTTGCTACGATATTTCTATCAGCCCTTGGTAGTAGCGAAACGGTTAAAGAACGGTTACATAACCTAATTGATAATCTTATTGACCATATTTTACATAGTCCCGAAACTCCTATCTTCATTTTAAATGAAATTGCACGTAACAGTCAAAAATACCAATCTCAAATTTCTAACAAAATGAAAGATGCTGGTGTGATCCAAAATTTTTTTTCTCAAATTAAATTAGAGCAAGACCAAGGAATTATGATAAGTACTCCAGCACCGCATATTTTTGTTACTTTAATGTCTCTTATTGTTTTTCCTTTTTTGGCAAAACCTGTAATAATTTCCTCCTTTGAACTATCGGATAACGATTTTGAAGTTTTTATCGAACAGCGTAAAATACTTATAAAGAATCATTTAGAAGTTTTTTTCATAAATTAACCATTTAGTTGAATTTTTTGATTAATATTTTTACATTTGTATCTATTAAGATTAACCATTTGGTTAACTATAGGTACGATAATGAAATATATATTTATTTTTCTAGCAATTTTCTTCAGCCTTTCAACGACTGGTCAAGAAGTGATTTCTCTCAGAGAACTTTATGCTTGGGGAAATACAAATTATCCTTTAGCACAAGATGCTAAGCTTATACATAAAATAGAATCGCTCAATCTAGAGGCCATTACGAGAAAGCGACTTCCACAACTTTCACTTAATGCACAAGCGCAGTATCAATCTGAAAATATCGAATTACAAACAGGTCAGATTTCGCTAGAGGCTCCACAAGATACCTATAATGCTTATGTAGATATCAATTTCAACCTGTACGATGGCGGACTCACTAGAGTCCGGAAACAACTACAACGTAATCAATCATCTGTACAATACAATCAGTATAAAGTACAATTACGAACTGTAAAGAAGCGTATAAACCAGTTGGTTTTTACTATTACACTTTCTCGAAAGCATGTAAAAATCATACAAAATACAATTGATCAATTACAGGAAAATATAGATTTGGCAGAAGCACAAGTAAATAATGGTACTCTACTTGAAAGTGAACTTAATAAACTAAAAGTTCGTTCTCTGGAAGCAAAAAAAGAACGTACTGCGATCAGAGCCAATACTAAGAACTATATTAATTTATTAGAACAACTTACAGGAAAATCTTATGAAATACATACACAATTCGATCTTCCAGCAGAACTTACCATTAGTGTTTCAGATAGCATCAACAGACCTGAAAATCTGCTATATGATAGCCAAAAAAAGCTGCTCGAAACTCAAAAAAACTTGCTCGAAGCCGAATTGATGCCAAAGATTTCCTTATATGGTCGCGGAGGAATAGGTAATCCCAATCCATTAAACTTTGCAGATTTTGAAACGTCTACATATGCTTTAGGGGGTATTCGACTGCAATGGAGCTTTTTTGACTGGGGCAGCAACCGAAAAGAAAAGGCTAAACTGGAAGTAGATCAACAACAGATAGAAGTAGACCGGAACCTTTTTAATTTTGAACTGGAAAATGATCGGCTTATACTACAAAATGAGCTGGATAAATTAGTAACTCAGATTAAAAACAGCGAGCAAATTGTACGATTACAAAACAAAATTCTGGAACAGTCTAAAGCACAATTAGACAACGATGTAATTACCACTTCAGAATATATTACACAACTTAATACCTCGCTAAATGCCCAGTTGCAGTTAGAACTTACGAATACACAGTTATTAAAGGCACGGGTAGGATACTTAACTCTTTTAGGAAAACTTTGATGAAAAATACGTTTATTCCCATACAAATACTTATTGTGTTAACGCTTTTATCTTGCGGTGACGATAACGCATCAGATGCCTATGGCAATTTTATTGCCAATGAAACTACGGTTAGTGCAAAGGCTACAGGAGAACTAATTTCCTATCGCATTACCGAAGGGATAAAACCTAAAGCAGGTGAGCAGGTAGGCCTTATCGATACTGTACGGCTACACCTTGAAAAGCTCAAAGTACAAGCACAAATCACTGCGATTGATGATAAGTTGCAAACCGCTGCACCTGAAGTAGCTGTATTACTTGAGCAAAGGGAAAATCTACAGCGTGAACGTAATCGTACTGCACGACTGGTCGCACAGAAAGCTGCTACACAAAAGCAACTTGATGATTACGAAGGAGACTTAGATCAAATAAACCAACGTATCAGTTCTACACGCCGTATGGTAAGTGTAGCAAATCGGGGTATCCTTGCAGAACGTAAACCCCTAGAAGCACAGATAAGATTACTTAATCGGCGTATACAAGATCATATTATATATAACCCTATCCAGGGTACCATCCTTTCATCATTTGTTGAACCTAATGAATTTGTTACTGTGGGAGCACCCTTATATCAGGTGGCTACCCTTGACACTCTTATTTTAAGAGCGTACACCAGTGCTCTTTTACTACAAAATGTAAAACTTAATGATAGAGTTATTGTAAGAATTGACAAGGATGAAAAAAGGTATACAAACTTGAGTGGAACTGTCACTTTTATTTCAGACGATGCTGAATTCACCCCAAAGAGTATTCAAACCAAAGAAGAGCGAATACAACTAGTATATGCCATTGAAGTAGCTGTTAAAAATAATGGGATCCTTAAAATTGGGATGCCCGGTGAGGTTGTTTTTCCTATAAATAATAAAGAGTAATGTCTGCCATATACACTGAACGTATTACCAAAATGTATAACAAGGTACACGCCCTAAATGGTCTGTCTATACATGTAGATCATGGTGAGATCTTTGGATTAATTGGTCCGGATGGTGCTGGAAAAAGTACGTTTTTCAGGATATTGACCACTTTACTCCTAGCCGATAGTGGTATGGCAACCGTGGCTGGACACGATGTGGTGAAAGAATATAAGGAAATACGTAAAAAAGTAGGCTATATGCCTGGTAAGTTTTCCTTATATCAGGACTTGAGCGTAGAGGAAAATCTCACTTTTTTTGCCACTATTTTTGGAACGACCATTAAACAAAATTATGATTTGGTGAAAGAAATTTATGAGCAGATAGAACCCTTTAAAGAACGTCCCGCAGGTAAGCTATCTGGTGGTATGAAGCAAAAACTTGCTCTTTGTTGCGCCCTTATACATAAACCAGAAGTCCTTTTCTTAGATGAACCTACTACCGGTGTAGATACTGTAAGCCGAAGGGAATTTTGGGATATGTTGGCTTCGCTTAAAGAAAAAGGTATAGGGATACTGGTTAGCACACCCTATATGGACGAGGCAGGGCGTTGTGACCGTATAGGTTTGCTACAGGAAGGTAAGCTGCTTAAGGCCGATACGCCTAAGGGTATAATTGATGGATTCAAAAAATCACTCTATGCTATTAAAACAGAAAGTACCTATAAAACACTGCTTTTTTTACGTAAACAGGAATTTACAGAGAGTGCACTGCCATTTGGTGAATATATTCACTTGAGTACCAAGTGGAAGCTGAACGAAAACCAAATCCTTTCCAAACTAAAGGAAGGCAACTTAATAATTAAAGAGGTAAAGAGAATTATAGCTACTGTCGAAGATGTATTCCTTGATTTATCAAGTAAAAAATCAACTATTTAAAAAGGATGTCTAGAGAAATTGTCATAAAAACAGATGCACTCACCAAAAAGTTTGGTGATTTTGCTGCTGTAGACGAAATCAGTTTCGAGGTTACGAAAGGCGAAATTTTTGGTTTTTTAGGAGCAAATGGTGCTGGTAAGACTACAGCTATTAAAATGCTTATCGGATTAAGTAGACCCACCAGTGGAGAGGCAACTGTAGCTGGTTATGACCTATATAAGGAGACAGAGCGTATCAAGAAACGTATTGGGTATATGTCTCAAAAATTCAGCCTATACAACGATCTCACACCACAGGAAAATATTAAGTTTTTTGGTGGAATCTATTCGCTTTCACGAAAAAGTATCAAAGAGAAAACACAGGAGATTCTAGAAAAACTAGATCTGGTGGATGTTGCTAATACCCCCGTATCAACTATTCCTTTGGGGTGGAAGCAACGGCTGGCTTTCGCTGTTGCGACACTGCACGATCCTGAAATTGTATTTCTGGATGAACCTACGGGCGGAGTAGACCCTATGGTGCGCAGACAGTTTTGGGAAACCATTTACGAAGCTTCTGATAATGGTAAAACTATTTTTGTGACCACACACTATATGGATGAGGCAGAGTATTGCCATCGGATAAGTATTATGGTAGCGGGCAAAATTGCTGCGCTCGATACCCCAGACAGTTTAAAAAAACAATTTGAAGTCGAATCAATGGATGAAGTGTTTGTAAAACTAGTACGAAGAAACGAAAACACAACATCAAAAATTTCAAAATGAAAAAAATAGAGCTTCAACAATTACATATTTTATTGACTTCAAGCCTATTAATCACTATGCTCTCTGCTAAGAATTCAGGTAAGTTTACCGCGACTATAAATACTATTTCAAAACAGAATCAAGACTATATGGTTTTTATGCTCTTTCATAGAAGGGTCGACTTCCCACTAGAGTCTCGAAAGACTTTTAATATAGGTAAAGTAACCAATAGCTATAGGTCTGCACTTATAGGTACAACTAACCTTACCAAAATGGAAAAATGTAATTATAAAAATCACATGTTTCACTAAATAGTAGTTCAAACAACATCACGATCAAATTTGTAGTACTCAATTAGAAGATGAAGGTATTTCTAGCATTTTTAAAAAAAGAATTTTATCATATCCTAAGAGACAAACGTACTTTGCTTATCTTATTTATAATGCCTGTTACACAAGTATTAATTTTTGGCTATGCAGTAACCAACGAGTTTAAGGATGCACGCATTGACGTGCTGGATAATTCAAGATCTCCCCTGAGTAGAGAATATATAAATCATCTCCAAAGCTCGGGTCATTTTCAACTCAATCAGTCAATAACCAATTATAGAGATATCGAAGAAGGTATGAAAGCCGGTAACTCCAAATTTGCTCTAGTTATTCCTCATGATTTTTCGACTGATTTTTTAGCCAAAAAACAACCCGAGGTACAATTATTAGCAGATGGTTCTGACCCTAATAATGCCACTACATTAGTACAATATGTTAATCAAATGTCATATAGTTTTATAAATAACAAGTTTCCTAATAGTACTCAAAAAAGGTCTATTACTGTTTCCTCAAGAATGCTTTACAATCCTCAATTAGAAAGTGCTTACAATTTTATTCCAGGGGTAATCGCTATGATCCTCCTTATTATTTCGGCAATGTTGACTTCCTTAACTATTGCAAAAGAAAAAGAACAGGGTACAATGGAAATCTTGCTGGTCTCGCCATTATCACCTTTCATTATTATCTTAGGAAAGGTAGTACCCTATGCCATTCTTAGTTTTATTAACGCCTTAATCATTCTACTGCTAGGGACTTCAATTTTTGACGTACCCATAAGAGGTAGTATTATTCTGTTGTTACTAATGTGTTTGCTCTATGTAATTGTTGCGCTCGCGCTAGGCATTTTAATTTCAACTGCTGAAGACACCCAACAAGGCGCAATGATGAAATCTATGATGGGATTGATGCTGCCCACAATGATATTGTCAGGATTCATGTTTCCATTATCTAGTATGCCACAAGTTTTACAGGGGTTAGGACATATTGTACCGGCTACCTATTTTATCGAAATTCTCAAAGCTATAATGTTAAGGGGTACAGGACTGCTTACCATTTGGCTTTCTACTCTGGTACTAATAGGAATGGCCATCGTATTGCTAGGGTTGGCTATTAGAAATTTTAAAATACGACTGCAATGAAACGGTTGATATTCCTTATAGAAAAAGAATTTATGCAAATTTTCCGTAATAGGACTATACTGCCTATGATGACTATTTTACCGATAATTCAACTACTGTTACTCAGCAGTGCAGCTTCTAATCAAGTCAAGGAAGTACGTATTAGTATAGATGATCGGGATAAGAGCTTATTTTCTTACGAATTAATTGCAAAAATTGACGCCACTAAAAGATTGATTGTAAAACCATTACCACTAAAAAGCAACGATGCTATGCTAGCCATGCAGAATGACGAGACAGACATAATTCTAAAAATTCCCAAAGGATTTCAAAAAGATTTCTATCGTTCTGACCGACCCGAGTTGCAAATGTTAGTAAACGCAATCAACGGACAACAAGCCACTGTAGGTGCTAGTTATGTCACGACGGTCATTCAGAATTTTAATCGCAATAAGCTTAAACAAACTTCTGCCCTTACGAGTCCAATCCCTATTTTCACAATTAAGGATCGTAGCTGGTACAACCCAGAATTAAAGTATACCCATTTTATGGCAACAGGAATTCTTGCAGAGCTTACCGCATTGCTTACCATCATACTCTCTGCAATGAATGTAGTACGAGAGCGTGAATTAGGAACGATCGAGCAAATTAATGTAACGCCCATTAAAAAATGGCAGTTTATCTTGGGCAAGCTCATTCCATTTCTTTGCATAGGGATGGGGCTGTTAACCCTGGGATTGATTGCGGCAAAAATTGCTTTTAATATTCCAATGGTAGGAAGTGTTAGTCTCCTTTTTTTGTATGCATTTTTTAATATAGTTGCTGTTTTAGGCCTAGGCTTCTTAATATCCAACTTTGCAGAAACTCAACAGCAAGCTATCTTTGTCGCCTTCTTTTTTGTCATGATTTTTATTTTGATGTGTGGTTTATTCACCCCTATAGATAGTATGCCAAAATGGGCGCAATATGCCACAATCCCCAATCCCTTAGCACATTTTATATCCGTTTCGCGCAAGGTATTATTAAAAGGGAGTGGATTATATGATATAAAATGGGAATTTATTTATACCATTATATTAGCTTTCATTTTTAATTTTTTGGCAGTTCGTACATATAAGAAAACAATTTAATTATGGTAAGGTAAAAGCAACATCAATTCAAGACAAATGATAGTGTACACCACTGAATACAATGAATCACAATGATGTGAAAAATAGTATATCCGCCAAAGATTATAATTCATGTAACAAAGAAAAAGTTGGACTAAAAGACTACTTAAACACAGAACAGAAAGCTAGTTTATAGAAAATTGCCAATAAACGAATGTCCTATACATAAAACGCTTTTTCAAGAGGTTAAAATTAAAAACTTCTGTTATGTAAAGGTTGAAAGAATGTTCTGGTAATAACATAACCACATTCAATAAGTACATATGCGTTATGTTATTTTCATTGTCTTTAGTCAATAAATTAAAACATTTCAAACATTAATTACTTCGTTAGCCGCTTCAAGCACGCCAAATAAGCCTGCTCATAATTACGCTTTTTCCTGTCTGATAGATAGGAATTGCCAATCAAACCCAAAACTTTATCTGTGTTCTTGGTCAAAGATAAAAACACACTATCTACCTGCTTTTGCGAAATACCAGCCAGCTCGCCAAGTGTATGGAATTGCTGTTGGATAGTACCTAAGGCTTTATCCCTTGGTACAAGACCATCATCCAACGCAAAGTCCTTATCTTCAATATGAATGCGACTGTTCAATAAATCGTAGGCTGGACTCAATCTGTAATCGCCCAATTCAGTTTCTATCAGTGAAAAGTTTTTAAAATGCGCATCGCCGTTAGAAAACTGATAATTGAAAAGTATCATTTTAAAGAGTTTTGGTGCCTCAACACTGTAAGCTGGAACAAACTTTTTAAGGATATCAAAAAGTTCAGAATAGTTGCCCAAATATTTGTAATGCTCACCGTGGGTTTGGGGTGTTCTTCCTGCCAAGGTGGCAAAATCTTCCTGCGCCCATTTACTTCCATCGTCTTTTACATCAAAGCGCTTGGTAATATAAGCTGGTGCACCGTTACTGAAAAAAATAAGGGCGTTTTCTGCCGTTTCTATGTTGTACACTTGTCGTGCTATTTGCATCGTGAGATGTTCGTTAGCCGGCATTTGGTCAGGATTTTTACCAGCATTGGGTATGGGTTTTAAAATATACTGCCCTTGCTCGCCTTCTTTTATGAGACGTAGTTTATTCTTTTCGAGCAAGACAGAAAACTTTTCCTGCACACCAGAGATGGACATCCGTTTTTGGTTTTCTTCAAAAAGTTGATCGGTAACTTCATTTGTTGCTGGAGATTCATAGGGTAAGACGTGGCTTACCTTTTTACCATCAAACGTACGTCGTAACGCTGTCGCGGAATAGGTGTCGTGACCTTCCTTCAAGGTTCCTGGGCAGTTATGTATCGCTGGTAAACTCATTGGTTTTCTATTTTTTCGATACGCACAGCACCTATGGTGTCATATTTTGCAGTGTTGAGCAAGATGCCAAAATGGTCGTTTTTATCAATGCGCAGCGCAAAACAGACCACCTCCTTGTTAGTGCCTTCGGGCAACATATTGTAAAAAAAAGGGAATAAATATGGTGAACTAAACTCCTTTTGGGTCTTAGGTAATGTCAAACTAATCGAAGGTTTGTTGGCAGCGTTAAACCACACGTCCAAATACTGGAAGATAAACTCTCCATTATCCAATTGGGTCAGCAAACCTGCTTCCTCGTTTTTATAGAACACCTTGGCCTGTCTCATTCATCAGTCTCTAATTGTTTAACTTGTAAAGTGAGTTCCAGGCCCAAAGCATCGGCCAACTTACCCAAAGTCTGAAGTGTGGGATTGCCCTTGCCGCTTTCAAATTGTTTTAAGGTACGTAAGCTCACTCCAGACAAATCTGCGAGCGTCTTTTGGTTGACCTGCAACATTTCCCTACGGGTTTTAATGGCATCTATAATATCTTGAAAGTGCATGATATTGCTCTTTTTATACCAAAAATAGTATAACCAATGGAAATAAACAAGAAAAGAGCAATACAATGCACTTTTCATTAGTTTTTTACTCTATTAGGTATTTGAAAGGCTAAATAGTGCAACATAATGCGCTATTTATATTTTTTATTTAGTCGAATACCTACCGCTTCTCTATCCCCAAACGCTTTAACCGCGATTCTAAAGTCGTATTGGCTACCCCCAACAGTTTGGCAGCTCCGTTGGGGCCGCTTACGCGCCATTTGGTTTTTTCTAAAATATGCAATATGTATTTGCGTTCCAGGTCTTCTTTGCGCTCTTTGATATATTCCATATCGTAAATTTCGGGTACCGGGATACTGGGTGTGGATGCCCCGGGAATGGTATCGTAACTTGTTTTTTGCGGAAAGATCTCTAATACCCTGCCCTTCTGAAGAATCATGGCCTGTTCTAATACATTTTGCAGTTCTCGCACATTACCGGGCCACGGATATTTACGAATACGTTCCATGGATTTTTCGGTATACCCCTTAAAAGGCAGCCCCAGGCTGTGTGATAGCTGCCTGCCAAAATGCTCGGCCAGTAGCACCGCATCGTTACTGCGATGGCGTACCGGGGGCAACTCTATCGGAAAGGTATTGAGTCGGTAGAACAGGTCTGCTCTAAACTCCCCTTTTCTAACCAGTGCTTCCAGGTTCTTATTGGTTGCGGCAATTACCCTAAAGTCGAGTTTCAGGGTTTGGTTGCTACCCACGCGCTCTACTTCCCGTTCTTGCAGTACCCGTAATAATTTAGCTTGTAATTCAAGAGGCATATCCCCGATCTCATCTAGAAAAATAGTGCCCTTATCGGCCAGTTCAAATTTACCAATACGCTGCTTCATCGCGCCCGTAAAGGCCCCTTTTTCGTGGCCAAAAAGTTCGGACTCTACAATCTGTGAGGGTATGGCGGCACAGTTCACTTTGACCAACACCCGCTCTTTTCTGGGGGAATTGTTATGTATCGCACGGGCTATCAATTCTTTTCCCGTTCCCGTTTCGCCTAACACCAATACGGTAGCATTAAGATCGGCTACTTCTCGTATTTTGGTAAATACCTCTTGCATCGTTTCGCTATCGCCCACAATCTCATCAAATCCATAAGTTTGCTCAACCTCATCCAACAGATAGGCTTTTTCTTCCTGTAATCTAAGGTTTAAGGCATTCACTTCGTCGGTAATGATGGCTTTTTCTAAGCTTTCTGCGAGTGCGTAGCGGATGGTCTCAAAAAAGGGTGTCGCCCGTGTATCATAGAAATATTCGGGTTTGTGATACAAACACAGTAAAAAGTTCATCCCACCGGCTAACGGAATGGCCAGATTTGCCACGGCAGGTGCACGGATTACGTCTTGCGTGGCCTTATATAATACCTGCCCTTCTTTGGTGTTCGTCCAGGGATCTTTATACTTTTTTTCAAAAAAATAGTGTTCTACTTTGTCGATAGCACTAGCAATCACCTTTTCGTCCTGGTTGCTGGCACGGGCAAAATCTTTTGGTGTCCACGAGCGATATTCTTCTTTACCGATGCGTTCTACCGCTTGATAGATGTGCATTTGTTTGCCCTTACGTATCGAAAAAGCCGCAAAGGTAAACGGCAGGTGCTCCTGCACAAAATCCAGAAAGTCGCGTATGCGCTCCTGCCAGCTTTTTTTCTGGCCAAAAATAGAAATTACGGCCACCTGCTGACTTTTTTCCAGCTCACGGCGTTCAATTTCTTCTATCGCGAGAATGTTGGATATTGCAGCGGATACCTGATGCGTTATCGCAGCAAATAACGAAATGTCTTTGTCACCATACGTATTAGGCTTTTTACTGTTTAAACTCCAGACTAGCTGTGTGCCGTTAGTAGTTGTAAAAGCCTTGGCGATTATACTATAATAACCTAACTGTTCAAATGCCTCAGCGTAAAAAGTATCTGAATCTTTAATAATTTCATCTCGATTAAAGATGATTACATCTTTACTAGATAGTACCTTTTTCATTTGAGCACCTGTAGGTAGCATATCATTATCATACTCCATAGTGTGCTGTAAAGAATACACATCAGATTCAAGAGAATTAAAATCCAAAAACTCTTTGTAGTTTTCTAATGAATTGCTAAACAGCCCAATTCCTGCATCATCAAAGGGAATTACGTTTTTTATTTTATCAAAGACTACCTTAAATAATTGATTTCTGCTTCTGATGGTCGCAAACTCTTTGGCCAGGTCTACCAGTAAGGACTTTTCTTCTTCTCGTTCTTTTAGGTGTTCTGTGGCTAAAATGTTACTAATGGCTACGGCTAACTGGTCACATACACTTTGAAAGAGCGGTTTAGACACTTTGTTGACATCATCTTCTTTCCTGTAGTTTATCCAAAAGGTACCCAACACTTCATTGCCCAGTTTAAAAGGATAGACCAACGACCTATCGTAGTCGCTTTTTTTCAAAAACCCCATTGTCTTAGCATCGCTTAGATGGCTCCAATCCTTTGTCCAATCAAACACTATGGGCTGTTTTTCTTTAGATGTCTTTTTGATACTCCAGGCAACTCCGGAACCCTTTAACGGATTCCATAAGGTTCCATCCTCATAATGGTCAAAAACTAATGGGTTTATAGCAGATTCGCCAACTTCATAATAAGCACTCCAATCGGTGTATTTCTCCTTTTTCTCATCAAGGATGATAATACCCGTATCGTAAAAATGGAAAATGGGTTTTAGCTTTTGAATGATGTATCGTAGCAACTCTTGCTTAGAACGGATGGATGCAATGCCTTCGCTAATGGTAAGCAGGGTTTCTTTAAACTGTTTTTCTTCGAGTACGTTTTCGTTAGAAATAATATTGGCCAATGCCAATGCCACTTGTTGAGAAAAGTTTTCAAGAAGATTCACCTGTTCTTTGGTGAGTGAAGGTTCATCTGCGTAGACCATTTCTAAGCAACCTAAAAGTGTTCCCTTATGATACAACTTGTTAAGTAGCGTGTGACTGTAGTCATTTTTCTTTAATAGATGTAAGCCTTCATAATCAGGAAATTTTTTGACCCACTCATCGGCTGATGCTAATAAAATATTAGGGTGCTTATCAAAATATTCCTCAAAGGGTGAACCACTAAGGGGTATCGTGTTTTCAAAGAATTTCGTATTGAGTGGTCCAATAACATCCGGGTCGTAGTAAACCACCGAAAAATTATCTTCTTTCAACAATACAATATTCAGATAGACGAACCCAAACAAAGGTTGTACTGTATCACTTACGACTTTAAACAACGAATTTGTATCCTGTATTTGGGCGATAGATGCTGTCACTTCCAGAAGTTGTTCTGTTAGTCGTTTTTCTTTCAGCACCTGCTCATTGGCCAATACGTTATTAACGGCCACCGACATTAAATCTGAGATGGCACGGAATTTTACGATATCTTCCTGTGTATAAAAGTTTTTTGAAAAAGAAGAAAAAATCAGCACTCCATAAGTCTTTCCTCTCGCCTGTAGTGGCCCAGCTAAAATTTCTTTAATACCTGCATTGCGCATCGCCTCATATTGCGGATATCCTGGTATTTTTTGGGTGAGTTCCTTAAAATCTACAATCAATGGACCATTGATAGCAAAGTACTCTGTTGGCGAACCGGGATGCTCAAAGGGCCCGTAACCTACCGAATTTTGCAGTTCTACTTCAATTGGGGCTTCAATGGCGTCTTCAGTTAATTCCTGATGGTATTTTCCGTCTTCTGAAAAGACGAATATGCCGTGGTTATCAAAACTAATAACGTCTTTTACCCGAGTGAGCACCTTGCTGAACAGTTCCTTTCTGCTCTGTGAATCAGCTACCGCTTCGCTAATGCCGAGCAGGGTTTCTTTAAACTGTTTCTCTTCCAGAACCTGCTCATTGGCCAGAATTTTTAACACAGCGGTTGCCATTTGCTCGGCGATGGGTTTAAAGAGATTGAGATGCCGCTGGTGGTAGCGAATATCACTATACGAATTAAAACATAACATCCCAAAGGCACTATCGCCATCCCACAAAGGGCCACCCAGCAACTGCTGTAGCCCCGCTTGTTTTACAATTTTCTTTTGCGGATGGTCAGCCAAATCATCAAGATGGTAAACCGCGGGTTCATTTTCCATTATTTGTGCAATGGCCGAGTTTTTATGCAAAAACCTGGCGTGGGCTCCAAATTCTGCCTCCACTTCACTTTGTACGGTGGCTTCACCGATGATCTCCGTATTTACTAGTTCATAATGGTATTTTCCTGTTTCGTCCAGTACAAAGAGGCCATACTCATCATAGGGGATGATGGCCTTTACTTTTATGAAAAAGGTTTGTAGCAGCTGCCTGCGGTCTTGTATACCAGCTACGGACTCGCTGATTTCCAGCAACTGCTCGGTAAATTGCTTCTCCAGCAACAGGTTTTCATTGGCCAAAATATTCAGTACCGCTAGGTTGATTTGATTGGCGATGGAATCAAAGAGCGTGAAGTCCTTTTCGGTATAGAAACCCTCTTGCTTGCTGTTAAAACAAAGCATCCCAATCTTTTCGCTTTCCTTCCTGTCGGCAGACGTGGCGCGAAAGAGTGCCCGGCAGATAAACTGCTTCGTGCCCTGGGCTTTCATCTCTTCATATTGTTCGTGCCCTGGATGTTGTTGGTTGATGTCTTCAAAGGATAACAGTGTAGGTGTGTCCTGCATCATTGCCTCGATGACCGAACCTTTGTGTGGCAAGTAGCCTGAGATCCCCTTTTTTAGGATTTCGGTACTGGCTTTTGTGATTCCGTCATCCACCACCCAATCGATATGATTTTCGCCGGTTTCATCTAATGTGAACAGGCCTGCATCATCGAACGGGAAGATTTCGTGAATGCGTTCATAAATAATAGTAAGCAGTTCTTTGCGGTGACGCACTTTGGCTATGGGTTCGCTAAGGGCTAATAATTTTGTTTTCTCTTGTTCGCGTCTTTGTATCTCTTCGTTAGCTAAAAGATTACTTACCGCAACCGCAATCTGATCTGCCACGCCCTGAAACAGGGGGAAATAATCTTGAGTATAAAAATTTTTTTCTAAAACATTTACACAAAAGAAGCCAAGGGTC
Organism: Aquimarina sp. U1-2; assembly: GCF_017897595.1. Classification (GTDB taxonomy): domain Bacteria; phylum Bacteroidota; class Bacteroidia; order Flavobacteriales; family Flavobacteriaceae; genus Aquimarina. Next base: position 567,454 of record NZ_JAGKIK010000001.1, read on the forward strand.
TCGCCACCGTACGTGAGTAAGGTTTGTAGGCTATCGCGGTGGCCTATTTTTAAGATTGCCTTGCTTTGTTCGTACTCTGGAAAACGCATTGCCATATCTTTGATATCGATGATCGCGGGCCCGTTTGCTTTTTTCAACAGGTCTAATTCCCAAGCCATATTACTTCCTTCGTGAATCGGAAGAGGTACATTAACGGCATTGTCATAGTGCATCATCAAATTGGCTTCTTCCAGGTGAAACTCTTCGTACTTGGTAGCCCAGTCCTCTAGGTGTGTTTTTTCTTTATTGAAAATGAACAAGCCAATATCATAAAAGGAAAAGAGCGGTTTTACTTCATCTACGATAATGCGCAGCAAGTCTCGACCATTTTTAATCGTCACTAGGAGTTCGGTAATACGAAGTAAGGTGGCGTTAAGCGTTTTCTCGCTCTCAATATTTTCTTTATCTAGAATATTATTCACCGCTATGGCCAATTGGTCACAGATAAGGCTAAAAAACTCAAATTTTTCTTTGGGAAAGAAGTCTTTTTCTAGCGCATTAAGGCAAAACATTCCCAAGGTCTTGCCCTGAAACACTAATAAACCTGTAAGGCAATCGCGGTAGCCAGTCTCTTTAGTATATACGAATTGAGGATAATCGGGAAATCTCTGATGAAGCTCCTTATAATCTAACAACAAAACATCACCCGCTTCTTCCACTTCTTTCATACAATACGCTACCGAAGAACCTTTGTGCTTCATCTTGGCATTCCCCTTTTGCTGATGCTGGTAATTAACGTCTGAGGGCTCTATTTCCGGATCTTGTGCCGTAAGGTCAATGTGGTAGTCTTCTTTTTCGTAAACGACAAAAAGTCTTGCACTATGATAGCCGAACACAGGTTTTATTTGCTCTAAAATGGCTTTTAACAATTCTTGGCGCGTAGATGTGCCTGAAAAGGCTTTTGCAACTTGGTATAGGTGATTATAGCCAAAAGGAGCTGCTTCCTCTGATACAAACTCTTTATCTGAAGACATAGCACTAATTTTTTAACAAATTTACGCTATTTTCGTAAATAGTAATACGGTTACGAAATTTTAGTATTTTTAAATTCGAATAATAGTCCTTACTATCCTTATGAATCTCTCAGGCCTAGGCGAACGCTTTGCCAATTTTTATCGAAAATACATTCCAAATAGTATGGTATTTGCCTTTACAATGACTATACTGGTTATGTTATTGGCATTGATTTTTACCGATTCTAATCTAATAACCCTTCTAGAATCCTGGTATACTGGAATGTGGGAATTATTGGGCTTTAGCATGCAAGTAGTATTAATGCTCATACTGGGATATGCGATGGCGGTAAGCCCGCAATTTAACCAACTTATCAAACTACTGGCACGTTATCTAAAGACACCACGACAGGTATACTTTCTTATTCCATTAATCGGTGCTTTGCTGTGCTTAGTGAATTGGACCTGGTTAATTTTAACAGCAGTTTTAGCCAGGGAAATCGCCAAAGAAGTAAAAGGCATTCATTATCCGTATTTAATGGGCATTACGTATTTCTCAGGATTGAGTTGGGTTTCTGGTATTTCGAGTACCGTTTTGCTCCTTCTTAATACACCAGATAATTATCTAATTCAAAATGAAGTCATTACTAACGTGCTTCCAACGGCTTTAACCTTGGGTTCCAGGGTTAATTATGTGATGGTTGGCTTTTTTGTAATCGTTGTGCCTGTGATTTGTTGGCTATTAGCGCCTGTATATCATAAAAAACAGTCATTAGATGCCTTGCTTATTACAAATACCAATGTTGCTAAAAAAACGGATCCTAAGCAGAAAAACGAAAGAATTGAAGCCAAAAAGCATCTGTCTGGCTGGGTAGAAAATGTAGCTTTATTCCCGTATATCATCGTTACATTAGGATTGAGCTATATTATTTATCATTTCTACAGCAACGGTTTTGAGCTCAACCTAAACATCGTAATTTTTATCTTTATGATGCTGGCGCTGTTACTACACAGAACACCTGCCCAGTTTGGAAAAGCTATTAAAGAAGCCAGTGGTAATATCTCTGGAGTGATTATTCAATATCCCTTTTATGCAGGTATTATGGGTATTTTTACGTTTGCCGGACTGGGTGAAGTATTTGCCAACTCTCTTAGCGAAGTAATGACGCTAGACAATTACATCTTTTATTCTTATGGTATAGGCGGTGCGGTTAACTTTGCGATACCTGGTGCCGGTGGTGAGTTTGCCATAATTGGTCCTGGTATTTTACAAGCGGTTACCGATTTAAGTGCCAGACTACCACCAGAAGTAGTCAACGAGAATCTGGCACGCGCAACCCTTGCCATTACCTATGGCGAAAACTGCACTAATATGCTACAGCCCTTTTTCTTTATGGTGTTTATCATCCCAATTATGGGTGTAGGCACTAACATTCAGTCCAAGGATATTATGGGGTATTTATTTCTTCCTTTTGTACTTTCGGTAGTGTTTCAGCTGTTGATTGTTGCCTTTGTGCCTGTTTAGAGCAAAGTAGTATTCAAAATCAGCGTATACAAATCTGGATATCCGAATCATTGCTTTTATTTACAGCTACTACAGCTATTTGATAAGACTCAATTCGTTATTTACGATAATCTCGTAAAAATTACAGTACTTTTTTTCAAAAATATCGTAAAATTCAAACCGTCAAATCCTATCTGGAAAATTTACAATTTTAGAAAACCACAATAATGGCGTGGGTTTGTAGCTTTTTGGGTTCTATATGAAATCAATTGGTATCGTCTATGCCATTACTACTAGCAAAAACAAAACTAGTAGTACTCATGACAATTTCATCAGACAATTTAACTCCGCTCACCTTAGAGGAGTATGTAGAGGAGCTATCCCCTATCGTTAATCAACAGCAAGAACTTAAATCGTTTAAAAAGGAATTTTTCATTTATAAGTTAGAAGATTTTACCTTAGAAGAAAATCAATTTCCTTTTCCGTTCATTGCTGATTTCTTTTCGGTATTCTTTATCGAAAAAGGAAAAATGAATAAAATCGTACAGTTAGACGCTGTAGAGCTCAAAAATCAGGAAATCTTTTTTAGCAAACCAGGAGAAGCCAAAACCTGGAAACTCAATAACAGTTGCCACGGCTATTTTGTAGGCTTCACCCGAGAATACCTTCTTACGTTGGTCGATAATAAGAACATCTTAAACTCTTTTGATTATTTATTACCTGATGTACGTAAAAAGTTTGTCTTGCAGCGCGCAGAACACGAACTGTTGCGTACCGTTTTTAAGGAGATGCTCTGGGAAACTCGTAAACCCAGAAAATACTCTGACGATGTGATCAGGCTCTGGTTATTCGTTCTGCTTATTAAGGCAAATCGTATTTATGCCAACGGCAATGGCAGTAATGGCTTGGGCACCACCAAAGAATCATCACACTTTGTGTATAATTCGTTTCTAGTTTCGTTAGAAGATAATTTTACACGATTACTCAAAGGCGAAATAGACAGGCCCTATAATGTTGCCCAATTTGCAGAAAGCCTGAATCTAAATCCGTCCTACCTTAATGAATGTGTAAAGAAAACGAGCGGCAGAACCACAAAAGACTTGATTTCTAGAAGGTTACTACTTACAGCGAAATGTCAACTTTTACATACAGGTAAAACCGTTTCTGAAATTGCCTTTGATCTCGGTTTTGAAAGCCCAAGTTACTTTGCCCGCTTTTTCAGAAAATATGAAAAAATGTCGCCTCTAGACTACCGAAATATGGATCCTTTAGCATAAACCGAAATACTATTAAAAAAAGTACAAAACTCAATTTTACGTTGTACGCATCTACTGTAGGTGCTATAGTAACTTTCTAAAGTCTGAATGTCAATTTTGTTTAACCTTCATTACACAGCAAAAAATTTCATTAATAGTTCTTTTTAATAATAAATCATTTAAAATAAGAGTATTATACATAATTATTCCTATTGTAAAAATACCAATTACCACACGAGATAGTAAACAAAAGTGGTCTATATACTATGAAAAGTACTCTATTCTCTTGCAGATAAATTAAGAGATTTGATAGTGTAAAGTTATTCTTCTCTATGAAGGAGCAGTTTAAATTGATTTGGATAACCCTTAATAAACGTATAAAAATGCAATTCAAACCTGTTAACATCATTCAAAATTATCTCATCGGGCTTGAGATGGATAATGAAGCCCTTGTAGCGACGTGCATTTCTCACGATGTATTGTTTTATCTCAAAAAACTCAACAGCGCACCACTACTTTTTGTAGGAAAGGAAAATTTTTTTAAAGCTTTTAGACAGCATCTCTCTTTTATGGGTAGAAAGCTCAATCTGCACAATCAAGGTACCTGGGTACTTGATAAAAATCTTTCTATCCAGATTTTACGAGGTGAATTTTTAGGGAATAAAGACTACTCGCACCTTATCATTGAATATAAAACCGAAAAGGAAAAAATAAAGAGTATACAGGTTGTAGAGTCTAACCCTATCCCTGCAAAATATAACAAGATCGTTAACCAGGATACCGAAGATTTATTAATAACACCATAAGCCATTAAAAATGAAACAATGTAATTTGCACCTTAAGCCCCATAATTCTTTTGTATTTGCTATAGTTTTACTGACTGTTTTTTTGATTTTTAACGGATGTAAAGAAAAAGATGAAAAACAAGAGCAAGCCTTATTAGAAGCCAAAGTTTGCAAACCTAAAGCAGAAAAAATTACAGAATGGGACGAGTACACCGGCCGTTTTGAAGCTACAGATTTTGTAGAGGTACGTGCGCGCGTAAGCGGATATATCGACCACGTAAACTTTACAGATGGACAAACTGTAAAAAAGGGTGATGTTTTATTTATCATAGACCAGCGCCCTTTTCTTATAGCTCTACAACAAGCAAAAGCTGCCTTTGGCGAAGCTAACGCCAATTTAAAACAAGCGCAGGATAACTTTACACGTGTAGAATCTCTGCGGGAGAGCGGAGCAGTTTCTATAGAAGAATATGATAGAAGACAACAAGGAAGGGCGAGGTCTCAGGCAAGTTTGCAATTGGCACAAGCACGAGTAGATGAAGCGAAATTAAATTTAGAATTTACAAAAGTGCGTGCTCCCATTTCAGGTAGAATAAGTCGTGACCTTGTTAATGAAGGAAATTTAATTAACGGCGGTACAGCAAACTCTACTATACTCACCACCATCGTTTCTACCGATCCTATTTATTTTTATTTTACGGGTAGCGAAGCAGATTTTTTAAAGTACTCGCGTCTTGACCAAAAGGGCGAACGCAATTCATCACGAGAAGAGGCAAACCCCGTTTTTATACGATTGCAAGATGAAAAAGAGTATGCTCACGAAGGCAAAATGAATTTTGTAGACAACCAGATAGATCAAAATACAGGCACTATCGAGGCAAGAGCCATACTGGATAATAAAGATGGACTCTTAGAACCCGGAATGTTTGGCCGTGCACGATTACTTGGCAGTGCAGAACATCAAGCCATAATGATACCCGACGAAATCATTGGCACCAACCAATCGGTACGCTATGTGTATACGGTTAATGACGCCAATGAGGTATCTGTAACCAATGTAGAACTGGGACCATTGCATACCAATGGGTTACGCATTGTGCGAAATGGGCTAAAGGCAAATGACAAAATCGTAACCTCAAACATTCAAAAGATACGACCTGGCATAACCATTAGTCCTGTAGAAGGACAAATAGTAGCTGTAAATGAATAAATAAAAATGACGGGGAAAAAACTTATTCAAAGACAACCGCTTCATATAAAAGAGCGTATAGAAAAAGGATACGGTAGCACGGGCAACTATTATAACGAGCTTTTTCAGATGATGACAGATATTCATTATATCGAAGAAAAAGGATATTCCCAAAAGCTATTGCAATTGAAGGAAAATGCACTCAAACGCAGGCAAAATGAACTTGAAAATTTTGGCGTTGCTTACGCAAACGATATTATCAATGCTATACGTATCGATGTAGAAGTTTACTTTAATAAACGTGAGATTGAAGCCCTTCAACACGAGCAAACTAAATACGATGAGTATTTGCATTCGTTTTGGCAGAATTTAAAACAATTTTTTGTCTCAAAGTGATTACAAAATCCATAAATATAACATCCAAAAACGCAAATATAAGATTTTGGTCATTTCTCAAAACATAATGGTTAACTACAAGGTAGCATCTCGAAGTAGATTTGTACTGTAAAATTAAATATCAACAATTTAAATACAGTATATCATGAAAACAATACATTTTAAAACATCGAGACGAAGCAGCAGATTTTTTATCCTATCCCTTTCTTTAATCGGGATAGTAGCCTTAGTTACCCTCTTCGGCTTTATGAATAAGGAAGAAGCCAAAGAAACAGCACCTCAATTAATGGCGGTGAATGTGTCTAACCCACTTTTTGAAGAAATTACAGAATGGGATGAGTACACCGGCCGTTTTGAAGCCAGTAACAAAGTAGAGATTCGCGCTCGTGTGAGTGGTTACATTGATAAAGTAAATTTTGAAGATGGCCAAATGGTCAATAAAGGTGATATCCTTTTTGTCATCGACCAGCGTCCTTTTAGAATTGCATTAAGTCAGGCACGTGCGACGTATAATCAGCAATATGCAAACCTTAAGCAAGCAGAAGACAACTTTGCCCGTGTAGAAACCCTAAAAAGTAGCGGAGCGGTTTCTGTTGAAGAATACGGCAGACGACAGCAAGCCCTAGCTGGTGCAAAAGCCAGTTTACAACTCGCAAAAGCACGTGTTGATGAAGCCCGACTTAATTTAGATTTCACGAAAGTAAAAGCTCCTATTGCAGGTAGAGTAAGTCGTGATTTGGTGAATGAAGGCAACTTGATTGATGGTGGCAACTCGAACGCAACGATGTTAACTACCATTGTTTCAACAAGTCCTATACATTTTTACTTTACAGGAAGTGAAGCCGATTACCTAAAGTATGTAAGAATGGATCAAAAAGGGGAACGCAGCTCTTCGCGCACAGCAGCTAATCCGGTATTCATTAAGCTACAGGATGAAGAGGATTTTGTACATGAAGCCAAAATGAATTTTGTAGATAATCAAATCGACCAAAGAACAGGTACTATTGAAGCACGAGCTATTCTTGATAATAAAGATGGCCTTTTTGAGCCTGGAATGTTTGGCAAAGCCCGCCTTCTGGGTAGTGCACCACACAACGCAATTATGATTCCAGATAATATTATAGCAACTAATCAATCAGTACGCTATGTGTATGTACTTGATGAAAATGATACAGTACAGACCCGTAATGTCACTTTAGGTCCTTTACATACTAACGGACTAAGAATTGTACGCGACGGTCTTCAGGATACTGACCGTTTGGTACTAAACAATATTCAGAAAATACGCCCATCGGTAGTGGTTGATCCCACGTTGGTTGCCATCATAACAGATGACAGTCCTATTACTACCGAGTTGGCAAGCAATTAATAGTAAAATAAAAGGGTAATGGATTCATCACCTTACCCTTTTTGTAGAACAACCTAAAAAATAAAACAATGAAATTCAGTAGAATATTTATCGATAGACCCATATTTGCAGCGGTACTGAGCGTACTTATAATGATTGTAGGTGGTCTGGCTTATTTTTCACTATCCTCTTCACAATTTCCAGAAGTGGCGCCACCTACAGTACAGGTAAGAGCCTCTTATCCTGGTGCAAACGCACAAACACTTTCTGAAACGGTTGCAGCACCTATAGAACAAGAAATTAACGGCGTCGAAGGGATGATTTACATGACCTCTCAATCGACAGCAGATGGTGTGGTGACTATAGAAGTCGCATTTGAATTAGGAACGGACCTCGACATAGCTCAGGTACAAGTACAAAACAGGGTCGCTGTAGCGGTTCCTAGATTACCAGAACCTGTTAGACAATTAGGAATTACCACCCGAAAAGTATCACCAGATATTCTCTTGGTTGTTAATATGTTTTCACCTAATGATACCTACGACAATATTTTTATAGGAAACTATGCCTGGCGTAATTTAAGAGACCAGATATCAAGAGTTGAAGGAGTAGGTGACGTAGGTTTGTTCGGTACTTCGGCTTATGCTATGCGTGTTTGGTTAGACCCAGATAAAATTGCAAGTTTAGATATGACACCTGGTGAAGTTATTGGAGCACTACGTGACCAAAACGTAGAAATCGCCAGCGGTACACTTAACCAAAGACCTTCAGCACAGCAAAACGCCTTTGAAGTAAACATTCAGGCAAGAGGAAAACTCATCGAACCTGAAGAATTTGAAAGTGTTATCATTAAATCTGGTGACGATGGTAGAGTTGTACGTTTAAAAGATGTAGGTCGTGTAGAATTAGGGTCTGAAAACTATTCTACGCTGGGATATTTAGATATGAATACAGGTGTTGCGATGCCTATATATCAAAGACCAGGTGGTAATGCCCTAGAAACTGCAGCTCGGGTTCAAGACTTGGTTGCTGAAATTTCAGCAAACTTTCCAGAAGATTTAGAATATGAAATCGCCTATAACCCAACAGAATTCATCCAAGAATCTGTAGATGCGGTATATCACACCATTTTTGAAGCGGTGCTTCTTGTTGTTTTCGTAATCTTGTTATTCCTTCAATCTTGGAGAGCATCTATCATTCCAATTCTCGCTATACCCGTATCTCTTATTGGTACGTTTGCCGCTTTACAGGCACTCGGTTTTTCGTTGAATAACCTTACCCTTTTTGGGCTTGTATTGGCTATTGGTATTGTAGTAGATGATGCTATTGTAGTGGTAGAAAATATGGAACGGTATCTCGCGCAAGGACTTTCGCCTAAAGAAGCTGCTCGAAAAACGATGGATGAGGTTGGTGGCGCCTTGGTAGCTATTGGTTTAGTATTGATAGCCGTATTTATTCCAACTACATTTTTAGAAGGTATTTCAGGACAATTTTATAAGCAATTTGGTATTACCATTGCTGTAGCAACTGCTATTTCAGTATTTGTATCGCTTACGTTAAGTCCTGCAATGGCTTCATTATTAATGAAACACGAAGAACACGATAAAAAGAAAAAAACATTTGTACTCCTTAGGCCTTTTGCATTTTTAGGTAACAAGTTTAACCAATTTATGGATGCACTTACCGAACGATATGGAAAAGCAGTGACCAAACTTGTAAGAACAAGTGGTATCGTAATGCTTGTCTATGGTGGATTGATTATGCTAACAGGGTTCCAATTCAATAAAGTACCAAGTGGTTTTGTTCCGGCAATGGATCAAGGGTATATGATTAACATTATACAATTACCTCCTGGCTCATCATTAACAAGAACAGATGAAGTAGTTCAAGAAGCCATGCAAAAAATTCTGAATGTACCAGGAGTAGAACACGGTGTTGGTTTTGCAGGATTTGATGGTGCATCAAGAACAAACGCTTCTAATTCTGCAGCAATATTTTCAACCTTAGAAGATTTTGAAACTCGTGCAGAAAAAGGAATTACTATTGAACAAATAACTCAAGACTTAAGAGCTGCTGTTGGTAGTCTTGAAGATGCCTTTGGTGTTGTCGTACCACCGCCACCTGTTACAGGAATCGGTAATGCTGGTGGTTTCAAAATGATGGTACAGGACCGTGGAAATTTAGGTACCAAAGAATTGATTAATGCAACCCAAGCAATGGCACAAGCCGCTAACCAGGACCCTGCTTTAACCAGTGTGTTTACCTTTTTTAATGATCAGACACCACAATTATTTTTAGATATCGATAGAACGAAGGCAGAGCAATTGGGTATCGACACGGGTGATGTATTTCAGACTTTAGAAATATTTATGGGTTCTGCTTACATCAATGAGTTTAACTTTATAGGTAGAACCTATCGTGTGTATGCACAAGCGGATGCACCAAACCGATTAACTCCAGATGATATTGGTCGAGTACGTATACGAAACAAATACAATGAGATGGTACCACTCGCCAGTATCAGCACACAAGAAGATATTTCTGGTACGGTACGGGTACCAAGACATAATTTATACCCTTCCGCAGGATTACAAGGTGATATTAATCCGGGCTTTAGTACTGGTCAGGCGCTTGCACGTATGGAAGAACTTGCTGAAGAAATTTTACCACAAGGCATATCCTACGAATGGACAGAAATGGCCTATCAAGAAAAGCAAACCGGGAATACCGCAATGATTGCATTTATTCTTGCCGTTATATTTGTATTCTTATTGTTAGCTGCTCAGTTTGAAAGTTTAATTCTTCCGCTTGCGGTGATCTTTATTGTACCGATGGTACTACTCTCGGCAATGATTGGGGTAGATTTAGCAGGATTAGACAATAATATAATGGTTCAGGTAGGATTAGTGGTACTGGTCGGCTTGGCAAGTAAAAACGCCATCTTGATTGTAGAGTTTGCCAAACAGCTCGAAGACCAGGGGAAAGACCTTAAAACAGCGGTTATTGAAGCCTCTCGATTACGTCTACGGCCTATTTTAATGACCGCTATGGCATTTATTTTAGGGGTTGTACCTCTCGCCATCGCAACTGGAGCAGGTGCCGAACTAAGAAACGCTTTAGGTATCGCGGTATTTAGTGGAATGCTTGGTGTAACGCTGTTTGGGATATTTCTTACCCCTGTCTTTTACTATCTGGGGAGAAGGTTAACCACCAAAAAGACAAAACCGAAAGCAGAAGTCATTGCAGATACCAAACAGTCACAGCTTGCACACTAATCCATAATTATTAAAACAAAATACAATGAAAAATTCAATATATACAATCGTGATAGCCCTCGTATTGGTGTCCTGTGGGATTACCAAGAGAGACCATGAGAATTCAGTTGAGATAAATCTGGAAGAAGACTATCTCACCGCAAATCTTAACAATAACCAGTTTGAAAAAGCGGCTATTAATCAAGAATGGTGGCGCACCTTTAATGATCCTATTTTAGATACACTTATCGCAAAAGCAAAAGACCACAACCTGGATATCGATATTGCTGTTGCCAATTTTTATGGAGCAAGAGCCGCTTTAAAGGGCACAAAGTTCGATCGTTTCCCAACCGTTACGCTTAACGGTTCATATCAAAGACAACGTTTGGGAGAAAACGTGTTTATCGCAGGAGTTAACCCAACATTTAACACCTATAGCGGCAGTTTTGATGCATTTTGGGAAACAGACCTTTTTGGTCGTGTGACCAATAGAATCAAAGGTGCTTATGCTAACCAACAGTTAGCGCTGGCAGATATGCAGGACGTTTATGTAAGCATCTTTGCTGAAGTGACCCGAAATTATATGGAACTACGTGGCATTCAATACCAGTTGGATATTGCACAGCGCAATCTGGATGACCAGCAGGAAACCTATGATTTGACGGTTCGTTTGACTGAAGCTGGTACCAGTAATAGTCTGGATGTATCAAGAGCTTTGGCACAATTAGAAAACACAAAAGCAACTATTCCACCTTTAAAAGCAAGGGAAATTGCCATTAAAAATAGTCTAAGTGTACTTTTAGGAGAAATACCCGATCAATTAAATGAAAGCTGGACAATAGCTAAACCATTGCCTAGCTTACCTGAACAGGTATTGGTTGGTAACGGTGTTGACTTTTTAAGAAGAAGACCCGATGTACGCCGTGCAGAAGCAGCATTACAGGTACAGATTGCACGTTACAATATTTCGGTAGCAGAGCTATACCCAAATATTCAATTTGGAGGAAGCATAGGCTTCTCAGCTATCAACTTTTCAAGTTTTGGAGAAAATCAGGCTTTTACCTGGAGTATTTTACCACGTATCAGTTGGGCAGCTTTTAACCTTGGCAGAGTGAAAAAACAAATTGCCGCTGAAGATGCTTACACACTCGCTGCTTTAGCAGCATATGAGAAAACGGTATTGATGGCCTTGGAAGAAATCAAAACCTCAATGGCCACATATACTAGCGAATTGGAGCGTCGTGAATTACTACGCAAATCAGCAAAAGCCAGTCAGGATGCTGCTAACTTTGCGCAAAAACGTTACACCGCAGGTCTAGATAGCTTTATTGACTACTTAAGTGCAGACCAAACCTTACTGGAAGCGCAAAACAGGCTTGCTATAAGCGAAATAAACGCAGCAACCTCACTAGTTGCTATTTACAAAGCTTTAGGTGGCGGCTGGGAAAATACCACGCAAGAAGAACTAGACGAAAAATTTAAAGGAATGAAGACGGCAGACAAATCAAAACGGTAATTTGTTAGTTTTTCATTGATTTGTTTTATTGATTGATGGTAGAAGGCAGCGTTTGACTACTGAACAGACGCTGCTTTCTTATTTTTGAATGTATCAACATCTCTATAGTTTGTGGTATTAGTTCCTGATTTTCTATTTCTAAATTTCGAATACTATAGCGTATTAGATTTTGGTCATGTTGTGCTTGATTCTGGTTAACCGCAAGGTAGCCTTCACCTCTAAATTTGAACCTGTAAACAAACATAAAAAATTATAAAAATGGAAACACAAAAAATAATAACAAACATAAAAGTAGTTCAAAACTTTTTAACCCTTCAGTATGAAGGTAAAGTTGAAGAAGCCTTTGAAAAATATGCAGACCCCAATTTTAAATGGGTGGTATCTACCAATAATAATAAAGAATTGACTAAAGCTATTTCTTGGGCTGGATATGAACACCGCGGCCTTGAAGGCTATAAAAAACTTAATGAATTGCTTTTTGGAGAATACGAGCCTTTAGAATTCAATACCAACGAGTTTTACGAAGTCGAGAATAAAGTCTTTATGATCGGTGATTTCAAATTCAAACATTATACAACCGGAAAAATTGCTGAAAGTGACTTTGTAGGAATATTTAATCTAAAAGAAAACAAAATTACTGACGGACAATTTTATGAAAATACACTCGCAGTAGCGGCAGGAAGAACTAATTATTAAAAACTCAGAGTAAATTAATGAATTCTTTATTTGCGACAAATCCATAAAAATCGAAAAAGAGTCGTATTAGAATTATAATATTAATGACACAGGTAAGATGTACAAATGGTGTTGGCTATTCGTTGTAATATCCCCAATAGGGTTAATAGCCCAGGTCTTTAACCTAGCCAGTGTAGACTACACCATTTTACCCGCTGGCGAATCTGATTTTGAATACAACGGTATTCGCGTAAGCCTTAACTATCCGATAAAACTCAATGAGCGCGACTATATGTTTTTGGGTGGACGTTACGCCAACGCTAATCTTATTTTTGGTTCAGAACCCAGGCCCTTTGATAAAAAAGAAATAGATGGTTTTCAGATTTTGGATTTGAACTTCGGCTACTTAAAACGACTTAAAAACGACTGGTTGGTGCTGAGCCGCTTTTCACCAGGACTAAGTTCTAACCTAACTGCCAAAGACCTCACCATTAATGATTTTGTAATTTCCGCAGATGTAGTTTTTATTTTAAACCGAAAAGAGAATCCCAAGGGGAAACCGTTTCGCTTGATTTTTGGGGTATCGTATTCTGAAAATCGCGGTTTTCCGTATCCGCTTCCGTTTTTAAGTTATTACCGTAAATTTCATCCCAAATGGTCATACAATTTTGGAGTCCCGAAGACCAACTTACAATTTCACGCCAGTGAACGGCATCGTTTTAAACTCACCGCAGAGCTGGATGGTTTTACTTCAAACTTACAAAACGGTACTTTGCTGGATGATGGTCAAGTGGCAGAGAGCATTAATGCCTCTCTCATTTTAGGTGGTCTTAAATATGAATATCATTTTTTAAAGCGATTTGAGCTTTACGCGAAAGCGTCCTACATCCTGAATAAACGTGTACAACTTCGGGATGGGAATCAGGAAAATATATTTCTACTGGACGATGCTAATGGGTTTTACTTGCGTGTAGGCGTAGAACTTAAGGTGAACTGAAAGAAATATATATTTATTTCAAAGAATACAACAAATGAAAGAATTTTGAAATGCTCATGTAATACAACTACAAATTTTTATTGATTATCTTTTTCGAGTGAAAACTGAGACTAATTACTACAAAGACATTTACAAGTTACTTGAAGGGTTAAAAACCGTAAAACCTTTAAGTAAAGACTTTCACATTCATAAATTTTCCGATACGCCATCCACCTGGGTTAAGGAAACCAGTATCTTCAGAAGCAATACTTATTCCATCATTTTATTGACTAAAGGCGAAGCAAAATATAAGATTGGTCTTTCAGATTATCACATTACAGATGGGAGCATTTATTTTCAAGCACCCCAACACTTGAGGTATTACAATAGGCTTTCAGATTGGGAAGGCTATGTCATTGTTTTTATGGATAGTTTTTTTGAAAATCATCCTACATTAAAGAAATTGGTCACAAGTTTTGACGGATTTAAAATTACTTCAAAGGTAGTGGTACCATTAGATGAAGAAACACTCTTGGAGACCCAAAAAATGTTCCAGCATATTTATGACATAAGCTATTCAAATAGCACTCATAAGTTTGATAAAGCTAAATCATTATTGGAATTAATAATGAGACAAAGCACAGAACATTATAATTTGCGATATAAAAATCAAGAAGAAACCAGACAAAACCGTATCGTAAAAGCTTTTGAACATATTATTGAAGAACATTTGTACGACATCACCCAAAACAAGGTTGAAAGAATTATTGGGATTTCAGAAATCGCGGAAAAAATTAATGTAAATACTACCTATCTGGGCGAGGTACTGAAAAAAGCAACCGGAAAAACACCTAAAGAAATCCTCTCGAATCGTATAGTTCTTGAAGCACGTTCCTTACTTACCAATACCGATATGGCGATTAATGAGATTACTTATTTTTTGAAATTTCAGGACGCTTCTAATTTCGCAAAATTTTTTAAGTCTAAAACTGGTTTTTCACCTACCGATTATCGTTTTAAAACTAATAATTGACATAAAAACTGGGAAAAGTACCCACCTTTCTTCCTTTTTCACCCTAATCACACTCACATTCATTCGCACCTTTGTACTGTAATTAAAACACAGTATACCATGGAAACAAATAAAACATTCAGATTAGGAGATTTTGAAATCAATCGAATTGGTTTTGGAACAATGAGAGCTTCAACAGGAGTAGGTATTTGGGGAGACAACTCGAATAAAGAAAACACAATAAAAGTCATTAGAACTGCCATTGAAAATGGTGTCAACTTTATTGATACAGCAGATGCTTACGGGCCTTATACGTCGGAGCTTTTGGTTCAGGAAGCAATTAAACCTTTCAAAAACCAATTGCGGTTAGCCACCAAAGGTGGAGCGGTAAAATATAAACCAGGTGCTGTAATGGCAAATGGACATCCTTACTACTTGCGTACCGCTATCGAAGGTAGTTTAAAACGCTTAGAGCGCGAAACTATTGATATGTACTTCCTGCACCGAGTAGACCCAAATATTCCTATTGAAGAATCGGTAGGTGCGTTGGCTCAATTTCAAAAAGAAGGGAAAATCAAGCATATAGGTATTTCTAATGTGACGGTAGAGCAATTGGAAAAAGCGCAGTCGGTTACTAAGATTGATGCCGTTCAAAATGCTTTTAGTTAGAAGGACAGACGATACGAAGCTGTTGTAAACAAAACCACAAAAGAAAATATTGCTTTTATAGCACATACGCCTGTAGCAGTAAACAATTGGGATGATAACGCTTTCGCGAAAGCAGACAAAGAAGGAGTATCCGTAAACCAAATGTCCTTAAAATGGTTATTGGACTATGCACCGAACGTGATTTCGATACCTGGCACTTCATCGGAAAACCATTTGATGGAAAACTTATCCTCTTATGGCATAAACATCAAATTTTAAATCAAAAAATAACTTATAAAAATTAGAAACAATGAAATCGAAGATTCACGAATACCAAAACAAATATGTAGCGATGAGTAAAAAAATAGTAACAACAATCGCAATCGTAGTAGCAAGTGTAATCATCTACAGCTTTGCTAACAATGAAACTACCAACACTGACAAAGGTTTATCAACAATGAAGGCAGACCACCTGTTAATTGGCGTGAACAACTTTACTGAAACACTACAATGGTATGAAGATATTTTAGGTTTTGAAGTGGAAGTACAGTGGAAAGTAGATGGACTCGACAACCTTGACCTGGCTTATTTGAACAATGGAGATTTTAGACTTGAAATTATAGGGGACAATTCCGCGCCACAGACCAACAGACAGGCATCAGGTTTTGCTGACCACTTATCACACCAAGGTTTTGCTCATCTCTGTTTTCAAGTTGAGGATATAGATTTAGCAATGAAGCAACTTAATGACAAAGGCATTGAAACTTTTGTAAAGGCAGAAACATATCCATTAAGTTTTTATGAAAGACGAGTGGCTTTTATCAAAGACCTAAATGGAAATATCATTGAGTTTGCTGGGCCATTAAAAGACACAAGAAACAATTAAAATAAAGCAAAATGAAAACAATAATCACAATGGTATTGGCTCTTATGACGGCATTCATAAGCCTTGCTAACGAACAACTACAGTTGAAAGAAGTCGCTTCTTTCAAAGAAAACAGACCCACAGCAGTAGCCGTATCTCAAGGAGGTAGAATATTTGCCAACTTGCCTTATTCGAGCTATTCACCAGACTCGCATACCGTTTCGGTAATTGAGATTTTGGCAAATGGAACTCAGATTCCATATCCAAATAAATCTTGGAATGAAAAGTCAAATAATGTAACCAACCACTATTTGAACATTCAGAGTTTAGTTATTGACTCACAAAACGATTTATGGGTATTGGATACAGGCTCACCCAAACGCCGAGGCGTTGTCAAAGGCGGAGCCCGATTAATACACATAGATTTGGCTACAAACAATGTACTTCGAACGGTAACAATTTCCAATGAAGTGCTAGGCAATCAAAGCTATTTAAACGATTTGCGAATCGATAAAACACAAAGTTTCGCCTACATCACAGATAGTGTCGATGGAGGAATCTTGGTTGTCAATCTTTCTACTGGTGCACAAAAAAGGGTTCTTCAAAATGAGCTCATCGCAACTAACGATACACAGAAAACTTTGGTCATTGAAGGCATTACCTTAAACGATGCCGCTAATTTTTATGCGACCGATGGTATTGCATATGACCCTCAGGAAGAAATGATTTACTATCAGTACCGTCCATTTGCTGGTTCTTCAGCATTGATGAAAGTCGATGTTAATGTATTGAACGATTTTACGCTTTCGCGAAACCAATTAAAGGACCAGGTAACGTTTGTTGGTAATACAGTCATCGCCGATGGTATCACTTACAAAAATGGTTTCATTTACCTAACGGATTTGGAACGTAACGCAATATCTAGATATGATTTAAAAACCAAAAAACTTGAAACGGTTGTTGCTAATTCAGATATCAGCTGGCCAGATAGTATTGCCTTTGATGCTGAAGACAATATCTACTTCACAACCGCACAATTTCATCGATTGCCAGGTCTTAACAATGGTGTCGATTTACAGAAAGGCGATTTTAAAATCTACAAAACAACTGCTTCAACAGCGGTAGAAAAGACTGAATTCAAACTAAAGTTCGCGCCTCACATAGGTCTTACCAGTCTGGAAGACGGAATGTTTGTCAATCACGCCGGCCAAGACCCTATTTCACAAATTGAATTTATTGCATCACAAGGTTTTAAAGGAATAGAGGACAATTTTATGAAGATACGCCCTGTGGCACAGCAAATTGCCATTGCTCAAGTATTGGAGAGAAATGGAATGCAATTAGGCTCTTTTGTCCACAACACAACTACTTGGCAAGATGCCACATTGGTTTCTGAACCCTCAGAAGTACGTGAGATTATACTCAAAGAAATCAAGGAAACCGTAGAAGTTGCAAAACGGGTCAATGGAAAATATTTGACACTACTTTCTGGCAAAAGTCACCCAACCTTGGAGCGACAATATCAAAAGGCAAACTTTATCCAAAACCTTCGAGTGATAGCTGAAGAAGCTGAAAAGGCTGGTCTTATTTTAGGATTGGAAGCCATTAATGGAACAGAATTTCAGGGTACGTTCATCACAAAAGTGACCGATGCCTATGAGATTGTAAAGGCAGTAAACAGCCCGTCCATTAAACTCACCTTTGATATGTACCACGTACAGATTGAAAACGGGAATGTTATCAACAACTTTGACAAAACTTTTGACGAAATCACCTATGTCCATATGGCAGACAATCCTGGGCGAAGCGAACCAGGTACAGGCGAAATGAACTTCGAAAACATCCTTAAATATATCTACAAAAGTGGCTACAAAGGATTCATCGATATGGAACACGTAAGCACTATTCCTGGTAAAGAGGGAGAGCAGAACATTTTGACCATTTATAAAAATTTAAACGAGAAACTATGAAAAAGATGATAATCGTATTTGCCATACTCTTGGCGAGTACTGCCTTAGTGGCACAGAATAAAGAAAGCGACTTTCAAAGCATAGAAGTCTTTGGCCAGACTTTAAAATATATTGAAAAAGGGAAAGGTAAAACACTGATTTTACTTCACGGTCTGGGCAGTAATTCTGAAAGATGGAGGTATAACAATGATGAATTATCCAAATCATACAATGTAATTTCATTAGAACAAATAGGGTTCGGTTATTCAGATAAACCAACAATTCCCTACCGCGGTGCAACATTGGTGGAGTTCCTAAATGAGTTTATGAATCAGAAAGGTATTAAAAAGGCAACACTCATTGGTAATTCGATGGGTGGTTGGGTATCAGCGTTATTTGCCGTTACGCATTCTGAGAAATTGGATAAACTCATTCTAGTTAACCCTGCCTTTTTGTTAGGAATGCCAGACGATGCCGATGTTGATGCGATATACGCTTTTGCTAATCCCTCAACCCTTGAGGGTATGGCAAACTATACCAAGCGTATCTATTTTCAAAATGAGGAGTTGCTCAAGACCGAAAATCTCAAAGAAAGCTTGATTAAGAAACTGAGCTGGAATGATGGGTACACGGTGTATCAAATCATAAAGTCCCTAATTCAAGGTAAAGATCTTATGGTGGATAGCTTAAACAATATCAAAGCAAAGACCCTTATCATTCAAGGGCAACACGACCCTATTGTACCTATGAAAACCATAGAAACACTAAAAAAGCAAATAAAGGACAACGTTACTATTATCTATGAAAACAGCGGTCATTCACCAATGGTAGAAGAGCCCGAAAGATTTAATACAGATATTCTCAAATTTTTAAAAAAATAATAAGATGAAAAAGCTAAGAACCATAATGATAGTCTGGGTAGCCATCTACCCAACTATTACCGTAATACAATACTTTTTTGGAGAAACGTTGAGTCAATTGCCTCTCGCACTACGTACGCTAATCCTAACAAGCGTGCTAGTACCTTCAATGGTGTGCGTGTTGATTCCGTTTTGGACGAAAGTATTTTCTAAATGAGCTGTCTAAAAGTTGAGTTACTTTACAGCTATATTTCAGATATAAAAGTTCTTGCTGTTTAATGTAAAAATACTACCTTTTGAAAATGAAAATAGACGGTATTCATACTTTATCTACAATTCAAGAGTATTTTAATTTTATCAATTACAAAGGAGCTATATTTAAAGAGTTTTCTATTGCCAGATTAGAGGAGACCGCTAAGGTCATACCACAAAAAATGCCGCCATATCGAAAACGCTTTTTTAAAATCATGCTTATTCTCAACGGAGAAATAGATATGCATAACAATGAAAATGAAAATCATTTAAGTAATAACACTTTATTCTTTTCAGGTTCAGGTCATATACAATCCTGGGAAAGTATATCACCTTTGAGTGGCTTCGTAATTTATTTTACCTCAGACTTTTATTCAGTTGTACACAAAAAGAATAAACTACATTCGGATTTTCCTTTTTTTACATCAAATGCAGCTATGAGTATAGCTATCGCTCAAGATGAGAGTAAGCATTTACAGCGAACCTTTGAAAATATTATTTTGCTATCTAAGCAAGATTTACCGAACAAAGAAGATATTTTTAGGTCTTATCTTAATATTTTGCTTTTAGAATCTAAAAATTTGTACGAGCAAAAGCTTGGTACAACAGCGGTATTACAAGATTCAGATAAGCGCATTCTCAATAACTATAATCAATTAATAGAAGAGCAGTACGGAACTGACAATGAAGAAGTCTTTAAATCTGTTCAAGAGTTTGCTGAAGCACTGTCCATTCATCCTACCCACTTAAATTATGTGGTAAAAAGCCTAA
Source organism: Aquimarina sp. U1-2 (assembly GCF_017897595.1). GTDB lineage: Bacteria > Bacteroidota > Bacteroidia > Flavobacteriales > Flavobacteriaceae > Aquimarina. The sequence continues at coordinate 587,702 of NZ_JAGKIK010000001.1, forward strand.
CGGGCAATACCGCATTACAACTTATTCATAATAGGAAATTGCAAGAAGCAAAGTCTCTACTATTTCAAACTTCCAAAACAGTTAGCGAGATTGCTTACGACCTTCATTTTGATAATCCTACCCATTTTGTCCGTTTTGTAAAGAAAAAAACAGGCAAAACACCCTTACAACTTCGCAATACTTAAAAGTGGTCATATTTCCTTGATTTGTGGTTTAGCTATAGCCCTATTCCACGGGTACATTTGTAGAGTAATTGTTAAATAACTTAAAATATATACAAATGGAAACTGAAAACCAAAAAATATGGCTGGTAACAGGTGTTTCTAGCGGATTCGGGAAAGCCTTAATGACCGCTATTAGTGAAAAAGGAGATATTGCCGTCGGTACCGTAAGAAAGAAAGAACAGTTAGTATTAACAGAGTCTATCAATCCGGGTAAAACCTTTGCCTATTTATTAGATGTAAATAATAGCAAACAGGTTAGCGAGGTAATTGATAATATAAAAACTAAGTTTGGTAAAATTGATATTGTAGTAAACAACGCTGGTTACGGATTAATCGGTGCGGTGGAGGAAACTTCTGAACAGGAAGCAAGACAGCAAATAGAGACCAACGTCTTTGGTGCATTGAGCGTAACTCAAAAAGCATTGCCAATAATGCGAGAACAAGGTAATGGTCATTTTTTTCAGATATCATCTATCGGTGGATTGGTTTCTTACCCCGGTGCCGGAATTTATAATGCCAGTAAGTACGCATTAGAAGGGTTTAGCGAGGCTATTGCAAAAGAAGCAAGGCATTTGGGAATAAAGGTGACGATTGTAGAGCCAGGACCATTTAGAACAGAATGGGCAGGCACATCAATGAAACAAACCAAAAATCGGATAGCTGCATATAATACCACTGTTGGTGAGTTTAGAAACTGGTTAGAAGCCGATAATGGTAGCCAGGTAGGTGACCCATATCTGGCAGCCAAAGCAATGGTCACTTTAGCGCATTCAAATAATCCACCTTTAAATTTTCCTGTTGGCGAAATGGCAATTAATGATGCTCGAGAAAAAATAAATAGGTTGCAACAAGAAATTGATAAATGGGAAAGTCTATCTGTCAATACAGCATTTAACGAATAATTATAATGTAAGCATCACCTAAAGTTACGTTTGGGTGATACCAAAAAAACAAATTAAAATGGAAGCAATAGTAGAAAACAACACCTTTAAAATAGGTGGAGAACTAGAAGTAAATAGACTTGGATATGGCGCTTTACACACAACAGGTAGAGGAGGTTACGGCAATCCTGAAAATAAAGAAAGTATAATTAATGTACTTAATAAAACCAATGACTTATGTGTCAACTTTATTGATACCGCTGATAGTTATGGTCCTTATATTTCAGAAGAAATTATTGCCGAAGCACTATATCCTTATAATAATAAAACGGTTATTGCAACCAAAGTTGGCTATGAACGCCCAAACGGGAGCTGGATTATCAATAATGATCCTAAACGAATGCGTAAAGCACTTGAAGGCAGTTTAAAGCGATTAAAAGTTGAACAGATTGATTTGTACCAATTACATCGAATTGACCCTTTAATTCCTTTAAGCGAACAAATAGGTTTTTTAGCAGAGGTTCAAAAAGAGGGATTGATAAAACATATCGGTTTATCAGAAGTAAACCTTATACAGCTTCAAGAAGCTATGAAACACGCAAAAATTGCAAGCGTACAAAACCAGTATAGCTATGGGAACAGAAAATGGGACGATGTTTTAGACTATACTACCGATAATGATATTGCCTTTATTCCTTGGTATCCTTTGGATGCAGGAAGTGTCTATGGCAAACAAAAGTTAGAAATTATCGCTAGTAAGTATGGCTTTTCTTCTCATCAAATTGCCCTTGCTTGGTTGTTACATCGCGCAAAAAATATAGTTGTAATTCCAGGTACATCAAACCTCAAACATTTAGAGGAGAATGTGGTAGCAGGTCATATTCCGCTTTCAACAAGTGATATGGATTATTTAAATAGTGCGTTATGAAAGTAGCTGTTGGAGTTTGGCAAATTAAGGGTAACTATCGGGACGAATTTATAAGCTTGAGTAAAGACATCGCTCAACAATCAAAAACAGAAAATGGTCTACTTAGTTATTCATTTTCAGAAAGTAAAGCCAAGAAAAATGAATTTATATTTCTTGAAGAATGGAAAGATGATAAAGCCATTGAAAATCACGTATCTCAAGATTACTTTAATTCGTTTATAGAGAAAACTAAAGTGATGTTAGAAGAGGATTTCAGTGGAAAAATATATGAAGTAACAACAATTGAAAAATTTTAAACAAACCAAAAACAATAAATTATGGAATATCGAAGAATAGGGAATACTGGCCTACAGTTAAGTGCCTTTTCCTTTGGAAGCTGGGTAAGCTTTCATAAACAGATTGATGATGCCCTTGCCGATAAACTTATGGGTATAGCATACGACAATGGTGTCAACTTTTTTGATAACGCCGAAACCTATGCTTTAGGCGAAAGCGAAAAAATGATGGGGAGAATTTTTAAGAAAAAGAATTGGGAACGTAGTTCATTTGTCGTATCCTCAAAAGCCTTTTTCGGATGGCACGGAAAAGACAACAAACCCAATCAAATGGGTTTAAGCAGAAAACATTTAGTTGAAGCCTGTAATGAAGCATTACAGCGCCTTCAAGTAGATTACTTAGACCTTTATTTTTGTCATAGACCAGATGAAAGTACACCGATTGAAGAAGTCGTTTGGACAATGAATATGCTTATACATCAAGGTAAAATATTGTACTGGGGAACTAGTGAATGGAATGCAGCACAGATTATGGAAGCTCACCGAGTTGCACAACAATACAATCTTATTGGCCCCAAAGTAGAGCAATCGCAATACAACATTCTAAAACGTGATAAAATTGAAACTGAGTTTAAGGATGTCTATAAAAATGTAGGTTTGGGTATTACCGCTTGGAGTCCTCTCGCAGCAGGATTTCTCACAGGAAAATACCTGGATGGTATACCAGAAGGTTCCAGATTTGCAATTAAAGGTATGGATTGGTTATCGAGCCAATGGCTACAAAAGGAAAAGATGGAACAAGTACGGCAACTTAAAAACATCGCAGATGATTTAGGCGTAAGTATGCCTTCAATGGCATTGGCTTGGACGCTTAAGAATCCAAATATTAGTTCAACCATTTTAGGGGCGACTAAAGAGGAACAGCTACTACAAAATTTAAAGGCATTGGAGGTATTGCCGCTGTTGAATGATGATATTCTAGAAAGAATAAACCAAGCTACAATCTAACAAATAGCACTTTTAAAATTAATTAAATAATTCAATGTAAACCATAGTACCCTACTACTATGGTATTACTATTTATAGGGATTCGATTTTGGTCATACTAACTTTTAAATTGGTTCCTATATAATCCTAAGGTCACCGTAATTTTGAATTATAAAATAGTAATAACATAAACATATAAGTGATGAAAAAATTAAAATCAATATTTATCGTCTGGATAGCCATCTATCCCACAATTACGGTCATACAATATTTTTTCGGCGAGATTTTAAGTGAACTACCTCTTGCGATACGCACCCTAATTCTAACAGGCGTACTAGTACCATCAATGGTATATATTTTAATTCCATTTTGGACAAAGGTATTTTCTAAATAAACCACTAAAAGTTAAATGCAATTTCGTCTGTAATGTGGTAATGAGTGTCGCTGTTTTTTTTAATTTTATAAAAAAAACAGAACTTGTCACAAATACCCATCCATAAAACCATAAACGAACTTTACGAGTTTTTGGGTTCTGATTTGGCAAAAAATGCTGAAGCATTCCATATCGCAACTCACGAACAAATTAGAGAACTCTTACCTTCAGAAGTAAAACCTTTTAGAAATGATTTTTTTGAAATTTCTATAGTTTTGGGAGGTACAAGTATTGAATATAAAATAAACCAAAAAACCTTTAAGACACCACAACAATACCTTGTATTCAATGCACCCGGACAAGTACACAAGTGGAGTGGTATAAAGGGTGACCTTTCCGGATATGTAATGTTCTTTAAACCAGAATTTGTGAGTAAGCTTTTTCAAGAGCGTGCCCTCAGTAATTTCCCTTTCTTTAATATTTATGAGGCTAACTTATTTGAAGTAAATGAAGAGAAAGTAGGACAATTACACTTCTACTACCAACAAATTTTTGATAATTATTATAGCCAAAGCAGTAGTGCTAACCAATTGGTTAAAGCCAACCTGCAAGCCATCTTATGGCAGTGCAACCAATTATACGAAAATAAGAACCAAGCGCTACCAGAAAAAAAAGAAACAGACGGTATAGTAGCACGATACAGGCATTTGGTTAATAAACACTTTTTATCAGTTTCTACAGTAAATGAATATGCAGGAATGCTTAATATAACGCCTAATTATTTAAGTCAAATTATTCTACAAACACTAGGTATCAATGCTAAAAGTATTATTGATGACCGCATCATTTTAGAAGCCGATTATCTTTTAACCTATTCTGATTTCAGTATCAAAGAGATTGGCTACAGTCTTAATTTTGACGAACCAACACATTTTACACGTTTCTTCAAAAAACATAAGGGTGTAACGCCCGGTTCTTTCCGAAAATAAAGTAGTAACCAAGAAATTGGTCATTCCATCATTGTTATAGGTTTCTAATCTGGTAAACTACTGGGATATCTTTGTATTGTTCAATTATTAAAAGCAGATACAATGAAAACAAGGAATAAAACTTTGACAATGCTAAGTCTAATACTCGTAGCAACATTAGCAACCTATGCACAACAATCGTATAACAATTTAAACTCAAAAAAGATGAAAAATTTAACAAAGACAACAACTATTACAAAAGAAAAAATCAATTTTAAAAGAGATGGTTTAAACTTGGTCGGTCACTTATTTAAGCCTACAAATTTTGACCCAATGTTGCAGTATCCTGCACTAATCGTTCAGGGTTCTGTATCATCCGTAAAAGAAATGATGCCTGACAATTATTCACAGTTACTCGCAAAAGAAGGTTTTGTGGTTATTGATTTTGATTATGCCAGCTGGGGCGAAAGCGATGGTTTACCCAGACAAAATGAAAGTGTAGATGGTAAACTTAAAGACCTTAAAGCTGCTGTGACCTACTTAGAAAACTTACCCTACATAAATAAAATAGGAATGGTGGGCGTTTGTACCTCTGGAGGCAATGCTGCATATCTTGCCGCAGAAGATGACCGAGTAGATGCTATTGCAGCTGTTGTGCCTTGGATGTATGAGCCTGCTCTTGCAGAGCCTTTCTGGGGAAAAGAAACGTTAGATAAAAACCATCAACGTTCTTTAGAAAATAGACAACTCTTTAAGACTACTGGTAAAAATGAAAAAACACAGATATTCACCAACACCACAGAAGTTGAAGGTTTCAATTTTACACCTGGTGAATATTACTTTGACAAAAGCCGTGGTGGTGCTATAGAAAACTGGAAAAATGAAGTTTCCTGGAGTTCTTGGATAGATTGGGTAGAAAAATTCGACCCTATTAGTCAAGCCGAAAAAATAACTGTTCCCACCCTTGTGTTTTCAACAGATGAAGCCCTTATTCCAGATCAGGCCAAAAAGTTCTACAGCTTATTAAATACAGAGAAAGAACTCGTTTGGGGAAACGGATATCATTTTAACTTCTACGATGTGTATCCTCAAATGCAACAGGCTGTAGATGCAGTTGTTCCCTTTATGAAAAAACACCTTGATTAAATCAGTAGCAGATTAATTTACATAAAAATGATTTCCATAAACGGGAGTCATTTTTTATTTAAAGTTCTGCTTGTAAAATAATAGTTGTGTTAAATCAAGTATTGTATTATGAATAACATCATAGTAATTGATCACTGTAACCAATATACAGGTCAGCACTAAGGTAATTTGACTTCGTAATTTTGAAGTATCAAATAAGTTTAATTAAAAAAATTCACAAAATGGAAACAGCAAATAATAAAAGAGTGTGGTTCGTAACCGGAGCTTCTTCTGGTTTCGGCAAAGAACTCGTAAATGAAATTACAACACGTGGCGAAATTGCCGTAGCTACCTTTAGAAAAGAAAATCAAGCACAAGAATTCACAAATTTAGATGAAGGAAAACTTGGGGTTGTGGTTGATGTTACACAAAACAACCAAATTAAAACTGGAATTGAAACGGCCATAGCACATTTCGGTAAAATTGACATTCTTGTCAATAATGCCGGTTATGGTTCTATAGGAAGTATAGAAGAAGTTTCGGAAGACGAAGTGAGACGTCAAATGGATATTAACTTAATTAGCCCTGTTAATCTCATTAAAGCGGTATTGCCTTTTATGAGAAAAGAACGCTCAGGGCATATCATCAATATCACTTCAGTAGGTGGTGTTATTGGTTTTACAGCTTCAGGTATTTATAACGCTTCAAAATTTGCGTTGGAAGGTATTGGCCACTCGCTTGTTCAACAAGTAAAACATTTAGGCATCAAAGTAACTAATGTAGAACCAGGACCTTTTAGAACAAATTGGGCCGGAGCTTCAGCAAGCTACGAGGACACAAAGATTGAAGACTACAAAGCCTCAGTAGGCGAAAACCTAGCTTGGATGAAATCTATTAATGGTAAGCAGGCCGGTGACCCTACAAAAGCAGCAAAAGCAATTTACGAAATGTCCCACTTGGATAATCCACCGTTATTATTCCCTTTAGGCGAATATGCCTACCAGGTGTTAGAGGAGCATTATCAATTTGCTTTACAAAACCTGAAAGATGTAGCGTACTTAGGACGTCCTACTGATTTTCTTGTAGAAGCAGTTCTTTAATTGGTAATCTAAATGTTAGAAAAAACCCGCAACAGAAATGTTGTGGGTTTTTACATTAGGTAATTGTCTCGTCCTAAAATATCGATACACTAAATTTTAGTGTAATGAATAATTCAGCAAAGACGGGATATGTAAAACGTACCCAAAAAGATTATTCGCTTTCTTTCAAGCTCCAAGTTGTGGAAGAAATCGAATCAGGTCAATTAGATAGGCTCAACGCCCATCTTAAGTATGGTATCCAAGCTAGATCAACTATAACCCAATGGTTAAGAAAATATGGTACCTTTGACTGGGAAAACTTATCCTTAGTTACTGTGGCAAAAACACCTGAACAACGTATCCTAGAGCTTGAAGCAAAGATCAAATTGCTAGAAAAGCAGAAAGCCAGAGCAGAGCATTTGGCTGAGCGTGCCGACAAGAAAGCTATTATTTTTGATATGATGGTAGATCTTGCCGAGCAGGAATATAATATCCAGATCAGAAAAAACTACGCGCCCGAGTTATCGAAAAGTTCAAAACAGAACACAAAGAAACCATAGTTTCCACCTGTAAGTTACTCGGGCTAGATAGACAGGTATATTATCGTAGTATTAGATCCACGGCGCACAAGCAGTCAATAGCGCAACGAGTTGTTGCATTGGTTCAAGGTATACGCAATGTAATGCCCAGGCTTGGGACCAGAAAACTCTACCATATCTTGAAAAACGAACTTGCTACCTTGAATGTTGGCAGGGACAAACTATTTAAAATTCTTAAAGCAAACCATATGTTGATAAAACCCAAAAAATCATACCACGTAACGACAGATTCACACCACCGGTTTAGAAAACACAAAAACAGGGTTCATAACTTAAAAGTTACCAGGCCGGAACAAGTTTGGGTCAGTGATATTACCTATGTCGGAACACGGGATAACCCCTCGTATTTAGCTTTGGTTACTGATGCCTATTCTAAGATGATAGTAGGATACAATGTATCTAACTCCCTATCAGTAGAAGGTTCACTTAAAGCATTACAAATAGCTCTTGACAATAGAAAATATAAGAATCTTCCCCTAATACATCATTCAGATAGAGGATTACAGTATTGCTCTAATGACTATCAAAACTTATTGGTCCAGAACAATATCCAAGCCAGTATGACTGAAAAATATGACCCTTATGAAAATGCAATAGCAGAAAGAGTCAATGGGATTTTAAAGCAAGAATTTAATGTGGATCAAAAAGTAACTAACTTCAATATCAAAACTAAATTAATTGAAGATGCAATAAAAGTTTACAATCATATCAGACCTCATCTATCCAACCATATGCTTACACCTAAACAAATGCATCAACAAAGAGAACTAAAACCAAAACAGTATAAAACAAAAATTCTCAGAGAAGCTAGCTTCTCTGAGAATTAAATAATAAATTTAATCTATCAATAATCTGTATCGATTATTTAGGACTGGTCAAATGGTCATTTTGTCTATTGTTTTTGTTAACAAAAAGGCTTTTACAGAAGGTAGCTTTGTGATGAATATAAAACCATAAGAAAACCGAGACCAGACTTGAAGAATTGCTGTCTCGATTTCCCCTAAGTAAACTACCTCCGGGCAAGCCCATTGAGGCATTCGTTGTAAACAATTTTTCAATTTCGAGGCAAGCCTCGGGGTATTATACACTTTGGCGGTGCCAATAAACTAACCAATTTCCTTATAAAGTATCCTTAACTCACCATCATTGGCATTTTTGTAATTCGTTTTCCAGATGCGCGGCTCAATGCATTGGCTAACGCTGGAATAAAAGCCGGCACCGGTGGCTCGCCCACTCCAGTAGGTTTTACATCGCTTTCTACTAAATGCACAAATACTTTTTTAGGCGCATCAGGCATTCTGGCTATTTGGTAACCGTCAAAATTATTTTGTGCTACTCGACCGTTTTTAAAAGTGATAGCGCTGTTTAAGGCCAGGCTTGTTGCAAAAGCTGCGCCACCTTCAAATTGGGAAATCACTCTGTCACGATTTACTATCACACCACAATCTACCGCGTAATGTACTTCCGGGATAGTAATCGTACCGCTATCATCAATGGCGACTTCGACGACACAAGCTACATAGGTCAAAAAGGAATGATGAAAGGCAATACCTTGCGCTCTTTTTCCAGAAAGGGATTTACCCCAATTAGACTTTTCCCTTGCAAGCTTTATGACATTTTTCATCCTACCCGTGCTCATCGGATAATCTTCTTTCTTTTCGTTATAGGGTTTGATATCCCATTTGATTCCTTCGTGGTCTAGGTCGCGGTCATTCCCCAAAAGTTCAATGATATTATCTGCCGCATCTTTCTTTCGCGCAAGAGCAATCTCATCGATCATACTACCTATCGCAAAAGAATGGTGAATGTTAGATACAGAACGTATCCAACCAATACGGGCATGGGCTTTTGCAGGTAAGGTTTCAATTCGTAAATTTTTAAAATCATACGGAATATCGACAGCACCCAAGCCAAGCTCAAAATCAGCAGGCTCTAAGGCTTCAACTACTGATGTAGCTACAATGGATGAGAAACAAGTTTTATGGTTCCAGGCGGTCACTTTGCCTTGTGCATCAAGACCTACACGAATATTTTGGGCACTTTGAGCGTGATAAAAGTCGTGGTGAATATCATCTTCTCGGGTCCAAATGACTTTGATGGGCATTCCTGTCTTTTGAGAAAGCATTGCTGCTTCCACAATAAAATCGGGCTTAGACTTCCTACCAAAACCACCACCCAAAAGAGTCACATTTACGGTAACATTTTCAGGTTTTATTTTCAAAGCTTTAGCAACAGCTTCTTTAGCTCCTTCAGGATGTTGGGTACAGGCCAGTACTTCGCATTTCCCATCAACTACGCTTGCTACTGCTGCAGGGGGTTCAATAGTGCCGTGAGCATAAAAAGGGGCTTCAAAAGAATAATCGATGGTGTGTGATGCGCTGCTCAAATTACTGTCCACATTACCGCGTTCCATACGTGCATTACCTTTTTTAGACAGAGAACTTGTCATTTCGTTTAACTGTTTGGCACTATCAAAATTACTATTGGGTCCAAAATCCCATTCTACATTCAACGCATCTCTACCTTTAATTGCTGCCCAAGTATTTTCGGCAACTACTGAAACTCCGCCTAAAGGCACATTGATTTGAGGTGGTAGCAACCCCGAAGTCAACTCTATCACATCTAAAACGCCTGATATTGCTTTCGCGGAAGCGGCATCAAACGATTTAACCTTTCCTCCCACAACTGGACATCGGGCAATGACGGCTATCTTCATCCCATTCATCACGGCATCCATTCCGTAGATTGCTTTTCCTGTTACTATATCTTTATTATCTACAATTGGCAATAACGTACCTATGAATTTGAAATCTTTCGGGTTTTTTAATACGAGGCTTTCAACATCTGGCATGGGGAGTTGGGAAGCGGCTTCTGCCAATGCACCATAATCCAAAGTATTGCCATTAGTAGTATTAATAACTTGATGGTTTTCTGCCCTGCATTGCGCCAGCAACACGCCCCATTGATTGGCAGCAGCTTGTATTAACAGAGCTTTTGCTGTAGCGCCGGCTTGTCGAAGCGGTTTGTAAAACATTCGAACCGAAAAAGAACCATCGGTATTTTGGTTGCCATATTTGGCTTCGTTGCCTTCTGCCTGAATGATTTTTACACGACTCCAATCAGCATCGAGTTCTTCGGCCACAACCATAGGCAGCGACGTTCGTATGCCCTGACCCATTTCTGAACGGTGAGCAACTATGATTACCGTGCCGTCTAAATCTATTTTTAGGTAAGCATTGGGTTTAAAAACTGTTTTTAATGATTCTTGATGTTGGTTTTTAAGGTTATTTCCAAAGGCAAAATGTACGCCCAAAATCAGCCCGGTTGTGCTTATTGAGGTAACACGCAAAAACTGCCTACGGCTTACAGCAAAAATTTTAGCCTCTTGTGTTTTAGATTTTAAAAATGGGAACATATCTGGTAATTTTTTATTATGATTTTGAAGCTGCTGTTTTGATAGCCTCTTTAATTCGCGTATACGTCCCACAACGGCAAAGATTTCCTGCCATTGCTATTTCAATATCTTCATCTGAAGGATTTGGATTGTTGTTCAATAACGATGCAGCAGCCATTATTTGTCCGGGTTGGCAGTATCCACATTGCGGTACTATGTGATCTATCCAGGCTTCTTGGACTGGGTGAGAACCATCTTCTGACAAACCCTCGATAGTGGTAATTTCACCAGAGGTTGCTGCAGCAACGGGTAAGCTACACGAGCGCACGGCAGTACCATTCAAGTGTACGGTACAGGCACCGCAGAGCGCACGGCCGCAACCAAATTTGGTACCCTTCATATTAAGCGCATCCCGCAAAACCCAGAGCAATGGTGTGTCTTCAGCTACGTTTACAATTTTACTTTCCTTATTAATAGTTAAAGTGTATTCTGCCATAATATTAGTTTTGGTCTGTTGTGAAATTACCAAAAGACAACGGGTAGACTTGGTACATTTTTGCAGTTTTTCTAACACTTTCTAATACCACTTTATTTAAAAAGTATCCTTTATGTGATAAAAAGTGACGTAATCTGAAAACGGATTGCTCCTAATTTTGTTTAAGAGTTAAACCACTTCAATAACTAATAAATAGTAAAAAAAATGATATCAAAGAATATTTTAATACTACCAAGCCTCTTTATCATACTGCTCTCAGAGAAGATTGAAATAAACAATGATGACTTCTTAGGCTATACTTCAGTCCTCGAGATTCAGGATCCGAAACTTAAACAAAGTATTGCACAAGGTAAAAAAGTATATACTACGTATTGTGCCTCCTGCCATCAAACTACTGGAAAAGGTGTTGCTAGAGTTTTTCCACCTTTGGCACAATCAGATTTTCTACAAAACCGTGAAGAAAGCATACGTGTAGTAAAGTATGGACAAAGTGGAAAAGTAACCGTAAACGGTAAAGTGTACAACAGCGCAATGTCACCTATGGGGCTAAACGATGAGCAAGTGGCTGATGTAATGAACTACATCTTCAATTCCTGGGGTAATAAAAACGACAACATCGTAACGGTGCAGGAGGTGGCTTCGGTAGCAAAGTGACGCACCAAGCGCCTTGTGATAATTGAACGAGATGTTAGAATTGTATTCTATAATAGAAGCGTACTATGCAGCACAAGCTAAAGGCTTGCGTTCTGTTTTAGCATCGGTTGTGGCATTAGAAGGAAGCTCTTATCGACAGCCTGGCGTACGTATGCTACTTATTGAAGATGGTTCTATGGTAGGTGCTTTAAGCGGTGGATGTGTAGAAAAAGAAGTGCTAAGACAAGCTCAAGATGTTTTTATTAAAGGATTAAGCAAGGTAATGACCTATGAAGGGCGTTATAAATTAGGATGCAAAGGAACACTTTATATTTTATTGGAAGAAGTAAGATTATCAACTGGATTTCGTAAGATTTTTTATAAACAATACGTCTCTGATCAAAAATGGAACTTACACTCTTTTTTTAACAGGAGTAATGACAAGCCCGAAGCAATGGGAACCTATCTCGTATTTTCAAATTTAGGTATTTACGGATTTTCAGGAACTGTAAACTATAACTACAAACCCTATTTCTTTAATGTAATTCCAAAAAAGACATTACTCCTTGAGATAGTTATAGGAACATATGAAGTTTCATTATTTAGCCAGAAAATGAAACCACCTTATCAGCTTTATATTTTTGGTTCAGAACACGATGCTCATATCCTAGCTAAGGTAGCCGTTACTTTAGGATGGCATGTTAGTATCATACGTTATCCTGAAAGTTCAAAAATTCTTGTTGAAGGCGAAGATAATTATAGGGTAAGAGAGATTGCTCCATCTGATTTGAAACAGGTCAAATTCTCTCAAAAAAGTGCCGTAGTCTTAATGACACACAGTTTTTCAAAAGATTTGGCTTACCTACTTGAGTTAGAAAAACACAACTTTGAATATTTAGGTATTCTGGGGCCTGTACATCGTAGAGAAGAATTATTACAAGAATGCTTAGAACGTGGAATGCTACCAGAGGAAGACTTTCTCGAAAAAATTTATGCCCCGGTAGGTTTAGATTTAGGCGCAGAGACCCCACAGGAAATTGCTTATGCCATCGTTGCTGAAATCCTGGCTGTTAAAAATAAAAGAGAACCCAAATCTCTTAGACAAAAAACCGGAAGTATTCACGTCATTTAAAATAAGACATTCAGATGATAGTAGCCATATTGGTTTTAGCAGCAGGAGCATCGAGTAGAATGGGGCAACCAAAACAGCTGTTACAATGGAAAGGCACCACCCTAATACGGCAAGCAATGATACAGGCATTGTCTTGTGAAGCAACCAAAACTTATGTTGTTACCGGTGCCTACCATAATGAAGTATGGCAAAACATCGAGAACTTTCCTATCGAACAGGTCCATAATCCAAACTGGAAAGACGGTTTAGCCAGCTCGATTCGTATTGGTATTGAAGCCATTGAAAAATGCTCGCATTATAATGAGGGTGTCGTCATAAAATTAGTAGACCAGCCTGCGGTAGATTTTGTATACCTAAATAGAATCATTAAAAAAGCCAAAAAATTATCGCATCAAATTATAGCTACAGCATACAACAATACCCTTGGAATACCAGCACTTTTTAAGAGATCGATGTTTGAAGGCCTTAAAAGTCTTGAGGGTGACGTGGGTGCTTCCTCAATTATTAAGGCGAATCAATCTGTGACGCATATTGTAAAACCTAAAGAACATTTTTGGGATATGGATACGCCAGAAGAATATAAATTTCGTTTAAACGAATTAATAAGTGAAAATACGGTTAGCTAAAATTTCAATATCAGATTTTGGTCATTACCAAAAAGATTTAGGTTAGTCAAAATGCTAGGGTACAGTTTAACTTTGAAATGAATTTAAAACATACTATTATGAACACCCAATGTATTCAATGTGAAAGACCATCGTTACTTTATACTATCCTATCAGAACTTACATTTCTGAATAAAACCGAGCGCATAACTACTGCTATATCTAAAATTACTCATCGCTTTTTGAGTAAGATACGATCGAACTATAAAAGTGCTTTACAATTTTTTTGGGTGCAGGTCTCAGTTTTAGTAACGAGTTATTTACTGATATCGACACTTATTTTATGGATTGGTTACAAGTTGGTAACGATGTATTAGATATTGGTTATAATTAAAAAACATTGCCATTATTTCTTGGGAGCATAAAAAAACAGCTCTGTACGTAGCTTAAAACTATAACAAAATGAAAACAACATACAAACTCAATAAAAAAATCTCTTCTAAACTGTTTAGTGATGGTTTTTTAATTGAAATTAAAAAAATGCATTGAAGCAAAGAATAATAAATAAAATATTTTAATCCATAAATTATAAAAAAATGATTCCTGTAGAAAATAAAAAAGTAGTCATTGTAGGGGCATCGTCCGGTATTGGGAAAGCATTATCACATATGTTTTCTGATAAAGGAGCCATTGTTTATCTTGTAAGCCGTACAAAAGAAAAATTAGAAGCTGTTCAAAAAGAGTTGAAAGGCAAATCGTATGTTTTCACCATGGATATGCTTAACGATTCCTCGGTAGAAGAAACTTTTGAAAAAATTGGACATTTTGATTATTTAAGCATATCTGCCGTAGCCGATGAAACAAAACTAATGTCTCCTATAAAATCTATGAGCAATACCATAGCGCATAGAGGAATGGAGAAGTTTTGGGGGACTTTTAATGTGACTAGAGCTGCTTCAAAATACATAAATCAAGACGGAGCAATAGTAGTTACCTCAAGCATTTCTATTTATAGGCCTTCTAAAAACGGTGCTTCTATAATGAATGCAGCAAGCGCTGCGGTAGCCACCTACTCAAAATCCCTAGCACTTGAAATCGCACCGGTACGTGTAAATATCATTGCGCCAGGAGTTGTTGGCACTGGCGTATGGACAGAACAGGAAAAAGAAAGTTATAAGGAATGGGGTAAGAATACCTTACCCATAAAACATTTGGGAAAACCAGAGGAATTGGCTTATGCATATTATTCGACATTAACAAATCCCTATATGACCGGTAGTATCATATCAGTCGATGGAGGATTAACAATGATTTAGTTATGAAAAAAGAAAATATATTAATTATAGGAGGTACAAGTAGTATGGGTTTAACTACTGCGCAATTAGCTTTAAAAAAAGAGTATACCGTTTTTGTTGCTGGTCGAAATGAAAACAAACTCAATACCACTGCCAAATTACTAGATGTACAAACGATAAAGTTGGATGCTACGAGCGATGAAGACTTTTCTAAAGCATTCCAAACATTGCCGAAGTTAAACCATATCATCATAACTGTAAATGCTCCAGGTACGGCCTCAAGCATCATTGAAACCGATGTTTCTACCGCAAAAATAGCCTTCGAACGTTTTTGGATGAATTACAGATTACTTCATATAGTAAAGAATTATATGAATCGCATCGGCTCAATAACACTAATTTCAGGTAGTAGTAGCAAAACTCCTATAAAGGGTTATGGGTTTTGGGGTACACTTCACGGTGCAATAGAGGCATTAGCAAAAAATGCCGCACTTGAGTTAGCACCAATACGGGTAAATGTAGTTTCGCCAGGAGGTATAAGCCTAAAACCAAACAATCAACTTTTAGAACATTTTGGAACACCTGAAGATGTGGCACAAGCGATCATATCTTTAATCGAAAATCCTGCTATAACCAATACCAAAATTGATGTTGATAGCGGAGAGCGTCAGGGGGATTGGAACGCTTAGATATTGATACTGAACGGTTACTTAAGGTTTTGGTCATTTTTGCAAAAATTGTTTAACTTTGGCTTATGTCAAAAAAAGATATTCCTGTCTTCGAAACCAGTAATGACCTACATACCTTTACCGGCTATGAGCACAGAACCCATATTTCTGATTTTGACATATTTACCTTAGAATCTTTAGAGCCTACCTGCCGTAGATGTATGCCGCCGTATCGGCAAAATTTTTACCAAATAGGTATTTTGAGCTATACAGGAATTAGCGAGATTAACTTAAACACTAATGCTGTAAAATTAGACCAAAGTCCTTTGTGGTTTGTCGTACCCGGACAAGTATTTTCCTGGGTACGTGATCCAAAAATAGCAGGGTATCACATTCAATTTAAACGTGAGTTTATAGATGATTCTGTAGGTCATCTTACCAGAGAATTTCCATTTCTAAAAGTAGAAGAAAATAGTGTTTTTCTATTGACTCAAGAAGAGCAGTTGCATCTTCAAAATGATATGAAACACATACATACCGTATTTCAGGCACCACACCCCTATCAGGAAAAAATGCTTCAAAATATGTTATTGGGTATGCTGTACTTTTGCAAATCTATTTATGAAAGGCATAAAACCGTAGAGAGTACCTTATCAAGAGGACAAGCATTAACTCAAAATTTTCAGCAATTGGTAGACAAATTCTATGTAGATACCAAAAATGTAGGTGATTATGCTGATAAACTAAATGTTACTCCAAATTATTTGACCACTGTCGTAAAAAAAGTTACAGGCAAGTCAGCAAAAGATCTTATTCATAATCGATTACTTTTAGAAAGTAAAAATATGCTCTCTTTTACCGATATGGATGTCGCCGAAATAGCCTTTCAATTAAACTTTCAGGAGCCTACTCATTTTACTCGTTTTTTTAAAAAACTAAGCGGTACCACACCCAATAAATTTAGACAAGCTCAGTAGATTTTAAAATTGACTTACTTCATTTTATCATTCATTATCCTGAATCAACTATAGTTGATAACATTTATATCATTATGTATTACAAAGTGGTTATTTATTGACTGTATAACACGGTACCTTTGTGGTGTAATTATAAAGCATAGGAATATGAAAAGGAATAAAGTTGCATTAGTCACGGAAGGTGGAAACGGAATGGGAAAAAAATTTTCTCGTATTCTTCAACAAGAAGGGTTTGATGTTATTCTTGCTACAGAAATCAATAGCTTTCATACACTAAAGAATGAATTTTTTAATGAACAATCAATTTTTGTCATAGAAAGTGATTTCTCTACAAGTGAACGCTTACAACCTCTTTATGCCTATATCAAAAAGAAATACGGAAAGTTAGATGTGCTTATCAATAATGCCGAAATAGCCAACGGTTTTGGACAAGATATAGACGCAGTAAAACTGAATGAAATTAAGGAACTTTACGAAGCAAATTTCTTCTCGGTAATTCGTGTAGTGCAAACTTTCCACGATTTACTAAAGCGCAGCCGTAAGGGAATTATTGTTAACATTACTAGTACCCTTGGTGATATTGAAAAAATACAAGACCAAAATTTTCCCTACGCCTCCTACAAAATGATAGCCTACTCTTCGGCGAAGGCTGCTTTAAATATGTTGACAGTTCTTTTAGCCAAAGAAACACAAAGCGAAAATATTAGTGTAGTCGCTTTTGACCCTGTTCTTATGAAAAATTGTACACACAATTCTGTTTATTTTTGTGAAAATGTACAAAAGAAGTTTGTAGAACTGATCAAAAATGATGATACATCGAGAAACCCTATTATCACACTACAGGATTGAGAACGTTTGCCAATTCAAGCATCTGGGTACATGGTAAAACTCCTACATTCCGCAGAAAAGCATTAAAGAAGTCAAAACCTATGAATACAAATTATAACTCTACCAAACTGATTAAAGCTTCAACATAGAACCAAAAATAAAATTGGACGGTTTATTGGTTAAAAGCAGTCCTAGTTTTGTTCATAGGAATTTGAGGCTATTCCGTCAATAGGATGCTTTTGCTACTTTATTCGTTTTACTTACAAATTATACCTTATTGACCCTTGTTTACAAATCGATAGTAAGGTCTTTGGTTTTACTTCTAGAGCAGCAAAGTGTAATTTTCATATGCTTATCTTCTGAAGTAAGTATTCTATCTCTAGCATCAGGTTCACCCTCAAGCACGTCGACAGTACAAACTCCACAAATACCATAACCGCAAGAAACTGGTGTAAAAATACCATGGCGATCGAGTGCTCTGGTAATCGTTTCGCCCGGTAACACAGGTATTTTTTCTCCTGATGATGCCAAAACTATATTGAATTTTTTATCGTCTATGGTAGATCCAAAGTCCTCACTATAAATGGAATTTACATTAATACCACAATTTTCGCCAGCGGCTTTTACATCATCCATTAAAGAAGAAGGACCACACGTATAAATTGCAGAATTTTCTGGTGCATCTGTAAATGCTGTTTTTATCCAGCCACGCTCATTATGAATAAAAAGGTTATCCCCGGCTAGCGACCTCAACTCATCAGCATAAAGATCTTTATTTTCTTTTTTTACTGCATAATGCACCGCAAAAGATTTATTTAGTTCCGCAAGTTTATGTGCCATAGGAACCAATGGTGTGATACCAATACCGCCTGCGACCAGATAGTAAAAATCGTGATGAATACGAAGTGGAAAGTTATTACCTGGCCTATTGACTTGTAATACATCACCTACTTGAAGTGTTGCAATTTCTAAAGAACCACCATTTCCTTTCTGTTCTGCTTTTATTCCAAACCTATAATCGTTGTGGTCGCCAGATGGATTTGATAAGGAATATGCCCGTATTTTACCACTTGGCAACTTTATTTCTGTATGAGCCCCAGCTGCCCATCTCGGCAATACTACACTTTCATCTCTGGCAGTAAGCTCAAGCCCTATGATATCACCTTTAAATTTTTTGATTCGTTTAACCTTAACTGCTTGCCAGTAATCCTCAATTTTTTCCTTCTTGGTATCAATATAGAATTGTTGCTTGTTACTTTTCCGCACCAATCTTTTTTCACTCGGCAGCAGTTCAGGATAACTTTTTTTAACTGCTTTTCTATGCATTTGTAGCTGAGAGAGAAGATTCCCGTTGTTCGTCTCACTCCAAGGACAAACGGTGATACAAATACCACAGGTATCTTTTTCGTTAAAGTAAGGCATACATCGATCAAAATCTAAATGGTATTTTTCCGTACCCCTAACCATTTGCTTTTCTGGATAAATAGCCTGTGGAGGGCAGTTCTCTACGCAAATCCTACAATTGACACATACATCTTCAACACCTATATCTTGAGGCTTATCATATTCTAGCGGCATATCTGTTAATACAGTTGCAAGCCTTACATTTGCCCCATGCTCCCTGGTAATTAGTGAGGTATGACGCCCCATCTGTCCCAACCCGGCATTTACGGCTATAGGAATATGAAGAACCTTTGTTGTTGCATTCATCAAATTTGTGTTGGCTTCTGCATTATAACCTAGGCTTCTTATATACTTTGCCACTTTGTTTGCAGCTTTACCTACATCTACATAGCCTTCAATAATTGCGGCACCACTATCGTTAGAAGGTATGGTGAGCATTGTCTCACGATCCATTGGTGCTGCTAAGGACACCGCATTAGGTAAATAATCTTCTACGCCTTCATAGACAGCTTCCTTAGTTACTTTGGTACACCCAATTGCCGAAGCACCTGCTTCAATTCCTATTCGCTTAATTTCTTTTGAATAGAAACTTGGATCATCGATTTCAACTTTTCTCAAAGAAACAGCTCCATTTTTAAAGTTATTATACCAAGAAGCCTTTAAAACTGATCTCAAAGCTTTTTTAGGTGTAGACATTACAAACAATAATTCCATTGCACCATACGTGTGAGAATACCCATTGTGATAGAATTTCTTAACTGGTCTAAATTCAGTTTCACCCATGCCTGATAATACTTTACCTGGTAATGGTTCTTCGTCGTATTTTAAAACATAATTAGGCTCTGGATATTCAGCTTTCCTCATTTGTCTAGCCTTAAACCTATGAGGTACCACAGGTGCAGCCGGTATAGGCTTATTGTGATTTTTCTTCTTCAGATCCTCCGGTAATTTTTTCGCAAAAACAAACTTATCTACAAAAATGGGCTTACCTGCTTTTTTTCTACGATTCAAATACCAAATCCATAATTCTCTAAGACCGTGGGAAAATAAAAATAGTAATGATATTGCTATACTGGTTTTGACAACAGTATATCCTCGATTCAAAACCTGAGTTATATATGTAATTTTGGCGTTTGACCTTTCCATAAGGGAATTTCTTGATATGATGATTATAACTTGAGAAAACACTTTTTTAAGGCAGTACTTTACAAAGAATTCATAAATAAATACAACGACTCCCTTTAATTGATAGGTACTCTTTACCTGTTAGGAAATTGCCCTTTCTAAATATTCATTAAGCGGTTGTAGTTTGAGATATGTGTCTTCTACAAAGTCTACAAAATCATCGCTGGCTACAAGCTCTTGGGTAATATCTGCTTTTGCTAAAATATTTTTGTATCGAAGTAGTTCTATGTGCTCGTGATCATCGCTGTATCCGCGAGGTGATGTTTTTAATTTTTGATCATCTTCTGCTAATCCTCCAAAATGTTTTTGAAAATCTTTTTCTTCGATAATGTTTTGAAGCTTTTCGCCATCGTAATCAATAGCATCTCTTACCTTTTTAAGTGTATTGTTGTCTGGTCGATGCAGT
Organism: Aquimarina sp. U1-2; assembly: GCF_017897595.1. Lineage (GTDB taxonomy): Bacteria > Bacteroidota > Bacteroidia > Flavobacteriales > Flavobacteriaceae > Aquimarina. The sequence continues at coordinate 608,164 of NZ_JAGKIK010000001.1, forward strand.
CCGCCACCGATAAAACAACCACCAACACCCACAGAAATATGTATTTTGGAAATTTTGCTTTCTTTGGTCATCGGCGAGCAGGTAAAATAATCTTTGTAGATAGGTTTATCCGGTTGAAAACGCCTATTGTTATTGATTCTCATTATTGTGTCTTTGGGTTTAAATTGCTCAAAGTAAGAATCGCGTTCCTCGAGTCGTTCCAGAATAAGAGACACTTCTTTGAGCCATCTCTCTTTGGCTGTGTGGTAACGCTCACGGTTTTTATCCATCCAATCTTTAGCGTTGTTATTACTTAGATCCCTTAAAAACCGAAAAATATATTCTTTCTGTACCATACCTATGACAACTCACTTAATAAACGTTGTTCCATATCACGCATTTGTTTGATGGCATCATCGTTAGAAATTACTGATTTGCCATCTTTTTGAAGTAAGCTGAGATCTTCTTCAAGCCCCATATGTTTGGCCAACGTAATAAAGGTTTCAAAACCAGCAATAGGATAATGTATAAGGTTACGTAGTTTACTGATAATGGCTAAATCCCTGAGTTGTGATTTTTCGTAGTCCTGTTCTAAGACCAATGCCTCAGCTTCAGCGCCCAATGCCGTAAGTGCTTTGTTCTGGGTATTGTCGAAATGCCGGTTATGGTTTTCAAATATTCCGTCAAAAATCTCCAAAGCTTTGTCCATTGCGCTCAATGCAATGCCAACAAATTCTTTGACTTCTTTGTCTTGAGCTTTATCTTTAATTTTCTGTATTGATGAACGTGATTTTTCGCATCCATTGCTCATATCTTCTACCTGCGTAAGGTAAAGTTCTTTGACTGTTGTAATTTCTAATAATTGAGTTTTCATACCATTCATTTTTTTAGTTTGGCTTAATATAAAAGTACATCGTGACAACGTATTGTCACAACATTGAAAATTTAGCAAATACTTATGAATATTAGCGATGCACTATATCCCTTATGGAGGTCTGAATGGATAATGGAAGATTTTCGAACAGCTTTTTCACAGCATTGTCAAAGTCCTGATAATACTCAGGGGAATGGCATTTTATATGGAGCTTACTTATGTAAAGGGCACGAATTTCTTCTTCACTGAGATCAGATACAAAAACATCTAGTGAATTTGCTAAATATACTCCCTGTTCTTTATTGATAAGTATCGGAATATTTGCCTTCTGAAGTGTGTTAATATCTCTATATATAGTTCGTTTAGATACATTGAATGCCTCTGCAAGAAATGTAGGAGTTAATTTCTTGGGCGTATGACAGCGGTCTATAATGGCGATAAGCCTTTCTAATTTTTTTTGATCTTTTTCTTTCAATACTAAATAAGTACTCGCTACTAAATCGGTAGTCAAGATTTCACATTTAAAAGAAAAAAATACTAAAAATTTTTAATTAGGATGAACTCATTACATTTTGGGAATAGCGCTTTCGCGAAAATTTTTCTATACACAAACTGAGCTTTTTAGACTATTTTTCAAATTTCTTATTGCGCCATAAATTCTGAAGGCGTCATACCTGTATGTTTCTTGAAAAATTTAGTAAAGTAACTGGTGTCAGAAAACTTTAAAATGTAAGCCACCTGGGTAATACTTATCCTACTATTTTTAAGCAACGACTTTGCCTCAAGGATTAGCCGCTCTGTAATAAGTTGCCTGGCAGACCGACCCGTCATTTTTCTTAGTACATCACTCAAATGATTAGGGTGTACAAAAAGTTTTTCAGCATAATCTTTAACCGAAAACAAATGTTCAATTTTATCTGATACTAATTCATAAAAATGATGTTCTAATGCCGAATTAAAGTTGATCACCAATTCGTTATCGGCATCCTTAGGAGAATTATCTAATTTGTATTTGCACACCACGCCTGCTTCTTCTAATATAATATGCAACTGATGCCAACAACAATTTATAGAGTTGCGTTGGTAATACTCGTACAACTGTTTAAAATAGTTTAAAAAGACTTCTAATTGCGAATCATTAAGTTGAAACTTTTGCTGTCCTTCTAAAGAATAATAAGGATAATCGCTGTAATGCGTTGTCAATTTGATTTCTGTGGTAAAATCATCAGAGAACAGACATACAAAACCTTCCCAATTATTGGTATCTCGATGATAATGTCGTAAATGCCTTGGCCCCAAAAAATATAGAGAACCACGGCACATTGTATAATCATGCAATCCTATTTTATACGTAGCTGTTCCTTCCTTTAAGAGAATAACTACATAGGTACTACTGCGGTAAAGTCCGGTATGATTAAGTTGGCTATCCGGTGCATCTTCTAATCTGTGAATATGAAAATGCAGATGTTTAGCACGTACCGTTTTCAAACCTTTGAGTAAATCGGCTATGGTATCATAGTAAGCAATAGATTGTTCCTGCATTAAATTAAAATTTCAATTATTGTACGCTACAGACAAAAAACTGCATTCATTATTCTTAAGTATAAAAAAAATAATGATCTATAGCGTACCCATTCTATTTGATTAATTCAGATTATGCATTAAAAGTCTCATAACGAAGTTCTAATGTACAATCCGGGTTTAAAATTAAAGATAACCATATACAAATGCTTAGTTATGACACTTTTCTCAGGTTAGAGGGCACAAAAAGAACATTTTCATCATATATAAGGAGTGACAGAAAATATAGAAAAAGTGACATAATAAAGTGAAGCCACAAATCTACATTTACGATTATAACGAACCTTACGGTAGTGCGAGCAAAAGTATGAGAGTTAAAACATTTGGAATATCAAAGGATATTATAGGTGAGTCAACATTAACATTGAATGTAGATAAACCGATGACCGTAAGTGATTTGAAAGAATTTTTGAATAAACAATATCCCAAAATGAGCACGATAGGCACTTACAGTATTGCTGTAAATCAAGAATACGCAGATAACCATCAAAACTTATATCTGGATGACGAAATCGCAATCATTCCGCCCGTTAGCGGCGGTTGAGAAAAAAAACCAATCCATACAACTGGTCAACACCATTAACATTGCTAAAGCCATAGAACAGTTGGAAAACTCAGAAGCAAGCGCACAGTCTATTTTTATAGGAACAGTACCTAGTATGAGTGGCAGCTTTGAAGTAAAAAAATTGTTTTTTGAAAGCTATGAGCAAATGGCTATTAAGGAAATGGCTAAAATTTCAGACGTAGCACTAAGCGAATTCAACCTTAAAAAAGTAATACTCTGGCACTGTTTATCTACAAAGGTTGTAGGAGAAACCGTTGTGTTTGTGGGTACGTGCTCTACCCATAGAGCAGATGCTATAGCCGCCACCAAATATATTATAGACACACTTAAAGAAATGGTTCCGATATGGAAAAAAGAATACTTTAAAAATGGCTCGATCTGGGCCAATGCTCATCCTTAAAATGCTACCACAACTACCTTAGAGAAATAAACTACTCTAGTAAAAAGAGTTCATCAGAACTGGAATGGAACCATAATTGAATCTTTTACCATGTCAAAAAATAACACGCAGTATTTGTTGAGGGGTTACAGGAACCTACCTTAACAGTAAGGGTTTTTCGGACACCAACACTTTCCTATCTTGTCGGCTTTCGGACTTAGCTAGGTTTTTCAGCACTTCCTTATCAATTTCAAAAGGAAACTGCTGATTGTCTATCGCTTCTTTAAATATTACCAGTTCGGTAATGGTCGTTTCTGTGGCCTGCATTTCTCCCTTGTGTATCACCTGGGTGATCACCTGGTTCTGAAAAAGGATAGCGTCTTTGGTTTGTGAATAGGCTTTTACGGCTACAATCATAAAAATAATGATAAGGCTTATAGATATAAGGTCTTGAGTTTTTGAAGTTTTCATACGTTTAAAATTTTTCGATTTCTGAATGTTCAAAAATTTTTTGAATGAATTCAGGAACTCACATAAATTTCAATCATTTCATTGTGTTCATTTAAAATGATGAAAATTTACGTTCGTTTCACAATATTTCGTTTTTAAATTCTATGTAAAGGTACCTTCAAATAGAGCCTATTATGTGGTAGGAATTAAAGGGATTATAGTAAGTTTTTTTTGGAAATGCTTAAGTAAATAGACAGTCGCTTATTGTTTACTTCAATCAGAAAAGCAAGTAATCGTTTTTTCTGATTTACCTCTGTTAAAGTCATCTTTTTTACAAGAAGTGACCTTTTTTATGTTGCTATTTATCCTTCAAAAAGTGCTACGCTTACCTTAAAAAGTGACGAATCAAAATTGATTCGAGGTGATATTTTGTGAACCGTTAAAATTGATGTAAAAAAATAATATGCCACAAAAATGACCATAAAACCATAAAAAATGACCATTCTCAAGTAACACTTCTATAGAACTTTGTACTAAAGTTAAACCCTAAAAACAATCAAAAAAATGAGAAAATCAACAACCTTAATCATTCTAATTTTGTGTACAACTGCCATGGTAGCACAAGATTTTCATTATGGCGTACGAGCAGGGCTTAATGCTGCCAACTTTACTGGCGACCTGGAGGATACCGAAGTAAAGTATGGCTTTTCAGCAGGTATTTTTGGCGAGCTAACGATAACAGATCAATTTTCGGTGCAGTTAGACGCGTTATTCTCTTCACAAGGTGCAGAAATTGAGAATAGCGACGACGCTAAATTCAAGCTCAATTATCTCAATTTTCCGCTTACGGCAAAGTATTACTTCGTAGATGGTTTCTACGGGCAGACTGGCCCTCAGTTTGGTTTTTTGCTTAATGCCGATTTTGAAAATGGGAACCAAGAGACCGACATTAAAGATGACTTGAAAACTTTTGACCTTAGCATCCCCATTGTTTTGGGATACCAATTTGACTTCGGGCTATTGGCCGATATACGATACAACATCGGGGTAACCGATCTTAATGATGGTTTGGGAAATGATGATCTTAGAAATGGGGTTTTTCAACTTATGGTAGGCTATCGCTTCTAAAAGAGTTTCTTAAGAACCTAAACGAAAAGAGGTATTTATCTTGCAAGCTGCTTTTAAGTAAGTGGCTTTTTCGCATAGATGAGTTATGCTTTCGCGAAAGCTCTACATTCAAAAAAAACGACAAAAAATAATGAAACGATTCACAAAGACCATTCAACTTTTTATGGCGACTTTGCTCTGTATGTTTGCCAATTTAGAAATAGGTTCTGCACAAGTGTCTTTACATAAAGAACAATCACCTAAGTATGTACTCACTTTAGGGCACGACAATGATTTTTTAGTCTTTTTTGACAGTACAGACCGATACTACTCTTACGGATTAAATGCAGATTTTAAATGGATTCAACCCGACGCCAAATTTTTATCCAGCTGGTTTACTACTAGAAAAACGGCAATTCATTCCGTTTCATTAAATATTGAAGCTTATACTCCTGAGTATAACGAACGAACAGGTGAAGCCATCCCCACCGAAGAGCGGCCGTATGCCGGACTAAGCTACCTCAACTACAGTATTGCTTCGTATTATGAAAACTACATCATTACTTTGGGTGTAGATTTAGGAATTTTAGGGCCTCAATCACAGGCTGGGGAAATACAGAACTGGTTTCACGGTATTATAGGCGATGAGAAGCTGCAAGGCTGGAACCAACAGTTGGAAAATACACTGGCCTTTAACCTACTCGGGCAATGGATACAATCGCTTTATAGAGCAACTAATTTTGATGTGTATGGTGATGTAAAAGTGTCGATAGGAGCAATACATACCAATGTACACCCTATGTTACATTTTCGTTTAGGGAAGTTAAAACCTATCACACAATCTATAGCTTCGAACAGCGGTCTCATAAATTCTGATACCGAATTTTATTTTGATGGTGCCGTAGGTTATTGCATTTCTGCTTTTGATGGTACGGTACAAGGCAACATTTTTGAAGATGATGATTTTTTTGACTTTGATGCGATGAACAACTTTATCTTTAACGCCTCTGCTGGCTTTGGCTTTCAAAAAAACAACTGGAAGTTATTGTTGAACTACCATTTTACCACGGGTGCGCTCAACTCAAGCGATACGCATACGTTTGCAGCGTTTAAGGTAGGACGGTTTTTTTGAGGTTATTTTATAATCAACATATCGTGTTTTACGCAACTACTTTTCGGTTGACTAGATACTCAATTAATTTTTTAAGTAGCTCTAATCCGATACCAGAATAGCCCCCTGTAAGTATAATGTTCATTATTTCTGTTTTTGAATTTGTAGAAGGCAAATTTCAGCATACAAATGGTCAAAAACATTAATAAATATTAAGATTTTCTATTTCTAATGGTATCTCCTTTAACTTTACTAAGTGCCTCAGGTGTTACACCTAAATAAGAAGCAATCATATGTTGGGGAACTCTTTGGGATAAGTCTGGATATAATTCTAGGAAGTGATGGTATCTATCTATAATGGATGAGCTCATTAGCATTAAAACGCGTTCCTGCAATCGGGCAATTCGATTAACCAGTGTCATTTTTTCCTGTTGTTCTAATGCTACTTGCTTATCAAGCGGGATAACCACAGATGGCTCTAGTGCTTCAATAAATAATTGACATTTAGTTTCAGGCGGATTGCTATCTCCTATGTACCAACCAGAAGGGCTGAACATATAGGTGTGCTCCTTTCCGTTACTATCTATTAAATAGCTTCGCAGCAAGCCTTCTTCTACAAAGTAAATCTTCGTATTTACATCGCCCTGCGATTGCAGTAATTGCTTACGTTGAAGAGATAATTTTTCGTTTTTCATTTTCAAAATGACACCCCCTAAAGGTCCTCGTCTATGAACAGTTGGGATTTTGTGCCTAACTTTTTGGTTTATTACCAACCTTTTCTTATTAATTCATTTCAATCAAGTGATTAAACCGCTATTATTTTAATACATTAATTACCTTATTACTTTATTTTCTTATTTTAATAGTTGTTTCTTTGTCTGATTCGGTTAGCGTAATATTTGTCCAATTACTTGTTGCTGGGATTTCTGTCGGAAACCAATTTCGATTATTCTTCACAATAATCAGCAAACCATGATCATCACCAACTGCTGTGAACAATTCGCTATTTTGATTTTTCTCAAAGAGTTTTAGATCGAATTTTTCAATCAACTCCTTTCCATATTCGTCTGGCTTGGTTTGCACTATTCCTATTTCGCTAATGTTTAAAATTTGATTGCTATTAAATTCGTTTGACTCTTCGTTGTTCAAATCTTGTCTTGCTATAAATTCTAATACATTTCCATCTGTGTCAAAGAAATAGACCGAGTTAGCATTCCAGGTTTCAAAATTGGCAATCAATACCTCATCCTCTTTTTTTATTAATTGGATTTTATCGCTTGACCAACTAATTGCCTCTTGTAACTTGTTCTTCGGAATATTGAAAGCCAAATGATATATCGGTTCAGATTTTTCCGTATCCTCAATTATCTTCAAAGTAGATTGTCCTATGATAACTTTGATTGAATTTTTATCAATTCTCTCAATTGGTAGTTCTAATGTATTTTGATAGAAATTGCCAATATCATTAAGATTGGTAGTCTTTATTTCAATTTCGTTTAATTTCATTTCTGAATGTTTTTTTAGCTTGCAGGGAACGGGATTCTACAAAGTCAGATGTGGTCATATTTCCTGAAATTTAATTAAAAAATGGGATTTTTGTATCATTTTCCGAGTTTCCATTAGCATTACACTTCAGCACAATTGGCGTTATACGCTGTCGACAACAGTTATTTTTTCATTGAAGTAAGTCTCATTCCGAACTTAATTCGCTTGTTTAGTGGTTTTAATTGTGATATTTTAATCCATTCAGCGCTTTGTTCACCTTCATATTTTCGCCATAAATTATAATGCCTACGAGTTCTTGATTTTCGTCTGAAGTCTTTCCAATTTCAATATGATTTTCATCTTCATTTTTTGTTCCAAAAAACCGATTCGTATATACTCCTATGTTTAGTTCTCTTTGTCTTGCTCGGTTGAATGCTCTTTGTATTTGAGGTTGATCATCGGCTTTGTAAATGGTTATAGGTTGCTTGATAAAAGGTAGGAATTCAGAATTTGAAGCGTTAATAAAAGATTTTCCGTGAGTTTCAGGGAACTTTATTGCTACTGAACTTGCTAAAAATGATGCTACATTCAGTTTTTGCCAATCCAACAAATCATTCTTGATTACAATTGCTATTTTATTTTGAAAAGTCATTTTGAAATTAGTTTAATGTGAGTTCCATTTGAATGTTACATCTTTCGTATGGTGTATAATGTCCAGAGACTTTTTTGAACCCTAATTTTTCATACAATGTTATAGCAGGTTTTAAGATAGTATTGCTTTCCAAATACAAGTCAGAAGCATTAAGTTCTTTGGCTTTTTCTATGATTGATTTTCCCAACAAATGGCCAATTCCTTTACCTCTTGCTTTCGGGGAAACCGCCATTTTTGCCAATTCATAATCATATTTGACATCTTGCATTTTGAGTAATGCACAAACGCCAAGTACAACGTCATTCTGTACTGCTACCAGAATTTTTCCGCCTTTGTCTAATATATGACTTTGTGGGTCGTCTAAGGCTTTTCTGTCTGCATCTTCGAGTTTAAAATATCGTGTAATCCATTGTTCGTTGAGTTCTCGAAAAGCGGAATGGTGTTCTGGCAAGAATTCAAGAATGACAACATCAGATGATTCTCTCAGTTTTTTTTCTTCCAATACTCTCGTTAGTATAGATTTTTCTTCAAGCAAGTATTCAAACTCTTGAATAGCCAGCCAAATATTGTGCTTTGTTTGTTTCAGCATATTTTTTATGGCAGATTCAACGTCTTTGTATTGTTCCGCTATTTTTGAGGTTACTTCCATTCCTTTTTTAGTTAATAGAATGTTGTTTTTGCGTCCATCAAGAGGGTCTTTTTGCTCGGTTACCAATTCTGCTTTTGACATTTCATGTACGATTTTGATAACCGATGGATGCGAATGTCCAATAGCATTTGCTATGGAAGTAATGGGTTTTCCCTTTTCTTGATTAGATAAAAAATAGAACACTGGAAACCATTTTGGTTTTAGTTGTATCTCGTAAGCGTTATAGATTTTTTCGGCATCCTCCGTAACCTTTGTACTTAAATATCGTAATCGGCTTCCTAGTGCCATTTCACCAATTTCTTCAAAATTCATTTATATATGTTATTAAATACGTAACTAATTACAAATATATAGAATTAAATTATAGAAAATAGCTAAACTTTGATAAATAAAAATAAATTGTTCGCTCTAGTTTTGATTGTTGCCAACTTATTACATCGATACCAAACATAACTTTATCCCGATTTTATAACGGGATAACGATAACTTTTCTTTCATTTTTTATATATAATTTAGTAAGAATGTATGATTCTCGTAAAGCTCTCAAATCAGGCTCATCTTCCTGAGGTAAGCGGAATTCAAAAAAAATTGAAAATAGTGTCTAAGATTATTTCGATAAAATAGTTTTTCTACAACAATTCGATACCGCAGAAAATTTTTAATAGAGCAATAGTACTTTTAATAAAAGCTTGCTGATTTGATATCATTACTAACTTTGGCTTAAACTCCTAAAAGCTACATTTAAAAATTTAATCGAATTGTAATTTTGTTTTTCAGAAAAAGACAACGCCGTCATTTTCCAATTGGTCCAAATACCCTTGAAACGTAGAAGCTCTAAAGCGTTCATAAACTTCTAATTGCTCTGAGATAGTAAGACCATTTAGCAACGGAAGATTCTCTTTTTTCAAAAAATGGTTGAAAGCCTGAAAATCATCTGATTTTCGCGCAGCCCTTTTTAAAGTTTTAAGCATTTGCGTTTCGCTGTTTATAACACCTTTGTCGTAATAAAGTTTTTTGTTTTTACGAGATGCTCTTAAAGCATTTCGATAATTAAATTCACCGTCATCTATAATTGATAATAATGCTATGGTGCTTTTAGAACGCTCCGATTTAACCTTGGTTACCGAAACTCTTTCAAAATTAGGCGCTGAATACGCGATTAATTCTTGAGACCTTAAGGTTTGTACGCTCGTTACTATCATAAAAATGAGTGTAGCTTTTATACTGCGTGATTGTAAAGTTTTCATTGTGCTTAAATTTTATACTACAAAGTTACGAGCATACTCGCCTTAGGCATTAACCAGAATCACCTTTAAAAAGACCATTCTTTAATGTGCCTTATTTTTATTAAAAAGTACCCACTAAACCTCATTTTGTGACGACATCGCAATGAAAAGATATCATACTTTTTCAGTTACCACGCTACGATAAACAACCTTCGACCATTTGGATGCGATAACCGATATAAACCCCACTCTTGTAGGGGTTTGCGAAGACCGTGAAAAAAAATTAGTATTCCAATGGGCTGACCTCTATAAATATGTGGATTATTACCTTAATGTCTATTTCTATTCTTCTACGCGGCTTCTATAATGATTATTTTATGTAGCCTCGCTTTCTCAAAAACTGATTAATTAAAAGATTTTGATTGAATAGTAAAATGAGGAAGGTTTTGAACTTGTTTAAAATTTAGTTAAAAAGATCAAACAATAATTAATTATTAGTTTACTTTGCATAAAAATGACCTTAAGTCAACGAATGAAGACTACAACTCGTAAACATCTTAGCCCATTAGAACGTCGTGAACAAATTGTAATGGCAGCAGATGCTGTACTGCAACGCGTAGGTGTAAATGATTTTACTATTGACAAGGTTATTGAATCCTTAGGTATTGCAAAAGGAACAGTCTATAAATATTTTGAAACTAAAGATGATGTGCTGGCAGAAGTAAGCATTAAGGCACTTAATCAGTTGCTTAACTATTTCAAGTTAAGTGAGAGAAACAGTCCTGAGGGTATAGAAAAAACGAGAGCAGTGATTATGTCTTGTTACTATTTTGGCCAAGACCAGAGTAGATATTTTGAACTTTTGGTCTATATGGAAAGACCCGAGTTTCTTACCATCTCTGACGCTTATCTCGAAATTAGCAATAAGCTTACAAATTGGTATTCAAGTCATATTGCCTCTCAACAGGAAAAAGGACATATAAGAAAGGATATCGAACCGCTTGTCGCAAATTATATGACTTGGGGTTCTTGTATGGGCGTAATGCAGTTTCTCGACGCAAAAAGAATATTTATAGAAAACAACGACGAGATTACACAAAAGCAACTGATGGAAGCCTATGTAGACGTTATGATTAAAGGGATGGGAGCATAATTTTTTTTAATTAATATGACTTACAGTCATTATAAGTTATGGTACAAAAAGAATATATATTTAGGTTTTTAAGGGATTTGAGTAATAACAACTCAAAGGAATGGATGGATGAAAATCGTGAGCGCTACCATACGGCAAAAGAAAGATGGATTGAAGAAGTGGATTTAATCCTTGATAAACTGGTCAAACACGATAACTACTTCCAGAATTTCAAGCCAAAAGACACGCTTATGCGTATTACAAACAACCGTCAGTTTCACCCCAATAAACCTATCTATAAAGACCACTTTAGCTGTTCTCCTATAAATAAGGGTGACGCTTTCGCACGTATATATATTTCTGTCGGCGTTGGTCATTCCTTCATCGGTGGTGGGTTGTGGCGACCAGAAAAGAAAGTACTTAAACAAGTAAGAGAAGCTATCGATTATGATGGTGAAGAACTTAGGGACATATTAGAAGATAAGAAATTTCAAGATTTCTTCGGTGGTCTGGCACATGACCCCGATAAGCTGAAGACATCACCGCGTAACTATAGCAATGACCACAAGCACATCGAGTTATTACGCTATAACAACCTCACGGCACAAGTAAAACTAACTCAAGAACTTGTTGTAAGTGATGACTTTGTAGATTATGTAGAAGAAGCTTTTGTGACACTACAGCCGCTCAACAAATTTATTATGAAAGCCATTTCTGTAGCATGATATGAAACGACTCAAGAACCATATTATCATTTCCTTAATCGCACAAGTAGCGACGAATATATTTTTTATAATCACTTTGCTCATTGGTATTTCTTCAATAAATCAAGCGATGGTGCGTGGCGTTAGCTTTCTTGAGTTTGTTGCAATTACAAATGGCGCATTGATAATTATTTCTGCATTTAGTATTACCTATAAAAATTTTGGCAATCAATTGCTTAAATGGGGCTATTCTAATGCTTTTAGAGGTCTAGTGCTTATTGTTTTGTCTGTGATAGTCTTTTATTTCGCCTCATTAATCCTTTTTGGTTTCCACTTTGTCATAAAGAAAATTTGGATAATTGAAGGACTGCTAAACGTAATGAGCAACTCATATTTTGGTGCGCTTACCTTCTATTTCGCAATGGTAAGTACGCTAATGTTTTTTATTTCAAATCTAGAGCGTCGTTCGGGTAATGTTTTCCGATTGATGGCACAATCAATGGGAAACTCTATGAAGCCAAAGTTAGTCGACCGTGGTTTTATGTTCATTGACCTGAATGACGCTACTAGTCTAGCCGAGCAACTGAGTGGTAAAGATTATGCTAAGCTATTACGGGATTGCTTCAGAATGCTCAACGAGCTGGTCTTTGTCTCTTCGTTTGAAGTTTATCAATATGTAGGGGATGAAGCCGTTATTACCTGGAAAGCTGAAACAAAGAATGCCGATTTAAGAGCACTACAGCTTTTTAAAGATTTCAAAGTCTATTTAGAAGAACAAAGTTCTGCTTTCGCGAATGCATACCACCTACAACCAAAATTTAAATGTGCTATTCATAGTGGCGAGGTCGTGCAGAGTGAGATAGGTCGCGATGTAAAACACCTAGTCTATCATGGTGATGTGCTCAATACTACCGCTAGATTATTATCACAATGTCACGAGAATAAAACAGATATCATTATTTCTGCAGCTGCAGTTCAAAACAAAGAACTCGTTGAACAACACTTTATATTAAGCCCTGCTGTTTATAACCAGTTAAAAGGAAAACAACAAAAAGTATACGCCTACACTTCAAAACCAATAAAACAACATAACTCAAAAGATTTTTTTTTGAACTCAAAAATGACTAATAGTCGCAATAAATTAAAAATGAACCCTATGAAAATTAAAACTCTATTTGCATCGCTACTTGCGTGTTGCATCTTGCTCACATCTTGTGGTGGCGATAACGATAAAGAGCAAGAATCAAAGAACAATCCACAAACTGAAAGTTCAGTACAAGTTATTAGAAAAAGTGACCTAAGTCTTTATGAGGTTAATCCCAGGATGATACAGAATTTTAACGTGATTACCGGTCGTGTGGTACCTACTAACTCAACTAGCCTTCTTGCAGAGGTACAAGGTCGTATAGGCTCTGGTGCAAAGCCTTTTAAAACTGGAAATAGCTTTAAAAAAGGTCAGGTCATTTTACGCATTAATGCTACAGAATTTAGCTACAACGTTCAATCACAAAAAAATGCCTTTCTTAATATACTAACAGGTATAATGCCCGATTTGAAGGCAGATTATCCTGATAACTATCAAAATTGGCTCAGCTATGTTAATTCTTACGATGTAAGTAAGTCCTTACCGCCACTTCCTGAACCAAAAAGTGACTCAGAAAAATATTTTGTCACATCAAATAGCGTATACAACACGTATTACCAGATAAAGTCACAAGAAAATCGATTGGGTAAATACACCATCGTTGCACCGTTTGATGGTTCACTTACAGATACAAGAGTAGATGCAGGTGGTCTGGTATCACCAGGACAGCCTTTGGGCACTTTTATCAGCAGAGATAATTATGAAATTGAGACCGCAGTTTCCTTTGCAGTTTCAAAAGACCTGAAAGAGGGGGATATCGTAACATTCAGCGCTACCGAAGACAGCGATGAGTACGAGGCAAAAGTCGTACGTATCAACGATGTGGTTGATGCGCAAACACAGAACATTCCCATCTTCTTTTCGGTAGATAATCCAGAGCTTAAGGCTGGGCTTTATCTTCAGGGTAAAGTTATGAACAGGACGTATGATAATGCCGTACGCCTTCCGAAGAAAACGATCTACCGTGATGAAACAGTACACATTCTTCAAAATGATGTAATTGTAAAAAAACCAGTTGAGTTGCTCAACACACAGCTAGATAGCATCACAGTAAGGGGTCTTGAGTCTGGCGACAAGGTCATACTCAACACATTTGATAATCCAGTTTCAGGACTAAAAATTACACAGTAGGATGAAAAAGCTAATTACCTACCTCATCCAGAAACCGATGATTTCTAACATCGTCGTCGGATTAATCGTTGTTCTAGGGCTCATTACCGTACTGCAAATGCGCTCAAACTTCTTGCCTACAGAGCCAGTAAGTTTTATAGATGTAAGTGTTGTTTTTAGAGGTGCCTCACCACAAGAGCTAGAAGAAGAAGTCATCAATAAAATTGAAGATAATTTAGACGGAATCAAAGGCATAAGACGCGTGACCTCGACTTCATCAGAAAGTTTAGGACGTGTCGAGGTCGAAATTCTAGACGACGCAGATCCCAATGAGGTTCTACAAGACGTTACAAATGCCGTAGACCGCATTACCACGTTCCCAGATGCCGTAGAAAAACCGAGTATAGGCAAACGAGAAATAGTCAACTACACGATGACCGTAGGTGTTACGGGTAGTAACAGTTTGAGAGAACTAAAGGACTATGCAAAAAATATTAAGGATGAACTTTTGCTATCCCCTAAACTGTCACAAGTTGCAATTTCTGGTTTTCCTGATGAAGAAATCGAGGTGCGTTTTCGCGAAAGCGAACTAAGAAAATACCAAATCACTTTTGACGAAGCTAGCGTGGCCATACAACAGGCAAACCTAAAAGCGTCTGGTGGTAAAATTGAAACAGGTAGCAAAGAAATCTTGTTGCGACTGGACAATCGTTCCTACACCGCGCGTGGTCTTCGTGATATTCCTGTGAAAGCAACTGCAGATGGTAAGATAATTACGCTAGACGATATCGCGGTCATCAAGGATCAGTTTGCCGATAAGCCCGATGCTGTATATCTCAACGGCGAGAAAGCGGTAATGATGACTATTAACAGTCGTAGTGAGGAAGACATTCTTGAAAATGCCGAGTATGTAGCAAACTATATCAACACCTTCAATGCCACACACCAGAACATTAAAGCGCAAATTGTAGAGGATAAAAGTATCTCGCTCAATCAAGCTATAGGAACGCTAAAGAACAACGCTTGGCAAGGAATTCTTTTGGTACTCATTGTACTGGGTCTCTTTCTACATCCTCGGGTAGCCTTTTGGGTAGCGTTTAAAATTCCTGTCGCTTTGCTTGGGATGTTCGTGCTTTCCAACTTTTATGATTTGACTATTAATCAAGTATCGCTTTTTGGTACCATCGTCGTTTTAGGAATTATTGTTGATGATGGTGTGGTGGTCGCCGAAAATATTTACCAGCGATATACCGATGGCGATAGTCCGCTTAAAGCAGCCGTGCGAGGTACCATAGAAGTTATTCCTGCCATTGTAGCATCCCTCAGTACCACGGCTCTTGCTTTCTCGCTGTTCTTTTTTATAGACGGTCAGCTAGGTGATTATTTCAGTGATATTTCGTTTGTGGTATGTGCAACACTTGTTATCGCGCTTATAGAAAGTATGTTTATTCTACCAGTGCATATTGCCCGCTCTAAGGCATTAAGTAAAAACGATAAACCGTGGAAACTTACTCAAAAGACAAATAACAGTTTACTCTGGTTCAGGGACAAAGTTTATGACCGTGTCATTAATTTTTCAGTAAAGTTACCTTGGGTAGGAATTGTAGGCGTGGTGTTAGCGCTGATCTTGACCGTAAGCGCTTTGGGTAGTGGTCTTATTAAAAGTACCTTCTTCCCTACTATTGACCAAGATGTCATTACCGCACAACTGGAATTGCCTTTAGGAACAGCAGATAGTATCACAAACCAAAAACTCAAAAGGATTGAAGATGCCATCTGGGAAGTCAATAAATACTACACAAACCAGCGTGAGGATAGTGTTGACGTTGTGAAATATACAGAGCGTATCCTCGGACCCAATAGTGACGAAGGTCGTATTAATGTCTATATGATGCCTGGTGATGAACGTGGTATCCTCAGCTTTAAAATTGCAGACCGCATCCGCGAGGAAGTTGGCGGTATTCCAGAGGCGACCAATTTGAAATATGGCAGCATCGCGGTCTTCGGTAAACCTGTTTCTATCGCCTTGCTGGGCAACAATCTGGAAGATATGCGTGAGGCAAAAACCATGCTGCGCAATTACCTGAAAAATCAAGACGAGCTTAAAGACGTCACAGATACCGATAAAACCGGAATGCCAGAACTGAAAATGGTGCTTAAACCACAGGCCAAATTCTTAGGGTTGTCTGAAGGGCAGGTTTTTAACCAAATACGTAAAGGATATTTTGGTCTTGAGGCGCAAAGCCTGCAACGTGGCGATGAAGAAGTGAAAATCTGGCTACGCTATGACGAGAGTGATAGAAAAAACCTAGACCAGCTGAAGGATGCACGCTTGCGTTTACCAACCGGTGCATCTATCCCTATAGGTGAAGTAGCGACTTTTAGAGAAATCGAGGGTGTGCGCAGTATCAATCATCAGAGTGGTATTAGAGAAATACGAGTTGAGGCTGATGTAGCGAGTCTTACTACCTCAGTCCCAGCGGTACTAAGCGAAGCAGAAGGTACCATCTTAAAAGAAATCAAGGAAAAGTTTCCTAACATCAAGTATACCCTTGAAGGTGAGGCTAGACAAAGTTCGGAAACTCAAGAAAGTAGCGGTGGTCCATCAATGGTCATCCTTATCTTAATCATTACACTCATTCTCATCAATTACCGCTCGTTTGGTAAAACGATGACTATACTCGCAATGCTCCCATTTGCCTTTGTGGGCGTGGCTTGGGGTTCGTTTATACACGGTATACCCGTAAGTATTTTCTCATTTCTGGGGATGATTGCGCTCTGGGGTATCCTCATTAACAACGGTCTGGTTTTGATGTCCACTTACAATGAGTTCCTCAAAAAAGGAAAAGAGGCTAAAGACAGTCTTAGAGAGGCCGCTATTTCAAGATTTAGACCTATCGTACTCACTACAATAACTACCGTTTTGGGTCTCGCACCTTTATTACTGAACAATTCAGTAAGTGCTCAGTTTCTGAAACCTACGGCGATTGCCATATCCTATGGACTCATCTTCGGTATGGTACTTACGCTTATCTTTTTACCTAGTGTACTCACTTCAGTAAACGGGTTTAAACTGTTCTATCATAAAAAACTGAGAGGAAATAAAGAGGCAACTGTCGCATCTCTGGATATCGAATTAACCGAAGAAAAAAATGAAATCGAATACTAATGAAATATCAATTTATATCTATCCCTACGGCACTTGTTGTACTCTTTTTCGCTTTCGCGAAAGCGGGATACAGCCAAGAATCAGCCATACAAGAATCATTGACCTTGGAGCAGGCAATGGCACTAGCGCTAGAAAACAACTTTTCTATACAGATAGAGCGAAAGCAATCTGAAATAGCCGAAGAGCAATATTCCATAGGAAACGCTGGGCTGTTACCATCTATACATCTTATAGGTAGTGGTAATTATACGAACAATCAAACTGATTTGACTATCAGAACGTTCCAGCCACCGCCAGCACCGGCGACACAAAGTTTTGACGAGAGTGGTGTGGCGGCTCTCACAGCTCAAGGTGTCGTTCAGGCAGATTATACAGTCTTTGCTGGTTTTTCTGGTCGGTATCGCTATAAGATTTTAGAAAGTGCCAATCAAATAGCGCACTACCAGCAACAGGTGACCATTAATCAAACCCTGGTACAAGTTTCTACTCTGTTTCTTGAAATAGCAAAACTTCAGCGACGTGAAGAACTGTTAAAGCAAAACATCGAGATTACCAGCGATAGAATTCAGCGCATACAAGACCAAAAGCAGTTTGGAAAAGCGACGGGCTTAGACGTTTTGAATGCCGAGAGTAATCTTAACCGCGATAAAACGCTACTTGACCAGGTTCTACTCACAAAAAACAATCTCATTAGGGATTTGAATTTTGTTATAGGCTATCAACCGGAACAGCAGTATCGTGTAAGTGTGATGTACGCGCCACAAGGTTTGCAGGATATACCTTCCATTCAACAGGAAATATTGAAAAACAATCCGCAATTATTACTCGCAGAGCAAGGTATTGTGACCTCTGATTATGAAATAGGATTGGCAAAATCCAGAACAATGCCACAACTAGATGTATTTGCAAATTACGGTGCCTTTTATCAGGAAAACGACCTGCAACAGCTTGCCGAAATCACCAATATAGGTTATACGGTAGGCGCTACCTTACGGTTTAACATCTTTGATGGGTCACAAACGCGTACGGCCATACGCTCTGCAGAGTTGCAAAAAGAATCCATAGAAATCGAGAAAGAGCAACTTCAATCTAGATTATTGACCGATGCTGTTACCGAGGTCAATAGAATTCAAATACTCGAAACGCAACTGGAACGAGAAAGAGTAAACCTCATCACCTTTCAAGAGGCTTTTACCAGAACAGAAGAACGCTTTAAAAATGGTAAGGCTACCAACCTTGATATACGAGATGCTCAAACCGCCTTGCTCGATGCAGAAATCATTATTGCTGAATTGCAGGCTGATATAATGAACGCTTATTTGAGGTTGGATAGGTTGAAAGGAAAAATCTAAACACTATGGATAAAGATAGATTTGAACAAGTAGAAATCAAATCGCAGGAAGAATTGCGTGATTGGCTTTTGAAAAACCATTTTCAAAAAGAGAGCATTTGGCTCATAACTTTCAAAAAAAGCTCGCCAGAAATATATGTTTCTACTGATGAAGTTCTTGATGAATTGCTCAGTTTTGGATGGATAGATGGTAGACGATTAAAATTAGATGATAAGCGCACCATGCAACTTGTTACACCTCGTAAGGTCCAGCATTGGTCTAAAACTTATAAAGAAAGAGCAAAGCGATTAATTGATGAGGACAAAATGCACGAGGCAGGTTATCAGTCCATAGAAGAGGGTAAGAAATCTGGTCTTTGGAATTTTCTGGATGACGTAGATGCACTCATAATTCCTGATGATTTAAAAACGGCTTTAAAAGAAAAAGAAGGTGCCTTTCAGTTTTTTGATGCCATTAATGACAGTAGTAAACGCTTTGCCTTGCGCTGGCTTAAGTTGTCGAAAACCGAAAAAACAAGAAATAAAAGAATAGATGAACTAGTAAAACTCTCTAAGAAAGGGGAAAAACTAAAAGGCAGTTGAAAGATATGAATTCAGTCCTACAGCATCTTCAAAACACAGACCCATCATTGATTAACTTAATCCGTACATCGATCATACCAACACTGTACTGGTCAGATTATTCGAGAACAATTTTACTATAACTCAAAACAATTTGATAAATAAAAATGAAAAATTCAGAAACACAAAACATCGAAAAGTTGCTTCAAAACGCGTATAAAAACCTATGGAATAAAAGCGCCGACTCCCCTTTTAATATTGATGAGGCTCGACAGGTTTATTTGCAGAATAAAAGCTTAACCATCATTGACCCTGATTTTAAAATGATAGATAAGGAAGCACCAACTAAGGTTCAGGGCTATGAAAATGTAATGCCTAAACTTGCTGCACCTTGGGATATGGTAAAACAAGGTGGGATTTTAGAAATCTACAATATAGAAACTGAAATATTTGACAATAGGGCTTTTGTCTCTTTTGACGCAAAGGGGAAGATGACATTTACTAATAATGAATCAATTGATTTGCAACGTAATGCCACTCAGATGCTAGTGCACACTGATGATGGATGGCGCATTGCTTATGAACACGTGTCATAAGTTGACACTAGATAAATTCATATATCAAAAAACAAGGAACTCTTTGTTATAGATATATGATTACAAAGTAATAAACTTTTAAAATACTATAAACGTGTCAGAACAATTGCTTTAAATTCTGCAAAATGAAAAAGTGAAACACATTTTTGGTGTGACAGGAGATGCACTTAATTCGTTAATAGATACGATAAGCAGGCAGGATGAAATACGATGGGTAAATGTTAATCACGAGGGCAACTAATCTTTTGCAGCTTATGCTCGGGGCGAGTTAAACGGCAACATAGGTGTTTATGCAAACACTGTAGGGCCTAGAGCTTTATATACCGTAAATGGTCTGAATAATGCCAGTAAAGAAAGATCACCCGTTATTACCATCATAGGATTCTATTCTAAAAATCACAAGGGCGTATTCACCCATCATGATACAAATATGCGTATACATCTAATTTCTGATGACAGGCAAGAAATGAGACATGTTAATAAATTAATACTAAAACCTGGAGATGCTTTGCTCTCTTTGCAAAAATCTAATTGCTATGTGGCGATGTCCTAAATGCAAACGCAATTTTAAAAGCGATAATCAATCGCATACCTGTACAAAAATTGATATGGGAGTGCTTTTTCTCAAAAAGCCCGACGACTTGGTACTGGCATTTGATAAATTACTTATACTAACCTCACAATGGGAGCCCAATGAGGTAGGTGTTTCAAAACACAGTATTGTTTTTACCTCAAAAAAAGCGTGGCTTATTGTAAAACCTATGCAACGTGTGTTAGATATAAAATTTTATTTTGATGAGGAGCTCACCTCAGAACGTATTTTTAAACGAGCACCTTGGGGTAAGAAGTATGCGCATCATATCAGGGTAACAACGGCAGAGGAAATTGATGATGAGATTGTGTCACTCTTAAGAAAAGGGTTTGAGTTTTCTCTTGCCTAATCGCACCTTGAGATTAAATCACTAAAACAGACCAACAACGTAACACATTGAATCTCTACCACAACATAAAAGACCTCCTTCAAGATTGGAATATTTCTACAACCGCTTCCAGCGAAGAACTACATATTTTAAGGATAGAAGACCATTTTAAAAATGAGCCGTTCAAGTTTGGTCCTTATCAGCAGGACTTTTTTGAACTGTCCTTCGGCTACGGTCACGACGTCAATATGAAAATTGGTAATACCGATTTCAACGCCCTAGACAATGTATTATCCTTCACTACACCTTACCAAATAGCGTCCTGGGAGATAAATGGATTTAACCCGGACTCTATTGGGTTTATGGTACTGTTCAAGTACGACATATTGGGTACAGCAAAGAACAAAATGGAATTTCACCAGCGATATCCGTTTCTAAATCTTCACGCGACGCCAGTACTTTTTTTAACCGAAAAACAGCAGGAAACAATTATTAATTTAATGCAAAACCTACTCTTCGAGTTTAAAAACAACCCAAATAACCAAATAATCATACGCTCTTACCTTACTATTATATTAGAAAAAGTCAAAGAATTTTATAGCGATGCAGGTACTAAAGGTAACTTTTTAAATCGCGCGCAAGAGATAACATTTTTGTTTGAAAATGTTATTAAAGCACAAACCAACTATAAATTGAAAATAGCAGACTATGCCAGGCTTTTAAATGTTAGTAGCGCTTATTTATCAGAGTCTGTTAAAAAAGCATCGCACCGCACAGCTCACGCCATTATACAAGAGTATCTAATTTTAAAGGCACAATCACTTTTAAACCAGACCAATAAAACTATTACGATAATTGCCGAAGAACTGGGTTTTGAAGAGTCTTCAAATTTTGTAAAGTATTTCAAAAAAGCAGTAGGTACGACACCACATAAGTATCGGAGATAACCTCAAATTTTACCATTTTTACCTTAAATACTATAAATAGAATATTAAGGCACTATAATAATTTTGTAACAAACAAAACAACTGTATGCTATGAAATTAAAACAAATAGGTTTTTTCTGTCTGTTTTTCGCTTTCGCGAAAGCAAATTATGCACAAACTACTCTTGAGGCATTTACAACTGCCGATAATCTTACTCTGGAAGGCTGGTTCTTCAAGCCACTTAATGAGGATTATAAGCTTACCCTTTTTAGCTTAAACGAAGCCATCGTAGAATATAATACCGAAGAAACCACCTTTGTATCTTATAATGTAATAGGCCATAATGTCTGGAAGGGTTTTGGACCCGTAGTAGGTGCAAGAATATTAGAAGGACGTGGTAGTGCTCTAGCTGGAATACAATGGGCAAAGGCGTCTGAGAAGTTTTTGATTACCACAAACTTTACTACTGAGGTAAGAGATAATCCCTTTTACGAGCTCTATATTTTAGCGCAATACAAGTTCCCTATCGACGAGAAAATTAGCTTCTTCAGCCAGTTACAGAACTCAACCAACTTTAATAATGACCGTCACGATTTCAGCTTCCAGCGATTGCGTGTTGGGATAAGTTGGAAGAAATATCAGGTTGGTGCGGGACTCAACACTTTTCAGTTTGGCGACGATTGGGACTTTGAAATCGACCCGGGAATTTTTGTAAGAGTAGAATTTTAAATAATGAAACAAATTAAATACAATGAAAGATTTACTATTTAAAACCAACGAAAACCTTGCATCATCCATTCCAAGAATAGCTTTAGGTATCGTCATCTTAATTCACGGTAGTACAAAACAGGGAAGTGGCTTTGCAGAATTTGAAGGCTTCATCACAGGCTATATGCAATTATCAGCTATAGTAGCATATGCTACCGTATTTATCGAAACCGCAGGCGCATTAATGCTCATCCTGGGCGCGGCCACAAGGCTAAATGCCATAGCAATGTTCGGCTTATTCTGCATAATTATAATTACCGTACACAGTGCCATTGGTTTTCAGATGAACTGGAACGGCCAGTACGATGCCGGTATGGAAGGTTATGAGTACCATCTATTGGTTCTTACCATCTGTGCAGGGCTTATTGTTTTGAGTGGTGGTCGCTTTTCAATTGACCATGTCACACAAAGCAAAAATTCATCTAAAACAATAAAGGCTAATAACTAAAAAATGTATTACTATGAAAATTTTACACATAGATTCCAGCATAAGAGGCGACCGCTCTGTCTCACGCCAATTGACCAAATATACTTGCGACCTCATTAAAGAGTCGAGCAATGTAGAGATAGATTATTTAGACCTAAGCGTTGATACGCCCAACCATATCAATCAACAGTTTATGGATGCGCAACACACGCCAGTTGATGAGCTGAGCATTAAGCAACATCAATTGCTTTCAGAAAGCAATACGCTAATTGAGCGTTTGGAAAATGCAGATATTTACGTGGTGGGTTTACCGATGTACAATTTTACATTTCCGTCCAGTTTCAAAACATTTTTAGATAATGTGATGGTTTCGGGTAAAACTTTCAAAAGCGATGAAACTGGCGAAGAAGGTCTATTGAAAAATAAAAAAGCTATAATAATATCCTCAAGCGGCGGGATGTACAATACCTCACCAACCGAAGCTTATAACTGCCTTTCACCCTTGATTACCGCTTGCTTCGGTTATATAGGTATAACTGATATTACTCCAATTAAAACCGAGGCGACAGCTTTCTACGGACCAGAAAAAAAGGCCAAGAGCATCATACAGTCACGCAAGGATCTAGAGCGTGCGGTAAATAAACTAACAAAAGAAAAAGTATGAAGTGGTTTTATCTCATTATCGCCATAGTAAGCGAAGTCATCGCTACTTCTGCGCTAAAGGAAAGCAATGGATTTTCTAAACTTATCCCATCCATAATCACTGTTGTAGGCTACTGTAGTGCATTTTATTTTCTGTCGTTGGTCTTGCGTGAAATGTCAGTAGGTGTTGCCTATGCATTTTGGGCAGGTGTAGGAATTGTTCTCGTCGCAATGATTGCTTATTTCCGTTTTGATCAAAAATTAGATGCCCCGGCATTGATAGGTATCGTTCTAATTACTGCTGGTGTCATTGTTATTAACGTGTTCTCTAAAAGTGTGGCTAGCTAAAATGAAGTAAAATGTTCAAGGGTTCTAAAATATATAGCATACTTACAGGAAAATGTCCAAGATGCCATCAAGAATCGATGTTCAAAGAGCCTCATTCTTATAAATCAACAAAGATTTTAGAGATGAATGAGCGGTGCTCAAGCTGTAATTTGAAGTACCAGATGGAGCCCTCATTTTTTTACGGTGCAATGTATACCAGCTATGGTATAGGTGTCGCTGTTGGTGTTGCCATATTTGTACTTACCTACGCCATTATCGGGTTTAGACCTTTTTACGCATTCATAGCGATTACGATTGGCTTATTTCTGCTATATCCCATAATTGCCCGTTTAGGAAGAAGCGTTTGGATAAATCTTTTTGTGAATTACGATGCAAAGGCGCTTGAAAATCATCAAAGTAATAAAAATATCGATACTAATAAAAGCAAATGAAGCTGGAAGTCCTGGCGCGTTGTTAGCCTATTCTTTAAAGGATGGAAATAGTATTAATTTGGGCTATCATTACCAAAATGAGGTGTAGGCAAGCCACGCCACGATAGACTTCGGTTGTTTTGCTTTTACGAGTTTTGTACAAAATGATGGTAAGTATTTTGGTTTTTTAGATTATAAAACCGATAAAATAGAAGCTATTCTTAACTATGGAGGCATTAATAAAGAATGGTCAACCTCACTGTTTTACAATCTTACAGTACGACACACCTTATTTTATGATATAAATTATAAAACCGACATTGAAGACTCAGATGTTATGCGTCTTGGTGCTCGAAATTATTTTAAAAACGACAAGTTCTATAGTAAAGGGTTTGTAGCTTTGCAATACGACTTTGCCTCAGAGCTGGCATCGGCTGAACTATTTAAACACTTAAATTAAAAATACAATGAAAAATGAGCTCAATAATAACGGTAGAAGTTTTACCATATCAAATCCTGATGGTGTACACGACCCAGCACCTTTAGCGTATTCTCATCTTGGGATTGTGCCAGCAGGTCAAAAATTAGTATTTATTGCTGGACAAGGCGGTGGTGACGCCAAGGAATTTAGACTGCAATGCATTAATGCTATTGAGGGAGTCGAAACCATAATGAAGGCCGCTGGTGGTGCGCTTAAAGACATTGTTAAGTTTACCATTTATGTGGTAGAACATACAGAAGATAAGCATAACATTATTATTGAAGAGTTACATAAACGGTTTAAACATTTATACACACCGACCTGTAGTTTAGTGCCTGTACCAAGACTGGCTTATCAACTTTCAAAAATTGAAATCGAAGCTATAGCAGCAATGCCTGCATAATCAATAAAAACACTTTAATATGCCAAAAAAATCAAGAATAGAACCAATTCACATAAAAAAAGATAAATGGATAAAGAAACAAGCCCCTCCTAAAGGCGTTTTTAAAGGTGGTGACTATGGTGTTAACTGTGTTGTCATCCGTTATTCAGTAGACAATATTGGTGAAGGTCCAAATCTTCATTTTCATCCTTACGATGAGTTGTTCCATATCATAAAAGGCCGAGCAGAATTCACTGTAGGTGATGACACTTTTATAGCTGAAGAAGGTGCAATGGTGGTTGGTCCTGCAAACATCCCACATTCCTACAAAAATATTGGCCCTGGAAGATTAGATTCAGTGGATATTCACTTAACTGATGAATGGATTCAATATGATTTACCACGCGATGGTGAAGAATTGAGTTCACCTGGGTTGGAAGAATAAATTACCTTAGATTTTTAAAAGATTAAAAGTTTCAATGACAGATAAAAAACCATCAAGCCCATATAAAAATACATTCTTCCTATTATTCGTGATTGCTACTTTCATTTCGAATACGGGAACTTGGTTGTTTACTGTTGGTTCTAGTTGGTTAATGACAGAGTTAGATTCATCTGCCTTGATGGTATCCTTGGTACAAACCGCTACGCTTATTCCATTATTTATCCTTGCGATTCCCACAGGTGCTCTTGGAGATATTTACAATCAAAAGAAAATTATTATAATCTCTCAGTCTTTACTGATAGTAAATACTTTGATTTTCGCCTACCTTGTTTATTTAGACAAAGCTTCTGTTAGTTTACTTCTAATATTCACGTTTCTTAATGGCGTAGGTGCCGCATTTTCAAGACCTGTTCTTGCTGCACTTACCCCTCAGTTGGTTCAGAAAAAACACCTACGCACCGCGGTCAATCTTACAGGTATCGCATACAATCTGAGTAGAGCTTTAGGGCCTATTCTGGCAGGTAGTTTGATTACACTATTTGCCATCGATATGCCGTTTTGGTTAGATGCAATTTCATTTGGTGCTGTGGTAATAGTTATCGCTTTTTGGAAGTATGAAAAACCAAAAGACAGCCTTCCTGATCAGAAATTGAGCTGGGCAATGCGAGATTCTATTCGTTTTTTGCGATACACGCCAGCCTTATATCACAGTATAATTCGTGCGATACTTTTTTTCTTTCCAACATCCGCATTGTGGGCTTTGTTACCGCTAGTAGCAAAAGAGCAGTTTAGCGGTACGGCAGATCTTTATGGATACCTTCTCGGTGCTGCTGGTCTTGGGGCCGTGACAAGTGTTTTGTTTTCTAATTACATTACAAAAAAATTGGGGTCTAGTAAATTGACCTTCATAGTTTCTGCATTATTGGGTGCAAGTATTTTCTTAATAGGATTTACAGGCTCGATTTATGTTGCGCTAGCCTTCTGTTTTATCGCAGGTATTTGTTGGCAATTAGCCTTCACTAGTGTTATGACCTCTACGCATCACGCTCTTCCAAAATGGTTTGGCGCACGAGGAATGGCGTACTTTCTAATGGCAATGTCTGGCAGTATGGGTATAGGAAGTGCTGTTTGGGGTGGTCTGGTAGATTTTACAAGTCTGCAATACGGCCTATATGGTGCTGGAGTAGCTAGTGCTGTCATTGGTTTTCTCGCTATGAAATTTCCTTTGGATATGGCCAAGGATGGTAATTTTAAAATGGCAACAGACCTGCCTGAACTTTCTATTTCAAGAGAAAAAGATAATGGTGGTTGGGTTATGGTTCTAATCACCTATGAAGTAGATGAGAACTATAAAGAAAAGTCTATTGAGAAAATCAAAAAAATTAGAAATAAACGGTATCGCTCAGGCGCGGTAAAATGGAAACTATTTCAATCTTCTGAAAATGAAAATCATTTGGTAGAATCCTATTATGAAATCTCTATCGAACAATTATTAATCCATCAGAATCAAGTTACCAAGTATGACCGTGAATCTGAAAAAGACCTAAATCAATGGATAGAAGATAATGGCGGACGTATAGTACGTAAATATTATCAGGAGCTTTGAAATGAAAATAAAAAAGAGAATCAACATTACAATAATGAAGATTCTCTTTTGGTGGGCGCTGAGGGAAAAAGTTCGAACTTTTTAGTGAAGGACATAGAGTCAATTATTTCAAAATCAAAGTATTTGTAAACATGTAAGCTCGATTATCTATTAGCATAAATCCTGTCATAACGTTCTTCTAAAACAGATAGGTAATTTGGTTTCAGATCATTAGATAAAAATGAGTTTTCAATCCAGATAGCTGCTTTTTTTTGATGTTTTCGGAAACGTTTAAATACTCCTTCAATTTGTTTAGATGTTAGACCCAGACTTTGTCCGAATTCTTCAAAATGTGCTTTCGTGAACTTTTTCTTTTTACCAGCCAAAGTCAAAGCTAACTCTTCGGTATCGTCAGGATTAACAATCGCTACATTTAATAAGTCGTAAGCAGGAGCTAATGACCATCCAGAATTTGCTTGAATCATAGAAAAATTTTTCAAGTGCATATCGTTATTTCCTGTTAAAAAAGAAAAAAGCGTAATTTCAAAAAAGTATAATTTATCTAATAATGTATTACTGGCATACATACCTAAAGATTTTCCAATCCGTTCCATAGAACTTCTGTACTTATCAAATGCCTCTGTGATTTGAAACATATCAAGCATATGAATTTTTGTTCCATCTAATTCCCTGTCAATGCGCTTGGTCAAATATGATAATTCGCCCGATTTTAACCGAATTAAGGTAGATGGGACTGTATTTATTCCGAATGCCTCAGCTATTCGCATAGTCACATGCTCATTCTCTGGCATTTCTGGATAATTGTCATTTGGTGGTTTAAAAATAAAATCTCCGCCCAATGCTCCAACTACAGTAAGTCTATTGTGATGATTATTCGTAACTTCATTTACTAATGACATGGATAGTTTTGCCTGAACTCCCGGTACCGATATGCTTCTTTCTACTACATTTTTAGCTAGCTCTGACATCTGATCCAATGTATAATCTAGCAAAGGAACTTCTGTTGTTCCAAAGAAGGTCTTTGCACAATGCTCATGAAAATCTTTAGAATCCTTCAATTCCTGGTAACAGTATAAACACTTATTCATCATCATTTAAATTAATAGGATGTACACTTACTGCTCCAATGCAATTTCGGCAACAGGCTAATAAAAGTCCCATCCTGTCATTTTTATTGATCTTCCAATTCTTTGAAGCAATGTCTAATAGCCACCCTTCAGGAATTAAGCCTTCAAAAAAAGGAAATAATCTGTTATCACGATAGGGTTCCTGTCTAACTGGCATAGTAAATGTTATAAATTGAGTTGAATATTGCTCTATATATTTCTGATCATATTGAAAAAGATATTCACCATCATCCGTTTCCATCAATACGCCAGATAAAGTATTGTTATATAAAATTCTAGCTTTTCTCATTTATAGTTGTTTTTTGTAATGACATACTAGGAACAGGAACCAATTCATGTCCAAACATTTTTAGAACAAGATTTACTTTTTCCATATTCAAATTGGTTTTACCCTGTTCAATTTTTCTTACTACCGTCAAAGCTACGCCTGCGCGTTCTGCAAACTCCGATTGCGTTAAACCAACTGATTTTCTACGTTCTTTGACAAATGTTGCTAAACTCATAATTATATGTTTTTAGATATAATTTGTAACGAATATAAAAAAATATATGTATTTACATATAAAAATAGCTGTTTATTTAATTTTATATGCTTTCGAGTATAAATAATCAAGAAGAAATCAGCTGTATAGATGCTCTTCGTGAAAAAAATAAAAATTACTTGAAGTTCGAACCTTTAACCCGCTTTATGCATTAGAAAATCTATTACGGCTTTAAATTGCTGCAAAACCAAGCACTGCGTTGTATTTTTAAGTTTCACCGTAGCGGTATGCTGAAACTTAGAAAACACTTGGTTTTATGGCATTTTCAACCCTCATTACGAAATTCTAATGCATAAACCGGGTTTAATATTTTGACATAAAAAGGTTTACAATTTTTTACAAAAAACAAAACCTGTAAATCAATGATTTACAGGTTTTTGTAAATTATGTGGGCGCTGAGGGATTCGAACCCCCGACCCCTTGGGTGTAAACCAAGTGCTCTGAACCAACTGAGCTAAGCGCCCGCTATCTTGCGATTGCGGATGCAAATATAAGACAGTTTTACGGTCTACCAAAAGAATTACAGAGAAAAATCAAATAATTTCTGCAACTACAAAAGTACTACCACCTATATATATGACATCCTTTTTTGTAGCTTTCTGTAAAGCAGTGTGATAAGCCTCTGCTACCGATGGATAATCCTTTCCTACTAAACCAAATTTCTCTGCTTGCTTTCTCAAAAATTTTTCATTTAATCCCCTTGAGATATTAGGTTTTGTAAAATAATAGACAGCCGTGTCTGGAAAAAGTGGTAAAATAGCTTCAAGGTTTTTGTTAGCCACCAACCCCATAACCATATGAAGTGTTTCATAAGTTTCTTGCTGCAATTGATGCAAAACCATCTGTAAACCATCTATATTATGTGCTGTATCACAAATGACTTTAGGTTGCTCGTTTAAAATCTGCCACCTACCCAGCAATCCAGTATTCGCCGTTACGCTATTAAGTCCTTTTTGAACATGTTTATCATTTAGTTTCCACCCCCGACTCTTTAAGACAGCAATGGCTTGTAAGACCGTTTTTACATTTTCTTTTTGATAATTTCCTTTCAAATCCGTGGTATACCCTTCTTTTGCGTACTCAGATGCGAAATAAAGGTCACTAGACGTTAATTTTGCCTTCTCGATAAATACATGCTTAGTTTCTGAAGTTGCTTTCCCAATGACAACAGGTTTATTCTGTTTGATAATCCCTGCCTTTTCGATAGCTATCTTGGTTAACGTATCTCCTAGAAATTCTGTATGATCCAGGCCTATATTCGTTATTACTGAAACCTCTGGTGTTACGATATTTGTTGAATCCAATCTACCCCCAAGACCAACTTCAATCACTGCAATATCTACTTTAGACATTGAAAAATATTGAAACGCCATTCCTACAGTCATTTCAAAAAAAGACAATTGATTGGTTTCAAAATAAGGCTGATGCTCCTGTATAAAATCAATCACATATTCCTTTGAAACCTTATTCCCGTTAATCCGAATACGCTCCCTAAAATCTTTTAAATGCGGGGATGTATACAACCCAACACGATACCCGGCTTCTTGTAATACAGAGGCCAACATATGACTTGTTGATCCTTTGCCATTTGTACCACCTACATGTATGCATTTAAAGTTTTTATGAGGGTCTCCAAGATAAGTAGCCAATCGAATTGTGGCATTTAAATCAATTTTATAAGCACTTGCACCCTGGCGTTGATACATTGGCAAGCGTGTAAACATCCAATCCAGTATCTCCCTATAATTCATATAGCATTTATTCGGAAAGTTTAAATTGGTAAATTATCGTTCCCACCTGTTTTATCGGCGCATTGGCATCACTATTAAATTTTGTGGCTAATGCGGCTCTTTTAGCCGGCTGCGTCAAACACGATGCACTATTTGTAGTTCCTTTAACTCCAGGAGTTGCCTTAATTACATTTCCACTTTGATTAACTTCAATTTTCACTACTACAATACCAGATTCGTTACAATCCTGTACAAACTTTTCTTTATTTAATGCTTTGCGACCGCCTAATCGATAGTTTCCATCCCCATCAAGTCCTTTTCCGTTTCCATAATACGATTTGGCGTTGGGATTCCCCTCTGGATTTCCTTTATCGCCTTGCAACCTATCGTTTCCTTCTCCACCTTTGGCAGTACCGTCATTTTTAGGCCCGTTAGAAAAGCTATTCAAAATATCCAAAGTTGATTTGTCAGGTTTGGGATCAGGTATCTTCTCTTCGGCCTTTTTTTCTGAAATTTCTTTTACTGGATTTTCCGTGGATTTTTGCGCTGTTTTTCTTATGGGTTTCTCTTTACGTTTTTCAATTTTTTTTTGAGATTTTTTCTTTTTTTGATCGACTATGGGAGCATTTTGCATATCCTGAGTAACTACCTTTTCTTTAATATTTGGAGAATCATCTTGTGGTTCTTCCGGAAGTGGAGAGGATACTTGTGAAGTTGTTTTCTTGGGAGCTGTTTTTCTCGGTGTATTAGGTTGAATTTTACCCGAACCTACAGCAGTGGTTCCGAAATTTACTGCAATACCACTTTCTTCTTCAGGATCTATATAATTAAGACTTAGATAGAACAACAAAAAAATAAGCCCTAGGTGCAGTAACAGTGTGAGCACAAAGGACTTTCTTTTATGTTTTGTATCTAATTTTAGCATTCTAATCTGGTTTAACTGCCAGTATCACTTTAAATTTATTTCGGTTTGCAATATCCATAACACTAACTGCTTTTTCGATCGGCACGCCTTCTTCTGCACGAAGTATGATGGTAGGCTCATTTTGTCCTTGTAAGCGCGATACCAAGGTCGACTCTAATCTACTCTGACTAATACGCTCATCATCTACATAATACTGAAGTTTATTTGTAATACTAACCGATATATTTTGCACATTTGAACTTTTTCCTTTCGCTTTTGGCAGAATTAGATCCAAAGCCTCTGGTGTTATAGCCGGTGATGTGAGTAAAAAAAATACCAATAGTAAAAATACGATATCAGTCATAGATGACATACTAAACTCTGGACTTACTTTATTTCTTCCTCTTAGATTCATATTAAGCAGGTTCGTTTAACAAATCAAGGAAATCTACTGCGTTGGCCTCCATACTATGAACTACCTTATCGGTACGTACTACCAAATGATTGTATCCTATATAGGCTACAATACCTACAACCAGTCCACCAACTGTAGTGGTCATTGCTGTATAAATACCTTCGGCCAGTACTCCCATATCTGCAGTTCCTGAACTTGATGCCAGGTTATGAAATGCCAAAATCATACCAATAACTGTTCCCAAAAAGCCTATCATAGGCGCAGCTCCCGCTACCGTAGCCAAAATACTAACATTTTTTTCGAGCTTATACACTTCAAGTCTACCAGCATTTTCTATAGCTTTGTTTATATCTTCTAAAGAATGTCCGATCCTAGAGATTCCTTTCTCGGTTAATCGGGCTACCGGATTATTGGTTTGAGCACATAAAATTTTTGCAGCTTCAATCTTTCCGCTGGCCACATTGTCTCGTATTTTACTCATAAAACTTTCATCGTACTTTGATGCTGCTTTTATGGCAAATAATCTTTCAAAGTAAATATAAACGGCAACAAAAAGTAAAACGAAAAGAATAGAAATAATCACTACTGCTCCTGTTCCTCCGCTAAACAGCAGATCCATAATTGAAAGTGAATTCTGTTCTATTTCTGGTTTAATTTCTTGAGTGTTTTGGGTTATAGCACCAAGCATGGATAAATTCATCATTTTAGTTTTGTCAATTTAGTGTTAGTATACTAACGTTATTTCTGTAGGTTAAGTATATAATATAGTGTTATAACACATAGATTATCCCTAATAAACCTGCACCTCCAAGCACAATAGTGTAAGGTAATGCCATTTTTACCATTTTTGTATAAGACAATCCTATTAATGGCGCTAAAGAAGAGGTTAATAAAAATAAGAACGCTGCCTGACCATTAGGTGTTGCAACACTAGGTAAATTTGTACCCGTATTAATAGCGATAGCTAATTTTTCAAATTGTTCTCGAGAAATCGCTCCGCTATCAAAAGCTTGTTTCACTTCTCCAATATATACTGTTGCTACAAATACATTGTCGCTAATCATAGATAATATACCATTTGCTGCATAAAACATCGCAGGCTGATCCTCTGGTTTTAGTTGCAGCGCCCAATCAATAATAGGAGAAAAAAGATGTTGATCATGAATCATCGCCACGATAACAAAAAACACCACTAATAGGCCTGTAAACGGTAGTGCCTCTTCAAAAGCAGGCCCCAGTTGATGTTCATCTGTGATGCCCATAAATGCAGTTTGTACTATAATTAGAGCTAAGCCTATAAATCCTACCGGAGCTATGTGTAATGCCAAACCAACAATTAAAAGTATGGCAGAAACTGCTTGTATAATCAATCCGTACTTAGATTGATCAGACCTATTCGCGTCTTCTTCTTCAGTATAACTTTCTATTATTCTTCGAGCTACTTCGGGTAATTTTGCCCCAAATCCAAAGGAACCTGTAGCTTCCAAAATTACCGTAGTTAACATTCCTGCTGCTAGAACCGGAAGCGTTATAGGAGCCATATTTAAAAAGAACTCAATAAAATCCCATCCCATTCTTTCTCCGATCAGTAAATTTTGAGGTTCACCTACTAAGGTGCAGACCCCTCCCAGAGCCGTCCCTACTACACCATGCATAACCAAGCTTCGTAGAAAACTTCTAAACTGCTCAAGAGTTTCACCACTTAATTCTTTTCTATCCAACACTCCACTTTCGTCATAATCTCCGGTACCCGAATGGATTTTATGGTACACCCCATAAAACCCTACAGCAACACTAATTAATACCGCGGTTACTGTTAATGCGTCTAAAAATGCTGATAATACAGCAGACAGAAATACAAATAACAAGGATAACACCAATTTAGATCTAATTTTAGTAAAAACTTTACTAAAAATATACATCAATAGGGGTTTCATAAAGTAGATTCCGGCCACCATAAACACCAGCAAGAGGATCACCTCTAGGTTTTGTACTACTTCTAGGTAAACGCCTCCTAATACAGGATTTCCAGCTTCGTCAACAACAATGTTATGAGTATCATGATCTATTTTGTACATGGGGTGTGTTAAACCTAAGGCTAAAGCTTCTATCGCTAAGATACCCCCCGACTGCAATGGATAGCATTTCAATGCCATAGCAAGAGTAAAAATAAACTCCCCAATAAATAGCCATGCCGTGATCATTGGACCTAAAATATAAAAAGAAAATACATTAAAAATCAAAAATCCGATCATGACGGTTTTAAACCATTTCGGACTACTACCTAGAAAATATTTAAACATAGTTTGTACTTGGTTATAGGATTAATATTACAGCAATTGAGTGAGTGCAATCTCAAATGCCGTTTTGCTTATATTTGTTGTTGTTCGGTTATTACTGTAAATGTTTTGAATTGCTTTTTTTATGGTTTCTGAAGTGTCTTTGAAAATAGCTTCATCTGTCATTTGCACTTTTCGCTCCATAAAATATGAAAACACTCGTGCCATACCACAATTAGAAATAAAATCAGGAATTAAACTCACGCGTTCGTCGGTCGATTCCATAATAGGACCAAAGAATATTTCTTGATCAGCAAAAGGTACATTGGCCCCGCAAGATATCACTTCTAATCCTGAAGCAATCATTTGATTAATTTGATCTCTGGTGATTAGCCTGGATGCTGCACAAGGAACGAAAATGGCTGTAGGTAACGACCAGATTTTTTGGTTTAACTCTTCAAACGGAATAAGGTCATCATGATATAGCTTATTGCCTATTTTATTCAAAAATAATTGCTTTATCTCATTAAAAGTAAAACCATCTTCATTGATCAAACCACCGGCATGATCGATAATTCCCACAACTTTTGCACCCATCTCAGAAAGATAATAAGCCGCTGCCGATCCTACGTTACCAAAACCTTGTACTACTGCTTTTTTTCCTTCTACATTTCCTCCGTAAATGTCGTAGTAATGTCTTACAGCTTCTGCAACTCCATATCCCGTAATCATATCGGCCACGGTATATTTACGAGAAACATCTGGTGAGAATGTGGTGTTTTCTAACACTTTGATAACCCCTTGTCGTAATTGACCGATTCTATTAATTTTATCGGCATCTGTAGGTTGAAAATGACCACTAAAAACGCCTTCTTGCGGATGCCATACTCCACATTCCTCAGTTATAGGTATAACTTCATGAATCTCATCGACGTTAAGATCACCACCTGTGCCATAATAACTTTTAAGTAATGGAGATACCGCTTTATACCATCGTTTTAGCACATCCTTCTTTCTTGGGTCATTTGGATCAAAATTGATTCCAGATTTAGCACCTCCTATTTCTGGTCCAGATACGGTAAACTTTACCTCCATGGTTTTGGCCAGAGAGAGTACTTCGTTCATATCTAATCCCACTCGCATTCTTGTACCACCACCTGCTGCACCACCACGAAGAGAATTAATAACGGTCCAGCCTTCTGCTTCAGTTTCGGCGTCTTTCCAGTTAAAAACAATTTCTGGCGCTTTATTTTCGTATTTTTTTAATAAATCTTTCATGAATAAAATTTCAACTCATTTTATATACTTTCTTTTTTCAACACTACTGTAGACTGCTGCCTCCATTCAAATTAAAATAATCCTCCTCTCGCGGAGGTTAGAGTTGATTCATAGCACAAGGGTAATAGCATTCATAAAATTAAGTCAAAAGTAACTTCACAAATATAAAAAACTTAATATGGCAAAGACCTAAATGCAACTAAAATTATTTAAAGAATATTCCTGTGTTTTACCAGGTCATTTGGATTTGAATTCGCTATGTAAAACTTCTTTCAAGAAATGTTTTTTTTACCGTTTCAAAGAGTAACCTCAAAATAACTTGCCAGCGTTAAAATCATACCTTTAGTGTATCAAAAATGATAGATATACATCTAAAAATTTAGGTCTCATCAAAAAACAAAAAAAACATTAAAACTATCATATTATCACTTATATTTGTAAGATTATTAAAAATAACCGGTTTATCTCG
This sequence comes from Aquimarina sp. U1-2, assembly GCF_017897595.1. GTDB lineage: Bacteria > Bacteroidota > Bacteroidia > Flavobacteriales > Flavobacteriaceae > Aquimarina. The sequence goes on from NZ_JAGKIK010000001.1 coordinate 644,088, forward strand.
ATTTATTTTTATTAAAATGTACAAATCGCGTGTTATGCACGCACAGTAAATAACGATGAAATATGGACTTTAAATTATCCGAAGAACAAGTAATGATACGAGATGCTGCTCGTGATTTTGCTAAAGCCGAATTATTACCTGGAGTAATTGAACGTGACAATAAACAAGAGTTTCCGAAAGAACAAGTTAAAAAAATGGGAGATCTTGGATTTTTAGGAATGATGGCCTCTCCAGAGTATGGCGGCGGTGGCATGGATACACTTTCATATGTTTTGGTAATGGAAGAGTTATCCAAAATAGACGCATCATCATCTGTAATTGTATCTGTCAACAATTCATTGGTATGTTGGGGACTTGATACCTATGGTACACCAGAGCAAAAAGAAAAATACCTTTCTAAATTGACCACCGGAGCATCTATTGGTGCCTTTTGCTTATCAGAGCCAGAGGCCGGAAGTGATGCAACTTCACAAAAAACAACTGCCATTGACAAAGGCGATCATTATATCTTAAACGGAACTAAAAATTGGATTACCAATGGAGCAAGTTCTGATTATTACCTAGTCATCGCCCAGACCGATAAAGAAAAAAAACACCGGGGAATCAACGCTTTTATCGTTGAAAAAGGCTGGGAAGGTTTTGAAATTGGTCCAAAAGAAGACAAGTTAGGTATTCGAGGTAGTGATACACATTCGCTTATTTTTAACGACGTAAAAGTGCCTAAAGAAAATCGTATCGGTGATGATGGTTTTGGATTTAAATTTGCTATGAAAACTCTTGCTGGAGGACGTATTGGTATAGCCGCCCAAGCATTAGGTATCGCTGCGGGCGCATATGAACTCGCTAAAGAATATGCCAAAGTTCGAAAGGCTTTTGGTACCGAAATAATGAATCATCAAGCTATTGCCTTTAAACTTGCTGATATGCACACTCAAATTGAAGCTGCAAGAATGTTGGTTTACAAAGCCGCCATGGATAAAGATAATCATGAAAACTATGACCTCTCTGGGGCTATGGCCAAATTGTATGCTTCACAAGTAGCCATGGATGTTACTGTCGAAGCGGTACAAGTTCATGGTGGTAATGGTTTTGTAAAAGAATACCATGTCGAACGCTTAATGCGAGATGCAAAAATTACTCAGATCTATGAAGGAACCAGCGAAATACAAAAAATCGTAATTTCACGAAGTATTTTAAAAGATTAAAACACATTTACCACACGGATTATATAAGATCTGTCAGATTTTAAAATGCTAACAGATCTTTTACTGTGTACTCGCGATAGCTTTATCATGTCTTCAAAAAATACGAGTGCCCTTGAAGTAAACTTATGAGGTATCTTGGGCCGAAAACTAATTTTATACTAAAGCATTTTTTTGTTACATAGTCTCTGCTACGAAACTCAAGAATGTTAAAAGTAAATAAAAAAGATCATTTTGCAACCAATTATACAAAGTTAAGATGAGTTCTGAAGCAAATTTTCTAGTATTTAAAGCTTGTAGCATCGTGTACATCAATTACCTTCGAGGCAGAACCCCTTTAGTATCTGTTTTTCAATATTTCATCTTGCATAAAGCAAAAAAAATCATAAAAGCTAAGGTTAATGTATAGAATACTGTATTATTGCTACACAAGTTCAAATCTTAAAGCCATATGACAACATCGTTTAAATGTAAAATAGTAAAGTTTTCACTACTATGCATCTTTTTACCAGGCTCTTTATTAGGGCAAGAAGTTGAAAGACTTAAAGAGTTTTTTACATTTTATCCAAATCAAAAAGCGGTAGCAAAAGATTCTTCTATTTACCTTAGTAAATTTATAGCAGCACCCGTTGTGAGTTATTCTCCAGAAACTGATTTTGGTTTTGGTGTTGGTGCAAAATATTTATTTAAATTTAAAGGAAGTGGTGAAGAAACACGGGTATCCAATATGCCTATCACGGCTCAATACACCTTGAACAACCAATTTTTTCTTTTTTCTGGTTTTGAAGTTTTTACCAATCAAGAAAAATGGGTCATAGAAGGAAATCTATTATTTCAAAATTATCCAAGAATCTATTATGGGATAGGAAGCAATACTCCAGAATCTGCTGAGGAGCAATACGATTATACACAATTTTTGTTTGAACCTATTTTTCTAAAACAACTTTTTACTCGCTACCTATTTATAGGTGCAGGATTACGATATAATCATATTTTTAATACTACTGTTAAGCAAGGAGGCCTTATAGATACCAATCGTCCTGAAGGTTTTGATGGTTCTACATCAATGGGAGCAGAAGTTGCTGCCCTCTATGATAGCCGTGACGTTATATTAAATGCGCAAAAAGGATGGTATATGGAGTTTACGCACGGAGAATATTTTGAAATACTCGGAGGCACACATACCTTTAATCTAACACGTTTAGATCTACGTCATTTCTTCAAAATATCTGAACGAAATAATGATGTGTTGGCATTTCAGTTTGTAGGACGTACAGTAAGAGATGACCAACCTTTTTCTGAATATTCATTTTTTGGAAGTAGCGAAATTATGCGCGGTTACCAAGAAGGTAGATTTGTAGATCGTGATTTGCTAGCTACCCAGGTAGAATATAGAAAACGATTTGGTCAAAGTCGATGGGGAGCTGTTGCTTTTGTAGGTGCAGGTGATGTATATTCAAATATTGATACGTTCAAATTTAAGAACTTAAAGCCTAACTATGGTGCAGGACTACGATGGATGCTTGATAAATCTGAACATCTAAATATCCGTTTAGACTGGGGATTTGGTAATGGCACTAATAATCTATATCTGGGAATAGCTGAAGCTTTTTAAATAGAGAAAATTATTAATTTCTATTATTTTCAAGAGAAACACTAATTATTGAACTGATCTTGTTTCTGTTCCCTTAAAAACGGCTAAAATTTTTATCCATATTTCGTTACTTTTCATCTGTAGCAATACTATTACTTTTAAAAAGTCTATTTTATCTAGTCAAATTTCATATCATTTTCGATCAAGAAGAAAAAATCAAAAAGAACATCATTTTAGAGCAAACAGTCCATGAGGATATGATACAGAAACAACTGTATAATTTGGAATATGAGCTTTAACCCGGATTATGCATTATAAAATCTATTACGGCTTTAAACTGGTGCAAAACCAAGCACTACGTTGTATTTTTAAGTTTCACCGTAGCGATGCCTTTAGATTTGTTTTCTGAAAATAAAACTAATAATAAATGTCGATAATGATGTTGAAAAGAGGGGGTTTGGGGGAGACTGATAACTTACTTAAATTGTTGATAATAAAAAAGAACGGAGTGAACTTTGTAGCGGTATAGCCTAACGAGCCAGGCATAGCATTAGTCTCCGTTCTTTATTAACCAGGTTACCTAGGACCAGATAGAATTTTAGATACTTTCTTTTAAAGGCTTTAGTCTAAGTAACCATTTTTAAAACATTTTAAATTTATGGAAATTAAAGAAGTTATCGGTATTGACGTAAGTAAATCTGTGGTAGATGCTTTTATTTACTCCACCAGAGATAAAGCGCGCTTTGAAAATACAACAAAAGGCTTAGGTAAACTACTTGAGTGGGTGTTATCGAGAAGTAACC
>NZ_JAGKIK010000020.1 GCF_017897595.1 Aquimarina sp. U1-2
GTACAACTCGCATCTGGAGTACCTGCTGCAGTACATGGCGTAAAAGTAATGGCTCCTGTTGTGGTATTTACACTCCAAACGCCTTCTCCTGGTGCTACTAAATCATCACCGGGAGTTGATGTTCCTACCAATTGAACACTTGTAGGATCTATAACTCCATCTGGATCGCTATCTATACCACTTCCATTATCGATAAAAGGATCAAAAGTAGCTGCTGTACCTGTAGGTAAACCTGTAATCAGATCGTTGTTTGCAATGGGAGGTTGATTTACATAAGTAACCGTTATTTGAGCAGTATCCTGTTCATTGTTATCAAGGTCAATCAACGCATAGTCGATAGGATCCGGATCGCCTATAAGGGCAGCATCCGGAACAAAAGTTATCGTTCCATCGCCATTGTATGTCCACACTCCCTGATTTGGAACGGTAAGGCTATTCTGTACACCGGGGCTACCTGCATCTAAATCTAAATCGACATCACTAGATGTCGGAGTAGTACCATCTGCTAGCGCATCGTTATTAATAATATTTAAGGTAACTGAAGCTTCAGGGGTATTATCTAAACTTTCGTCATTGTTGGCTGTAGGTTCAGGATTCAGGTCATATGTAATGCTTACTGTAGCAGGTGCTATAGCTTCATTACCATCATCATCATCTACAGTATAGGTAATATCTGTAGGATTGCCCGTAAAACCATCATTTGGATCAAAGCTAAGCAAACCCGTTACTTCATTATACGACCAGACCCCCTCTTCTTCTACAGTAAAACTTATAATGTCATTATTTAAATTGCGGATAATATTTATTACGGTATAGTTTGGCCCTACAGGTGGTATTATAAGATCAACTGTTGCCGTATCAATGGTACCGTCTGCATCAGTATCGTTACTGGTAATAGGGAGATTAACAGTAGTCCCGGGTTGATTTCCTGTACTCAAATCATCATTCGCTATTGGATCCTGTTCTTGATAGGTAACCGTAACTTGCGCACTAGCCTGTGCGTTAGAATCCAGATCAATTAACGTATACGGTATAGGATCGGGATCACCCACTAAATTTGATGTATCAGGAACAAATTCAATCGTTCCGTTAGCGGGATTATAAGTCCAGGTACCTTGATTTACTACTGTTATCGAATTTTGAATTCCGGCTATATTTGGATCTAAATCCACATTAACATCTGTAGGAGCTGGCGTAGTACCATCGGCTAATTCATCATTATTAATGATATTTAGTATAACCGTACTGTTAAACGCATTATTCAAGAGTTCATCATTATTGGCGATGGGGGGATCATCATCATAAGTTATCCGTACTTCTGCCGCATTAGAAATATTACCATCATCATCTAATACGGTATACGTTATAGGACTTGGATTGCCGGTAAAACCATTTTGCGGAGTGAAGGTTAATTGACGAGTCCCCTGATCATAGAACCAAACACCTTCATCTTGTATGGTAAATCCGATATCATCACCATTACCATTGGTTTGTATAGCCGTACTAGTCGTACCAGGATTGGCAATTAAATTCACTCGATTCGGATTAACAATTCCGTCTGGATCAAAATCATTGGCAGTAATAGGCAAACTTACGGCAGATCCGGGATTGTTACCTTCACTTACATCATTAATAGCCACTGGAGATTGTTGATAGGTAACGGTTACCAAAGCAGTATCGGTTAAATTGTTATCAAGATCTCTAAGTTCATAAGTAATAGGGGTGGGATTCGTAGTAAATCCAGGTTCGGGATCAAAAGTAATTTCTCCTGTAGATTCGTCAAATAACCAAGTTCCTTCGTTGGGAACGGTAAATCCAATGGTGTTACTATTGCTCCCGATAACCGGAGTGTTCGCTCCTGCAGGAACCGTAAGATCAATGCTTACATCGTTGGGAACCGGGGTATTACCATCTGCTAACACATCGTTATTGATAATATTTAGAACTGTATTAGCATTTGGTGCAGTAGGTGTCAAATTAGTATCATCATTTGCAGTAGGTGCAACAAAAGTATAGGTAATATCGATAGATGCACTACTAGCAGAAATAGTGCCTTCATTATCCCTTATCGTATACGTTATATCTGTAGGGTTACCTGTAAATCCAGGTTCAGGAGAGAAGGTAACACTTCCTGTATCGTCATCATAAGACCATGAACCCTGATTTTCAACAGTAAATCCTATAAGATCGTTATCTAAGTTTCTAATTTCGTTAGTTATAGTTTCTCCAGGAGGTACAATCAAATTAACACGTTCTGGATCCAAAGAGCCATCAGGATCACTATCGTTTGTTAGAATGGCAACAGTAACATTGTCTCCTTGCGTATTATTCAAATCTTCATCATCACGAACCTCGGGGGGGCTATTAGGTGTTATTGTTACCTCAGCAGTATCCTGATCATCTTCACCAGGATCATTATTATTAGGAGTAGAATCACTATCAAATTCGTTGCTCGCTGTAATTTGAGCAGAATTTTCGTATGGTCCTGTAGTATTTACTGTTGCATCAAAAGTTAAATCCAATGTATTTCCGTTGGGAATATTCAAATTGCTCCAGGTAATCGTTAAATTACCAGCATTGTATACCCCCGAGTTACTTACTGTCCCTGGCACTAGGGTATATCCTGCCGGAAGAACATCTACAACAGCCACCCCAGAAGCATCTGCAGTATTGCTTGCATCGTTATTAAAAACTGAAAGCGTAAAGGTAACAGTCTCACCAACTCTTGCAGCTGTTGGCGATACAGCTTTACTCAGTTCTAGGTCTACAATGGCGTTAATCTGAATGGTTACGCTGTCACGTCTGGGATCGCAGGTTCCATTTCTAATGGTCCATTCAAATACATAGGTTCCGGCGACGGTACCACTCACTTGGGTATTAGGATCTGTAGCATCTATAAAATTAGCTGTTGTGGGTCCTGAAATCTGTGTCCAGGCACCTTCTGCAGGAGCAGATGCCGGAGTAGCATCAAGTATAACAGGAGAAAACTCTGGAATCGTTTGATCAGGCCCCGCTTCAGCCGTAATCGGATCAGATTGAATGACAACTTCCATAACGTCTGATGACGTACAGCCCCCACCTACGGCTGTCCAGGTAAACTCAAAAGTTCCCGGACTCAGATCTAACACCGGACTTTGAGGGTTGTTGGGTGAAGTAATGTTTGGTCCGGCTGGGCCGGCAGTCTGTGTCCAAGTTCCGGTACCACTTGTTAACGGTACGGCATTTAAATTGGTTTCCGTTTCATCACAAAGCTCCTGGTCTGGACCTGCGTTGGCTTCTGAAGGAGGCGCCCCGGTAAACGTAATAGTGACCGTATCAGATTGTGGATCACATGTAGATCCTGGTGATCCGGGAAAAGGCCCTCCGTTAGAAACTGTCCAGGTGAGTACGTACACATCATCAACCCCATCATTCCCTACATCACCAGGAACATTGGATAAAGTAGTCTGTGGATTGTTGGGACTATCGATAACCACTGCGCCACCAGAAGGGTCATCGCTTGGATTTGCGAAGGACCACTGCCCTATTCCTACCGTAGGTGGTCTTGCGTCTAATTGAACGTCTTCTTGACATGCATTAGGTTGGTCATCTCCTGCATCAACCGGTGTAGGTGCCGCAAATACTTCTATTCGCATAATATCTGCCTCTTGTCCGCAATTATCCACTTCAAAATTCCATTGTAGGATATAAATTCCCGGAACGCTTAGACCAGTTACATTGGTATCTCTTTGATTAGGGTTGTCTATATTCGCAACGCCAACACTACCCGAGGGTTGATCTAAAAAGCTCCAGGTCGCTGTTAATCCAGGGTCTGGTGGAGGGGAATTTCCATTTAATGTGGCTGTAGTGGTATCGCCATTACACAAAATTTGATCATCACCTGCATTGGGGGTTGTAGTGGGGCCAGATCTTACTATTACTTCAACATCATCTTGCGTAGAGCCACATGGCGGACCACTATAATCTGTAGTAAATCTATAAATATAAGTACCCGGATCTACAGAAGCACTTGCAGTAGAACTGTTTGCAGGGGATTGTTGAGGATCAAAAGGTGAGGGAACTGATGGAGGATTTCCATCAACAGATACTAGGGACCATGTCCCTGTTGAGCCTCTAGTCGCTTCTAAAAGAATATTGGTGGCTCTACACAAATCTTGATCGGGCCCTGCATTGGCTTCAGAAAATACATTGAATGTCACAGTATCTGTAGTAGACGGACAAGTACCTGAAGCACTTACTGTCCACCTGAAAGTATATGCCCCTGTAATTAAACCGTTTACCTGAGTACCAGGATCATTGGGATCTACAATAGTTGGTGAATTGGGAGCTCCTGGTTCTAATGTCCAAACCCCAGTTGAAGGAGCCGTTATTGCATCTGCATTTAATGTAGCTGAATTGCCGGCACACACATCATTAACCGTACCTGCCTCTGCAGGCGATGCAGGGGTACCTATTTGTATAACAAAAGTATCTGAAACCTCAGTACAGGCTTCTGCGGTAACCGTCCATTGAAATTCGTAAGTTCCTTCTGTAAGATTTGAGAATGTAGCAGTAGGACTATTGATATTATCTATAGTGAAATTGGCGTTTCCCCGGACTAAACTCCAAGTACCTTGACCGCCTGGCGAAGGATCATTGGCAGCAGCGGTATAAGTAGTCGTACATTGAATACCAGCTGGATCGGGACCTGCATCGGCCGTAGCCACATTAGCAATAGTAATTATAACTGTATCTGTGGTAGAAGGACAGCTATTAGTAACGGGAGGTGCATAGGATATTTCCCATTGAAATTCATAAGTACCTGGTACCAGATTGTTAACAATAGTACCTGGATCTGAAGCATCTACAAAATTCGCTGTTGACGGACCAGTAATCTGAGTCCATTGTCCTTGCTCGGTTGATGCATTAAATGAGTTTGCAGCAAGTGTAGTTTCATCTATAGAAGTATCTGTTATACATTGATCAGGACCAGCATTGGCTTGTGTGGGAGCTTGATCTGAATTCGTAACAATATCAACGGTATCTGTGGTAGGAGTAGCACAATTTAGATTAATTTTATCAATGGTCCAGGTAAGCGTATACGTTGTGCCATCTGCGGTAAAACCGCTAGCCGTTGCATTAGGATCATTTACATCAGAAAAAGTGATCCCATCAGGACTCGACCATGTTCCTATTTGATCTTCTGGTGGGGTATTGGCAGCCAATTGTACGCTTGAACCAGTACATACGGTTTGGTCGGGTCCTGCATTTGCTGCTACATTTAATGTTGTAGCTACATTTACTATAACATCGTCAAAATTTACATTATTATCAGGATCAAAAGGACAAATAGGTTCATTATTTACAACATATCTAAATACATACTGTCCTGCAATAAGACCAGTTACGTCGGGTCTGGGAATTGCGGGGTTTGAGATAGTTGCGGTATTAGGACCGCTTACCTGCGACCAGGTGGTGGTATGAAAATTTTGGGTATTTCCTGTAAGAGTTGTATTGTCTATGCCACAATCGAGATTTTGATCGGTTCCTACATTTGCCGGCGGATCTGCATTTCTTGTGATAGTTACATTAATCTGATCTGTAGCCTCCTGACAAGCCGCTAAATTTTGACCATTCTGCCGACTTCTAAATACAAACGTATAGGTGCCATCAATAAGTAAATCTATATTGAGGTTACCACCGCTAAGGTTTTCAAAATTAGTAGGATACGAGGGAAAATCTGGGTTCGTTGGACCACTCACGATCCTATATTGATTAGAACCTCCACCTGTGGTTGTGTAAGGAATATCAATATTAGTATCATCACAATCTGCAACGATGTTATTTCCATTGTTTGCAGTAATAGTAATAGGATTGGTGTTATATCGAATACGAATATTAGATGCGCTACTGGTACAACCTGTAGCAGTATTTGTAATAGTGTATCTGAAACGATAAGGCCCTCCTGTACTACTCAAACCGCTAATCTGAGTAGTATAACTATCATTCGGATCTATAGTCACTGTAGTACCTTGAGTTTGTTCCCATAACACAGTTTCATTAGCGAATTGCGGCGTAGACCCCACCAATGTGGTTTGAGTGACATTTGGATCACAAAAGAAGATATTATTATCCTCTACAGAAGCAGTAGTTACATCTTGAGTGGCCGCAGGTACTTCAACAGTAATGGTATCACTACCCGAAACACAGGGTCCCGTTACCTCCCAACGAAAAATATACGTACCTTCTCGTAAATTACGTATTGACGTAACGTTATTGTTCGGATTGGCTATTTGTGGCGTACTAGGACCACTCACAAAACTCCACGTTCCTTGTTGACCACTACCACCTATATTACGACCTCCAAAAGAACCGTTAACGTTTACTGTTTGTGATACAGTATAACAGTTTGATAATGTTATCGTATCTGGACCTGCGTCTACAGGGTCTGCGCCACCGAAATTAGTTACTGTTATTTCATCAAAACTACTACAGGAATTCCCTGGATTGTCGATCGTCCATCGCAATATAGTATTACCTGCTCTATCGTCACGTAATCTAATCGATGTAGAGGCAGAATTAGGAAAATCTATAGTAACTCCTGCGGCATTACTACTTTCAATACTCCAACTACCACTTTCACCAGGATTAGAAGGATTATTGGCGGTAATCACTATAGAACCAGAATCATCAGGACAACTAGCTATGTCTCCAGAAGAAATCTGCGCTTGCGTAATAGGGTTAACTGTTAGTGTTTTGGTTTGCGATGCTTCAATACCATCGCCACAGACTGCCGAATAACGAAAAGAGTAGGTATTCCCACCTTGTAGACCAAAAACTTGGGGTGTGGGTATATTGGGATTGTCAATTACGACAGACGGCCCGGCAGTTTGCGTCCATTGTACAGTACCAATTATGGGAGTAACCGGCTCGCCATCCAGGTTGTATGGTGTGCCTTCGCAAATTGTTTCGTTAAGACGAGTAATGGTCACCGAACAATTTTGTGCTACAACAGTATTCGTACTTAGTATTATAAAAAAGAAACCTAGAATTGCGATTTTCTTGTATATCGTCAAAAAAGTAGGGTTGTCTAAATGACCTGGGTAAGATTGTTTCATACACTATGATTCAAAAACTAGTAAAAATTATTCATAAAGAAACAAATTGATCCCCTTATCATTTAAAAATTGGGATATACAGTTTGTTCCTTTAAAAAGTTAAATCGGCAGGGGTTTCGCTTTTGACTATCAAAGTGTTTAACACTACATCAAATTTAACATTTATTTTGTAATTGTAAATAAGGTAAAACCATAATAATTAAACGGTTTAAACCATGTAGGAATAGTCTTTTCACTATTCTTACATAATGCCAACGAATCTAAAAGGTTAGGAAGAAATATTCTCAACATATCAATTAAAAGAAGTTAGTATATTCGACAAAAGAACTAAATATTCGACTAAGTGTTATTTTTATAAGTTTCAAAAATGAATATTCGGTATACTACTTGATTTTGAAATTAGTGAATAGTAATTTTCTAATAGTTATATCCTTTAGTAGTGGCCATACAACAGCCTTTTTTCATTATTTACAAAATATTCCTCGCCTAAAAAAGTGAAACCCTAGTCGAGAGATTAAGTATTGCATGGTAATTGTCTTTACGAAAAGAAATATCGATAAGAAATTGTTCAATTAAAAAATCAATTAGTTAACGATAGTTTATTCGTATTAAATCTTTGCAATTCGATTGCAAGTTTCTAGGGTTTTGTTTCGTAAAGCGATAGCAACTTTACTAGGTTTACCTCTATCAAACTTATAATAATCATTTGGTTTTATTCTATAGGTTCTGCCTAATCAGCACTATCCTGTAATTGTAGATCAGACCTTTCATAAATAACGAAACCATCTTGAGTAGGAAGTTGCTTTTTAAGCATCCAATACGTTTTTGCCGTTCGCAATGAAGCTCCTTTATTATCATCAAGAAAATCTCTTATATATTGATTGAACATATTAGGTTTAGCAATTTTACTTTTAAAACTTGGATCCCTCTTTTGTTTTTCAAATACTTTCCATTGTAGTATTGCTTCATTAAGCGTTTTACCTATATTCCTTTTTACCCAACTCATAAAATCACCATGGCAATTAAATGTGTTCCCTATTTGACTTTTCATAAAATTGCGAAAATTGGGCCCAAAAGATACATTGTCGGTAATTACCGTATCCAAAGTTAATTCTGCTTTGGCCCAGTTAAATATTGAAGTAGGCTTGATTTTTACCTTAGTAGGTTTAAGCTCTCCTCTATTATCCAAAGCATACATAATTCTGTCCCGTAATTGAAATTTAGTCCCCGATGATGGTAAATTAGAACGCTTACAAATTTCAACCATTTCTTTCTTTAGCCAATACCAACTATTAAATTCGGTTGCAGAGGTGATATCTTCAAATCTAGGTCTGTTGCTCATGATACTATTTTGAATAAAAAATTGATATCAACAATCTTAGTAAAGATTCGGAAGGATATAAAAATCAGAATCACTTTGCTTCGAAAATCAAGAAACAACTTATCTTTTTGTCTTAACTCTTGGCTCTAAAAGTTTGAGTGTCTATTCCACAATACCCTAAATAGAGCATCCAAAGGAATTACATCAAACTTTATTGACAATGAGAGTTACCACTTTATAATTTTACCTGCGAAGCGCCGCATGAATATTAATAGGTTCAAAATTGTAACGATGTTCATTATTTTCTCCGTTTGAAGCGGCGTATAATTTTCTAAAATAATCTACCGCGCCTACAGAATAATTAATTTTTTCGATCCATTGGTTAAAATAATCTTCTTTTCTATCGGTCGTAGCATAATCAAATACCTTTGATTTCAATTTTTCTAGAGCAACATCAGAAAAAACGGGTCGTGTAGGAAACATCTTTTTGTCTTTTTCTTTTATCTCAAGAAAATTAGTGATCCACTGTACATCAGAATCATATTGTTCAATCAATTTATCTTCTAAAGAATGATACATTTCTTTCTCAAAAATAATTCTAAGTGTACTACGGTTACCAATTAAATCTTCTGTTTTAAAAATAGTACTTCCACCGCTAGGTAAATGGTATTGCCCATCGTTATTACTATTTTCTAATACAATGGTAAAAGGAAGTCCATTAGTACTTTGTATCTCATATTCGCTGTCGCTAACCGATCGAAGAGAAATTAGATCGTTTTGTGCTTGCACACCTGTAAAACAGATGGCAAATAATAGTATAAGTAAATACTTTTTTGTATTTTCTATGTTCATTGCCTGCATAATGTAACGTATAATAGGTTAATTTTTTGGGTGCTTAAAATTATAATTTCGTATGTTATTTTCAAAGTTTTCTATGATCTGATTTAAAAAAACAATTTTTTAGACCATGACGTATATGACAAAAAACATGCCATTTGGTATAACTACGAGGAGAAAATTGATAAATTGCTACGACATTCCTTTCATGGTTAATAATGTAGTTGTCCAAACGATAACAGAAGACAAAAAGATGCCTATACAATTTGCGGCAAAAGCTTTTCTTCTTTTAATACCGAATAGGTAAGCTGCGATGCTTCCTGCATATACTCCAGTGCCAGGAAGAGGAATCATTACAAAAAGAAGCAACCCCCAAAATCCGTATTTTCTAATTTTATCACCAGATCCTACTTTAGCTCTTCTAGCAACGAATAATGCGGATTTTTTGTAAAAATGCCATCGTAGCAAATAGGTATTTATCTTTTCTAAAAAGAAAATCATAATGGGAAAAACCATGAGGTTGGCCAGAAAACAAACTACAAAAACCAGGTAAATATTAACTCCATTAAACATACCATAAGGAATACCAACTTTGGCCTCGCCAAATGGTGATATACTCCATAGCATGGCTATAATAATTTCCTTAATCACTAGCTTACTTTTTTAAAAGACTGCAAAGTTACGGTTATATATTAGGTAATCGATATTTTTGACCATAAAAACTGTAAAAAAGTTTCATCTAATCATTTTATACGTATACTATTTATAGAACTTTTTAATCAAAACTTTCAAACATTTAGTCGCTAGCTATTTTAGGAGCTAACCATAAATACCCCACAGATAGTAAAAATACTACAAACAATGGTAGCGTATTAACTGGCTTTACACTGTATTTTTTATTAGTTAATACTTGCGATGAGGAATTAAATTGTCTTTTATTTTCTTGTAAGCGTTGTTTACTCCTACTGGCTTGCCAATATGAGCTATCGGTTACAAAAAAATGGGAAACTATAGTTGTATCTTGTTTAATCGATAACGTATTCCAACCAGAAGCTATGGGGTAGGTAATACCGGTATATACCTCGGGAATATCTATATTCTGCCTTAACGGAACTTGATAATTGCTATTTATTTCTACCACAGGTTCTTCTGTACTGGTTCTCATAGTAAAGTCAACGGGATGATTTTTGCGAGCAACTCGTTTTATGTCTTCAAACTTTGCGAGAGATGCTTCTCTCTTACTCACTTCTTCGATACTACGAGACCATATATTTTGATACGCTACCGTTTCCCCTTTTAATAGTAATTCATACGTATTTTCTAAGATTGTGGTCGCTATTCTCCCTTTGCCTATTTGTTTATACGCTGTAATCGTAAGATTTTGTACGTCTTTGTGAATAACCTGATTTCTAAAACTGTTGGTAAACACATATTTATATTTGGAAACCTCAATTTTGGGTTCGGTCTTTAGTTGAACAGTTGTTTTTTTATCCTCATCAAAATTGAAAGTTAAAGGATTCAAAGGTATGTTGTAAAAATTACGGTTTGGTTGAATAAATAGTCCAAGTCCTTGGTTTCTAATAGCATTTTTGATACTTTGTAATGATCTTTCTCCTAAATTTTGAAGCGTGGCAGCATCAATAATCAATAGATCGAAAGGTTTAAGAAGTTGTTCTGAAAAATTGCCAATACTTTTTTTTTCGGTATTGAAAAATTCAAATTTGTATCTCCCTTTGGTAATCTGACTTTTTACTGAAACCTGATGCCCACTTTCCGCTAAAAAATTTTTAAGATATTTTGTTTCAAAGGTTGGAAAACGATTAACAATGAGAATATGAAAAGAAATAGGAGCTTCGATAACTAGCGGTACAGGATCTTTGGAAATTACATAACCTGTAGTATCTTTTTCTATCAACGAAAAGAGATACCTTCCTTTTACCCTAGGTTTCATTTTAAACTGAAATTCCTGTGTATCCAAATCATTTAAAAGAATTGAATCTATAATCGATCCCCACGGACCTTCAAAAAATAGTTGATGCCCCTTTGTAGGTTTGCTGTATTTACCTTTAAAAATTGATTCTGCACCAACTTTTTGCTTAGCATCATATAAAAACGACGTAACACCCTGCAAATCTTGTCCCCCCATAAAACTAACTGTCGCATCATCAAATCGCCAAAAATCAAAAGGTGCTATACCATACCCTAGTATAAAAACAGAATCCATGGCTACCTGATCATCCAAAACAGGATGATTAACATCGTACTTAATAATTTTTAAGCGAGGATGTACGCTTTGTAGACTATCTAGTTGCTTCTGATCATATCCTTTGGTTAGTACTGCAACATATGCCTCAACATATGGCATCAAAACTGCAGGACGTAATGCGATTAAAACAAGCATAGTGACTGCCAGAAGCGATACCAACATTCGAATCCAAAATGTTCGAGCAGGTTTATGATGATACTCTTTGAAGATACAAAAACCTAAGAGTAGACATCCACCAAGAATCACATACCAAGTATGTTGACTATTTATAAAAGTAAGTGTATCAATCATAAATTTCAAGTTCTTTTACGACTAACTCATTTATACTACTTGTTACACTCGCTCTTTTCGAAGCCTTATATGTTGCTTTAGGAAGTGCTTCAAAAAGGCCTCTCTGCACGATGGTTAAGCTGGTAACTGGTACTTTTTTAATTTCAGTGATTTGTTTTAAAAGTTGTAAGGTTTTTAAATACTTACCCGGCATTTCAATGGCATGAATAGCAAGTTCATTTGCAGCCTGTTCAAAAAGATTTTTATCGCGTTCTGTTATGCTTTCATTGCCAGCTATTAACTCTTCAAGGCGTAGCATAGCCTTTTTTATAAAAACGTACTCATCTGGCTTTGTTAATTCTTCTGTCTTTCTAAAACTTTTTACTTCTTTTATTTTACCCGTTAATCTTTGATCCTCCTTAATTGGAGGAGGATCAAAGCCAATACGATGTACATAAATACGAGCGCTATTTTTAATATCCTGTATAAGTTTGAGCGCATTATACTGATATGATAAGGATTTTTTAGGTTGGTAAAGCCTCAAATACAGCTCTGCATCCCACATTTGATTTAACGCCTGTCGCAACTTACTCTTTAGCGATTGTGTAAATAGTGTGGCTTCCTCTGGATCTCCATGATTGTGCAGGTATTCATGCAAAACATCTTTTTTCTTGGCTTCGTCATTTTCTTCGGCAACCAAATTGTGTTCATTGTCATGATCATGTTTATGCGTATATGCCTCTAAAGAATAGTCATGGTCGTGATCGTGATCATCGTCGTGCTGATGTTCTTCTTCAAGCGTTTCAGAACGTTCGGGTGATGATTTGTTGGACTCAGTTTCATCTCCCATGAACTGTGCATATTTGAGACGTAGTACTTTTTGATCGAAGCCCAATTCGTTACTCCTTGATTTAAACTCCTGAACTAATAATTTGGACTCTGTTTCCAGCAGTTTTTCAGTATCTATAATAAGTTGTCGTTGACTTCGAAAGTAGTCTGGCATTAGATCAACACCCATAGTCCCTTCTACTGCAAAGCGATCTGAAAGTGTATCCTTAATTACTGCAAAAAAAGTTTCACTTCTTGCTATATTAGGTTCTGGTTGCTTTTGGTCAAAAACCTCTATGTAAAAATATAATTCATCGCCGGGTTCCATTTTCATATGGTCCAGGTTTAAGTTTTTAAAAAGGTTTTGTGTTTTTCCACCCACCACTACTCCGGTATCAAAGTTTAACTGTTCTTCTCTAAATTTTACAGATTCTCCTGATCCTTTACTTACGGTTGCTACAATTCGTGCCTTAGCCACACCAAAATCATCTGTAATTGATGCTTTAAATGATAAACTTTTGTTTTCAGAAAATGAAAAAGAAGAAAATTGCTTTATACCACTAATCTCAATCACAGGGACTTGATCTTTGACAACCTCTATCGCATATAATTTTGAGATAAAAGAAGCTCCGTTATTACTTATAAATTTAAAATTATAAAAGCCAGAAGACTCAGCTATCGAGCTGATTGTATAACTGCTATCGATAAAGCGCATAGCATAACTTTCATCCAAACGTTCTAGAATAACATCTTTAACAAGAGTATCAAATCGTATTTGCCACAATAATTCTGACCCTTCGAGTACCTTACTATCCATTTTTGAAGTTTGAAACGGAGGTACATTGGTGTATCGGGGGTATTTAATCGTGAGTTGCTGCTTTTCGATTTGCGGTGCAGTTGCTTCAAGCTGAGTAGTATCGGTAGGCACAAAAACGATTTGCTCTATAAAGGGATCAGGCAATGATGTTTTATCAGAAACGTGTATGTGATACAAGTAGTGTATCGCAAAACCTGTTAGTATTAGTACTGTCATAATCATTACCCCACGCATTAAACGCCCCGGAGTTTTTAATATATCGAATTCTTCATTTAACTTTTTCGATATTTTATATTGTTGAAGTTTTGCAATATCTGATAAATCCTCTTGTTGAAGTAATACGAGATTAGAACTATACTCTACTCCATCAAAATGTCGATCAACATAGCTAACTACTTTTTTAAAACTGAGCTTATAAGGCTTGAACCACAATGTAAAACATACGAAAACACTTATGAAAGTTAGTACAACAAGTAGGAAATTCTGAAATACAAAAAATATAAAAACCGAAGCTCCTACAGCATACAACACCCCTTCAATCCAAAGTTTTAATTTCCAATTTCTCTTAAATCGGGTAAGTACTGTTTTTCCAGAAACCATCATTGTTTTCTCAGTTTAGCAGTGATACGTTCCACTATAAACAGAAAAACAAACACTACCCAAAACCATTTGGATATATCCATGGTAATACTAGTATCGTTCTTAATTTTGGATGTACCATAAACCGGTTGCAGTTCTTCTATGGCGATAGTGCGTTTATCGTGTTGTACAACTTTATTTTCTATATCCTGATGTAGCTCGAACACATCTAACAATTGTTCAGCAAAGTTCTCTTCAACTATATTTGCGGCAGTAAGCAACTTTGAGAGATAAAATTGTGTGTTTGTGAACCCCGGTTCTATAGTACGAGATGCAAATTCGTCTGGTCGATAAATGATTACTTTTTTTGCTTTTTCTGGTAGCTTTTCTTTACTTAACCAAAACATCAAGTCGGCCTTTGAAAGATCGATAGTGTCACTTTGCTTTATGGATCGCATAGCAATCGGGATCTTTACATATTTTGATAGGGCTTTTAGGGATGCATGTATATAGGTTGACTGATTTGGTAAGTGGTCTGGATCATAAAGCAATACATCGATCTGCTTTTTTGAAAAAAGCGGCAATAGCTCTTGTTTTTCTTCAGACGGAATAGCAATGCTATCTTTTGTTGCGTTGATTTGGTACTTAAAATCTGTTTTGGATTTGAATTCTTTTTCAAAAGTAAGCAGTTGACCATTACTATACTGCGATAACAATTCAATTTTGTTATCGTGTGCTGTGGCTTTAACAACCTTCTTTTTCAGTTTTGTAGGAGATATAGGTATCCAGGTACTATTTTTATGTATTCTAGGTCGAATTCCCCGTACACCAGAAAGAAAAGCATTGGTAAATACAACAATGCTATCGGTATGCAAGGTTTCCATTTCTTTGGCAAGTTGCCAATACCATTCAGTTTCGAAATATTCTTTATTTGCACCGCTAATAGGCATATTACTCTGATAAAGTTTACTAAAATCTTCAGTTTTTAATTTTGGTAGACCAGATGTGAGAAGTCTTATTGGCTCTTGGGTTGTAACCGTATCTAAAATAGTGCGTACTCGCTCGTTACCCAAAACACTAGATTCTACAATATAAGTAATAGGGTCATTTTCTATTTTAGTTTTGAGCCGAGGGGATGCCAAAATCAAAGCTAGTAAACCAACTAATGCCGCTCTCAATAACAATAAGAACCATTCATGAAGCTGAATATGTCTGGATTTTCTTGAGGTAGTTTCATTAAAGAGTTTTATACTTCCTATCTTGATCGTTTTACCTTTTTTTTTACTCCATAGATGTATGAACACTGGTAGTATGATCCCAAGTAACGCCCATAGATATATAGAATTAAGAAAAATCATGCTACATCAATTCACTTCTTCTTTGTAGAAAAAATTGTAGTCCTTCACCTATATTTTCATCTAATCTGAATAAGTGATATGCGATATTACTATCTGCAAGCCTATGTTTTGTTTGTTTAATCATACGCTCTAGAGCCTGTAAATATTCTTTTTTTGCCGATTTTGCATCTACTCGAAGCTTTACACCGGTTTCAAGGTCTTCAAAAGTTATTAATCCCTTATGGCTAAAATTTAATTCTTTTTCACCCATAAGATGAAATACAACAACCTCATTTTTAGATGTTTTCAATTGCTTTAAGAAAGAACTAATTTCATCATCACGCTCATACAAGTCTGAAATAAAAAAAATCAATTCTTTTTGATTACGCTGACGAAAATGTCGAAATTCGTTGGACTGTGATGGCCATTTCCCTTTGCCTTCTATATGAATCAAACTTTGTAATAGTCGATTGTAATAGTGTGTATGCGCTTTTGGATACATGTTGTGTAATTGTAAATCATTAAGTGCATACAGCCCTAACATATCCCCTTGATTTTTTGAGATATACCCCAAAGCAGCGATGATCACTTTTGCAATATCTAACTTTGAAACTCCGTTTTCTGTATGAAGCATCGAGGCACTGGTATCCAAAATAAACGTAACGGCAATATTGGATTCAATCTCTGATTGTTTCAGGTAATACTTGCCTGATCTCGCCAACATTTTCCAATCCAGCAATCGTAAATCATCTCCTGGTTGGTAACTGCGATATTGATCAAATTGCATTCCCGAACCTAAGGTATAGCTATGCTGCCTTCCAGATAAATATCCCTCTACGACTATTTTTGCGATTAATGCCAGTCCAGATACCGTTTTAAGATACTCTGGAGTCATAAATTGATGATATTTTTCTCGTTTCAAGGTCGACTTCAGTTTGTATTAAAAATTGTTTTTATCAACTGTTGTGTTACATTATCAGTGGTTATACCTTCAGCTTCTGCCCTAAAATTTAGAATAATTCTATGTCTTAATACCGGTAAGGCTACATGTTTTAGATCTTCTGGCGTTACAGCTAATCGTGCATGAAGCAGGGCTCTAGCTTTTGCAGTTAGTATCATAGCCTGTCCTGCTCTTGGACCCGCACCCCAGCTCACCCATTCTTTAACATATGGATCTGTTGATGTTTCTGGACGGGTATCTCGTACCAGGTTACTTACGAGCTCGATAAGATGATCACTAATTGGAACTTCTCTTACCAAATCTTGCAGACGTATTATATTTTCTTCACTAATTACTTTGGACAGGCTGACTTTTTGTGTCCCCGTCGTCTTTTTTAATACTGTAGTTTCTTCAGATGCTGTTGGATATTTTATTTTGATATATAACAAAAATCGATCTTGTTGCGCTTCCGGAAGAACAAAAGTTCCTGACTGTTCAATAGGGTTTTGGGTAGCAAGAATAAAAAAGGGGCGGTCTAAAACATAGGTTTTTCCTGAATACGTAACTTCAAACTCTTGCATCGCTTCAAGTAAAGCTGCCTGGGTTTTGGGCGGTGTACGATTAATCTCGTCGGCGAGGATGATGTTCGCAAAAATCGGTCCTTTGTTAAACTTAAAAAACTTCTTTCCCGTACTATGATCTTCTTCTAATATTTCTGTTCCAATAATATCTGACGGCATCAAATCTGGAGTAAATTGTATGCGCTTAAATTTCAAATCAATTGCGTGAGCTAAGGTTCGAATCAATAGTGTTTTTGCTAGTCCCGGAACTCCCTCAAGAAGTGCATGACCCCCAGCAAGAAAAGTAATCAATAATTGTTCTATAGTCTCTTCTTGCCCAATAATAACCTTACCTATTTCTTTCTTTAAACCCTCTAGTTTTTTGGTTAGTATTGTTACTTCTTGATCTATACTCGCGAGTTCTTTACTCATATTTTTGTATTTATAGAACTGATTTTCAAGTTTCTCAGCTTGCTAAAAAAGTTTAAATTAGTTCATGATGTTAATGCATACATCACTATGTTTACTCCAAAACGTGTGTTATCGATTTTATACCATCTTTTATTTCGAAAATCATAATCCCATTCGCATCCGTAATCTTTATTGCTGAATAAAACACCAATTCTATTATTAACCTCTATAGCCTTTAGATAATTGTGCACAATATCATCTCCCCAACCGTTCAGCTCTTGAGAAGTAGTCGGTGGACCCTCTTCAAACTCAAAAAAAATGGTGTAAATTTCATGATCATTCGGAATTTTTTTCAAAGTGCCCTGACCAAATATATCTTCCATTTGTCGTACAAATGATTTTGAAAACAAACCATCAATATCATGGTTGCAGTCATCAGCAAATACGAAACCTCCATTATTTACGTATTTTTCAAAATTCTCACGTTCTTTCTTTGTAAATTCTACCAGTTTATGTCCCGAGATGTAACAAAACGGACTTTCAAATATTTCATCACTACTAAGCGGAATTATTTTTTCTTGAGTATTTACCGGTAGTGTAGTATATTCAACAAGAGAATTTAAAAGATTAGAAGGCATTCTTTGATCTACATCCCAATCCCCCGACTCGTATTGTAACCTGGTAAAAAAGAACTTATTCATTAGTATTGCAGCTTACCAATTTTCTCTTAAAAAATTCCTGTCATAAAACCAATATTATATCCATTACAGTTGATCAGAAGGTACTATCTGTATTTGATATATCAATATCCCTATTCATAAAAGATAGTATATACTATACGGCATCAGACAAACTAGTGAACGTAAAATCTCTAACCTTCATATAGGGTATCAAGTTACCATTTACACGTACCTGTTTACCTAAAGTTTCGAGATTATTAAGCATTATAATAGGACTCTCGTTGAACCTGAAATTTTTAACAGGATACTTTATTTGTCCGTTTTCGATATAAAAAGTACCATCTCTGGTCAATCCAGTATATAGCAGAGTCTGCGGATCAACGGTTCGAATATACCAAAGGCGAGTAACCAAAATACCTTTTTTGGTATCTTTAATAAGATCATCTAGAGAAGCATCTCCACCCTTCATAATAAAACCATTGGGAGAAGGAACAGCTGCTACTTTTTTTTGTTTTGCCCAATATCGATCATAAGCCAAATTTTTAACCTTTCCATTCTCTATCCAGGTAGTTTTTTTAAGAGGTTGCCCTTGCCCATTCCAGGTTCTTGTAGGAACTTCAGGGTGCAAAGGATCAGACCAGATGGTTACGCGTTCATCAACAATCTTTTCGCCCATTTTGGTTCCTCCGCCTTCTTTAGACATGAAACTTCGACCTTCGTCTGCAGTACGCGCGTTAAATGCTCGTGCCATGTTTCTAAGTAAGCCAACAGAGGCTGCAGGCTCTAAAATTACGGTATATTTACCGGGTTCGATGGCCTTTGCCTTTTTTGATAATATAGCTTTATCTATGGCAACTTTTGAAGCTTTTGCTGCATCAAATTTGCTCACATCGTTAAAATCTCTAGATACCCATCCAGAACCCGTACCATCATTACTTCTCATGGTAACTGTAAAATTCATATTAGTAGCCCGATTGTAAGCAAAGAGTCCGTTTGAGTTTAACATAGCTCTAAAACCAGAAGAATCGTCAAAAAATCCAGCCGCAGTAATATCATTGGCTACAGCAGGTGCTATGCTATTGCTCGCTACGCTAGCTCGATATTCTGGTGTTATGTTTGCGGTTTCTTTACTATAGGTGATAGATTCGTCGTACAGTTGTGGTCCCATGGGATCCATAAATTCAGGATTCTCGGGCGAAAGCTTGGCAAGCTCTTCTGCTCGCTTAACAACTTTTTCTAAAGATGCATCATCAAATTCATCGATAGTTGCCGTACCTGATTTCTTTCCAAAATTAGATTGTACCACTAATGTTTGATTAGATCTATGTCCGGCAGTAGAGACTGTGTTTCTAGCATAACGAATATTACCACTTTCGCTACCGCTTAGGTTAATTTCGCAAGCATCAGCAGTAGAAAAGCTAAGTGCTTTTTCCATAATTTGCCTTGCTTCTTCTTTTGTATATATTGCCATGATTTTTTGATATTTTGAAATGAAACCCTATTTAAATATTTCTACCCGTATTGATCACGTTAACGCCGTTAAACCGGGTAGTAGAACTTCCGTGAGAGACAGCACTTACTTGAGAAGGCTGACCTTTTCCGTCAAAGAAGGATCCAAAAAGTCTATAATCACTTTCGTCACATATTTTGGAACACGAATTCCAAAACTCTTGCGTATTAGACTGATAGGCGACATCATCTAGCATACCTACAATCTTACCGTTTTTTATTTCGTAAAATACTGTTCCGCCAAACTGAAAATTATAGCGTTGCTGGTCAATAGAGTAAGAACCTCTTCCTGCGATATAAATTCCTTTTTCAACATCTTTAATCATGTCATTGATCGTATATTTTTCTTTACCTGGCTCTAGGGAAACATTAGGCATACGTTGAAATTGTACGTCGTTCCAACTTTGAGAATAACAACAACCATGAGATTCTTTTTGATCAATCATATGTACTTGATCACGTATTGCCTGGTAATTTGTTAAAATTCCGTTACGAACAAGATCCCATTTTTTGGTTTTTACACCTTCATCATCATAACCTACAGCGCCAAGAGATCCTATTTGTGTTTTATCGGCAACCAGATTTACAATATCACTTCCGTATTTGAAATCTTTAGATTTCCATTTGTCTAAAGTTGCAAAACTGGTTCCTGCAAAATTTGCCTCATACCCCAATACTCTATCAAGTTCTAGGGGATGCCCGACCGATTCGTGAATGGTTAATCCTAAATGATTCGGTTCGAGAACAAGATCATACTTACCAGCCTCGACAGATTTAGCTGATAGCCGTTCTTTGGCTTGTTTGGCTGCCATTGTAGCATCTTCTATAATGTCGTAGCTATTTCTATATAGTGACAATCCTTCAGGACCTTGTAATTTTTCTGAAGCTAATCCATCCATATATTCGTAACCCATCCCCATAGGCGCACTCATCGCTTGTCGGGATTTAAATTTGTTTGATGCTCGATCAATAGCTGTAACCGTAAATGTGGGCCATATACGATGTACATCCTGATCGATATAGGATCCATCTGTAGAAGCGAAATATTTTTGCTCATTTACCATGAACAATGCAGAATTCACAAAATTTGCTCCGTTTTTCAATGCTGCGGCATTCGCCGAAAGTAATAAATCCACCTTTTCAGAAACTGGAACTTCTTTAAAATCTTTTTTTATAGGAGTTTTCCAGGTTACTTCGCCATGTGATTGTACCGGTGCAAGCTTTACAGGAACTTTTTGAATTTTAGAATTAGCCTTGGCAATGGCTATTGCCTGTTCAGTTGCTTTTTTAATGCCCTTTTCAGTTACATTATTTGTCGATGCAAATCCCCAAGTGCCATTGGCAATGACTCGAATCCCAATTCCAAAGGATTCTGTATTTACCACATTTTGAACTTTATCTTCTCGGGTAAATACGTATTGATTTAAGTACCTGCCTATACGGGCATCGGCATAAGATGCACCCATGGTTTTTGCAGTATTTAAGGCGATATCTGCCAAACTTTTTTTGACCGCTACATCCATTCCCGGATGAAGCAGTGTTTCTACTGGAATTTCATTTCCCAATAATAAGGAGGGCATCATTAACGCACCCGATCCTAATCCTGCATACTTGACAAAGTCTCTTCGTTTCATATAAGTCTCGTATTTGATTGAATGAAAATAATTATAAAATCGATAATGATCATCTTAAAAATGATATCACTTCTTCTAGATAAAGCTAATGCTCGTGATACGTAAAGTATATAATGATTTCGATTTGGATTAAAAATAGAAAAATTATATGAATTCAGCAGTACACCCTACTTCAGAAAAATAAAATACCCATCATTCCTAAAGTTAGTTTTTTTTACAAATCTGAATCATACAACACACTGACTTTAAGTAGTATACGTTAATTTTCAATCATAAAATTGAGGTAAAACCAAAATAAATATAAAAATAGACCAATCTTCTTGTTCATATTACTTTATACGTTATTACAAAAAGCTTTCAGAACGCAGGCTATGCAAGAATTTTGAAGCTTTCTGGAAAAAGATGGCAACGGCACATCTTTACCTTATTTTTATATTCATTTTGAGATAAAACCTAATGTTTTTAAAGTTTTGTTAATTTTTTAGGTACATCGCAGCACTTCGAACGTCAAGATTTATAAGGTGTAAGTGCAAAACAACATTTTTTGACAAACTGAAAAAAATGTAAACCAGTTCATAACCCGATGCTACAAATTTGTGAACCTTATTAAAGATCACAGTATTTTTATGCAAATTTTTTCAGATTATACTTCCATTATATTCCTTCCGGTTACAAACTGTAAGTAGAACAATCCCGTATACCGCGTACGTTTATCTATCTACAATAAACTTTTTTTATGTTTTATATAATACATATAAATAAAAATATATAAAAAACTCTTCTCACTTTTGTCCAAAATTTAGAAAATTATGAAACTAGAAAAACCACTTCATAAAAAAGTAAAGAAAACAGTTACCAAAACAACGATCTCAGCTTTTGTAGGACTAAGTATAGTAGGTACTTTTCTAATCTTATCATATATAAATAATCATTTATTTATGGATAAGCTGTTAGTTGCCAGTTTTATACTGTTATGCATATTGGGACTAAAAATTTTAAACGAATCTAATTTTAAATAATGATCAAAATGGAAGTAATGACAAAAAAAGAGCAGCACGTTAAACTTATTGAAGGTACATTTACCCCTTCTGAAGCGGCAGATATTCTAATTTCTATGATAACCAAAAAGATCAACTTTCACAAACTTCAAAGACTTAGTGCTTTAGAGCAATATTGTGATGATGCTACGGTTCATTTAGACGATCGTATTGCGCAATTAAAACGAGCCGAAGAAGAAACGAAAGAATTGATCGTAAATGCGCGAAAAGAAGGTTATCAACTAAAAATTAATGGATCAGTCGAAATCGAGCTCGTGAAAAACGAAGATATTTAGAAATCATTCGTATTGTCGATACGCAAAAATTCAATTTTAAAGTAAGCTGTTAGTTACTAGTTTAAGGATGACAGACGCTTTAGTTTTTTTGAAAATGATAACTTTTTCGACATTTTTTTTACGCAACGATTTTACGTATTAATTATTGACCCTTACCACAATACATGGATTTACATTTATTGATTGATAATCTTACCAACCCTGCACTTCTTTTTTTCTTTTTAGGAATACTATCGGTAAGATTTAAAAGTGACTTAGAAATACCCCCCAACTCTTCCAAATTTATATCCCTTTACCTACTTTTATCTATCGGTTTTAAAGGAGGACAAGAACTATCGCACAGCGACCTTGATTTAGAAATTGTTTGGTCGCTGCTTTTCGGAATTTTATTGGCGCTAATTGTACCTATTTACTCTTATTTTATTTTGAGAAGAAAATTTAGCGTTTACAATGCAGGAGCTATTGCTGCAGCATATGGATCGGTAAGTGCGGTTACTTTTGTTACTGCGATTTCATTTTTAGAAATTGAACAAATAGATTTTGGAGGTCATATGGTGGCGGTCATGGCTTTGATGGAAGCACCTTCTATAATGGTGGGAGTTCTTTTGATGTCTATTTATAATAAAGACAAAGCCAACAAAATAGCGATGAGCAAAGTAGTAAAACATTCACTTACTAATGGTAGTGTTTTATTAATTTTAGGAAGCCTGGTAATAGGGTTTATGGCAAGTGATCAACAAGCTGAAGGTATTAAACCTTTTACAACAGATATCTTTAAAGGTTTTCTTGCTGTATTTTTATTAGATATGGGAATAACAAGCGGTAAAAAACTATCTGCGCTTCTAAAAAAAGGATGGTTTGCACTACTTTTCGCGATTATCATCCCACTTGTAAACGGTACTCTTGTGGCTTTTATAAGTTCTTCGTTTACCGAAAGTATTGGAAATCGTTTCCTTTTTGCGATCTTGGCTGCTAGTGCTTCGTATATTGCTGTTCCCGCTGCTATGCGAATAGCTGCGCCAAAAGCAAATCCGGGACTTTATTTACCTATGGCTTTAGCGATTACGTTTCCGTTTAATATCACATTGGGCATGCCTATTTATCTGTATCTTATACAAAACTTTTGATAGAATAGGTGTACACTTTATTTAAACATATATAATGATCATTTAAATTAAATATTTATATCAAAACTCTCGATTATTAATGCTATTATAATAATCGAGAGTTTTAATTATGCCGGACTGAAAATGATCTTTCTGGTAGGCTAAGTAAAGTCAAAAAAAGTAAGTTATGAGGACTTAGTAATGCCACGAAAGTAGCATTGAAAAAACGCAACGAAGACAGGTACATTAACTGCTTATGTAATCTTCAAAATTGTTTTTCATAATGGTTTCTTTTTCGAGCTCAAGATGATCGAGAAAGGCACTAGCAGCAAGTGAAAATTTCTTATTCTTGAGCCAGATAAGATTCCAGTTCGTCTTTATAGGAAATCCCTTTACTGGAATGATTTGTAATCTGCCGGCACTCAATTCATTTCTAATACCTATAAGGGGCATGATAGAGTATCCTAGCCCGGCCAAAACTGCTTGTTTTACAGCCTCATTCGAGGTAAGCTCCATTTTTTTTCGAACGGGTAAGTTATTCTTTTCAATAAATTTTTCCATCGTATGCCGGGTTCCCGATCCCTGTTCTCTATAAATCAATGGCAATTTTGTAAAAATCGATTTATCATACATTTTTTTTGTAAACTGTTCTTTCGAGTTACCCACCAGGTATAATCGATTTTCTATTAGTTGGGTTTTTTCTATTTGCAAATTTGTAGGTAATACAGATACCAAAGAAAAATCTACATTATTTTGTTCCAGACTTTCCAAAACTTTCGCTTTATTGGTTACATCCAATATCAAATCTATTCCCTCGTGCTTTTTGATAAAATCAGACAAAAAATATGGCATTACATATTTACCAGTAGAAACTACAGAGATTTTAAGTACACCCGATAACTGCCCCTGGTACGCCATGGTTTTGTAATTAATTTCTTTCACTTCTTCTAATATACGTTGAGCAGCCACCGCAATCTCCTTCCCAAAATCTGTTATGTATAATTTTCTCCCAATAACCTCGGTTAGTGGTATAGGAAACTGATCTTGAAAATTTCTTAATTGAATAGATACAGCAGGTTGCGTAAGATGCAACTCTTCTGAAGCTTTTGTGATACTTTGTTTCTCTGCTATTTTCAGAAATATCTGTAATTGATGTAATGTATAATGCATAATTTTTTATTATGTAAATCATAATAAAGATAAATAAAAATAAATGAATATACTTTACTAATTTTATAAAAGATCAATGAGTTTTAAAGAAAATTATACAGAATCTGATTAGCAACCAATTCTTTGTATTGAGGAAAATCTCGATACGTATAAACTCTGATCATCAAATTATAAAAGTAAGTGGTATGCAAATTAGCTTAAAAATTTTCTTAGGGGTTAGCGTGTTCATTCTATACTCAAATTGCGCGGTTATAAGACCGGGAGAAGCAGGTGTTAAACAAACACTTGGTAAATTTTCTAATAAAGTGGCAACACAAGGAACAATAATTTATAACCCGCTTACAAGTAAAGTAATTAAAGAATCAACACAAACCAACAATATTAAACTCATATTAAGTCTGCCCAGTAAGGAAGGATTAAGTGTCAATTCAGAAATTTCAATCTTATATCGTTTACAACAAGATAAAATACCGTCTGTTTTAGAAAACTTAGGACAAGGGTACGAATCTATAATCACAAGCGTATTTCGATCTGCTTCATCAGACGTGTGTGCACAATTTTATGCAAAAGATATGCATTCGGGCATGCGTGCAAAAATAGAAGAAGAGATTAAAATGAAGATGGAAGAAAATCTAAAAAAACAAGCAGACGGTATCGAACTTATTGCAGTCCTAATGAAAAGTATACAATTACCCAGGGGATTAGCTAATTCTATCGAGCGAAAATTACAAGCTGAGCAAGACGCTATGCGAATGGAATTTGTTATACAACAAGCAAAATTAGAGGCCGATAGAAAGATCATTGATGCACAAGGAGAACGTGATGCTCAAAAAATATTGGCCGAGGGATTAACACAAGAAATTATAAAAATACGAAGTATAGAAGCTTTTAATGAACTGTCTAAATCACAAAATAGCAAGATAATTATTACTGATGGAAAGACACCTTTCTTAATTAACACCGATGAATAATAGCATAGTAATCTTAAACATAAGCACATGGAACTATTGATAGAACAAGCGCAGCAATTTCAAAAAAGAAAAATAACTCATATGAGTACTAGCGATAGAGTTTCTGCCTCTAGAGAAGCTAAATCCCTGGTTCTTAAAATCAACGAAATCTATAAAAAAAATAAAGATCCTCAACTTATGGAGGTTATGAAATCCATAACACAAAAAAAACGTAAAATCGAAAAAAAATTGAAAGGATTTATAAATAATCTGTAAAGAGGTATTTATGTAAATTCATGAATACTTCGATGATACAATGTGAACTAAAAACTTGAAATGTACCGTAACAACAACATTGATACGCATCAAAAATGATCGGAGCCAAATTCATTTTACGCTAAACAAACAAAAAAAATAGAGTGACTACATACGTTCTTAATTATGTAATCGAATATTCGTAAAGACTCATAATTTTAGGGACACCCCGAACTTGTATTAAGGACTCAATTCACAGCGTAGTAAATATTAAGTATCCATGAGATGTTGAAATAAATTCAGTATGACACGATTTCAGCGTTAGTATTTACAACGGGGATACTCAATTTTTTTAATTAATTTTTGATTGTCCGTTAATGCACCAAAAATTTAAATGAGAAATCATCCTGAATTCATTTCAGGATCTCATTACATTTATTTTCAGTACATTGAGATGAGAAGCTGAAACAAGCCTGTGCTAAACTCATTTCAGTATTCAGCTTGACGCAAACCATTTAGGTTAAATTACAGATATTCGTAATTAATTTCTGTTGTAATTAACTCCTATTTAAAAAATCATAAGTTAATTACCTCAGCGCAAGGCCCACGAGGCATTCGTTGAAAACAATTTTTCAATTTCGAGGCAAGTTTCGGGGTATTATACCTCTTGACGGTGCCAATAAACAAAAATATAATCATATGAAGACAGTATTTGAATATAGTAACGTTAGCGCAAGTAATCGATTGGAATCCTTTACGATAAAAAAAATGGAAAAAATTTTTAATCAATATCCGTTTGTTATTCGTGGAGATGTATTTTTCAAAAAAGAAAATGATAATCAAAAAGGGCATGTCTGTGGTATTCGCTTAAGTGCGCCGGGGCCTAGATTATACGCATCATCAGATGAAAAAAACTTTGAAAATGCTATCACAAATACTATTGACGATCTTAAAGATCAACTTAAAAAAAGAAAAATGAAACTCTACAGATCCAATTAATGATCAGTTTTCTCTAGCTAAGCTAATATTCAGGAATTAGATCTATGAGCAACAAATTTTTAGACTAAAATATGTTGTACAGGTAATCCAACTTTAGCAAAACTATATCAAGAATAATATTTTCGGGACAAAATATTGTTCTTGATATTTTTCTAATTTTGAAGATTGATTACTTTGCAAGGCATCCACCTGATTTTCAGCTATAATCGTTTCTATTTATAATAAGCTTCAATTTCAATTCATTTCTGTACAAAAAAACTAACGATACACTTCATCTAATTTTAAAAATAAACTTCTTATATTTAACTGCAACAATACAAAAACTAACATTTACATATAATGTCATTTGTAGATGACATTTGACTTAACTAAAAAGTCCATAAGTACCTGGGAAATCATTCATAGCGCCACACTATGTTTATTTTTCAAAATTAGTAGAGTACGATAAAATGTTAAATACAAAGCAACTTAAATGAAAACAATCTTTATGAATGTCGGATTCATCTGTCTTCTCATCTTTGGCAGCTGTAAAGAACAAAAAAAATCTGATAACGAACCTTTGAAGATAGGTGTTCAAAAACAGAACGCTACCTCAAAATCTTCTGAAACCAAAGCTACAGTACCGGTTATGTTAGAGAATAAAGGAATAGGGCCAATTACTTCTATTTCATTTGAACCTAGTATCGATCGAAGTATGGCAGAAAAGGGAGCGCGTCTATTTAAAACCAAATGTACGGCCTGTCATAAAGCGAATCAACCATTTATCGGGCCTCCTATGGCCGGAATATTTGAAAAACGTAGTCCTGAATGGGTAATGAACATGATCATGAATCCTACAGAAATGCTTGAAAAAGATCCGGTGGCCAAAGCACTTTTAAAAGCATACAATAATACTATTATGATCAATCAAAACATCCCCGAATCTGAAGCCAGGGCGATGTTAGAATGGTTTAGAACCCTCAAATAGAGCTATCATTCAAATCTTTAAACACATAAAACGAACATCAAAAAATTTAAACTGTGAAAAATGAACCGCAATACGACGCCATTGTCGTAGGCACAGGGATTAGTGGTGGCTGGGCCGCCAAAGAACTTTGTGAAAAGGGCTTAAAAACCTTAGTTTTAGAAAGAGGTCGCATGATTCGCCATATTGAAGATTATACGACCATGAATGACGATCCTTGGGATTCTGAGTTCAAAGGTCAACCTTCTAGAGCAGAAATTGCAGAGCAAGAAAAGCAGCATCGTACCGGTTACGTTACAGCAAAAGAACATCGTCACTTTTTTGTTAATGATGTGAAACACCCCTATAATGAAACCAAACGTTTCGATTGGATTCGTGGATATCACGTAGGTGGCCGATCATTAATGTGGGGACGACAAACGTATCGTTTAAGTGACATTGATTTTGAAGCAAATAAAAAAGAAGAAATTGCGGTGGACTGGCCTGTTCGATATAAAGACATTGCACCCTGGTATGATAAAGTAGAAGATTTTATTGGTGTTAGCGGTGAAAAACTAGACTTAGAACAATTACCGGATGGAAAATTTTTACCTCCAATGGAACTTAATTGCGTAGAAAAACATCTAAAATCAAACATTTCTGAAAATTATAACGATAGATTATTAACTATTGGTAGAACAGCGCACATTACGGGTACTAAAACTTTTGAAGGCCGAATGAACTGTCAATATAGAAATCGTTGCATGCGAGGCTGCCCTTTTGGAGCCTATTTCAGTAGTAATTCTTCTACCCTTCCTGCTGCAGAACGAACTGGAAACATGACATTACGACCTAATTCCATTGTGCATCACGTACTATATGATAATAAAACAGGTAAGGCTACAGGGGTAAAAGTAATTGATGCCGAAACCAAAGAAACTTTTGAATTCACTGCCAAAGTCATATTTTTATGTGCTTCAGCAATTGCCTCGGCGAGTATATTAATGCAGTCTATATCTGAACGCTTTCCTAACGGAATGGGAAATGATAGCGGTGAACTGGGTCACAATATCATGGATCATCATTTCAAAGCCGGTGCTACTGCAAATTTTGATGGTTTTGAGGATCAATACTACAAAGGTAGACGACCTAATGGGCTTTACATTCCGCGTTTTAGAAATATTGGTGGTGATACCGATCAAAAAACATTCAAACGCGGATATGGCTTCCAAGGCGGGGCAAGTCGTGCAGATTGGAGAGAGACTGTAGCAGAACTGGGCTACGGAACCGAGTTAAAAGAAAGTATTCTAAAACCAGGTAAATGGAGAATTGGATTGCTTGGTTTTGGTGAATGTTTACCATATCATGACAATAAAATGACTTTAGATTATAAAAAACTGGATGAATGGGGGTTACCTACGATTACTTTTGATGCCGAATTTAAAGAAAATGAACTAGAGATGAGAAAAGATATGATTGCCCAGGCCATCGAAATGCTTCAAAAAGCAGGGTTCAAAAATATTGAGCCTTGGGATGATATCGGAGCGCCAGGTCTTGGTATTCATGAAATGGGAACTGCTCGAATGGGAAAAGACCCTAAAACCTCTGTATTAAACGAGAATAATCAAATCCATGCAGTTCCTAATGTATATGTAACCGATGGTTCTTTTATGACTTCTGCCAGTTGTGTAAACCCATCGCTTACCTATATGGCGTTCACTGCACGAGCAGCAGCACATGCGGCAAGACAAATTCAGACAAACGCATAAAAGCCAAACCTATGATAAACCGAAGACAAGCTTTAAAAAATATTGGCCTATCTGTTGGATACATCGCAGCAGCGCCTACCATTTTAAGTGTACTGCAGAGTTGCACTAGTGAAATTAAACTGAATTGGACTCCACAACTACTTTCAGAAGATGAAGCAAAAGTGATGGATCAACTCGTAGATTTAATTATTCCTGAAACTGATATTCCAGGAGCAAAATCTCTTAATGTACCTATGTTTATTGACAAATTTATGAACCAAGTTGCAAAAAAGGAAGAAGCCGAGATGTTCAAAAAATCTGCCGGTTTCGTTCTGGACGAGCTACAAATTAATGAAGATAAACCTGTCAAAGAAGTTAAGATTGAAGAATATGAGGCACTACTCTCAAAATACCTAAAATCTACAAAAGAGCAACAAAAGACTTACCAAAGAGAAATAGCTCAAATCAAAGGTCTTAGGGATTTTGAAAATTTACCGACCGAAGTAAACATTTTTTCATTTCTAAATGCCGTGAGAGATCTATCCATTTGGGGTTTTAAAACAAGTAAAGAAATTGGAGAAAATGTACTGGCATATGCACCGGTTCCGGGAGAACAAATAGGATGTGATTCTGTTCAAAATTTAACTGGTGGCAAAGCTTGGTCGCTCTAAAAATTTGTATGACAATGACAAATAAATATATATGCGTAAGTTTCTTACTACTTTTTGTTCTGGGAGCCTGTAAAAATGATACTTCTAAAAAACCTGAAACCATAACTGAAACTAACCGTCAAAATACAACCGAAAATATCGCTGAAAAAAACAAGCCATTCTTTAAACTATCCCTTGCACAATGGTCTCTACATCGAACGATTGCTTCTGGTGAGATGAGTCCGTTAGACTTTGCGCAAAAAGCAAAGGAATTAGGGTTTGAAGGTTTAGAGTATGTAAATCATCTGTATAGTGATGAATTAAAGAAGAATGCGGATCCAGAAAAGGCAATGCAGATACTCTTACAAAATTTAAAAGAAAAAAGTCAAGAACATAACGTTCAAAACTTAATTATTATGGTCGATGGGGAAGGCGATCTAGCAACAACCGATGTAGAAGAAAGAGATCAAGCTGTAGAAAACCATAAAAGATGGGTAGATGCAGCACAATTTTTAGGATGCCACTCTATACGAGTTAATCTCTTTGGGACTAATGACCCTAAATTTTGGATAAATGCCGCAGTAGATGGTCTCAGCAAATTATCTAAGTATGCCGCCAAAAAAAACGTAAATGTAATTGTAGAAAATCATGGCTATTTATCTTCTAACGCCAAATTATTGATAGAAGTCATACAAAAAGTGAATCAACCCAATTGTGGTACATTACCCGATTTTGGTAATTTTTGTCTTCAACGAGAAAAAGATGCTCGGTGGGATGCAAAATGTATCAAAGAATATCCAAAATATCAAGGGGTAGAAGAAATGATGCCTTATGCCAAAGCCGTAAGTGCTAAATCTTATGATTTTACTAGTGAAGGTACTGAAACGACTATAGATTATAAAAAAATGCTTGATATTGTAAAAAATTCTGGGTACAAAGGTTTTATTGGAGTAGAATATGAAGGAAGTCGCCTTAATGAAATAGAAGGCATCATCGCTACACGTGATCTTTTGATCAATACGGCAAAACAGCTCGATTAAGCATATTAAACACACACTAATGAAAATTACTACTCAGTTTCAATTATCGCTAATGATGTTTTTAGAATTCTTCATTTGGGGAGGCTGGTTTGTAACCATGGGGCTTTACTTACCCAACTCCTTAAGCACAAGTGGTAGTGAAATTGCAATGGCGTATTCTACGCAATCCTGGGGTGCTATTATTGCACCGTTTATCATCGGTCTTATCGCAGATCGTTTTTTTAATGCAGAACAAATTTTAGGTATTTTACATCTTACAGGCGCATTTTTGATGTATCAAATGGCCAATGCCGAAAGCTTTGTTACTTTTTACCCCTATGTATTAGGGTATATGATCGCCTATATGCCAACCCTGGCCCTAGTAAACTCGGTATCGTTTCATCAAATGAATGATCCTGCCAAACAGTTCTCATTTGTACGAGTATTTGGTACAATAGGCTGGATTGTTGCTGGTCTTGTTATAAGTTATGTCTTTCATTGGGATTCTGAAGAAGGTATAGCCGGCGGAATGCTAAAAAACACTTTTATAATGACAGCTATTGCTTCAGTTGTACTTGGCATTTTCAGTTTTACATTACCCAAAACCCCTCCAAAAGTAGGTAAAGATCAAAAAATAAGTGTTTCAGACATTTTGGGACTGGATGCATTAAAATTACTAAAGGACAGTAATTTCCTATTCTTTTTCCTGTCCTCTATTTTAATTTGTATCCCATTAGCTTTTTATTACCAACACGCAGGACAATTTTTGGGCGAAATTGGGGTGTCAAATCCAGCAGCAAAGATGACATTAGGGCAAGCATCCGAAGTTATTTTTATGCTACTCCTCCCCTTTTTTTTCAAAAGATTTGGTTTCAAAAAAACACTTCTGGTGGGTATGCTCGCCTGGGTAATTCGGTACGTGCTATTCGCATATGGCAATTCTGGCGAGTTGGCTTTCATGCTTATTATAGGTATCACACTGCATGGTATTTGTTATGATTTCTTTTTTGTATCAGGACAGATTTATACCGATAGTAAAGCGGGCGAAAAATTCAAAAGTGCTGCTCAGGGTTTAATCACATTGGCAACTTATGGTTTAGGCATGCTTATTGGCTTTTACGTCGCCGGTAAGATTACTGATGCAAATTTACTTTCAGAAGGGCAACATGACTGGACAAGCATTTGGATCTTTCCAGCGATTTTTGCAGGTGTAGTACTTCTACTTTTTGCAGTATTCTTTAAAAATGAAAAAATACAATATAAAAAATAATATATGGCTCGACTTAAAATGGGAATGGTGGGTGGAGGAATAGATTCTTTTATAGGCGATGTTCATCGTAAAGCCGCCAGTATCGACGGGATGATTGACATGGTATGTGGAGCTTTTTCGAGCAGTGAAGAAAAAAGCATCGCTTCTGCAAAAGCTTTAGATGTACCCAGAGCTTATGGTAGTTTTGAAGATATGATAAGGGCTGAAGCGAAGCTACCTAAAGATGAGCGCATGGATTTTGTGGCTATTGTGACACCAAATTATATGCACTTTCCTCCTGCAAAAATGGCATTGCAACACGGCTTTCATGTGATTTGTGATAAACCGGTTACCCTTACACTAGAGGAAGCTATAGCACTTCAAAAAATTGTAAATTCAACTGGCAAAGTGTTTGCTTTAACGCATAACTACACAGGATATCCCATGGTGAAACAGGCAAAAGCTATGATTTCTAAAGGAGATTTGGGAGATATCAGAAAAATTAATATCCACTATTTACAAGGTTGGTTATCGACTGCTATAGAAAAAACAGGACAAAAACAGGCGGCTTGGCGTGTTGATCCTAAAAAATCTGGTATTGGCGGTGCTTTGGGAGACATTGGCACACATGCTGAAAATCTAGTAGAATACATCACCGGATTAAAGATCAATGAACTAGCGGCAGATGTTACTGCTTTTGGCGAAGACAGAATTCTTGATGATGATGGAAACATTCTACTGCGTTATACTAACGGAGCAAAAGGAACAATGACCTTTTCGCAAATTGCTACCGGGGAAGAAAATAATTTGGGCATCAGGATTTATGGTACCAAAGGGAGTTTAGTTTGGCATCAAGAGAACCCCAATCAACTGGTGGTTCGCTGGCTAGACCGACCTATGCAAATTTATACTCCGGGAGGGAATGATATCTATCCTGAAGCGGCTAAATATGTAAGAATACCGGCAGGTCACCCAGAAGGTTATCTCGAAGGTTTTGCGACAATTTATAGCAATTTTGCCAAAGAAATTAATCAGATAAATACAGGCAAAAGCCAATCGACCTCACCAGATTTCCCGACGATTAATGATGGGGTACGCGGAATGAAGTTTATTTATGCAGCCGTAGAAAGTAGTAAACAAAACGCAAGTTGGATAAAAATTTAACAGGTATATGGCCAAAACAACTCAACTACTCAAAAACGTAAACAAATGAAAACAATAAAAGGCCCTGCAGTATTTCTAGCACAATTCATAGATGATAAAGAACCGTTTACTTCTCTTGACGGATTATGCCAATGGGCTTCTAAGTTAGGGTATAAAGGCATTCAAATACCGACTTGGGAATCGAGATTGATAAATTTGGATCTGGCAGCCGAAAGTCAAACCTATTGCGATGAGCTAAAGGGTCAAATATCCTCACATGGGTTAGAAATTACCGAATTATCTACACATCTTCAGGGACAATTAGTAGCCGTACACCCGGCCTATGATAGTATGTTTGATAATTTTGCACCCGATCCCTATAAAAATAATCCTAAAGAACGAACAGCCTGGGCCATTGAGCAAGTAAAAAATGCAGCTGTAGCCAGTCAGAGACTAGGACTTAAAGTTCATGCTACATTTTCGGGAGCTTTACTATGGCATACTATGCATCCGTGGCCGCAAAGACCAGCCGGTTTGGTTGCAATGGGGTTTGAAGAACTTGCCAAACGATGGCTACCCATTTTAAATCATTTCGATGCGCATGGGGTCGATATATGCTATGAGATTCATCCCGGAGAAGATCTGCATGACGGTGTTACTTTTGAGCGTTTCTTAGAAGCTACCGGTCATCACAAGCGAGTGAATATTCTATATGACCCTAGCCATTTTGTGCTGCAGCAATTAGATTATATTGAGTACATCGACCATTATCATGAATTTATCAAAGCATTTCATGTAAAAGATTCAGAATTTAATCCTACCGGAAAAAAAGGTGCTTTTGGAGGGTATAGTGATTGGATCGATCGTGCCGGTCGATATAGATCGCCTGGTGACGGTCAAGTGGATTTTAAAACTATCTTTTCTAAACTTACGCAATATGGTTGTGATGTCTGGGCTGTAATGGAATGGGAATGTTGCATAAAATCTCCTGAACAAGGTGCCAGAGAAGGTGCTACGTTTATTAAAAATCATATTATCGAAGCTACCCAAAAAGCTTTTGATGATTTCGCAGGAGCAGATATCGATAAAAAACAACTTAAAAAGATATTAGGACTATGATGATATTTATATTGCGACTTAAACTAATAGTTGGGCTTTTTTGTACGATACTACTATTTCATTCCTGTCAAAATCATAAACAAACTAACAAACTTCAAGATGAAGATGAAGTTATTGAATTGGAAAATTCAGAAAAAAAAATTAAGGATCCTAAAGCGACAGAGGTGTGGGAACCAGAACCAAAAGTAATTACATTTAGTGATCAAAATGTACCTTCTGATGCCATTGTATTGTTTGATGGCTCTAACCTCGAAGCCTGGGTCTCTTCAAAAGATAGTATATCAGAAGCAAACTGGAAGGTGTTACCCGACAAAACTATGGTCGTCGAGCCAGGAGGTGGTGATATCCAAACCAAGCAGCAGTTTGGTTCTGTTCAATTGCATCTCGAATGGAGTGCACCTGATGTTATAAAAGGTGAAGGTCAAGGTCGTGGAAATAGTGGTATCTTTTTTCAAAATAGATACGAAATACAAATTCTGGATAGCTATCAAAATAGAACGTATGCCAATGGGCAAGCTGCTTCACTTTATAAACAACATATTCCGTTGGTCAATGCAACCAAGGCACCAGATCAATGGCAAACATATGATATCATTTTTCATAGCCCAGAGTTCGACAAAAAAGGGCGAAAAACCAAGTCGGGAACAGTTACTGTAATTCATAATGGTGTAGTAGTACAGGATCATGCTGAAATCCTAGGTACTACAGAATATATCGGACCTCCTAAAAATAGTACACATGGCAAAGGTCCACTAAAACTTCAGGATCATGGCAATTATGTTCAATACCGTAATATTTGGGTAAGAGAATTATAAGATGGAATGGTCTTCTAGAAATATCGGTATACTAATTTTTATGGCAATCGTAACGATTATAGGACTCATTACAGGGTGGTACTTCTTCATTTTTATGGTTTTTCCCTTTGGATTTTTGTTTAAGAAAAAATAGACTTATACTACTTGATAATTTGATATGCTTGAGAAAAAACTATGAAAAAATTCTAATTTATCGATACGCAGTGAATAGTACGATGACTCCTTCACTATTTATATCGGTAGGTAATA
The DNA here is from genome assembly GCF_017897595.1 of Aquimarina sp. U1-2. Classification (GTDB taxonomy): domain Bacteria; phylum Bacteroidota; class Bacteroidia; order Flavobacteriales; family Flavobacteriaceae; genus Aquimarina. The sequence goes on from NZ_JAGKIK010000020.1 coordinate 35,835, forward strand.
CATTTTGAGAAGCATTATCTACGACTCCGTTTTCGTAATTGACATTGATTGTAAATCCATCAGTATTAAAAGTTGCAACACTACCAGTTATTCTACCAAGCAGTCTTCCATTTTGATCTCCGTAGCGTAAACCGATAGCATGAGAACTTGAAGCATATCGGGATATATCGTTGATAGAGTTACCATGAGCACCGACATAAATAACCTGTTGTGTAATTGTACCCCCATCATCTCGAGAAAATCCATTCATTGTACCAAAAGAATTACGTATACCTCGATCATTATCAACAGTACCATTATCACTGTCTAAATCGAAATTTTCAACATTGGCGTGTGCAACAAAACTAATCGAAGTAGGTCGAAAGGGAATACCTGTTACATTAATTGCTCCGGAAGCCGAAATTTGAAAGGCACCTGTATAAATATTACCGGTTGTTAATAGTTCTTGCCAGCCAGAAGCTGTAAATTCGTATACCCGATTAACATCGCTATCGTATACCATAGCTCCTTCTCTAGGGCCTACTATTGCGTTTCTTTGCGCTGTAGTTGCTGAAGGTAGTCCTAATAATGAATTAGCATCAATTTGACAATAAAGACCATGGCCAATGCTTAAGATAAACACGGCCAACCAAGTAGCATTCCTCATAGTGGGGTAATTTGAGGGTTTGACGAATATGTTTATGTGTTTAACGTAAAAAAACTATGTTAAACACAGTTAAATAAATATATGAAAAAATTCTGAATGTGCTAAATCAACAAAAATTGAACATACAATTCTTTGGTAATGTATTACTTATTTTCAAAAATTTATACCCAATGCTGAATACCTTTGACTCATAATCTGAATTGATCATACATCAAAAATTATCTACCGCTTACCACTGCTTTAAGCCCCAAGCTTAAATTGGATTTTATCGTAAACTACCTCGGGACAAGCCCACGAGGCATTCGTTGAAAACAATTTTTTAATTTCGAGGCAAGCCTCGGGGTATTATACCCTTTGGCGGTGCCAATAAACAAGGAAAGAAAATTGATTTTTCTTTCCTTGTGGTATCACTTTATTTTTAATAAGATAATTTATTCTATAACTAACTTTCTTACTTGGCTACCAGAAGAGGTTTCTAAGAGAATAAAGTAAATCCCAGAACTTAAGCGAGTCATTTCATAATCGAAAATGTAAGTTTCTTTTCCGTTGTCCTCGCGCTCGTCAATAAGGGTGTTATTGATCATATTGAAAATTTTCACATTTATAGATGATGTCTTTGATAGTACGACATCTACGGTAAATTTACCATGTGATGGATTTGGATATACTTTATATTCAATAGATGAATTTATGATAGAGGATTCATCGTCTTCATCTGTAGTATCATCATCAAATTCTTTATCGACAACGATAACTTTTTTTGTTTGAACTGCCTTACAAAGACCTCTAAAGGTAGTAACCGTTATTTCATATTCCCCGGGGGTATCAAAAATGAGCTCTGCATAATTGTCGTCTACTGAAACAACTTCTGCTTCTTCAGGAAGATCCCATTCTAACAAATCTGGTATTGGATTACTCACATTAACCATCACAAAACTTTCTCTAACAAATACTTGTGTCGAAGCAATAAACTCTGCTGATACGATATCAGATGTTCTATCTATAAGAATGCCGTCTGTAGCTGTACATCCCTGAGCATCTGTAATTTTGATGGTATAAATCCCTACTTCATCAACCTCTATAACAGGATCAGTGCTAGAAAAACCATTTTCAGATGTCCAAAGATACGTGGCTCTCGCATCGAGTACGGTAACATCGAGAGTCGCTGTTTGATCTTTGCATAAAGTAATATCTTCACCCAAATCAACTATAAATTCTTCTGGATTATTTACCACAATATTTTTAGTTATTTGACATCCCTTTGCATCTGTAATAGATACGGTATAGGTACCTGCGCATACACCCGATAGATCTTCCAGACGACTTCCATTATTCCAAGAGTAGGAATACGGTGGGGTCCCTCCAGTTGTTGTTAACGTTATTTCTGCATCACATCCTTCGTAGCAGGTAGGTATACTTACCGAATGTTCTGATGATAATGCCACCGGTGCATTTACGGTGATATTTCCGGATACAGTACATCCCCTCGAATCGGTAATCAGAACTTCATAAGTACCCTGAACAACCTCTGTCAATAGATTTGTGTTGGCTCCAGTGTTCCATTCATATAAAAATGGTGGTGTTCCCCCACTTATCTCTGGAATAATAGTCCAATCATTTTCATCACCACAACTGCTAAAGTCAGAACGCATGTTGACTGATAATAATCCCGGCTCTATTAATTCAAAAATATCACTTGTTATTACTTGCGAAATTGCATCAGTAATTTTAACATAATAATTACCGGCTCCTATATTCTCTAGCAAATAAAGGTCTGTTCCCATTTTTATATTCGTATCGGCATTAAACCATTCATATATATATTGCTTCGAAGAACTAAAAGGAACTCCGCCTTGTACAATTGCACTTATACTTCCAGATCGCATATCCCCAAAACAAGTAATTACGTTAATCGGAACAATGTTCACTTCTAAAACAGGTGGCTCAAATAAATCCACATCTTCTATTTCTAGAACACAATTATTTGCATCGGTTACTGTAAAACTATACTTTTCTGCTCCGATATTATACAGAACATTTGTAGTAGTAGCAAGTTTAACCCCGTCACTATCGAACCACTCATATACGTAAGGTAACGTACCTCCTTCAATATTTACAGTTATTCTTCCGTTTCTAAAACCAGGAGCTGAAGGATATATTCTTTCTATAACTCCGCCCCTTACAAATAATAATCCGGGTTGCTCAACCTCGATCTCCTTTTGAACAATACATTTGTTTTTATCTGAGACGGTAATCGTATATTTTCCTGCGATAAGACCTGAAAGATCTTCTATCGAACTTCCATTACTCCAGCTATACGTATAAGGTTCAACACCTCCTGTCACCGTGATGTCAATAGCACCATTAGTATCTCCGTTACATTGTAAATGTGTAGTAGTTTCTGTAATTTCTAGTGTTTCAGGTTGTTCAACTAGATATGTATCTGTATCCCGATTTCCATTTTCGTCCACTACTAAAACAATATATTCACCTGCAGGTACACTTTCTGGTGTACTAGATGTGGTAAATAAGACTTCATTACCTTGAGATGTTTCGAACCAACTATAGCTATATGCTCCAAATCCTCCTGTTGTAGTGGTTGTTAACGGTACAGCAGTTTTTTCACCAAAACACTGTATTTCTTGAGAAGATTGTAAGGGTTCAATTGTAATGATTAATTCTTCTGGCTCAGTAACTTCTCTTGTAATTTTTGCAGTACAGTTATTACTATCGGTTACTGTCAACTCGTAATTACCGCTATCGAGTGCGCTTATATCTTCGGAAGAAGCTGTAAACGCCGGATCGCGAAGGTTTTTCCATGCATATGTATAAGGTCGGGTACCTCCTGAAACCTGGAGTGATATACTACCATTACCCGTTTGAAAACCAGTAAGATTTACAACATCAATATTAGAAATCTGTAATGCCTCTGCTGGTTCTAAAATTGTAACGCTTCTAGGCAAAGAAGTTGTACATAGATTATCGTCTATAACGACAACCTTATACACTCCAGCTTCTATTCCGACTAAATCTTCTGTTTCAGCCTCAAAATCCGGATCGCCTACTTTACTCCAACTAAATGAATATGGGAGATACCTTCCTGTGGTTTCATTTTTTGGTCCTCCAGTTACCCTAATATTGATAGCTCCTGTGGATTCTCCTTTACATTTTACATGGGTAGGCGTATCTTCTAGAGAAACAATGAGCTCATCGGGCTGTGTTAATTCAAAAGTTGTGAAGGTATCTGCTCCTTTTACATCATTAACTACTATTTTATAGGTTCCGGTGCCTAGATCTGAAATTTTATCTAGGGAGAAATCTGTATTCAAAGCATTTTCAACTCCTTCGTCAATTCGAAACCACCTGTATTCAAAATCTGCCGGAGTTGATTCGATTGGAAAACCTCCGGTAACTGTTGCCAATAATTCACCAAATTGATCATTATAACATAAAATTGGATTTTCAACAGTTATTTCTACCCTTATCGGAAGCGGTTCTTTAATTTCAAATACTTTTTCTACAAGGCACATTTGTTCGTCTATAACCGAAGCCTTATAAAATCCATATGATAAGTTATCTATTCTATTGGTAGTTGCATTAAAGGTTGGATCCCCTTCTTTACTCCAGCGCAACTGAAGTATTCCTGTGCCTCCTTCGATATTCACAGTTAAATTTCCATCTGATCCCCCTACTGTTGTAGCATTTTCAAATGAAGTACGTGTAATGCGTATCTCATTAGCCTGATTTACAGTAATAACTTTAGGGGTTTCTAATTCGCATCCGTTCGCATCTTTGAGCCAGACCTCGTATCTACCTTCACGAAGACCTTGATACGTTAAGTTGGTAAGGTCATTTTCTGATACATAAGTTACTCTGTTATCTATAGAAAAGTAATACGGTCTGGTTCCTCCTTGGGGGTCAAAAATAAGCGCGCCTGTCGCATCTCCAAAGCAAGGAATATCTATTTTGTCTAAATTTATAGATAGAGGCTCGGGATCTATAAATACAACGGTTGCTTCTGCAGCTGTGTAACTATCTCTAACTACTACCTTATAAGTTCCTTTAGAACGATTCGTTAGTCTAACTTGTTCTTCTCCATTAATTTTGATAGCGACTGCACCTTCTATTTTGAACCACTCATAACGATAGGTACCCAAACCTCCTTCGGGCCTCGCAATAAGTGTTCCTACACCTTCATCGCACAAAATAGAAGCTTCTTCAGCTATAGCAACCAATAACTCATCTGGCTCGGTTACTTCGATGATTCCAGATCTTACGGTACAATGTTGATCATTAACAATAGCGACGTATTGACCTGCTCTAAGATTTTGCAGCGTTAAACCTTCATTAGGTATAGAAACTCCATCTTTTTCCCAAGAAACTATATAGGGATCACCTGTTGTTCTAGGGGTACCTCCGTAGATGCTTATCGTAATTCTCCCTTGGTTATCACCAAAAATAGTATTCCCCACGAGTTCGTCTGGTATGATTTCTATTTCATCAGGTTCATTGATCCTCTTAAATTCTGATGGTGAAGAAACACAAGAGTTCACACCACTTGCTCTGGCTACAAATCGATATCCGGGTATTGCGTTTGCAAGCACGTTGAAGGTATTTTCAGATTGCCATATAGTGCTGTTCCCGGCAAAAATTCCATACTCGTAATCGTCTTTTCCTCCTTCAGCAGTAAGTGTAACTTTTGCTGTGCCCCCTGCACATTTAATTTCTTCGATTGCAATGTTTGAAATCGTTACCGGATCGGGAATGTTATCAAATGTTATATTTTCCAGTGCTCTAGAAACATTTCGGGAGTCGGTTACTACCACTTTGTAAATTCCGTCACCTACAGTTATACTTGATGCAGTTTGCGGTAGCCTAGTAGTGTTATTGTACCATTCGAATGTATACTCGGGATATCCTCCATTTATAGTAATAACTTCGATTTTACCATCGACTCCATCGGGACAACTTGGATCTATCTTATTGATAGCAAAAGTTATAGGATCTGGATCTATTATTTCGGGAAGCGTTATAAGTTTTTCGCATAAATTTTTATCTACGTATTTGATTTTATGAATGCCCTTTGGGAGTCCCAAAATGATAAAGCCGGTGACATCTGCGCGCCCACCAAAATTACCAGGATCGGTTGAATCGCCATTAAGATGCACCGTATAATTCATATATTGCAAACCTGAATCCTCTAAGGGAAAACCACCTTGTATTTCGTCAACTTCGATTTCACCATCGCTAGCATTTTGTTGACTTGGATGAGTAATATTTTCTGAAGTAATACTATGCGTAATATCCTCTGCCTTTTCTATAACAACAGGCGTTTGCGTATCACTTCTGTCTTCACAATTTTGAAAATCTGTAACGCTAATCGTATAATTGCCATTTGGCAAGTTTTCTATTTGATGAGGGGAAGAGGTAAATTCGCCTGAAGTATAAAAATTACCATCTTTATTAATAGTATATTTATATTTGGCTGTGCCAGAAGGCGGATTGGTACCTCCCGATGCTGATATTTCTAAACGCCCATCACTTTCATTAAAGCAAGTTTCATCTTGCACATGCGTATAAGAATATGTAAGAGGATCAGGAGCTGTAATTTTGAAAAAGTAGAAAAATTCTTCACATAAAGGGGTTATATTAGTATAGGAAGTACCAGGGTTGAGTTTATATCCAGACACGATCAAAACATATTCTCCTTCGGCAACTCCCCCATTCCATTGATAACTTTTTTCAGTTCTATTAAATCTTGGGTGATTATTCGTAATATCAGTATTGTTTCCTACAGATATTCCATATCTTGAATTTACCAGGTTAAGATATTGTGGTCTTGTCATTGCTAACTGTGCAGGAGTTCTATCATTGGGTAGCGCATCTTTACCTTCTTCTAATTTTTTGAGTCGAATATTCAATTCTTCATTATCATATAACAAACGATCAAAAAGTACCTTAAAACTACCATCGGAGTCATATGAGCACGTTGGCTGTTCTATGATAGGATTTCTCGAAATACGTGGTGGTTCTGGTAAAAATTGAACTAGTACAGCATTGGATTCTCTATCACTAGTACCACAACTAGGTTTAGCACGTATTCGTATAGGTTTATTTACACGGCTGTTAAAACCTTCAGTTCCTTCGGCATATAGGTCGGTAAGTTTAAGATTAATTTGAGGATCTCCATCAAATTTAGGGATACGTTTCCAGGTGTATACCGGAGTGTATTGTTCTCCACTATCAATTATTCTTCGCACATCATCCTGTGCTTCCTGCCACATCATGCAGTAAAATATACAGGGACCTTGAGGGCAGGTTGGGATGAGATTATTTCGTATACCAATGGGTAAATTTGTATTTACAGATTTGTCTAAGGTACTTTTTGCAGCAACAGGCAATAGTATACCGCCCCCATCTCCTTCAAGGCACCTCCTGTAGTCTTCAGAAGCTCTATTAGCCCTGTTAACAGCATTAATATATCTTTGAGATAAGGTTTGCGACGTACGTTCTACATATTCCCATCTATATATCCTATTCCAATTTGGAAAATCTGTAGAGGCCTGAATCCCTATACCTTCAGAAACACAGGCTATAGGAGTCCGGCTTGTAGGCGTCCCGTCAGAAAATCGAATTTTCAGTATGGGTTCTACAAATAATTTTATACTCGCCCCACCTATTGCCTCTCCAAAACCACTTAAATTATAACTATAGGTTCTACAATAAGAATGGTTTACATCAACTTCTCCTGTCCTACGCTGTCTTCTTCCACATTGTTTTCCGATACTTCGTTGTGCGCGAAAATGGAATTTTTCTATCCTTCTTCTTGGGTCAATATTAGTTAACTCTCCTCTTAGCGTGCCATTTCTATTACCACGCCAGACTCCACTTCCTATTGTTGTAAAATCTCGTTCCCCAACAAACTTTACTCTTACTTCATATTCATTACAATGATATTGTCTACCAAAGTCTGAATATTTCCACTCATACCTGATTTTATATTTTCCATCTTGAGCAAAAAGTTCTTGCCCGTAAAACGACAAAAAGATACTAAGTAATACTATTACTTTTTTCATAATTTCCCCATTTAGTATTCCACTACTATTTTTTTGATTGGAGACTTAGCTCCTGTACTAAATACTGCCTGCAATAAGTACGTATATTTAGAGTTGATTCTCAATTTTTTATCCGTAAAGCGCTCTTGATCAGCCTTAAAAACTTTATACAGTGTAGGTTTGTTTTCTTCTTCGGCTTTGTATAAAGAAAATTCTATTACTCCATCTACTTTATATCTCCAGCTTAAGTCAATCTTTTTTTCTTCTCGATTTACCAAGGCGCTAAATCTATTTATATCCGGCTTTGGTTGGTTATCGGGCAAGGTGATTGTTAACGGTGTAATGGGTTCAGACTCTAAACCCGATTCATCCATAGTCACCATAGTATAGAGATATTTAATTGTTGGTTTCGCAGAGATGTCATTAAAACTGTTATCTGGCAGGTTTACATCTGCAATTAATTCCCAAGGTAATTCTCCTCCCTTTTCTTTGCGATATATTAAGGTTTTTACAGCGTCATCACTACTGCTTGTAATCCATTCTAATGAAATAGCTCCTTTATCTGCTTTAAATGACTTAAATACGGGTTGTGTTGGGGGTATAATGTCTGGTTTTTTAAGAGTGAAAACTTCAGAAAAGTCTGAGGGATTGTAGCGTTTATCAAAAGCTTGTACTTTATAATACACTTTACTATTTAATGTCTTTATTTTAACAGTATCTATGAACTCACTTTGAGGAATTGTTCGAAACGTAATTTGTGTAAACTCTTCATTTTCGAGGTTGGCTCTAAATACACGATATCCCAAAAAATCGGCTTCGGTGTTCATTTGCCAATTAAGCTGCACGATCCCGGTAGAATCTACGGTTCCTGTTAATCCTATGGGAAGTGAAGGAGGAATATCATCTTCAGGTTGCACCATTTGTGGGAAAGATGTTCGTTTTTCTCCATTAATTCCAACTGCGGTAATCGTAAAATAATTAATAGATTCGAGGTTCGAATACTGAATACTTCGAGTATTTTTTGAAATATTAGGAACAATTACCTGATACTTGTTTTTTACCTGATTGGATCTATTAAGCTCAAAATATGCGATAGATGCTAAACCCTCTTCGGGAAATTCCCAAGTGATCATGGCACTGGTGTTATCAGACATTAGTTTAACCTCAGTAATCGCCGGATTGTATACCAAAGCTTTTGTTCCAGAACCTGAAATAGTTTTTGATGCAGGTCCTACCTCTCCAAATGGAGAAATGCCTTTGATTCGATAAAAATATTCTTTATTATTACTCGGTAAGCTATCTACATAGAACATACGGTCAGAAGGATTTTTATCTCGTTCACCCATATTAGCAATCGGGATATCTTCTATCGCTTTAAATGTATTGCCACTATCGTCTGACCGTTCTATCACATAATTATTATACTGTTTTTTAAGTAAGGTATAATTCCAACTTAGCATCACGTTTTTATCGTTAAAAATACCTACAAAGTCTTTTGGTTCTGGAAGGGGTTGAAAATCATCCAACCCCAAATACACACCACCAAATTTTACACTTATTTTTTCTGAAGGAATTGCTGTATATACCCTATACAAATATTTTTCTCCGGCTTTTACATCATTATCTACATAGGCTAGTCCAGAAAATTTTGCTACTTCATAATTTTGATCGGCAGCAAATAATGCAAATGAAAATCGCTGTTCTAATTCTTCTGCCTTATTGATAATACTAATAATATCATCTCCTCCTTGTTCTAAATCTACATTAAAGCTTTCTCCATAAATAGCTTGCGCCGCTATTGCTGCATTGGTATCTCGATTTGTAAAGGCCTCCCATTCCGTCAAGGGTTTAGGCAATATGGGGCTGGTAGTTAACTTTTTCACTTCGGGGGTTGTAAGTATAACCCCCTCTCTTACAATTGTTTTTCTTTCAATAGTGAAACCATATTGATTTGCATATTTCCAGGCCAATGGAGTAGTTACGCCCCAACGTAGCATAATAGCATCTTTAGTTACATTACCTATTACCTTTACTTCAGGCTTTTCATTTCCTATAGGCTTTTGACCAAATATTGCCGAAGCATATAGCAATATCACAAATATGATTACAACACCTTTACTATTTTGAATTACTTTAATCATATAAAGGGTTTGTATATTTTACTGTATGCATTTTACCCGATTGTACCTGACCAGGTAGCACATATCGTAGTTCAGTTTTATATTTACCTTTTCTCATTACTGGAAAAGGCTCTGTGATTAGTTTCAGGTATTTATTTGATGCACCTTGAGATTCTGAGTTAACTAATTGATATCGCAGATCTTCAAAGTCTTGGTGATAATAGTGTGTTAAATTATACCTAAATGGATTATGCACATCAATATCACTAGTATATCCATTCTCTAAATATGTTAAGTACCATGACTGCGGTTCTACGCCTTCTAGTGGAGGAACCCCAACTTTATCAGTATCTCTACTTACGGTAATTGTACCTTCAAAAGGATAATGTTTATATAAAAGCGGATAGATTTGATCTGTGTAATATGAATCATCGGGTATTGCTTTTATAAGTACAAGAGGAACATTTGCTGTATACTCATTCCCAACCAATTCTGAAAGATCAAAGGGTTCTATCGGATCAATTCCTAGAGATAACGTAAGTCCGTAGGGGTATGTAAAATAATCATAATAAGTTTCACTTTCTCTCATTGCACGCATCTTGCGGTCAAATGTAGTATACTCGCTTGTTCTGAACTCAAATGAGAGTAGCTCTCTCTCTTCTCCTTGAACAATGACGCCCTCTACTTTTCTATTTTTAACTTCAACATCAGATTCGGTGACATTTTTTCCAGACTGCCCTTTAAAAGATCCTGTCTTATCATTTTCAGAAGCTGTATCACCATTCAACTCTTTACTAGAATACGTATCTTTTACGTTAGCGCCAATATCTCCATCAGACGGTGGTATAAGTAAAATTTGAACTGCGTAATCAGTTTGCGTATTAATTTCTTGCGGAATCGTAAATGTGAGTTGTTTTTTACCCGAGTTATATCCAAAGTCTTTAGTAAGCGTACTACCTGCAGAAGAAGTCATCGCCATAGACTTAGTCCATCCTGGAACAGCATCAAATAAGTATGATTGCCCTCTTTTTAAGTTGATATATCCGGTATTGTATTCTTTAGCAAAGAAATTTTGCTGCCCAATAACGGGATACATATATGCGATATTATGTTCGGGTATTGTTTTAGGTGCCTCGCCTGTCGTAAAGTTCACTTCTTTACTTTCTATAGCTACCTTACCTTCATCTAAAATCTTTTGCCAGTTTCCGTTTACAAATTCTTCAAAATGAACCTGTATGTATCCTTTTATATTCGAATTTGGTGGTAAGATTTCATGGGAGTAAAATACGGCGACATCATTACGATCGTTCCATTTAATCTCACCTTCGATAGGCTTGCCATCTTTGGTTACGTCAAACTGATCTAATAGTATTTTATACTTTCTATCTCCTGTTTCATCGGGAATTTCAAAAACCTTATTGATTTGGAGATTAAACGCTACTTGAGGAGCTGCAAATACATCTACATCTGCAGCTCCTTCTTTTGGAGTCATATCACTAATAACAACAATACCATCCAGGACACTTCCTCCTACAATTTCACATTTTTCGCCTAATTCTATTTTGAATCTGAAACGACCTTTGATAAGCCCTCCTAAAAGGTTGTAATGCCCACCTAAATATCCCTGAAACCATGCAGGGTTAGGCAGTCTAGCCTGTAAAATTACGGCTCCACCCCCTTTAATAATGGGTATCTTCTTTTTAATGCCAAAAAGTTTGAAATTTAGTCCAAGTTCACCTTGCAAATATGCATAAGACTGCCCGTTGGCATACCAGCCGTTAAGTCCTATTTGTTCTGTACTTCCTTTACAGCGAGCATCTCCATAGTCTTTAATCATAATATCGAAACCGATACCTGCATCAAAACGTGCATAAAAGATCAAGAATCGTAAATCTCCAGTAGTTACACTAAGATGTGCACCAAAGGCTAAACCTTTTCCGGCCTCAAGAGCGTTGAGATCTCGCGTATAGTCTAACTCTGAAGCATCTATTCCTAGAATCTCGGCTACAATGGCAGGTGGTGGCGGGCTTCCAGGAAGACCGTCGCCTGCCATAAAATAACTATTCGTTTCTAATTTAAGAATACCCAAATTGAGAGCAATACCAATAGGATCTTCTGGAGTTCCTATTAGAATATGCCATTCATCAGGTGCTACGTATAAATCCATCCACCCAGCTCTACCCGAAGGCCCTACACCCTTTAAAATACCAAAATTGATATAGATTTCTGAGGTGGAATGTAGAATATCATTTTCAAAATCGTACCCAATAAATACGTCAACACTCATGGCACCGCTAGGTGGAGAAGCTGGTAATGCGATTGTACCCCCAACACTGGCAATATCTCCTAAATTATCTTTAAGGGTATCAAAAAAGTCACCTGGTAATGCTGCTACCAACTCTCCGTGACCTTTGAAGTAAATATCTCGAAGTCCGCCAGACTTTTTAAAAGTCATTCCAAATTCTACAGTAGCGTGAAAAAGTTCTTCCGAATTTTGTGTAATAATACCTACTGAAGCTTTTACACCTAATCCACTATTTTTATCGGGTTCATATATCACCCCAGAAGAAGATGCTCCTATTTGAGTAAATGCAGCATTGGGATTATTGGTTACTCCGGCCATTTTCATACGGTTAGAGGCGCCACCTCCAAAAGAATTAAGGGCAAAACCTGTAAATATGGGTATTCCTGATGGTATGGTTACACTAGCATCAGCGAACCAATATCTAAATTCTGGTGTTCTACCAAATAGCGCTTTGGCCTCTACATCTAATTGTACTCCTTTGGTAAATTTTGCTGCGATTGACCCTGCAAAACCTTTACCATAGGTAGGATCATTTTCAAAAATAAAAATAGCCCCTTTGAGTTCCATACCTGCTACTTCCATCTCAATAAAAACACGCTCTAGCTTAACGCCATCGAATTTCCATTTATCACGACCATCGGTATCATCTAGCTTTGCTTGAATTACTAAGGTCGAACCACCTCCATTACCTCCATCTGATGCAGATGTGAGGTTAATATTAAAATTAAAGAGCAATTCTGCGGTTTTACCCCCTGGAGGAGTTCTTAAACCTATTTCATTCACTGTTAGCGGAAAATTAGCAATTTTCATCTCTCCTCGATACCCAAAATAGGTAACCGAAAATTTTGGTGATTCTGTCTGCAACAACAAGTTTTCAAAAACGATACCTTTAAAATCAACAGTTTTATCATTAGATTGTGCTACACCTTCTGAATCATTATTTCCAAGTCCCGAAGCTATATTTACTGTTCCATGAAGATTAGCTTTAGGTCTAAATTTACCATCTTTAACCTTCATTTCAATGTATGACTCTTTGGTGAGCACTACCTGTGCGTTCCAAACATCAAAAGCTATATCTTTAGTACTTGAGACTTGAAGAGTATACTCATCAGGTTGAATAATTGCAGCGTATTCTAAACGATCTACTTTGGATACGGGTAGTATAATTTCACCATTAAACTCCCCGGCTTTTATAGAGTTCGTCTCTATTTCTATCAAAAATCTGTCTAATGAAAATTGCCATTTTGAAGCCGATCCTTCATCGATATTAATGATATTTTCTGCATAAAATCTTCCTGTAATTCCTTGTGAATCTATAATCAGGTTCGTGGCACCAAAGGTTGTTCTTTTATTGCTATTTTTTTTGCTAAATTCTTTAGGTAATACAACCTCTAACGTATTGATATATACCCCGCGCCACAGATCAGGATTTTCACTGTAATACTTACTCAGATAGTTAGAAGGCATAGCCGGATCATTACGCAAATCACTTAAATCAAATACAGCTGTATTTAATCTAAATGTAGTTCCTTTAAGACCTCGTATTCCGAATTCTGGCAGAGAAATATTCACTACGATATCATTCCAGTCTCCTACTACCGTAGAGAAATCTGATTCTACATATCCTAATCGTTCTTTTCCATCGGCATCTACCGGATATAAAAAAGAATTTGCAAATTTAATATGAGCATCAATACCTAATTCTTTAAAACCAGAACAATCGATTAATGCATATGTTGCCGGATCCTCAAAACTACCATTAAGAGTCACTAAAACTTTACCGCTATCAAAATTAAAAGTGAATTGTGAAATTAGAGCTAATTTAGCATCACCTACGATTCCCCCCTCGTGTGAAAGCTTAATATTATTTCCTCCAAGTATTAATGTTCCTTTGGGAGTATCGATTTTAAGAAATACGGTAAGTTCGGTATATGCTGGTTTAAAAACGGCTTTAGCAACTCCTACAGTGTAGGTTACATTACTGATCGTTTGAGGCCTAATAGCTACAGGTAATTCTCCTAAGCCATCTTCATCTAATAAGTCTACATAGTTTCCGGTCTCATCGATAGTAGCAAAGGTATTGTTTGCCATATCTAACCATTTCTTGTTTATTAAAGAATCCTGAGTGTTAAAAGCATATCCTTCTTCTTGAAATTTTTGGGTTACAGCCGTCGAAACCACTTCGGCAACATCAAACTTCTCTAAAGACTCAAAATTGCGAAATGTTTTTACAGAAAGTGCCGTTTTGTTTGTTGTATTAACAGAAGAAGTATGCGTTTCTTCTGTTTTTTTATCAACCTCAACATTACTTTTATCTTCTGAATCTACGGTATTTTTGTCATTATTAGCATGAGCTAGTATTGCTGAAAGCCATAAAAAAGAAAATAATATATAAAAATGTAATTTTTTTGCCATAGGCTTAAGGCCAATTAATTTGTATTCTAATTCCGTTTTGTTTTCTTGCTTTAGCTCTTTATGCTTTTTATTCTTTCAAAACATATTCAGCGAGTCTAAATCCTCTCATAAAATCAGGACCGCCATAGCTAAACCCATTATCTGTTGATCGAAACCAATCCTGATCCTTGAAAATAAAATCTCCGTTTGAAAGTACCAGCAATGAGCTTTCTACCAAACGTTCTACTTCTTCCTTTTTATAAAATTTGGTCGTAATCGTTCTATCGCTTCCATTGTTATTATCAGTAATGATAACTGTAAAATCTCTTTTCACCTCTATTGAGACCGGTAATATTCCTTCCCATAGTGCTAAATACTCATCTTCCGGTCCGGGTTCGTAAAAGCTTTTAAACCTGTAAAGTCCAGGGAATGGCTTTTCGGTTTTCTTAAACAATTGAATACTGTGATATTGAGAAGGTTTCGATTCTGTAAAAGAACTTTTATGTAAAAATTCTATTTGATCAGGGTTCCAATTTGAATACTGTCCGTCTATACTCTCTACCTCTATGTAATATGTTTGGTCACTCTTTATAATGCCAGCGGGAAATTCAACAGTTTCATCATCTGAAATAGTTGCCGTATAAATTGAATTACTCTGACGTAACCAATCCTCTTGAGATTCGTAAATGACTAATTGATAGGTCAAAGTTGAAGCCTCTATATTTGAAGTAAATATTGCAAATCGAATATCAATTCCATTATCAAAAGAGTTTTGATAATCAGCGTCATTTCCTCCACAGGATACAGTGGTGATGACCAATAAAGTAAGAATGATTTTTTTCAGTATAGTGTTTTCTAAAGAATATAGCCTATTCACAATAAAAACAACTGGTATCGATAACAATAAAATAAATGCAATCATAGTTTTCTGGGGCGAAAATTAGAAGGACGAATATACAAAAATTAACTATACGTTAACAAAAATTTTTGATTTTTAATTAAAGTCGGTCCCAAGATTTGATAAGTCTTTAGTCTGTAAAGAAAAAAGTATTTAAAAAATTAAATATTTAGACACTTATAAGATATTGAATATGTTTGATAATTATCCTTTTTATGCTATGCTCGATATTACAAATGTATATCCTTTATTTCTTTTTCCCGTTTGACTTAAATATACCCGAAAAACCTTTTAAAAAATTATTAATTCCTTCATATCTATTTGGAAAACCTGAGGGTTTTACTCCTTCTTCTCTGTAATCCTTAATTTGAAAATAAGCACTAATAGGAATAATTATTAAACCCAAAAGACCTGAAATTGTTAGTAAATATCCTAATATAATAGTGATCACACGTCTAAATTTGACATTATGACCTTTGATTTTATGATCATTTATAGAACAAAAGTTTATTGAACTGTTTAAGTCGTTTTTATCTTCTAAGATCAGTTTTACACTAGTAATAAATCTGAGATCCTTTTTAGTAATTTTTTTAGGTATTTCGTTTTTGTAGCTCTGTTTATTTGAGATGATATTATATTCATACAATAGATTCATCAGTGCTTTTTCATCCCTTTCCGGAGTATAAAATTGCATTAAAAAACTCATTGTATCTTTCTTTATTCTTAGGTTCAAATAATTATTATTTGCGTTATGAAAATTAAGCGCAATAGAATCTATGGTGCTAAATTCAAAAGTAGCTGTACCAACACTTTTCCCTCCTATAATAATATCTGGACCTAATTTAAAAGTGATCATTCCTGCTAATAGAAAGTAGAATATGGTTGTTATTATAAATTTGTTTTCAATCATAACACATCACACTTGAAATTATTCATCTTTTTTAAAAATATGTAAAACGTTTTTATTATCCATTACAAATAAGTATGGGTCGAAATATTTTAATGGTTGACCAGCAGGAAAACTAACACCTGTTTCTTCATGCATCCAATCAAAAACCAAAGTTTTGGTATTGAATGCTCCAATTTGTCCTTTACGCCAATCGGTAGTGATAATATGATCGCCGACCAATACGAAATTATCGCGTTGAGAATCAAATATTGTTGGATCGTGTACTTTTTCAAAATCCATAAACAAAGTTCGATTATAAACTCCATTTACTATATCAACCTCGAAATACCCAATACTAGTAATACCTTTCAATTTACCGTCGGACTCATCTAATGCATAGTTTGAATTGTTACATTCTTCTATTTTCCATAATAAACTTCCATCTTCTATATTCACTCCTATTAAAATATCATCTTGTAATCCTATTACAAGTACGGTTTTATATACTGTCAAGAGGATTTGTATACAGACTTGTTTCCTGAATTGATCTTCGAAATCAAACTTCCACAATATTTGTCCTTTGTCGAAAGAGAATTTTTGTATTTCGTTAGTACTAATTCCAAACAAATAACTGTCGAAAATTTTAATGCTTACCGCTGTTTTATTGTTCCATATAATTCTATCTTGTTCAAAATCATAAAACACGTACTCAGACTTAGAATATATGTCTCTTGATTTATATAAAATTTTCTTACCTTCATAAACACCACTATCATGACCTACCTTATAATCTTTTACCTCAACAGGCATGTTAATTTTATCATTTTTCAGGTTCAATGTATGTGCTCGACCGTTAGTGCTATCCTGAACGAGTATAATATCATCTACTAAATTTTCAATTAAAAACAGCTGAAAGGAAGTTGATATAGTTTTTAAAAGATTCAAATTTTTGATTGAATATATTAGAATTTGATCCTCTATTGCATGATAAAAATAACTATCACAAACCCCAACAGAGTAGATTGATTTTACATCATGTATTTCTTTTATTTTTTTCATTTAATAAATAAAGTCAAAAAGTGAATGATTAATTAATAAGCCATCATCTGCTAGGGACTTAACTTCTTCCCAACTACGAATCCGAGTACCGTTGGGGAGACTATGTTTTGTAAAAAATCCTGGTCTCACTTCGAACAACTCCTTTGCTTTATCAGAGTTCTTGAATATATTTTGAAACGCAGTTTTCGCTTGTTCCGTATTACCATTAAAATAGTATCGAAACTCTTTTCCGCTTTGTAAATATTTATAGAATTGACTGTTTGATCCTGAAGGTATAGCACTAACATTTTTCCAGTTTTTTAATTCTATTGCACGACTTTTTAAAGTATTCGGATTAAAGAACAAGACATCTAGTTTGTGGCCTGTATCTATGTCTGGAATATTACCTTCAAAACGACTAAATTTATAACCTCCGCTTGTTAAATCAGTCCATTTAGCATTTAAAGTTTTTAAGGTAAATGTCCCAGCTTTTGCTTTTTTTGCAGTTTGCCCCATTTCCCTTAGAAAATCGCCTAAACCTGTAGCATTATCGCCTACCTTCACAATTACCTCATCAAGATCCTCGATAATATCTTTGATCATACCTACTCCATCATCAATATTACTATTAGAACTTGGGCATGATGTACACCCTCCTCTGGCTTCTGCCAATTTATCAAATATCTTAGTTAGTTCATCAGAGTACCCTTGTACAAAGCCTTTATGGTTTTTTACAAGAACTCGTAAAGAGCTAAGTATCTCATCATCTAAGCGCATTTCGGCTCTTTTTGAAATCAATGACCATCCTTCAATAAAATCTGGATCTTTAAATTTTATCTTTAATCCATCAGAGAATCTCTCAAAATCAGAAGCCAATTTTAATAGTTTATCTTCAGGAAGAAGATTTAGAGTATGCAAAGAAGGGTCAGAAATATCTAAATCATCAATAAACTTCTTAATTTTACCATATTCAGTCGTTGGTATTTTAGCTAATAAATCTGTCTTGGCAGCACCAACATTATATATTTTCGCTTCATCCCAAGCTTTTCGTAAATTAGGATCTGATGAATCTTCTAAACGCTTAATACTACGGGTTATAATATCATCTAGCTCTTGTACGGATATTTCTTTTCCTTTATTATTAACTAAATTATAAGCTTTTATTAGTTCCTTCTTCTGGTTGGGACTTGCCTTACTCATTGTGGCAAGGCCTTTCAATCCTCCGTTCACTAAATCATAAGCTCCTTTGGCTGCAAAAAAGTAACCTACCCACTGAAATTCTTTAGGAAGATTATCGCCTGTTCCAAACTGATATGCCGTTGATCCTACAGTAAATGTAAAATCCATTAAAGCAAATGCATTTCTACCGATTGTTCTTAATAATATTTTGGAGCCTGCGTTTGCGGCCAACCTAGATGAAGCAGCTGCAACCCTAACAGCCGAAATAGCGGCAGCTCCTTCTCCAAGTGTAGCGACAGTTATCACTATATTGAAAGTATTCCAAGCCGTGTTTTTTAATCTTGCTTCAGAAATGTTATTCTTTAAGTGTTCAATAAAGATAACCGGAACTGCGTAACCCTTCCCTTCTATTGCAGGTCTATCCTGATAGATCGAGTTTTCTGGGATAGGACTAAATGGAGAAACATCTTTAAAAAAATGAATCATTACGAGATCAAAAGGAGAAGAATTAGCTGGTATAAGGTTTACCGGGGCACCACTGCAATTCCCCAAAGTTTCTTCTGGGTTTTCACAAGTGACTATGTTTACCTTATGAGTACTATTATCATAGCTATACTTATAATTATTTCTATCTCTAACATATGAAACTAAAACATAATTCTTGTTCTCTACGTCCCAAGTCAAATCTCCAACAACAGTATACGTATCTGGACTCTCTTCTGCTCTAGCACCAGTTAATCTAAGTAACTCTTCGAAAAATTTAGTGTACGAGTTATTTGATAAAAAGTTAGTCAACCTTTCTTTCAAATGAAAAACCAAAGGATCATCATCAAAACTTTCTTTTGGATCTTCTAAAGCTTTTAAAAATGCCCCGGCTTCTTCATTTGATACTGATTTAAGCAATTTGGTAATTATATCTTGGTAGTTTGTACCAAAGAGAGTGAAAAGATTTCCGTTAAGCATTCTACTTAGCGCCTCTACTTTGATATTTATATTGGTTTGCTGTAGTCTTTCAAACTCTAAGGCATTGATTATTTCATACAGCACGTCTCTCTTTTGTTCAAGTCCACTTTCTTCAGAGGGTTTATGCCTTTCACTACCGTTTATAATTTTATCTAATAATCCATCAATGTATGCATCATCAATACTTCTGATTACTTTCTTTATCAATGAGACATCACTCTTTCCTTTTATGAAGAAATCATCACCAATAAATATATTATGCTGGAATATATTTTCTAATAAATTTTCCTTTTGATCATAAGTTAACGTGTTAATGAAATCATCATTCAAGTAGTATAACGCAGAATAGAATTCTTCTTTAGAAGCATTTGAGCCTAGTTTTTCATTGTAAGATCCTATATTATTATTGACTGTTTGTAACGCTTTTAAATAAATAGTCAAAGCTCCATCTTGTTCCCAAAATTTGTCTCTAGCTTTTATAAAAAGTGCTCTATCGCTACCCCAAAAAACATTACTCAATTGATCAGAAAAATCCTTATTAATTTGTGCAACCAGGATGTCGTAATCAATTTGATCATCTCCTTTAGAACATAACATCTTTGAAATACCGGTCAAGGCCTGTGAATCCTCATCTGTTTTGATTAAATAATTATACTTGTTAAAAAATTTCTCTCCATCAGCACATAAATCGCAAGCTTCGGGTGATGAGATTCTTTCTTTCAGTAATGCAGCTCCATTTCTAAAATCTATGGTTGTAAAAGGCTCTAGCTTACCTCCACTATTCCAACTCCCCTCTGCTTTATTTTCAAAGGTTTTAGTATATAAATCTATACCACAAAAACCGCTATCTCTATTAAGCTTTCCGACGTATACATTTGTATTGGCTGATAAATTTTTTGAATCTATATCTCTAAAGATTCTTTCATTTCTGTTTTCATCATTTCCAAACTTCTTTATATACCCCGTGAAAGTTTCACTGCCGGATTTCACTCTTTTACCTCCTATGTAACGTTCTTCTTTGCCATTTTCATTGACTGTGAATGCTAACAAAACACCTCCACGACCAAAGGTTATATCTTTTACAGTATTTGGGACAGTGAAAATTTTTCCTGCTGGAGAAATAAAAGAAAAAGGGCTACCCTTATCCTTTTCTTCGACATAGGCATTAAATATACCAGGAATAACATTATATCCTACAAGATACTGATAGCTGCCAAACTCCCCATCTTCATCACCCTGAAACATATACAACTCAATACCTGCAGCATGCATTTTTTTCCAGTCCATATGGTTAAGTACGGTACCATTTTCTCTATTATCCATTAACCAATTGGTACTCTCACTTGAAAATCCATAGGTATCCCAGGGGTGCTCAAGCCCGAATACACCATGTCCAAGTTCATGAGCAATAGTTTTGGCCATATTGCTGGGATCAAAAGCAAATCCATACTGCCTTTTCAAAGGCATAAAACCTTCAATACTTTTTGATGGACTTATTGAATTGCCTAATACAAAAACATAATATCGCTTTTTATCATACGATTTTTTGGAAGTATAGTACTTATAAATAGCACGTTCTTCTTCTGTATATTGCGCGAGCAAACTACTATCCCCTACGTCTAGCTGATTGTTACCATTAAGATCCCAATCAGTCTTTTCGATAGTCAGCGGTTCTTCAATGGTAATATTGAAATTAACTCCTGCTTTATTATAGATCTCATTGATTTGTGTTTTCAGATCGGTTGACAATACACCTCTGTTAATCGGCACGAGAGTGACATTAATCTCTTTTAACTCTTGGGATGCAAGATGCACCATATTGAACACACCTGCTATTTTATATTGCTCGCTTGTGTCTTTTGGCTTTACAGTTGCTAGAACTTCTTCTACCGCATAGTCGAATTTTCTCGTTAAAGTAAGTGTGGCTACGTCTCCGTTCCAGGTAGCATCTACCTTTACCCCATTTTTGGTTTTAAAAATAATGTCATCTTTGGTTAAGTCGCTATCTGCAAACGTAGCTCGTGCTGTGAGTACATCCTGGGTATATCCTGATATATTTGAAACCGCTTTAAACGGTATTGTATAATCCCCACCTCCGGCAATGGTAATTGTTTTGTATTTTTCGGTTAATTTGCTAGCTACAGCGTTAGGTACTTCATCAAAGTAATAATATCCAGAATCCTCAAAATCTACACGAACACCTTTGGCCGATATTTGAGAAGCACCGTTTTGATCTACACCTGTAGTATTACTGGTGGTAGCTGCTCCGCCTTCTGCGGCCTCACCTTCAGTAATGGTACCATCTTCTCCCACAGTCCAAGGCGTACCTTCGCTATCGGTTATAGTTATATCTCGACCACCCGGAATGATAGCTTCTTCCCCATTTTCGCCCCTAATTACGATAGCTCCGTTGCCATCAATTTCTATACTAGAGATTACAAAGTCTACCTTCTGATCTTCTGTATCCCCACGATCTCCGTTAAACACTTCACCCACATTTGTGTTTACATCTACCGTCATTTGCGCATCTGCGCCAAATTTTGGATCATATAATGTTACAATCTCACCTTCTGCCAATTGATAATCAGTATTGATCAATATACCACTAAAGCGAACTGCAAATCTCGCCAATTCAAAATAGGGAACACGTACATAGCCTACCCCAGTAATTCTACCATTAGACTCATCTTCAATATCAGTAATAGTGATCACAAAATCTCCTGCGGTTATGCGGTCTCCTACCATAATGTTGGCCACGGGTTCTCTGTTTGTTATGGCGATTTCGTCGGGCACAATTCCACAATTATAATTAGCAGTTTCATCCTGAGCGGTTTCGGTAGTTATTCTTTGTGGTTCGCTATATTCACTATATTGATATTTACATTTTCCCTTTACCTTATATTCATAGGTAGTCCCAGGTTTTAGATCCCAAACTGTAGCCCAAGCACTATTGGTACGCATTGTAAACCATTGGGCATTTTCTCTACCCACTTCACGATAGGCAATAGCATATTCAGTATACGTCGTTGGATCCTCATCCCAATATACATTCATTTTGGAAATTCCTTTTGGCTCGGCCGAAACATTGAGCGGAGTTTCACAGGGTTCTACTTTCGAAAACCAAAAGATTTCACTTTTCCCTTCATTTTTAAAGAGTCCAATTTCTTCTGCACCTTGTATTGCTTTTGCCTGTACTTGCCAGGCATAACGTTTATCGGTAAGCAGCTGCGGTTGTGTAGGGCCATATACAAATGAATTCGCACGTGTAGTTGTTTGAAATATAGGGGGCGATGATAGGAATGCAGTCTGCGGATCTACGCCATCATCCCAAATTTCTACTATACTGAGTTCGTACTCTACATTACTTACATTAATATGTCTTGGTGTCCATTGAAATACGATATTATCAACAGCCTGCGGCTCCATATTGGTGCCGTTAAGAGGTAAATTAAGTATAGGGGGTTCATTTTTAAAGATATAGGTAGTAGCGCAAGTTTTAGAAGAAAGACGGTTACCTGTTACGAATTCAAATACTTCAAAGCAAAATTGATAGCTACCTTCTGGGATGGTTTGTCCATATAAATTAGCTGTAATACCCTGAAGGTTTTGGAACTCAAAGTAGGGTCCCAAATCGGTATTACGTAAAACCAAGGGGGAACCTCCGTCAATAAACAAGGGCTGTGCACCCACGACGAGATCACGGCTTTCAAAAGAAATACCATTCCCTTCAAAAGACACTTTTAATCGTACCTGAAGATTACTAACCGAAATATCACTAAGTAATAGTTGCACCTGTAATGGACTGTTGATAGTAGTAGCATCGGCATAGTTATGAAAGTTAACAGGGGCAGGCGGATTAACCTGGGGCACTACAGTAATCGGGAATCGTTGTGCCAGCGACACCTGTATACTACAAATGATGATAAGTAGTGTAAGTAATGTATGTCGTGATATGCCTATACTACGACGACTCAAAACCGGTATTGATTTCGAGAAAAGTACTAAGGCACGTAAACCTTGATTATCGCGTAAAAATGTATTCATAGGTTAGTTCTTTTCTATGTATTTTAATATAAACGTGTCTGGATCTGTATGATGAACAGATTCCTTCATATAAAAATCGATGATCTGGGTAATCAAATATAGCTCAATTTCCTGATCTGTCTTTCCATTATCTTTTAAACGGAATATATTTTCTTTCTCTTGCTCCATCAACCTATCGAGATATTGGTCTGGTTTTTCTATTTTTTCAATAGTTTTATATTTAGAAATAATGGGCAGCATCCATCTATGCCCAATTAATCTGGCTAGTGCCATTTCACTATTTTTTTCTAGGCGGGCGTATGTTTCTTGTAACTCTTTGTAAGATTGCAGTCGTTCTTCAGGTGTTTTTTTGTGTAGTTGATGATTATCTACAGCTACTTTTGCTTTTACAAAGGCTTTCTCGAACGCATAATCCAATCGTAGCATATCTCTTTGTAATTCAATAATAATATCAAATACCATGGCATGATATCCATTAAGATAATCTTCGTAACTGTAGAGTTCTTTTAAAAAATCGATAGCCTTTTCTTTGTAATCCTCTACACTTTTTTGATCTGCTGCGATTTGTCGTAACATGGTAAGTTCTCCCTTTTTATACTCAGGTATATGGTTGAAATGAGAATTATCCTGTAGAATAGCTAATTTATGATTCACCTCGTCCATAGTGCCATTGTACAAAGAATCTCTAAACCTGAAATTGAGTAGTTTGTCTTTTTTGGATCTTTTTTTCTTCTTTTCTTTTTTCTTGGGCCATTTAAACTTTGGTGCTTTAAACTTGTCAAATGTATAATTGTAGGCAAAAGTGGCCGTGAAATTTTGATTGGATACCGTAGTTGTATTTCTTAATTGGGATAACAGATTAAGACTAAAATTATGTTTCTTTTTGAAGGTATAGTTACTACTTAAACGAATATTAGTTACATCTCCTTGTTTTTCTCCATTGTTACTACTCTGGTTGTAGCTTACAGAACCTGTAGTTCGTAACTTTTTTTCAAAGAATTGTTTGTTTACAGATACTGTAGGGCCAAAAGTAAGATTGTTATCCACCCCAATAGTACTATAATTTACATTGACTGCCGTAGCAATATTTAGGCTTTTTTCAGGATATCCTATAGTATACGCTGCACTACCATTATAAAATCTGGAGTCCCCATTTTCTGCAACTTGTCCACCTTGTTTGTTTATGGCATTTTGAAAAGACAGGGCTACATTAAGATTCTTTTTTCTCTCTTCGGAATCTTTAAGAATATAATTAGCATTTATATTTGCATTTTGAGAAATCTGCTGAAAGTCTAACGTATCCAGATTATCAGTTTGAGCAACCTCGTTAATAAAATCAAATTGATTTTTAATATTTGTATACGACTGAAAATTTGAATATCCCCCAGATATATTCAATTTTTCTGAAGCCGTATACGCAACGTTTACTGCACTAACGATACGCTGAAGTTGAGCACTTTTTGTATTGTCCAGATCATCTCTTTGCAATCCCCCATTAAAAGAAATATTTACTTTATCGGCAAAAATACTTTGAGTCGCGTTTAGGGTAATATTTTCAAGATCATTATTAAAGAAATAAGCACCAAATGTGCGATACTCTGGATCAATGTATTCGTAACCTACTCCTATAGAACCTTTTGCTACTTGATAATTAAGGTTGGCATTGTACGCTTTATAATGTCGGGTGGTAACATTATTAGTAAGAAATAACGACAAGATAAATGGATTTGCTTCTTCTCCTACAGCATTTATATCTTCGGTAATAGCAGAAGATGCAGCCTCTATTCGTAATTCTCCTCTATCAAAAAATTTGAACCCTCCTTCTATACTTGCCACTATGTTTTCTTTGGGTAATAATTCAAATTCTACAGGTACTGGATTGTCGAGAGAGTTTTCATCATCAGCAGCTCTAAAAAAAGTAATTCCAAGAGAAAATTTCTCTTCGGTGTATAGCGTTTTTAGACCATATCCTATACGTTTAAAAGCAGGTTCAGACTGCGAATCGTTTTCTACATATTCCGATTCTTTTAATAGTCGCCCATACATTGCACTTATTTTAAACTTACTCCCGGGGGTGAGGTCGACTCCCAATCCGGTAAACTGATGACCACTTAATGTATAAGGAGAAAATGTCATGCTTACATCTCCAATATGAGCAGTAACCCATTTATAAGAGGGATGAATACTTAACCTATTAAATGAAAACGGATTGCTGTTTTGAAATTTTTGATTTGTGTATGAAAATGAAAACGGTATGTTATAAACGCCGCTAATATTCAAATTTACATTACCTGTCACAAAATATGTAAATGGGTCTCTATTAGCTTCTCCCTCGTAAAAAACTGTATTGGCGGCTATACCCCCGGTAAGTTTAAAAAGCTTAGCTTTACCAATTTGCCCCAAATCCTGGCAAAAGGTAACCGTGGGTAAACACAAGAAAAAGATATAACAGCGTAATTTTGGGGTCAAATGTTAATGTTTTCTTAAATACAAATGCGAAAATATTCTTTTTTAATCAGGTTACCAAAAACAGAAACGCTTTTCGTTGAAATTTTTGCAAACTACATCAGAAGGTAGAACTTTCTATCTAATATGCTAGTATCATGAAATTAACAATACTTATAATACCCTTTACGCATTTTATTTATGGTATTCAAAATATAAAAAGAGGTTATGTTTTCTTTAAGATAATTTATCTTAGAATGTGATTTGACTATACATTTATAACTTGATAGTATCTCAAAAGTGCCTTAAATCTAATATTTATTAATATCTGCTAATATTCAGAAACATGTATACGAAACAAAAATAAAATAAGAGAGTAATTAAAAAATATTGTAATATCGAGCTGAAATAAACGATGAATACAATACCAAAAATTTTTATCGCTTTGAAAAGAATTCACGATTGAAAAAATTATCACTGGGTGTAAACTTAACACTTTAAGATAGTATTTTTTTAACACCACAAAAGAGACGCTTGTATACACAGGAATTAATTACATCTACAATACTGATAATTAAATATATTGAAGGAAGCTAGAGGATTAGTGCAAATCTAGTTATCTTTAAGAACGTTGATGAACTTAGATTAGGGAGAACAGCCGAAATCATCAGTAGTTGTATAGGAGCGAAACCAATAACCATAAAATTATATGATATACACAGAAATTTACTAACTAGCACACTTTTAAAACCACTTCGAGAATCAATTTTACTCAATACATATGAGATTAGAACTTTTTTTGAACTTTAATCTGAATAATTTACTTTTATGGATTCGTTGACCCAAATTATTTTAGGTGCTGCTGTAGGAGAGGCCACTTTAGGAAAAAAAGTAGGTAACAAAGCCATACTTTGGGGAGCCGTTGCTGGTACTATTCCAGATCTTGATGTACTCTCAAATTTTTTTGTAGATAATGTCACGGCAAATGAATTGCATCGAGGATTTTCTCACTCTATCTTATTTTGTGTGATAACAGCACCCATTTTTGGCTGGTTACTCTCAAAATTATACAAAAATCGAGAAGCAGGTTGGTGGGATTGGTCCAAGTTGATGTTTCTAGGATTAGTGACACACCCTATTTTAGATGCATTTACTACATGGGGTACCCAGCTTTTTTGGCCTTTCAAAATTAAAATAGCTTTTAACACCATATCGGTAATAGATCCATTATACACACTTCCTTTTTTAGCCTGTGTTTTGTTGACTATGCGGTACAAACGAAACCATCCCAAAAGAAGAAAATACAATTACCTTGGTTTACTAATTAGTAGCTTTTATCTTTTGATCACAGTAATACTACAACAAAATGCTAAAGCTAATTTTGTGGCAAGTTTAGAAAATAAGAGCATTCCCTTTATTAAAATACAAACCCGGCCTACCTTAATGAATAGTATTTTATGGACAGCCAATGTAGAAACTGAAGATTCATTTCTTATTGGTTATTATTCCCTTTTTGATAAAGACGATGTCATCCATTTTTCTGAATTTCCAAAAAATCATGAGGCCTTAGCAGATATCAAAGAAAATTCTCTTCTTGTTCGACTTGTACAACTAACTGAAGGTTGGTATACTATAGAAAGAACACCAGATAATATATATTTTAATGATCTTCGTTTTGGGTTGTTAGGTGTAGGATCTAAAACGGATCGTTTTGTATTCAGTTATGAATTATATGTTGATGATCAGGGAAACCTTAGAGCAAGAGAACGGGAACGAGAAATGGCTAATGCCGGTGGACTTTTAAAAAAATTATTTCTTCGAATACTGGGAAATAAAACATAGAACTAAACTACTTCAGGGAAAATCCATAAAGTCTATAAAGTATTTGTCTGAAAACTATTTTTATATTCCTTTTGGCATTAGTACTATGCTAAGAAAGGTATAGTACTACTGTAGCTATAAACGTATTCCACCACAATAATGATATAAAATTGCCAACGAACTCTTAATTAATTTGCTTTTACCCTTAGAAATTATTCTCTTTAACAAAGTATTACAAGAAAATAGTAGTATTCCTGCTTAAACCCGGAATCCAATTCGTCTAACTCGAAAATAAGTAATTTAAATGAGCGAAAAATATAAGATTCAAGTCAATGAAACATTTGAATTTGACCTTACCCATGCAGATACTTCTACGATGGATACCATACAAACTTCAGAAAATACGTATCACACACTTCTAGAAGACACATCTTATCATACCGAAGTAGTTCAAAAAAATTTCAATACAAAAGAATATATAGTCAAGGTAAATAATAACCATTTCAAAGTAAACATTGCAGACGAACTAGATGTACGAATTGCCGCCATGGGATTTTCTTTGGGGTCTTCAAAACAAATTAATGCCATCAAAGCACCCATGCCAGGCCTGTTGCTTGATATTCACGTTACAGTAGATCAGGAAGTAAAAGAAAATGATCCCCTACTCATTCTCGAAGCTATGAAAATGGAAAACGTCATTTTATCTCCAAGAGATGGGGTCATCAAGTCTATTCATGCTTCAAAAGGAGATGCAGTCGACAAAGGACAGTTATTAATTGAATTTCAGTAAAAACCAGTATATATACTCCATAGAATTAGTAGTTCTCATACCAAAGCTATTATGAAAAAAATTTTAGTCGCCAATCGGGGCGAAATTGCAATTAGAGTCATGACCACAGCCCAAAAAATGGGTATCAAAACAATTGCCGTTTATTCAACCATTGATAGAAATGCACCACATGTCAAATTTGCAGATGAAGCCGTTTGTATTGGCGAAGCACCTTCTAGTCAATCTTATTTATTAGGTTCAAAAATCATTGAAGTTGCAAAAAGATTACATGCAGATGCCATACACCCAGGTTACGGTTTTTTAAGTGAAAATGCAGATTTTGCGGAAGCCGTAGAAAAGAACAACCTCATATTTATAGGACCAAAACCTGATGCTATTAAAGTAATGGGAAGTAAACTTGCAGCCAAAGATGCTGTGAAAGCCTATGATATCCCCATGGTACCAGGGATTGACAAAGCCATTACCGATGTTGAAAAAGCAAAAAAAATTGCGCACGATATAGGGTTTCCTATTCTAATTAAAGCTTCTGCCGGCGGTGGCGGAAAAGGAATGCGGATCGTAGAAAAAGAAGAAGATCTGGATTCGCAAATGCAGCGTGCTATAAGTGAAGCAGTATCTGCATTTGGTGATGGTGCCGTATTTATAGAAAAATATGTAGCTTCTCCCAGGCATATAGAAATACAGGTGATGGCCGACAGTCACGGAAATACAATTCATCTTTTTGAACGAGAATGTAGCGTACAACGTCGTCATCAAAAAGTTGTAGAAGAAGCTCCTTCGGCAGTACTTACTCCAGAACTTCGTGAAAAAATGGGGCAAGCTGCTATTAAAGTAGCCAAAGCCTGTAATTATTTAGGTGTAGGAACAGTCGAATTTTTGCTAGATGAAAATCATAATTTCTATTTCCTAGAGATGAATACACGCCTACAGGTAGAACACCCGGTAACCGAACTTATTTCTGGTGTCGATCTTGTCGAACTTCAAATTAAAGTAGCTAGAGGTGAAGCCTTACCAATACAACAAGAAGATCTTCAGATTAATGGTCACGCCTTAGAACTTCGGGTATATGCAGAGGATACTTTAAATGATTTTTTACCTAGTGTGGGACACCTTGATGTATATCAACTCCCTGAAGGAAAAGGGATACGTGTTGATAATGGGTATGAAGAAGGTATGGATATTCCTATTTACTATGACCCTATGCTTGCCAAACTAATTACATATGGTAAAACTCGTGAAGAGGCGATACAGCTTATGATTGAAGCTATAGATGAGTATCAAGTCGAAGGCGTACAAACCACATTATCTTTTGGAAAATTTGTGTGCAAACACGAAGCTTTTAGATCAGGAAATTTTGACACGCATTTTGTAAAAAAATATTATTCCGCAGAAAAAGTAAACGCCGCCACCGCTACAGAAGCTAAAGTTGCCGCACTCATTGCCTTAACACAATATCATAGCGATCAAAAAATAGTACGATTACCGGATTAGTGAATTATAAAGTATGTAATGTTGCATCAAAAATTCCTTGTATGTGGAAAGCTAGGGAAGTGTTTTTGAATGCAGAATTCAGAATTTTGAATGCAGAATGATGTACGTCCCTGATATAGGTTGACCACTTTTACAAAGAAGTGATCAGTTTATGAGAGCAAATTTAAAAACAATTAGGAAGCAACGAGTTTATTCGGAAGAATTTAAACGTCGATTGGTTTCAGATTTTGAATCAGGAAAATTCAGTGTTCCTCAATTAGAGAAATTGCATAAAGTTTCCAATGTGAGCATTTATAAATGGATCTATAAATATTCTACCTTTAACGAGAAAGGATTTAGAGTTGTAGAGATGAAAGATAGCAGTAATGAAAAAGTAAAAGAACTCCAGCAGAAGATCAAAGATCTGGAACGTGTGGTAGGTCAAAAGCAAATAATGATCGACTATTTAGAGACGATGATGGAAGTAGCAAAGGAAGAACTTGATATCGATATCAAAAAAAACTTCTCCACCCCACAATCAATAGGTTCAAAGAAAAATCCAAAACGATGAGCTATTCCCTGAATTCGCTTTATAATGTTATAGGCATCAGTAAGCAAGCAGTACATCAGTATGCTAGACGACAAGCTGTCTTTGATGATAAAGTAAGTTCTCTTATCGTAGAAGCAGATGAGCTTCGCCGGGACTTCCCGGGTTGTGGGGTGGAGAAAATGTATGATATACTAAAGCCAGGTTTTATAGGCAGGGACCGGTTTGTAGAATCTATGATGTCTCTTGGATACAGGCTAAAAGTAAAAAAGAACTATAGAAAGACAACTATAGCTTCAAAAGTATATTATCCTAATTTGATAAAGGGGATGCAGGTAAAGGCGCCTTCAACCATCTGGCAGAGCGACATTACTTACATTCCAATAAATGGGAAACATTATTATGTCGTTTTTATAATAGATGTTTATACTAAGAAGATTGTAGGGTACTCAGTCTCTGACCATATGCGTGCTACTGCTAATCTAAAGGCTCTTAAAATGGCCTTAAA
>NZ_JAGKIK010000021.1 GCF_017897595.1 Aquimarina sp. U1-2
CTATTAATAGTGATATAGCAGGAACCGGACTTACGCAAAATGCATCGGGTGCACTAGAAGTAGACGGAACTGCAATCACAGGTGATGGAAACATTACTTCCTCTGACCTTACTGTTGGTGGAGATACAAATGCACTACTTGGTGATGTAACTCTGGAAATAGCTCCGAATGCGGTAGGAACTACTGAAATCGCCGATGACGCAGTAGATGCTTCAACTTTGAATCCAAATGTAGCCGGTGCAGGACTTACGCAAAATGCATCAGGTGCACTTGAGGTTAATATAACCGCCTCAGACGTATCTTTTACTCCAACTGTGAATACTACAAGCACGAATGTACAAGATGCAATTGAAGAATTACAAACTGATATTGATGGATTTGCCGCTACAGCCGGTCAAACCAATACAGCTTCAAACTCTGGAAATGCAGGAGTCGGAGTTTTCGCTAGAAAAACAGGTGCTGATCTAGAATTTAAAAATATTAATGCAGGTTCAAGTAAAATTTCTATAACGGATGACACAGCTAATGATGAAATTGATATAGATATAAATGCAGAATCTATCACCTCAAATGAAATACAAAACGGAACTATTGCTTCAGATGATATTGCGGCTGATGCAATCAATGCAGCATCGATAAACCCAGACGTAGCCGGTGCAGGACTAACTCAAAACGCATCGGGTGCACTAGAAGTAGACGGAACTGCGATTACAGGTGATGGAAACATTACTTCGTCTGACCTCACTGTTGGTGGAGATACAAATGCGCTACTTGGTGATGTAACACTAGAAATTGCTCCAAATGCGGTAGGAACTGCTGAAATTGCTGATGATGCAGTAGATGCTTCAACCATAAATGCAAACGTAGCTGGCGCAGGACTAACTCAAAACGCTTCCGGTGCTTTAGAAGTAGACGGAACTGCAATCACAGGTGACGGAAACATTACATCTTCCGACCTCACTGTTGGTGGAGATACAAATGCTCTGCTTGGTGATG
This sequence comes from Aquimarina sp. U1-2, assembly GCF_017897595.1. Classification (GTDB taxonomy): domain Bacteria; phylum Bacteroidota; class Bacteroidia; order Flavobacteriales; family Flavobacteriaceae; genus Aquimarina. Next base: position 997 of record NZ_JAGKIK010000021.1, read on the forward strand.
TAACACTAGAAATAGCTCCGAATGCGGTAGGAACTGCTGAAATTGCCGATGATGCGGTGACCAATGCACAAATTGCAGATAATGCTATACAAACTGAAAATATTGCTGATGATGCTGTAACTGCAGCTACTATTAATAGTGATATAGCAGGAACCGGACTTACTCAAAACGCTTCCGGTGCTTTAGAAGTAGATGTTACCGCAATCAATGGTGATGGAAACATTACATCTTCCGACCTCACTGTTGGTGGAGATACAAATGCTCTGCTCGGTGATGTGACTCTGGAAATTGCTCCAAATGCGGTAACTACTGCAGAAATCGCTGACGGAACCATAACTTCAGATGATATTGCGGCTGATGCAATCAACGCAGCATCGATAAACCCAGACGTAGCCGGTTCTGGACTTATCCAAAATGCAACAACAGGTGCGCTTGAAGTAGACCCAACAGCAATTAATGGAGACGGAGATATTACTTCTTCTGATCTTACCGTAACAGGCGGTGCAAACTCTACCTTAAATGATGTAACCTTAGAGATAGCTGATGATGCTGTAGATGCGTCAACCATAAACGCGGATGTAGCTGGTTCTGGACTAATACAAAACGCAACAACGGGCGCTTTAGAAGTAGACCCAACTGCAATTACGGGTGATGGAGATATTACTTCTTCTGATCTTACCGTAACAGGCGGTGCCAATTCAACGCTAAATGATGTAACTTTAGAAATTGCACCTGGAGCTGTTGGAAATACAGAACTTGCAAACAATGCAGTTTCTACCGATAAAATACTAGATGGAACCATAACTTCAGATGATATTGCTGCCGACGCAGTTAATGCAGCTACTATCAATAATGACGTAGCCGGTTCTGGACTAACACAAAACGTAACAACGGGCGCTTTGGAAGTAGATGTGACTGGAATAAGTGGTGATGGATCAATTACCTCTCCTAATGGAACTGTAACCCTAACAGGGACACCTGCTAATTCATTATTCGAAAACGTAGGATTTGATGTGAACATTCCAGCACTTACAGGTGATGGATCGATAACTTCTACAGACTTAACCGTAACGGGTGGTGCAAACTCAACACTAAATGATGTAACTTTAGAAATAGCTGATGATGCAATTGATGCAGCAACCATAAACGCAGATGTAGCGGGTTCTGGACTTATCCAAAACGCAACAACGGGCGCTTTAGAAGTAGACCCAACAGCAATTACTGGTGACGGAGATATTACTTCTTCTGATCTTACCGTAACAGGTGGTGCAAACTCAACACTAAATGATGTAACCTTAGAAATAGCTGATGATGCAATTGATGCAGCAACCATAAACGCAGATGTAGCGGGTTCTGGACTTATCCAAAACGCAACAACGGGCGCTTTAGAAGTAGACCCAACAGCAATTACTGGTGATGGAGATATTACTTCTTCTGATCTTACCGTAACAGGTGGTGCCAATTCAACGCTAAATGATGTGACTTTAGAGATTGCACCTGGAGCTGTTGGAAATACAGAACTTGCAAACAATGCAGTTTCTACCGATAAAATACTAGATGGAACCATAACTTCAGATGATATTGCTGCCGATGCAGTTAATGCAGCTACTATCAATAATGACGTAGCCGGTTCTGGACTTACACAAAATGCAACAACAGGTGCACTGGAAGTAGACCCAACAGCAATTACTGGTGATGGAGATATTACTTCTTCTGATCTTACCGTAACAGGTGGTGCAAACTCTACCTTAAATGATGTAACTTTAGAGATAGCCGATGATGCAGTAGACGCTTCAACCATAAACGCAGATGTAGCGGGAACTGGACTTATCCAAAATGCAACAACAGGCGCTTTAGAAGTAGATGTGACTGGAATAAGTGGTGATGGATCAATTACCTCTCCTAATGGAACTGTAACCCTAACAGGGACACCTGCTAATTCATTATTCGAAAACGTAGGATTTGATGTAAACGTTCCAGCACTTACTGGTGATGGATCAATTACCTCTACAGACTTAACTGTAACTGGTGGTGCAAATTCAACACTAAATGATGTGACTTTAGAAATTGCACCTGGAGCTGTTGGAAATACAGAACTTGCAACCGATGCAGTTACTACTGATAAAATACTAGATGGAACCATAACTTCAGATGATATTGCGGCTGATGCAATCAACGCAGCATCGATAAACCCAGACGTAGCCGGTGCAGGACTTACGCAAAATGCATCGGGTGCACTAGAAGTAGACGGAACTGCAATCACAGGTGATGGAAACATTACTTCCTCTGACCTTACTGTTGGTGGAGATGCAAATGCGCTACTTGGTGATGTAACACTAGAAATTGCTCCAAATGCGGTAGGAACTGCTGAAATTGCTGATGATGCAGTAGATGCTTCAACCATAAATGCAAACGTAGCCGGTGCAGGACTAACGCAAAATGCTTCTGGAGCGCTAGAAGTAGATGTAACTGGAATAAGCGGTGACGGATCAATTACCTCCCCTAATGGAACTGTAACTTTAACAGGGACACCGGCTAACTCTTTATTCGAAAACGTAGGATTTGATGTAAACGTTCCAGCACTTACTGGTGATGGATCAATTACCTCTACAGACTTAACCGTAACTGGTGGTGCAAACTCAACACTAAATGATGTAACTTTAGAAATCGCTCCGAATGCAGTAGGAACTACAGAAATCGCTGATGATGCAGTAGACGCTTCAACTATAAACGCAGATGTAGCGGGTTCTGGACTTATCCAAAACGCAACAACGGGCGCTTTAGAAGTAGACCCAACAGCAATTACTGGTGATGGAGATATTACTTCTTCTGATCTTACCGTAACAGGTGGTGCAAACTCTACCTTAAATGATGTAACTTTAGAGATAGCCGATGATGCAGTAGACGCTTCAACCATAAACGCAGATGTAGCGGGAACTGGACTTATCCAAAATGCAACAACAGGCGCTTTAGAAGTAGATGTGACTGGAATAAGTGGTGATGGATCAATTACCTCTCCTAATGGAACTGTAACTTTAACAGGGACACCTGCTAATTCATTATTCGAAAACGTAGGATTTGATGTGAACGTTCCAGCACTTACTGGTGATGGATCAATTACCTCTACAGACTTAACCGTAACTGGTGGTGCAAATTCAACACTAAATGATGTGACTTTAGAAATTGCACCTGGAGCTGTTGGAAATACAGAACTTGCAACCGATGCAGTTACTACTGATAAAATACTAGATGGAACCATAACTTCAGATGATATTGCGGCTGATGCAATCAATGCAGAATCGATAAACCCAGACGTAGCCGGTGCAGGACTTACGCAAAATGCATCGGGTGCACTAGAAGTAGACGGAACTGCAATCACAGGTGATGGAAACATTACTTCGTCTGACCTCACTGTTGGTGGAGATACAAATGCGCTACTTGGCGATGTAACACTAGAAATTGCTCCAAATGCGGTAACTACTGCAGAAATCGCTGATGGCGCCGTAGGTACGGCTGATCTTGCCGATGGTACAGCAGCAGGACAACTATTACAATGGGATGGTACCGACTGGGTGCTTGTTGATGATTCGGCTGTTAATACAAACACTACTATAACGCAAGCTGCCGGTAACACCGACACAGAAGTAGGAACTACGGCAAGAACCATTGCTACATACAGAAATGAAGCTAGTGCAGATGTAACCATAAACGAAAGTGTAACCACATTATCCCAAGATGCAGGTACTGGTACCATTACTTATACTAATGAAGCAAATGCAACGCAAACAGCAAATGTAGTTGCTGCCGAAACTGACAACCAGATAACTACAGGTGCTAATGGCGGCGCATATTTGGCAGCAATGCCAACAATATACTCAGCTGGAAAAGTTAGTGGAACAGGTACAGCTGCTTCTATATACAATGCAACGGTTTCTCGATTGAACACGGGAGATTATCAAGTTACATTTACAAATCCATTACCTAATGCTAATTATATCATACAGTTAACCATTACAGATTGTGGAGGCAACTGCCCTGATGCACTAACAGGACCAAGTTATGATGACCCTGGGATTACATATTATAGTCAAACCGTCAATGGATTCAATATAAACATAGGTGACAACGATAACGGTTCTAATCCGCGAATCGATATTGACCTTGAGTTTATGTTTACTGTAATCAGACTGCCTTAATAAAAGATAAATTATTTTTAAATATGATGTTTAAAATGAATAGAATATTACTTATAACAACCTTCTTAACCTTTGTATCTTTTGTAGTACAAGCACAAGATGTAAACCAAACTGCTATGGGTCTACCTAGAGTAAGTGATGTAAATACGATTACAGGAGAGACAGCAGCCAACATTGGAAACGTTGTATACAATACTACAGATAATAGCATCTATCGTTATGATGGGACAAATTGGATTATAGCCGATGATCAATTCGATGATGAAGTACTTTTGCGTACGCCTATCGATGTAAATAATGTCCCGGGAGATCCAAATGCTGGAGATGAAACTACAGTTAAACAAGTTATTGATGCCATTACGCCTATTACATCTAGAGCAGGAAGAGTCTTTTATCCTCCTTCTATAGAAATTGATGCCTCAGTAAATTCTACAGCGGATGAAACTATTGATTTATATGCACAGTATGCTAATCAGTATGATTTAACTCAAACAAGCACTACAATAAATGGAACTACAGTAAATTATCAAACAGCTAAAAGCCCTGATGCCCCAAATGATATTCCAATATATGGACCAAATGATTTATATTATTATGTCACTTTTGCAGATACTAGTGTATTTAATATTATCAGTCTTTCTAATAGTGGTATATTAACTTATAGAATTGTAGGGCAACCTACGAATGATAATACTATTATAAACGTAGTTTTTGTTGTGAAATAATAATAGCTAAACACAAAACGAATAGTAATAAATTTTGAAAATTACTTCACAGGGTCGAGCGTTAAAAAATGTTTAGTAAACATTTTTAGCGAACAAGCCAGTTGGAGCGCAGGATTTAAAATTTTTAATGTGAGAGCGTAGGGGTTACGTACGTTCTCAATTTTTTAATTATTTCGTTTTTAAACAATTAAAAACATTTAAACGGATGAAAATATTTAGAAAAGTATATATTAAAATATTCCTTGTTTTACTTTTTACCTTTCCTGTTCAAAAAGGATTAGGTCAAGATACTTTTTTTGATAATTTCAACCCTACAAATACCTACGCCGATAACGATGGTAATCAAAATTTTAGTACGAATTGGTTAGAAACTAATGATGATGGTCTCCCTACTAATCCCGGAAATTTTAATGCACGTAGAATTTATATTAATAATGGTCAAATTAATTTTAACTTACAAGAATTAACTCTAATTAATTTAGATAACGCTAGTATAGAAAGGAGATTAGATTTATCAACTTATAGTGTTGTTGATTTCTCCTATTCTTACGATTCAAGATTTAGACAAGGTGAAATTTTTATTGTAGAAATGTATAATAGTACTACGAATTCTTATCAAATAGTAGACTTTATAAATTTTGGTGGTATTGGAACAAGAAATTATCAACTATCTGCTGCTCAGGCGTCTAATGATGCACGAGTGCGCTTTAGAGGATTTGATCAGAACTGGGCTGGTAATGCTGCATTTTTTATTGACAATGTAAGATTTACCGCCTATAATAGAAGAGTATTTGTTAATGATGTAACAGTAAATGAAAATGCAGGTATTATAACTTTTACAGCAAGATATGAAGGTTCTACAGTAGCTGCTTTTACTGTTGATTATAGTACCGTAGACGGAACGGCATTTGCAGATGGAGATTATATAGCTCAAACCGGGACTTTAAATTTTTCGGGAGCACCAAATCAGGAGGTTTCTTTTTCAGTACCTATCACGAATGATGTATATTCTGAAGGAACCGAAAATTTTACTATTGATTTAACTAATGTAAATGATTCGTCAATAGGGTTGGTAGATGGTAGAGGTATTATTGAAGATACCGACTCTGTAGTTGTACCTGTAAATCCGGATTTAGAATTATTGGAAAGTTTTAATGGTGCGTTTGACTATGGTGTTGCAGGCGGTACCTTCAGAACGGCTGATGATGGTACCGACCCCTGTGCAGTAACGAATACATCATCTGGAATACTTACAAATTCGGGATCAATACCTAATACCGCTGCAATTGAAAAAGCCTATCTATTTTGGGCACATTCTAAAAGAAATCCTAACCCTAATATAACTTTTGAAGGACAGCCTGTTATCGCCTCAACTGTTAATCAATCTGCATTTGGTGGTGGTGCCTTTTATGGTTATGTAAGTGATGTTACCACTATAGTTCAAAGTGTTTCGAATCCATTTACCAATTCGTATACATTAACAAATTTAGATATTAATACTGGTGATCCTTATTGTGGAGGACCCACAGTCTTAGGAGCATGGAGCTTAATGGTATTTTATAGCGATACTTCTTTTCCTACATCTAGAATTAATTTATATAATGGTTTTAGTGGAGAACGTTTTAGCAACTCTTCTTTCACGCTCGATAATTTTTTTGCTATAAATCCCAACGGAGCAAAAACGACAGTATTAAGTTGGGAAGGTGATGAAACCGCAGCCACTTCTGTGGGTGAAGAACTATCAATCACTTCTCCCCTACCTCCCGAAGAAACTACATCACTGGAAGGTGATGGAGACAATGTTGGAGGAAACAATAGACCGTTTAATTCAACTATATATGACGGTACTTCTGGAGTTAATCAAACAGGCACTTATGGAATAGATTTAGACACTTATGACCTCTCTAGTATTTTAAGAGCCGGAGAATCTACTATTACCACCAACGTAGCTTCAGGTCTCGATTTTGTCATCGTTAATTCTGTTGTGTTAAAAGTACCAAGCAATTTAATTACAGGTATAGTGTTTGAAGATATAAATTATCCAGGAGGTCCAGGTAGAAATCTTGCAACTACTTCTGGTGCAGGTATTCCAAACGCAGAATTAGAACTGTACCGAGAAAACCCAGCAGGAACTGGAATATTCGTATTAGAGGATAGAACTACCACTAATGCTTCGGGTCAATACGTTTTTGCCGGTATGCAAAATGGAACCTACAAAGTTCGAGTAGTGAATACCGATATGGAATCTACTCGAGGAGGAGGAGATTCGTGTACCGAATGTTTACCTGTACAAACGTTTAGAAGAAATTTCGCATCTGGAGGCATTTTTACAGATGTAGTGAATGAGATAGGCGGTGCTAATCCTGCGGCAACATCAGATACTCCTGCTGTTACCACAAATGGAACTTTGTTAGATGCAAATGCCCAGACGGTTTCAGATGTTACCATTACCGATGAAGGAGCAGATGGTTTAGACTTTGGGTTCAACTTCAATACGATTGTAAATACAAATGCTGACGGACAAGGATCGTTAGCACAATTTATAATTAATTCTAATAATCTAGATCAAATTGGCTTAGATATTGAAGCACATCCTAACGATGGTACTCTTAATCCTTCACCAGGAGATGACACCTCGATATTTATGATTCCTTCGAACGCCGACCCATTGGGTAGAGCCGGAGATGCAAGATATAATATAGCTAATGGATATTTTGACATTCTAGCCACTACAAATCTTCCTCAAATTACAGATGCGAATACAAAAATTGATGGGAGAACACAAACAGCATATTCTGGCAACACCAATACGAATGTTTTCGGCACTAGTGGAACGGTCGTAGGCACATCTTCAACTTCATTACCTGTATATAATGCGCCGGAAGTACAAGTACAACGAAGTAGTAATGATGATTCCTTTGTTTTTGAGATTGCTGCTAATAATATTACGATAAGGAATCTTGGACTCTTTGCAAATCAAAATAATGCTGATGCCATTAGAATAGCATCTGGATCTAACGTAGTAGTTCAATCAAATATTATTGGACCTAATCTTGCAAATGTCGTAGAAGGAAATACGAGACATGGTATTCGAATCAATGGAGGCGATGCTACGATAACAAATAATTATATAGCACAAAATCGAATTACTGGTATACGAGTTAATGGTAATCCAACTACAACTATTACTCTAAATCAGTTTACGGCAAATAGCAGTACTATTTGTAATGATCAGGGGACCATCAATATTAGGGGTGGTACGAATACTATTGAAAATAATCTTATTGAAGATTCAGGAATTTACGGGATTAGATTTAGCAATGGAACTATAACCATTCGAGAGAATACTATAACGGGATCTGGTCAAAATCCTGCACCTTTATGTAACGAAAATGCAGGTATTGCTTTAAGTAACGGAAATTCAACGACTCTTGGCAATGTCATCAATGCGAATGAAGGAGCGGGTATAATTGTTACAGGGGGGACAACGAGTCGAATATCCCAAAATTCAATTTTTGCTAATGGTACTGCTTTAGCACCTGCATTAGGAATTGACATCAATGATGATGGGGTTACACTGAATGACCCTGGTGATTCTCCAACTGGCCCTAATAATCAATTGAACTTTCCTGTTATAGAATCATCATCTATTTCTGGAAATACCTTACGAGTTGCAGGTTGGTCAAGACCAGGAACTACTATAGAATTTTTTGTTTCAGACATCAGTACAGGAGCAGCCAATCCTGGAGAAAATCAAGTTCCCAACACGTTGAATCAAGATTATGGAGAGGGTCAAACTTTTCTAGCCTCACGTATCGAAGGTAGTCCCAATGATAATGATACTACAATTTCAGCGTACAGTGATTCTGATGGTAATGCCGATACTACTGATAGATTCGATTTCAGCATCGTTCTAAGCACACCGATTCCAGTAGGAAGTATTATTACAGCTACTGCTACGTTCAATAATGCCACTTCAGAATTCGGACCCATAATTGATGTAGGTGCAGCCACAGTAATTTCAAACCGAAGAATCACTTACAGAGTTAAACAAAATTAAGATGAGAAAAGATTATAATATAGGTATATGGATTATAGTACTGATTTTTATTAGCAAAGGCTATAGCCAACAGGCTTTTCATAATTATGGGACTATTCAAATTCATACCGACGGTGAGGTTGGTTTTCATTTAGACGTTATTAATGATGGTACTTTTGACCAAAATGAAGGATTTACCGGATTTTACAGTTCAGATGACCGTCTTACGATATCAGGAACAAATCGACCAGTATTTTTCAATATGGAAATTGATGTGTTTGACGATCTCTTTCTCGAAGTTGCTACGGGAGTGCGAAATTTTCAGCAGTTCACCAACGGAAGAGTTCAGACTCCAAGAAATCGCAATCGTATCACTACATCATTAGATTATTTAAGCGATGCTCCCTATGATAGCGAAAGTGATGAACGCTTTGTAGATGGATATGCCTCGTTAACCGGAGATTTAGATTTTACATTTCCTATTGGTGATGATTTTAGGCTTAGACCAATGCGCATTACTGATGGTGCATCGGTTAATACGAGTAGAGGTGCTTATTTTTTTGAAGATCCAAATTTTCCCAATTTTTTTCCAGAGCGTTTCGATACCTCAAGCCTTGCTACAAATGTGTTGGCTGTGAGTATTTTTGAATTTTGGGATCTTGATGGAAATACGCCTACTCAAGTAACATTGACTTGGGATGACAACAGTAACATTCCCACCCTGGTTGAAGATCTGGAAAATTTAAGAGTAGTAGGATGGAATGCTGAGACTGAAGAATGGGAAAGTCTTGGAAATACTGGTTTTATAGGAGATTTAAGTAATGGTGAAATTACTTCAGAAGCATTTGTACCAGATACCTATACCATACTTACATTTGGTACTTCTGAATTATTGTTAGATGGAGAATTTGAAATTTTTACAGCGGTATCCCCAAATGGAGATGGTGAAAATGATTTTTTTAGAATACAAGGATTGGCTAATTTCCCGAATAACGAATTATCTATTTTTAATCGGTGGGGAGTATTGGTCTATCAAAGAGAACGATATCATGAAGCTCAAGATAATAATGGCTCTGATGCTTTTATAGGAATTTCTGAAGGGAGAACAACGATTGCCAAAGGAGAAGAATTACCTGTTGGAACATATTACTACGTATTGAAAATCGATGGAAGAAAAGATCAAGCTGGGTATTTATATATTAACAGATGATAAACAAATTTATTTCTAAAAAGAATTAAAAAACAATGATTTATTCATTATTAATTTTAATGACAGTAATGGTTTTTAATTTATATGAAAACTTAATCTCATGAATTGTATACTATAGTGTGATTTTGTGGTAGATTTTAAATATTATTGAAGTAATACTCATAACTCTTATTCTTTTTTGATGAAAAGACTATTAAATTTATGTCAAATGTTCTGACTAATGTTTAAAATCATAAATCATCTTCCAGAACATGTATAAAAAAACAGGTAAGAGTCAAAACCCTTACCCGCTCTAATATTTTGAAGATTTTTAGCTACAAAATTGAGGGTATGTTTCACCATCGTTGCATATCTCTCCGCAAGGGTGTTCGTACCACCACGTATTAGGATCGTAACAGAAACCCATTCCTGGAGTTTGATCTCCTCCATTAATACTTTGCTGCATACTTTTGTTTAACTTCTTTACTCCTGAATGTTTTAAAATGTTGTTTAACATAATTCAAATAATTTAAGGTTATTACTAATTCTAATGCTTGATGATTTAAAGACGTTACAAGCGTTGTCTGTTTGGATTCTTGCAAGAATTATTTTCAACTATCTATATATCTACAAATAGACATGTGTTATTACATTTGTAACAAATCATCTCATTATCAATGAGAATCGCGTTGAATAAAATGTGTGAAGAAAAAAGTAGTTGTATTATACTACCTAATTTTATGAAAGCCCCAGAATATTTTAATGCTTAACCCGCAAATCAAAATATTCTTTTCTATAATTAATACAAGTTGTGAATCTTGTATCTCATTACAATTCAAATATATAAGATTACAAAATAATGGCTTTACCGTTAAGTAGTATTAAACATATGGTAATACCGTAATTACTTAATCGTCATAACACTAAAATCTTCGACAAACAGCATTAACACTACAACTTCCATTAAAATGAATTTATCTAATCAATAATCAATTTTTTAACATATTTTAACATAATCATTCATTATTTAACATGGATAGTGAGGAAATCCGTAAAAAATTAATCTTATTACGTTACAAATATTCTCTTTCGATATTTTCTTATGTATCTTTTCAGATATCTCTACAACAATTGATACTTTGAAATTAAGTATATCGTTTTATAGTAGTGTTCAAAACAAAAAAATGAAAATAATGGGTAATGATCATAATTTTATAGCGCATTCATTTGTGACAAATTGATCTATAAGAATAGTGGTCTTTTGCAAAAAAACATTTACATTTATCTTGTCATGCAACGAACAGTAATAAAATTTTAAAAATTTCTTTACCAAAGGGAATGTTTAAAGTTTTTATTGTGAGAGCCTTGCGGTTATATACGTTCTCAATTTTATAATGAGCTTACAATAGTTAATAAAATGTAAACGTATGAAAATGAAATGTTTAAAAAAATTAAAACATAAAAAATGAAAGAAAAATCGGGAAAAATACAAGACCTTATTGACCATAAATTTTTGGAAGAACGCAGTATATTCCTCTGGGGGCAAGTGGATGACAAATCAGCAAAGCATGTGATTGACAGACTTATGTATTTGGATATGACGGGTGATAAAGAAATTAAATTATATATCAATAGTCCGGGTGGTTACGTTACTTCTGGATTTTCTATATACGATACTATTCAAAGTTTAAAAAGTCCTGTATCCACTATTTGTACAGGTCTAGCTGCTTCTATGGGATCCATTTTACTTAGTGTTGGTAAAAAAGGACGGCGATTTATCCAACCCCACGCCAAAGTAATGATCCATCAACCAAGTGGTGGTGCAAGAGGTCAGGCTTCAAATATAGAAATTCAGGCTACAGAAATTTTAAAAACAAAAGAACTAAGTGCTCAAATTCTTGCAGATAATTGCGGTCAGGATATAGATAAAGTATTAAAAGATTTTAATCGAGACTATTGGATGGATGCTCAGGAGTCTTTAGATTATGGTATCGTAGACGGTATTTTAGATGAATCGTAATCACCAACATACTATAATCATATGTCGAGGAGGGAATTCATAAAAACTACATCATTAGGGCTTTTAGGAGTATCCCTGCTCTCATTACATAAACCTCAACTAAAATTCTTCTCTAAAGACCAATTAATGGGAAAAGGTAATCCTGTGTTGTTTGGGGATGGATATCAATTGCGAAAAAAGGCGCACGAAGCTTTTGTTGCTATGAAAAATGAGGCCATTACCCACGGATTTAAGATAAAAGTGGTATCGAGCTATCGTAATTATGCACATCAAAATCGAATTTGGGAGCGTAAATACCAATCGTTCCTCAAAGAAGGATTATCACCTGATCAAACTATTGAGAAGATTATAGAATATTCAACCATTCCGGGAACATCTAGGCATCATTGGGGTACCGATATTGATATTGTAGATGGCAACGCTCCCCAACCAAAACATCTACTTCTTGAAGAACATTTTGAAGGTAACGGGCCATTTTGTCCATTCAAAGAATGGTTGGACGAGCACGCAGAACGGTATGATTTTCACTTGGTATATACCAATACAAAGGATCGTAAAGGATTTAAATATGAGCCTTGGCACTATTCTTATGCGCCTTTATCAAAACCTATGTTGCAAGAATACAGAACATTAAATATTAAAGAAGAACTTCAGAACATAAAGTTACTTGGGTCAGAAAATTTTTCGGATAATTTCATCAGAAAATACATTTCACAGAATATTTTAGACATTAATCGATATTTGCTTTGATTTTTTAATAAAATTGTGTTAATTTTACTACAAATTAATTCCCCAAACTATGAAAAATCAATTACTTTTATCTATTAGTATTATTCTTTGCACCATTGTACTGAGTTCCTGCAGCTCTGATGGTGATTCAGACTTACCTGCAGAAAATTCTAATACATTTGTAGAGAATACGATTCTAAATTCGATCAATGAGCATAGAAACTCGCTATCATTACTATCTTTAGAAGAGAACAGTGTTGCAAAGCAATTAGCTTTTGATCATGCTCAATTTATGGCTAATCAAAGAGAATTGAGTATTGATGGTAATTCAGAACGAAAAACCCGACTTCAGGAAACAGAAAATGCAACAGCAGTGGTAGAATTTAACTCAAGATTTTACAGTCCTGAAGAACTTGTTCAAAATTGGTTACGAGAAGGTTCTACCACTAAAAATAGCTTGGAAAGCAACTTCTCTAATGTAGGGATTGCAGTTACCCAAGACGAAGTTGGACAGAACTATTACACCTTAATTATGTTTCGAATGAGATAAACTAGGGTAATACCAAAATGAATATAAATATAGGCCAATCTACTTGCTTAGATTATTTGAGAACTTCACTAGTAGAATTCATTGAAATATTTGATCTAGCGAGTATCTGTCATATAAGTTTATTACTATTCAAACGTAGTTGAATCAATATATAATATTAATGTTATTATATGCTGTTTTGGCTATGTACTATACTAAAATTTCAAAATCACAGTTTAAAAAAGAAAAATGAAGATTAAAACTTTTTATCCGTTCATACTTTTAGCTTTACTAGTGACGGTATACTCATGTTCTGAAGATGACACTATTAGAGAAGTATCCATGGCAGATGAAATCCTTGAATTAGTCAATATTCATAGGCAAAGTATCGGGTTATCTACCGTAAGTAAAAATTCTACTGCAGAAGAACTTGCTATTGCGCATAGTGAATATATGATCTCTCAGGGAGCGATTAGCCACGATAATCAAGATGCCAAATTTAGAACATTACGCGATGTAGAGAATGCTCGTAGTTTTGCAGAGAATGTAGCATCTGGTCAGCGATCAGCACAGTCTGTAATGGAAGCATGGCTTAACAGTGAAGGTCACCGTACTAATATTGAAGGAAATTATACACACATAGGTATAGGAGTAGTTCAAAACGATAATGGAAGATATTATTTCACCCAAATTTTTTATCGCTAAACTAGGCAATCTCGACCATGCCAGTTAACACTTCATCCTATTCTAAATAAAGAACAACAGCTATAGTAGTTGCTTACTAAAAAGTGTTTTCGCTTGTATTCGTAAGCAACTTTTTTTATTTAATACTTTGAACATGCTTTATTCATCTACCCCTACGAAAATAAAATTCGATTGCCACTACAACAGTAACAATCGAATTTAAAGAGAACGAACAAATCAATCAATCAAACAAATCGTAATGTACTTCGTTAAGCATTTTGAATCTGAAAGCTATTCTCGCTGGCTACCATAAGTAGCCTAACACTTAATTTTACGTTATGCTATTGCGAAATCACTGCAAAAATTACTCACGTTACTACTTTTTATTTTTTCAAAATGCGTAATGTATTACCATATATTATGTCTATAATAGTGTATACTGTTATGTAAAGAATGGCTAATTCAAAATAAATTAATAGTCTTACTATTATATAATAATATACTTACATGCAAATATAACTATATTAGTATTATGTAATTTACTTAAAATGCAAAATAACATGTTTTTAACGTTTGGTTTTCGTTGTTGTACTTTTACCAATTATCAGTAATGGCTCATAATTTTTGCGTCATCTTAAATACCAAAACAAGTTTGTACCAGGGCCTCAATTCAAAGCATATTAAAAGGTAACGTATTTATGAGATGCTGAAATCAATTCAACTTGACCTGATTTTGGCAGTCGTACTTTTCAACGATATTCAATTACTTTTTAAGTTGTGTATGATTCAACTTCTTTTTACAAGCAGTAGCAGTATACCATAAAAAAACCGCTTCCTCCCTAAAACATAAAGGAGAAAACGGTTTTTTTATATAAACTGTTGCAAAGCTTACTTTACTTGCCGTTCTTTAAATTCGAGCAATAAAGTTTGGGCGTCTTTAGCACCAGATAATTCTGCATATTCTAGAGCTGTAAAACCTTTACTATCCTTAGCCTTTAGTTTTGCACCATGGTCAATTAAAAGTTTAATAATCTCTACTCTATTGTATCTAGCCGCATACATAAGCGGTGTCATTCCTCTAGACGATTGATTAACCTCTGTACCTAGGTCAATTAATTTCCTTACCATTTCGTAATCACCTTTTACTATAGATAAACAAAACGGAGTTACCCGCGGAGTCTCAACATAATCTACAGAGTTTAAGGAAGTACTTGTGACAGTTTCTTTCGCAAAAGATATACTTACCATCATAGTCAATAAAAACATGGATAACTTTTTCATTTTTTTCATTTTTAAGTTCAATACTGATTTGTGTTTTATAACTTATTTGACACTACAAATAAATTACATTATTCCAAAAAATAATTCATTTTATTTAAGAATAACGTAATATTAACCCTGTATACACAAATTCGTTAACGATATCACAAAAAAACTTTATTCTGTAATACTAGCGAAAGGTTTATTTTACTATTGGATAATCAAAGTATTTTGCTCGCTTACTAGTGAAATCGTAAATTTACAGCTTGACCTTTTCTAAGCATTCACAAAAACAATAGCCAACCATAAATTTAATTGTTAGACAATCATGAGCAAAAAAGTAATTTTGATGATTTTAGATGGGTGGGGTACCTCCCCCGATCCAAAAGTTTCTGCTATTGACCAAGCAAAAACACCTTATATTGATAGCCTTTATAAAAGGTATCCTTATGCATCTCTAAGAACTGATGGACTTCATGTGGGTTTACCCGAAGGACAAATGGGCAATAGTGAAGTAGGTCATATGAATTTGGGTGCCGGAAGAATCGTGTACCAGGATCTTGCAAAAATTAATATGGCTGTAGCACAGCATACCCTCAAAGATGAAACGGTGCTTGTGAATGCCTTTCAATATGCCAGAAAACATGATAAAAATGTGCATCTTTTAGGTTTGGTTAGCGATGGTGGTGTACATTCACATAGCAATCATATCAAAGAACTATTAGATACCGCTGCTAAATTCGATCTTACTAATGTTTTTCTTCATGCCTTTACCGATGGTCGTGATGTCGCTCCAAAATCCGGGAAAAAGCATATAAAAGACATTCAAGAGTATATGGCTACATCTACTGGTAAATTAGCTTCTGTTATTGGTCGATACTATGCGATGGATAGAGATAAGCGATGGGAGCGTGTTAAAAAAGCATATGATCTCATTGTTCATGGTAAGGGTGAACGATCTAATGATGCTTTGAAGAGTATTGAATCAAGTTACGCAAAAGATATTACCGACGAATTTATAGATCCTATTGTAATTACTAAAGGTGATGACCCTATAGCAACTATCAAAAAAGATGATGTTGTCATTTTCTTCAACTTTAGAACAGATCGAGGCAGAGAGCTAACCGAGATGCTGTCTCAAAGAGATATGCCTGAATATGACACACACAAATTACCCTTGCATTATATTACTATGACAAATTATGATGATACCTTCGACAATATTCAGGTAATTTATAACAAAGAAAATATCACCAAAACACTTGGCGAAGTACTATCTGATGCTGGAAAAAAGCAAATTCGTATTGCAGAAACTGAGAAATATCCTCATGTTACCTTCTTTTTCTCTGGAGGAAGGGAAGCACCTTTTGAAGGAGAGACTCGAATTCTAAAAAACTCACCCAAAGTCGCAACCTACGACTTAAAACCAGAAATGAGCGCTTTTGAGCTTCGAGACGCTTTACTTACAGAACTAGAAAAAGCTGAAACAGACTTTATATGCCTTAACTTTGCCAATGGAGACATGGTAGGCCATACAGGAGTAATGGAAGCTGCAATAAAAGCATGTGAAGCTGTTGATCAATGCGTACAAGATGTCATAGAAACCGCACTAGATCATGGGTATACGACACTGCTAATTGCAGATCATGGCAATTGTGAAACAATGCTTAATCCAGACGGTAGCCCACACACTGCACATACGACCAATCCAGTTCCTTTGATTTTAATAGATAAAGATAGTATTGAAATTAATGACGGTGTGCTAGGAGACATTGCTCCTACGATATTAGATTTGATGGATCTCAAAAAACCAGAGGTGATGACGAGACACTCTTTACTTAAATCCTAATTATTGTTAGTATTCTCCTTCTTTTGTTTTCCATTTTGGAAGTTTTGTTGCGATACTACTAGATCCTAGTGTTTCGAACGAAGGAAGAAGTGTATAGAGCCCTTCGATAAGCTCAGGATAACGTAGGATTTTGGATACAAAAAGCTATTTTCGATACCCCAATCAAGTTGAGGGCAGGCTAATTTTTCTTCATGTCATCTCGAGCGGAGTCGAGAGGTTATTACAAAAAATCACATGAATTGACGCTTTTCTTTACTATTTCTTTCAGAATGCACAATGGGTAATTTATAATAAGAACCAAAAACCTATGTGTACTGAATACTAAAACAAGCTCAACACTGGCTTATTTCAATTATCAAATTAATGATAACAACTTACCATGTGTGTTTAAGATATTCAATAAATTGTCACTAATTTGAAAAGAAGTACACCAGGCTGCAGCCCAGTGACCTGTTCTTAATACTAGTATCATCATCACCTTCGGGTACGATATTTTGTAGTCCAGCTTCATAGGATATATCTACTTGCCAGGCAGGAGAAATTCGTACACCTACTGTAAAAACGGCTCCCCAATCGAATGGCCTGTAGGTATCTTCAAATTGTTCATTTCCCCATTCGATATCACTATCAGTAAAAAAATCTATAGCTCCTACATCACCGGTAGTGTCAATCTCACCTCCTATACCGTAGCTTACATAGGGCCCTGCACCTGCAAACAAACTGGTTTTTCCTATATTAAAATTATAAACTATTGGAACAGGGGCATGAAGATACAGTGGACTTGAGGTTACTTCTACATCAACTAGTAGTATATTTTCATCAAATCGATACCCTTTACCTTTAAACATTAAAGAAGGTTGAATTCCGAAATTAGAGTTTTTAAAAGGTGCATAGAGTACTACTCCGATCTGTAATCCTGATTTGGCCTCAGTATCGTCTTCAATATTAAAAAATTCAGTATCGATTCGTTGATTACTAAGGTTGAATCCACCCCGTATTCCCAACTTTAGACTTTCTTGAGCATATATTATCGGGGGCCACAAAAATAGTATTGCGAAAACTAAAAAGAAACTTGATCGCATAGGATGTTTTTTAAAAGTTATATAAAGCTAAACCAACATAAAACAATAGTCAATGTTCTTAGCTACATTATTCAATGTTAATCGAGAGTACTGTAGGTCTATATCTTCCGGTAATTAATCCTCCGGCACTAGTAGTTTCAGTAGCTTCTGTAATATCGAACCTTTCTAATATAAGAGTTCCTGGCTGTGGATCTATGTCCTGCAATACTCCAGAGCCTAAAACAACAGATGTAGCATCCTCATTAGATTGGGTGAAAACTTTTGTTTGTTGTATATTATTTGGCACTACAGTAGCTACTACACTAGATGCACCTTCTGCTACCGATGCTCCTTGCCAAATAAGTTCATACGATTGAGATCGATCAAGAATGGTTGGTATATTTTCAGGAAAATTGACCGCTCTTAAAGTAATCAAGTTTGAAAATACTTCACCATCTAGGTCTGTGTATAAAAAAGTACCACTATTCACTAAGCCTGCTAATTTGAGTTCGTAGAACCCACCCACGTTATTAAATGGAATTGCGGTATCATTAAAAATAATACTAGCACCCTCAGACAATTCTAAACGAGTTCCTGTTAAATTACCAAAACTAAATGTAGTCTTAGCATAGGTTACGTTCTCTGTTTCATCATAGAATAATTCGTAAGCTGCATAAATCCTATCTTGGTCAACGTTCTCAGAATCTTCAGACTCACATCCGATCGCACCAAGCATTAAAAAAAACAGTACTAAATAACTAACAAAATTGAGTTTCATTCTTTTTTCGTTTTAAAATAATTAATCAGTTATTAAACCCATCTATGTAAAAAACGCTGCGTCATAAAGACAAAAAAATTGAAACATAACGTCTATAGCGACTATTTTCATCATTCTAAACATGCATTTAGTATTTTTACCAAATCTTACGCAGCGAATTCGAAAATTCTAGTTATTTTATAAGAAAGTGCTATCTATTTTATGAATACCGAAGAACAGGCAAAGTTAGTGAGCGCATGTAAAGCTCATGACCGTACTGCTATGGAAAAGCTTTATACCATGTATGTTTCTAGAATGATAGCTATAAGTATGCGGTATTGTAAGCATCAAACTGATGCAGAAGATATTGTTCAAGAGGCATTCATCAAGGTTTTTAAGAATATTCACCGGTATAATCACACCGGGGTATTGGGGAGTTGGATAGAACGTATTGTTACCAATTGTGCCATTGATCATTGGAAAAAAACAAAAAAAACGATTTATCTAGATCATGAAAATTTTGAAAGTCAGGATGAAATACACTCCGTAGACCCAAGTGAAACCGATGCGCTTTTGAAAGAGCTCTCTATAGAAAAACTAAGAGTATTGATAACAGATTTGCCAGAACAATATAGATATGTGCTTAACTTGTATGCTATTGAAGGATATTCTCATAAAGAAATTGGTCATATGCTGAACATAAAAGAAAGTACCTCTCGATCTAATTACACCAGAGCCAAGAAAAAATTATTAGAACGTATTATAGAACACAATATCACGTATTAATGTTAATCATAGCATGAAACAGGATGAAGACATAATAAAAAAGGTTTTGCATGAGCGTTTTAGAAATGATACCATAGAACCTTCTAAACCAATGTTTGATACTATCTACGATAAAGTAGAAAGAAATAAGCCTAGGTTTAATTATAGAATTTGGTACGGTGCCGCTGCCGCCATAATAGTAGTTTTTGGTCTTGGGGCTTTACTTACATTGCCGCAAAAGAAAGCCAATCGTACGAAAATACAAATAACAAATACTGAGACTCTACAGAATGAGGATACAATCCTTCAAAAACCGATACCAGCACTAGGTGATCATCAAGATCATAAAAACGTTTTGACTACTACAGAGGATGCTACTGTTGCCAAAAGTGATCAAGAAAAAAAGAAATATACCAAATTGGCTAACCGTTCAACACCTAAAACCTTCACTTCACAAAAACAATCGAGAACTATAAAATTAAATGATAAAAGTATGCTTACTCTGCGACCGCTTAGTCAAATCAAGTTTTTGAACACAGAACAAGGTGACCGAATCGTAAATTTAAACGGGAGCGCATTTTTTAACGTTGCAAAAGATACAAATCGACCCTTTATAGTAAAAGGTCGTCATAGCAATATACGGGTTACAGGTACATCTTTTATCATGTCCTCAGAAAAAAATGAAGACAAAATCACGCTTATCGAAGGATCTGTAACCATATCACATTTAAAAACAGGAAGGTCTAAACAAATGGTACCTGGCCAAAGCTATAGTATGCATAGTGACGGATTAACTCTTTTAAAAACATCTCCTAATCAATTTGCATGGAAAACAGGTACTTTAAGCTACAAAAACAGTACTATTCGTACTCTTATTCAAGACCTGAGAAAAAACTTTGATATACATGTAACGGTACAAGATTCTCTATTGTTACAATGCAGTTACACCGGAACATTTAAAAAAAATTCACCAGAAAAAATTTTACAAATTGTCAATATGACCCTGGGAACTGTGTTACAAAAGAAAAATGATACCTTTGTTATAGTTGGACAAAACAATTGTTTTCGTTAATCCGTTTGAATTCATCAATTTGAAATACAGAATTTTTTCTTTACTGTGTATATTTCTTTTCGGCACCTTATCTGTAAAAAGTCAGGAGTCGACTACAAAACAACCTAAAGATGTATTGACCTCCCAAGTTACTATAAACAGTAAAAATCAAACGATAGAAACGATACTCGCAACATTGGAGGAAGATAATGCCTTTAGTTTTTCGTATATTGATAGTGAAATTCCACTAAAAAAAAGAGTTTCAATTGCTATAAAAAACGAAGAATTATTTCGAGCCCTAGATCTTATTTTTGAGAATACGCTTGTGGATTATATTGGATTTGATGATCAAATCATATTGGTTAAAAAGGAAGATATTCAATTCATCGAAAACATTAAAAATAGTACTTCATCAACGTACTTGTATTTAGCTCCTATTTCAGAGTACTACATGGGATCAAACAAAAATGGAATACGAGTTAATTTAGATATAGTACTTAAAAAACTCATCGCCCTCTACAAAAGGCCCTCTGACGAATTTTCTTACCCTACTCAGTTAGATTCAATGCGCGTAGACTCCTTAGAAGTAAAAGTTATTGATTCCTTAAAAATAATAAAGAAAAAACGAAAGCGTAACAAGATTAAATTACCAAAATTCTCCTTAAAGAATGTTGACATTGCCTATGGGTTTTATGCTTCTGTAGCATCGGTTTTTTGGACATTTTCTTCCTCTTCAGGAAACAGGGAATTTAATCAAAACACGATACCTGATATATCTGTAACTCTGGGCAATACTATTTATGCTGAAGGTGAATCTACAATTACCGGAATAGGACTACATCTTACTTATTTTAGAAAAACTGGAGTCCATACCAACTATTTAATCAATACTGTGTTTCCCAATACGCTACTTACTCAAAACTCACCCTATGATGAAGATTTTGTTTTTGCCGAGTTACCGCTATCGCTAGGGTTTAAAGGTCAGAAAAAGAATTTTAATTACCTCATCCAACCTGGAATACAAATACATAGATTGTTATATAGTAATGTATCACCAACCTACAGAGTATATCAGGATCAATTTTTTACCAATCTTAATTCAAATAGTACCAACAACCCAGATCTTTCACCTTATTTTGATCAAAACTTTAATTTGATCGAGGCTGATGCTACCAAAATCAGAAAATGGAATGTATCTGCTTTTCTTTCTTTCAAAATTATCACCAAATGGTCCCGACGATGGAAAATTAGTATTGGGCCAGAGGTAAGCTACCAACTGTTTTCGCTTTATGATGCAAATGCTCCTATTTCCCAACATAGAATTCAAGCAGGTATGGGTATTATTTTTGCTCCAATTTTTTTATATATGTGAGCGTGTAACGGTTATATGTTTTTCTTAATTTTTAAATTATTGATTGCCCGTTATTATACCTAAAATTTAACTGAGAAGTCATCCTGAATTCATATCAGGATCTCATTAAGTTTATCTTCAGTAAATTGAGATGAGAAGCTGAAACGAGTTCAGCTTGACGCAAACCGTTTAGGTTAAATTACGGATATTCGTTTTAAATTATTTCTTTTTTTAATAATTAATGTGTAAACGTATAAAAATCTTGCTTCAGAACAATTACTAAAATAAGATGGCTGTTTTATCTCATATTCTACTGATTTAGAAATACATCTCAATTATCAAGAAATATTCTTATTTTTGACGAAATAGGTATGCAAGTAATGCCTAATGAAGATGACCAAGAAAGTAGTGACAATAATCATTACGAAAAATTTTAATTTTGAAAGATGCTTTAGCTTCTCTCGAGATTACGATTTTTAGACAGCGTCAGTTCATTTGCAGCTGTCTTTAATTAGTAAACGTTCAGCTATTTACTTATCCATTTAAAAGAAATAGAAAAACCAAATTAGCGCTTAATGTATACATGATGAAAAAAAGCTCCATCCCAATTATTTATGTGCTTGTTCTCTGTATGTTATTTTCATGCGCTGAGGATTCGGGAGAAAATACAAATGAAAATTTACCAGTAACCAGGCAAACGCTTTTAGTAGGAAAAATTTGGGTATTAGCGGCACAAACTATTACTCCTGCTAGGGCACGTGTGGCTAACGGACCTGTGATTACCGATTGGTACGCAGATATGCTTCCATGTGAACGTGATGCTCAAAAAATTTATTTCTTTAATGGTGACTTAGTATTCGACGAAGGTGCAACGCGATGTGAAGATACAGATGTTCAAACATTTGCAGGATCATGGACTTTTAATGCAGATGAAACTATTATTACAGAATTACAACAAAATTTTATAAATATAATTCGTAGCTATAAAATTATTGAACTTACAGAAAATACGTTGGTTATCGAGAGGCAGGACAACTTTTTTGGGTTAGTTACACATACTATTGTAGAGCGCTATGTTAATGAAGGGTAGCCAGATTTCTCGCAAACAGTAAGATTCTACTGCTCAATAAGTAATAAAAGTTATACTATTGTAAAATGAAATTACATAAAGAATACGAGTAATCATAAGGTAAAAACCATGTATTCTGATATCTATTTCCTTATTATGAATCACATGTATTCTTTAGGTAATCTCATTATTATCAATTCAACATAAGAAAATTTAGATACATTCTTATACCGAATTCATTTTTGATATACTAGTTTATAGATCAAAAACCAGTTGGTTTCCGTCCTCTCCCGTTAAAACTACTTCGCGATCACAAGATCCGTCGCCATAATTAATACTGAAGTTAACTCCGAAATTACTTGTGAAATTCTGAATACCTGCTATAGGATATCTCAAAAACTCTAATCCATTAAAACATGTAGCATCGTACTTTACAACAGAATTTTCTACAGATGTAGTTTCTATAAGTCTTAAGTTTTGTAAATCTTCAAGAGAAGAAGATTCGATAAGACCTATAGTCTCTTGTGGTGTAAAACGATTTTCGAATTCAAAATTTCTCTGTGTTTTATATCGTAACGCTGTACCGTCTGGCGCTGTTAATATTCCATCAATAGTAACATCGAATACCTGAGTTACCTCATCACTCAACGCTTCATCTTGAACAGATAATCTATAACCATCAAACGAATAACCATTTTGATAAGTAACATTTTTGAATACAGCAGAATCTCTAAGTTTTGTAGTCCCTAAACCGGCAATATAAAACTCAAACCTACCTTGCCATTCATTAGATTGGCACTCGTCTTTCTCAAAATCTAAACTGAGTGCACTATAAAAATCATAGGCTTCAAAGCCCAAAATAGGAGCGTCTTGATACGCTAAAAGAGCGTCTAT
Source organism: Aquimarina sp. U1-2 (assembly GCF_017897595.1). Taxonomy (GTDB): domain Bacteria; phylum Bacteroidota; class Bacteroidia; order Flavobacteriales; family Flavobacteriaceae; genus Aquimarina. Next base: position 25,165 of record NZ_JAGKIK010000021.1, read on the forward strand.
TGCTACACAATTTTGCTTGCTACTTCTCGACGTGTTTTTAACATCATTAAATGCATCAAGAGTAAGTTGATCAAACGATTGAAAAGCTGTACTTGCAGTCATGTAAGTCTCGAAGGCTTTTTGATTATCGTTTTGGATAGTGGTATTCGACGTATCATCGTTTGAGCAGCTAAGTACTGTAATACCTACGAAAGCACTTAAAATTAGTTGTTTCATAATGTTTTTTAAAAATTAAAATTACTTCACTAGATAAACTCTTTATTTACAATAACGCTGCGTCTACTTTTACATTTTTTTGTTTTGATCTTGAAAGTATTGCTATACCTATAGTTTTTCAGTATCTTGAAAAAGAAAATAGCGATACATGAAGCAACTACTTTTATTTGGTTACATTTTACTGTGTAATGCTTGCATTAGCACAACAACCCCAATACAAGACCAAACGTCTTCTTATACTTCTGAAGCATATGAACCTTTGCCAAATACCGATGCTTCATCATCAATAACAACTGATATATTGATAGGCAAACAAGATAGGAAAGCACTAGAACAGGAACCTTTTGGTCATTGGTTTCATGAGAATTATAAGAATTATACTATAGATACCGCTACCGTTTCAAAAATAGCACCACACCTCAGTACTATATCGATTAAAGCCTTTATGGGTACCTGGTGTAGTGATAGTAAAAGGGAAACCCCTACATTTTATAAACTATTAGATGCGGCAGATTTCGATTATGACAACTTAGAACTTATAACCGTTTCAAGAGAAAAAGATACTCCTAATGGCTTAGAAGAAGGATTGAATATCCTACGAGTGCCTACCTTCATTTTTCATAAGGACGGAAAGGAAATTGGTCGGTACGTAGAGTTTGCCAGAGAAACTTTAGAAAAAGATATACTTGCGATTGTATCTGGTCAACCCTATAAACATTCTTACGAGGATTAAATTATATATCTTGATATTCTTCGTAAATTTGCGCTCGACTCACATGCAATTATTTATTTATGATTATCACAAAAACACGTGAAGAAATAGAATTAATGCGAGAAAGCGCTTTGGTGGTTTCAAAAACGTTAGGAATGTTAGCTTCTGAACTCAAACCAGGAGTCACTACAAAAGCATTAGACAAAATTGCAGAAGAATTTATTCGTGATCTAGGCGCTGTTCCTGGTTTTTTAGGTCTTTATGGCTGCCCCTCTACTTTATTAACTAGTGTTAACGAAGCTGTGGTACATGGGTTGCCAACTGACAAGCCTTTAAAAGAAGGTGACATTGTAGCTATTGATTGTGGAGCTATAAAAAATGATTTTTACGGAGATCATGCGTATACATTCACCATAGGAGAGGTTTCTCCAGAAATAGAGAAATTACTTACCATCACCAAAGAATCTTTGTACAAAGGTATTGCAGCATTAACTATTGGAAATCGTGTAGGTGATGTTGGATATGCCATACAACAATACACAGAAGCTGAAGGGTATGGTGTCGTGCGAGAACTTGTAGGTCATGGTCTGGGGAAAAAGCTACACGAAGACCCCGAAATGCCCAATTATGGCCGACGAGGACGCGGAAAAAAGTTGGTAGAAGGTATGGTTGTCGCCATAGAACCTATGATCAATATGGGAACCCATCGCATCAAACAACTAGAAGATGGTTGGACTATCGTAACTGCTGATGGTAAACCCAGCGCACACTTTGAACATGATGTCGCCATTGTAGAGGGTAAGCCTGAAATTCTTTCAACCTTCAAGTATATTTATCAGGCCTTGGGTATTACTTCTAATGAAGAAGATGCATTTAGAAAAGAAGTACTCACCGTTTAAGCATACTAACTCTAGACAAGACTTTATTTGAATTTTTTTTATCGTGTATGCTTTAGCATAAACCGAGTATTAAATAGGTAAGCCTTTGAAAAAACTCTTCAAACACATACTAAATACAATTCCCAGGCCTATACTCATTAGACTGAGTTATATCATTTCCCCTCTTATTTCTTTAGCTTTACGAGGAAACACATATACAGACCCAATAGATGGAAAGAGCTTTTCAAAGTTTCTACCTTATGGTTATGAAAATCAGAGAGAAAATGTACTTTCTCCTTCAACATTATCCTTAGAACGGCACAGGTTACTTTGGTTGTATTTAAAAAATGAAACTTCTTTTTTTTCTGCTCCGGCAAAAGTGCTTCATTTTGCTCCCGAACAGGCATTTTACAAGAGATTTAGAAAGCTTGAACATCTCGAGTACACTACCACAGATCTAAATTCACCCTTAGCCGATGTAAAAGCTGATATTTGTAATTTACCGTTTAAGAATGATGACTATGATATTATATTTTGTAATCATGTTTTAGAGCATATACCTGATGATACTAAAGCAATGCAAGAAATATTTAGGGTTCTAAAACCTGGTGGTATGGCTATACTTCAAATTCCACAGCAATTAGACAGAAAAACTACATTTGAAGATTATGGTATTACCGATGCCAAAGAACGTGCCCGAATATTTGGCCAATATGATCATGTTCGAATTTATGGAAGAGACTATTTTGACAAATTAAGAAGTATCGGGTTTACAGTGCAAGAAGTGAGTTATACCAAAAAGCTAACAGCCAAAGAAGTAACCAAGTATTGTCTTGCGCCAGGAGAAATTCTACCTGTTTGCTACAAACCTAAATCTTTATGAGTTTTTATCTTCAGGAAAACCATTCATTGTAAGTGTTTTCAACTCTTTATTTTTATCTTCATAAATAAAATATGCTTTTACAGTAGGATGCGTATTTAAAAAATCTTTTGACCGCTCTAATCCCATAGACATCAATGCTGTAGCATAAGCATCAGCTTCCATACAGGTAGCAGCCATTACAGATACGCTTAACAGGTTTGATTTATGAGGATAACCAGTCTTCGTATTAATTATATGTGCGTAACGACTTCCATTGTCGTCGACTTTGTACTTTCGATAACTTCCTGAAGTTGCCATGGCTTCATTTTGTAGAGAAATTACTTTGCTATAGGATTGTGAATTATCAAAATTAGGATCTTCAACACCAATTCGCCACGGTTTTTGTTTTATGATATTAGAACCTTTTCCTCGTATCTCTCCACCTATTTCAACCAAAAAATGAGCAAACCCTTGTTCTTCAATAAAATTAGCAAACACATCAACAGCATATCCTTTGGCAAGTGCATTAAAATCAATAAATGTATTCGCATGAGTTTTAACAACTTTATCTTTTTCTAAAGTTACGTTCTTCATACCTACCGATTGTAATAAACTATCAATTTTAAGACTATCAAGAGCTATTATTTTACCTTGAGGACCAAAATCCCAAGCATTGACCAAAATACCAATAGTAGGATCAAATGCACCTTCAGTCTCTTTGAATATCCTTTTAGAAGCGGTGAATACTTTTTTGAAATGATCATCAATAGTAACCGTGGTATCACCACGATTGATTCTAGAGATATCAGAATCCTCGATATACGTAGACATAGATGCATTAATAACAGCTACAATGCTATCGTAAGATTTTGAAAGCGCAACTTTTTGAGGACCTATACATTGTACCGAATATCTTGTGCCAAAAGCTTCTCCCCGAGCATAACTGAGTTGAAATTCGGGTTCTTTTTTACAAGATATAAGACAACCCACCAAGATAAGAATACGTAAATTATGAATCATGATGTCTAATTAAGATACGTTTCAATAGTTTGCAATCCTGCATATTCTAATATGTAATCTTTATTAAGAAGTACAGGTTTATTTGGATTTTCTGCATTTTGTAATCCCACCCCAGCATAGAAAACCTTTGCTTCTTGTTCTCTTGCATGTTTTTTGAACGTTTCCATCCATATCACATCATAATTATGAGGATTATCGGGATACGATATGGCTTTAACTAGTACAAAATATCGTTGATTAGATGTATCAACGCATACGAATTGAGGGTGTTTTCCTAATGTACTGTTAACTGCAATAAATTCGAAACCTTTTTTTTCCAGTTCTTCACCGACGATATTCATCGCGAGGTTATGTAGTTCTTGTTTGGTCAAAATTCTAGTCATAGCACTACAAAGATACTACGCTAAATTTAGAAATACGAATTCAGAATTTTGAATTATTTAAATCGTACAAATTTAGCCTCATCAAAATAATAACTAGGAGTATACACAGGTGCTCCCTCTTGAAACCGATACCATGGAGAAATCGAAGAGTCTTCAAGATTTTTAAGTAAACATACACTCTGCGCAGGTGTATTGCCTTGTGCTAATACATACATTTTATCTCCATCGGCATTTATAATTTCATCTACAATAAGTTCTATATGGCCAGGAGAACCAGGTTTTACTAACATATCTCCTATTTTAATTTCTGAAACAGGTATTTTGTCAAGTTCATGATACATGGACAACGTACCAGCATAGGTATAAATTAAATTCAGGTATTTGTAAAAATTAGATTTTGAACGATTTGGGGTAGCAGTTTTATAAAAAGTAACTTTATCCCCCTTAATTTTGGGGCGATATCCTTCTGCATACTTTTTCCATGAGCAATAGTGCCCAGACGTAAAATTGAATCCAATTTCATCTTTTCGGTTGGTATCCCACAAATATTCTGATCGTATTCTCATTAATGCATCAGCACATTGCTGTAGTCCGTTTTTTGGAACTGGAACTTCTAAAATTGCTTCGTGCCAGTGTTGAGCAAAATACTCTGAATCGTCATAATTAATGATTTTACTGCCATAGGGTTTGAGTTTGTAATGACGTAAATATTCTTGAAGAGAACCTTTTGGATACACAACTCTTTTATATCCTTCTGGAACTAGCACTCTAGTGAAAATAGAATCACCCTTCTTATTAATAAGAGTAGGCGGTACCATTTTACTTGTAGCTAGACCTTTTATTTGATTTATCGCGACATTACCCTTTCTTGTAGTAAATAACATAAAAATCAAGAGCAATACAATGACTAGCGATATAGTGTATTTCTTCATAAAACAATCCACTTTGATTTCCCTTGAAAAATACTGAAACCGATGCAGTTTCTTGCATCGGTTTCAGTATTAGTTAGTAATTTAGGGTTATCCTCCAAAGTCATCAAATCTAATATTCTCATCGGGAATACCAAAATCTTCACCCATCTTTTGAACAGCTTTGTTCATTAATGGAGGCCCGCAGAAGTATAACTCTATATCCTCTGGAGCTTCATGATGATTTAAATAGTTATCGATAACACAATTATGAATGAAACCGACAAAACCATCACCTTCATCATTGAGATCTTTTTTCACTTTCCAGTTGTCTTCTTCTAAAGGTTCTGAAAGTGCTAAATAGAATTTAAAATTATCAAACTTTTTCTCTAAATCATAAAAATGATCCAGATAGAACAACTCTCTTTTAGAACGACCACCATACCAATATGTAACCTTTCGCCCTGTTTCTAAAGTTTTGAATAGATGATACAAATGGGATCGCATTGGCGCCATTCCGGCACCACCGCCTACATACAACATTTCTGCTTGTGATTCATTGATAAAAAACTCTCCATAAGGTCCAGAAATAGTTACTTTATCGCCTGGTTTTTGAGCAAAAATATAAGACGAGGCAACTCCTGGATTTACATCCATCCAACCGTTTTTGGCTCTATCCCATGGCGGAGTAGCAATACGTACATTCAACATGATATCTCTTCCCTCTGCAGGGTAAGAAGCCATAGAATATGCACGTTCTACAGTTTCACCATTTTTCATCACCAAAGGCCACAGGTTAAATTTATCCCACTCTTCTTTAAATTTATCAGGAGTGTCATGCTCCTCGGGATGGGCGGTAATGTCAATATCTGAATATTTTACTTCGCAAGGTGGTATTTCTATTTGAATGTACCCTCCTGCTTTATAGCCCATATCTTCAGGAATACGCACTACAAATTCTTTTATAAATGAAGCTACGTTATAGTTACGAACTACTTCTGCCTCCCATTTTTTAATACCAAAAACTTCTTCTGGTATTTCGATATTCATATCTTGCTTCACTTTAACCTGGCATGCTAAACGTGCCCCATGTTGTAGTTCTTTACGAGAAAAATGAGGAGTTTCTGTAGGTAGGGCTTCTCCACCTCCGTCTAATACGTGGCATTCGCATTGTATGCAAGTCCCACCTCCACCGCATGCCGAAGGTAAGAATATTTTTTCGCTTCCTAGTGTAGACAGTAATGTCCCTCCAGAGGCGACTTCAATTTCTTTTTCACCGTTAATGGTAATTTTTACAGGACCCGATGGTAACAACTTATCCTTTGCAAATAATAAAATTCCCACTAAAATAAGAATCAATACCAAAAATGAAATAATGGTTATTGCTATAGTTCCACCGGTAGATGCTAAAAATATCATATTATTTAAGTGTTATAACGTTAGTACTCTCGGCTACTTCTTTTGTAGCTCCCTCATTTTCAACTTGAGCAGCTTTTGGAGTTTCTTCATCCTCTTCATCTCCTCCTGTTAGCATTCCACCAAAACTCATAAACCCAATAGCCATTAGACCTGTAAGTATAAAAGTTATTCCTAATCCTCGAAGTGGTGCAGGCACATTCGAATATCTAATTTTTTCTCGAATGGCAGCAATGGCCAAAATAGCTAGAAACCAACCAATCCCTGACCCTACACCATATACTGCCGCTTGTGATATATTAGAAAATTCTTTTTGTTGCATGAATAAAGAACCTCCTAAAATAGCACAATTCACAGCAATAAGAGGTAAGAATATTCCCAATGAGTTATATAAAGCAGGAGAAAATTTTTCTACTATGATTTCTACCAATTGCACCATAGTAGCTATAGTTGCAATGAATAAAATAAAAGTTAAGAAACTTAAATCATAATCTGCATACTCTGGGCCAAGCCATGTTAACGCCCCATCTTGCAATAAATACTGATCTAATAAAAAGTTGAGAGGAACCGTAATGGCAAGAACAAAAATTACCGCAGCTCCTAAACCTACCGCTGTAGATACTTTCTTGGATACTGCGAGGTACGAACACATTCCTAAGAAGAATGCGAATACCATATTCTCAATAAAAATCGATTTTAAAAATAATTCCAAATATTCCATGCTTCTAAATTTTAGTGATCCTCTATTAGCGCTTTATTTCTGCTTCTTTGTACCCAAATAATAATTCCTACTGTAATTAGCGCCATAGGAGCTAATACCATAAAACCGTTATTTTCGTACCCTATAGCATATAAACCGGTTTTCTCTACCGGATCCCCTAAAACTTTGAATCCAAATAGCGTACCTGAACCAAATAACTCTCTAAAAAAGGCGACAATAATCAGTAATAATCCATATCCGGCAGCGTTCCCCACGCCATCAAGAAATGATTTCCAAACGCCATTACCCAAAGCGAATGCTTCAAAACGACCCATAATAATACAATTCGTAATAATCAGACCGATAAATACCGAAAGTTCTTTACTTAAGGTATAGGCAAATGCTTTAAGTACCTGATCAACGATAATCACCAATGCGGCTACAACGACAAGCTGTACGATAATTCTAATTTTTGAAGGAATGATATTTCTCATTAAAGAAATGACAATATTACCAACTCCCATTACAAAAACCACAGAGATCGACATCACTATGGAAGGCTTTAATTGAGCCGTAATCGCCAATGCCGAACAAATTCCTAACACCTGAATAGTAATGGGATTATTATCTGCAAGAGGATCTGTAAGTAATTTTTTATTCTTTTTAGAAAACAAAGGCTCTCTAGGCTCTTTAGCTTTCACCTCAACTTTTTCTTCTGTTACTTCGGCCATCGGTTACTTTTTTAACGTTTCAAAATAAGGTTGGTACATTTTTATACCTTTCTTTACCATAGCAGTTACACCATCTCCTGTGATTGTGGCACCTGCCAAAGCATCAACTGCGTTATCGTCTTTTCTTTGATTTTTAGGATCTGCATTCCCTTTTTTTACAGTAATTCCTTTATAATCTCCGGCAGCATTCAAAATACGCTCACCTATAAAATCATCTCTAAAATATGCTTCTGTAATATTGGCTCCCAGACCAGCAGTTTCGGTAGCATGATCAAAAAAAGCACCTTTAACTACACTATATTTTTCGTCTAGTGCAACATATCCCCAAATAGGCCCCCAAAGACCTACACCTCTTAGCGGGATAATGTAGTACGATTCTCCATCACGTGTACCGATAAAAAGTGGTTTTTTTCTTTGGTATAAAGAGTCGCGTTTTACCTTATCATTCTCTTTTTTAACCTCGATACCAAAAGCCTCATTTGTTTTTTGTGCTTCGCCATTCACAACAATATATTGTTGATCCCCAACGTATTTGTCAAATAATTCTTGCGCCTTTTCTGGAGCTACGAATTCGTTAGGATCTTCAGCATCGGTAACCCCCATTGCAAACAAAATATTCTGTTGTTTCTCTGTTCTTTTGTTCGCGTCAATCTTATCCTTTAATGAAGAAGCTGTAAAAGCTAATAATGAACCTACAACAGCTACCATAGCAATAGCAAAGATGAGTGTGTATGAATTTTTATCTGTGTTAAATCCCATGATTATGCAGTTTTAAGTTTTAAACGTTTCATCCTTCTTTTAACATTGCCCTGAACTACGTAATGATCTATAGTTGGAGCAAATACGTTCATTAAAAGTATGGCGAGAAAAACCCCTTCAGGATATGCAGGATTGAAAACTCGAATTAATATTGAAATAAATCCGATTAAAAATCCATAAATCCATTTTCCTTTATTAGTTTGAGAGCCAGATACGGGATCGGTAGCCATAAAAACTACGCCAAAAGCAATACTTCCGATAAGGAGATGTTGCCAAAACGGAGTACTCATTAACCCATAAAATTTACTGGACTCTGTTATTAAATTGGTATGATCTACAATGCCGTTGAATATTAATCCCATTAGAGCTGCCCCTGCAAAGCCACTCAAAATAATTCTCCAACTCGCTACTTTCGTAAATATCAAGAAAGCCGCTCCTAATATAATGAGAAGCTTTGAAGTTTCTCCTACAGAACCCGGAATGAAACCATAAAATGCTTCAGAAATAGAATATGCAAATTCATTACCTTTTGCTCCAACCGTAGTTAGAATCTCTTTCCCTTGAGCCAAACCACCTAAGATAGTTTCTCCTGATATGGCATCGGGAGTATCTGCTCTTTCAACAGCACCATGTACCCATACTTTATCTCCAGACATCCATGTTGGGTATGCAAAAAACAAAAAGGCTCTAATAGTAAGTGCCGGATTTAAAATATTCATCCCAGTACCACCAAAAACTTCCTTACCAATAACAACACCAAAAATTACTGCAATTGCCAACATCCATAACGGGATATCAACAGGAACAATAAGTGGCACTAACATACCAGTAACCAAATATCCCTCTTCAACCTCATGACCTTTGATCACAGCAAATACAAATTCAACTGCGAGACCCACACCATACGATACGACAACAAGAGGAAGCACAGTCCATGCCCCTAGCACAAAATTATCCCAATTAATAAAATCTCGAAACAGAGAAAAATTTTCTGGAAAACCATTGATAGCGGCATAGTGTTGATATCCGGCGTTAAATATTCCAAAAAGCAAACAAGGAATTAGAGATATAATCACCGTGTTCATTGTACGCTTCAAATCATCTGCTGCCCTTACATGAGCACCAGAGTGTGTTGTTTCATTAGGTAAATATAAAAATGTATGGATCGCATTAAATGCAGGAGCCATTTTTTTACCTTGATATTTAAGTTTTAGCTTATGTAATTTATCTTTTAATCCCATAGTATTACAGTATTACCCTATTTCTTTTAACATTACATCTAGACCATCTCTGATTATTTGTTGATGTGGTTGTTTAGAAACACATACAAATTCAGTTAATGCGAAATCCTCTGGTGCAACTTCGTACATACCTAATTGCTCCATAGCATCTAAATCATTGACCATACAAGCTTTTAAAAGTTGTAATGGATAGATATCCATAGGAAATACTTCTTCGTAATTTCCAGTAACTACAAAAGCTCGATGCTCACCATTAGTATTGGTGTCTAATTCATATCTTTTATTAGGCATAAGCCACGAAAAAGTTAATGCTCTAGAAGTAGACACTTTATCAAATACAGGTTTATTCCAACCAAAAAATTCATAATCATCGCCTTCAGGTATCACAGTAATAGCATTGTGATAATATCCAAGATGCCCATCGGGTTTTACATTATCTCCTGTAAGAACATCTCCACTAATAACACGAATATTTCCTTCGTCATGAACGCCAGAATCGTATACAACAGATGATACTTCAGCACCTATTTTGGTTCTATAGTATTTAGGATTCTTCACAGATGATCCTACTAAGGCAATCGTTCGTTCTGCGTTAAATTTCCCTGTTAATAACAACTCTCCAATAACTACCAAATCTTGCGGATTAACCACCCAAACCAATTCTCCCTTGTTAATAGGATCTACTTTAGCGATCTGCACTCCAACATTTCCAGCCGGGTGAGGACCCGAGACTTTATGTAGTGATATATTATTTAGACCAGATAGCGGCGAGTTTCCTTTTTTACCTACAGAAACGTGAACCGAACCACTAGTAAGTTTACGTAAAGCATCTATAGCAGTTTGTAGCTCTTTTTCTTTTCCTTCTAAAGTATAATCATAGTCTGCAGCAAGGGGTGCCGTACTATATCCCGAAATAAATATTGCTTTTGGAGTAGTGTCTGGATTTGCGATTACATCATAAGGACGTTGTTTAATAAATGGCCAACAACCCGTTGATAACAAATGCGCTTTTATCTCTTCGCCATTCATCGCGCTAATATCTTTCACACCGTAATCAACATACTGCTGATCTTTGTCTGCAAGAATTTTGAAAGCTAAAATTTTTCGTTTAGCACCACGAACGATTTCAACAACTTCACCACTTACCGGTGACGGAAATAACAATTTTTCGTTGGACTTTGAATGAAAGAGCGGCTCACCGGCAAGAACTTCTGTTCCTTGTTTTGCAATAACCTTTGGGATAATACCATGAAAGTCATCAGGCTTTACTGCAAAAACATTACTCCTTGTAGCATCAACAGTAGTTTTCTCTGCTATACCAACAAGTTTAATGTCTAAACCTTTTCTGATACGAATGTCTTTTGACATATTTATAGTCTAAGTTAATTAACTAAAAAAATCGTGCAAATTTACTAATTTAAACATGGAAGTGAAAACACGTTCCGTTATAAAGTTTTATTAATAATCATTCTAAATAAGGTGAATAATGTATTTATGACCCTGTCATATTTTGCCGGCATACATTTTGTTTATCTTTACGGTACTAATTCTTACTCTAATGATATTTCAGCTTAAACAATTCTTACTATTTTCTCTGTTTTTTAACAGCGGTGCACATATAATTAATGCACAGACTACAGATCCTACCTACGATGCTGATCATATCAGAACGATTCAATTTTATGGTGATTCTGAATTTACAGGGATTCCGGTAATAGAACTAGGAAAGCCTATCAAAATTACCTTCGATGATATAAATGGAGATGAAGCTGATTATTATTATAGAATTTTACATTGTAATTTTGACTGGACCCCTTCTGTACTTTTTAAAAATGAATATCTCGACGGTTTTGATGAAATCAGAATAGTAAACTGGGAAAACTCCTTTAACACTTTGCAATTATACAGTCATTATACCCTTAACATTCCCAACGAAGATACCAGAAAACTCAAAGTAAGTGGAAATTACATTATACAAATATACAACGATGATGATGAGATCGTATTTTCCAGAAAATTTATCGTTTATGAGAATAATGCTTTGGTCAAAGTAATGATACGAAGATCAAGAGATCTTACATTTATTGACACCAAACAATCAGTTCAATTTGAAATAAATTCTCCAAATGAAATTTTAAGAAACCCAAAAGTGACTGTAAAAACACTAGTGATGCAAAACAATAATATTGATCAAGGTATTACTAATTTGATTCCACAGTTTACCATAGCCAATCAATTGGTATATCGTTACGACCAAGAATCCAGCTTTTGGGGTGGAAATGAGTTCTTGTTTTTTGATAATAAAGATATACGAGCCTCAAACGCGGGAATAGCCAGAATTGAATTAAAAGATATTTATCATAATTATTTACATTTTAATATCGTAAGAGCAAATAGACAATATACCTACAATCCCGATATCAATGGAAACTTTGTGATTCGTAATATTGATGCCGATGATAACGATATACAGGCTGATTATGCCTGGGTTCACTTTGCTTTAGAATGCTATGAGCCTTTAAACGGCGGTGATCTGCATCTTTATGGAAATTTCAATAATTTTTTACTAGACGACTCTACAAAATTGTCATACGATAAAGAAAGTGGTCTGTATTTCACCCAAAGACTATTTAAACAAGGTTTTTATAATTATAAATATGTGCTAGTACGGCAAGACGGCACCATAGATCCAGGATTTATTAGCGGCAATTTTGATGAAACCGAAAACAAATACACCGTTATCCCGTATTACAGAGCCCCTGGGGCTCGTTATGATCGAGCTATAGGAAAAGGAATCGGTAATTCGGTAAATATCACAAACTAAAAACCACAAATATATCGTGTTATTTTGGCATTGTAAGAAACTCCTTTTATTTTAGACCTTGCGCATTAACTAGCCGTATCATGAAAAAAAAGGGGAGATTTCTTAAAAAATATAGAGGAAGTAAATGTTTGAATTGTGGTATTCCTTTAGATACTATAGATGTATATTGTCACAATTGCGGACAAGTAAATACCACAAAAAAACTGTCTTTTGCTGACTTTTTTAATGAGTTTTTTGCAAGCATTTTTTCATATGATTCTCGATTGCGTCATACTATTATCGCCTTATTATTTAGCCCAGGAAAAATCTCAAAAGACTACATTGAAGGTAAACGCGTGCGCTATGCCAATCCATTTCGATTTTACCTAAGTGTTTCTATTATTTTTTTTGTAATTACTGGCTTTCTTAGCAACTTTGGAAATATTAATATTGACAACAATAATAACGCTCAAGATACTACTAATACATCACCTAACACCGAGTATACTTTTACAGCAACTTCAAATCCGAATAATTTTAAAGCTCACCAACAAGAGCTTGACTCAGTAAATAAAGTTTCAAATTCGCACTATAAAGACACTATAACCCGTATGCAAATAAAATCTTTTAAAGAATTTTATTATAGCGAAGAAGAACTAAAAAATATGTCTTTTCTTGAAAATTTAATTAGAAGACATTTTTTGTATAAAAATTACTTTAGTGACACAAAAATCAAAAATCCAAATAGGGCATTAGATAGTTTACAGCATTACAAATCATCATACCACAGATGGATTTATGATAAATCTGTACAATCCAGTGACTTGGAAGGCAATCTTCAGGGTATAATTTCTTTTTTTTGGGCCAAGCTCCCTTTTATCATATTTTTTATGTTACCAGTTTTTGCACTAGCTATATGGATACTATACATGAGAAGAGATTTTACATATATGGAACATCTTGTATTCCTTTTTCATACCCAAACTATGTTTTTTGTATTGCTCACATTAGGAATGCTAATTGATAGTATCATAACTAAAAATGCTGTAGACAATCCTGCAATAGGTATATCAATAATAGCCTTTTTAATTTATCTTTTTCTAGCTATGAAGAGGTTTTATAACCAAGGGAGACTAAAAACTCTTATTAAATTTCTGATTCTAAATCAAATATTTACTATTTTAGCTGCTATAGGATTAACTTTGGGCTTTGCTGTCTCATTTGCTCTATATTAATTTATGGTTCAACAAGTAACAAGAGGTATAAAAATTTCGGTGGATACCACCTTTGAAGGCACGTTCTACAAGAACTACAAAATTCATTTTGCCTTTGGTTATCGCGTTACCATCGAAAATCAAAGCAAAGACTCTGTACAGCTTACATCTCGCTTTTGGGAAATCAAAGATGCTTTAAATAACACTGAAATCGTAGAAGGTGAAGGGGTAATAGGTAAAAAACCGGTATTGAAACCCGGTGAATCACACACATATTCGAGTGGTTGCTTACTTAATTCGCCATTTGGCTCAATGAAGGGACATTACAATATGGTGAATTTTACATCTACCCGAAAATTTAAAGTAATGATCCCTGATTTTAAGTTAAGTACTCCCTTTGCGCTTAATTAAGCCAATCTTTTCACCAAATCCATTCTTATTTTTTGACCTTTCTGTGCTACATGACAATATTGACAATTAGAGTCATAAACAAAACGAAACGCTTTTGATGCGTCAAACGATGCATTTTCAACTCTAAAAAAGCCTTTAAAATCTTGTACTCCATATTGTGTATACCTGGTAATTTTTACTATTTGTTTTTCTTGAGTAGCATCTAAAGTAAAATAAGCACTACTACCAGTTCCTGAAAGAAATTGAGCATTTTGTAAAAACTCTTTGGGTTGATCTATATTTTCAACAATTGTACTCGGAATATTTTTGTCAAAATAATTAGTAAGGTTCTCTTTTAATACCGAACCCGAATATACACTTAATTTCTTATTGTATACCTGATAAATTGGATTAAAAAGTGCGCTTTTCTCAACATTACCAAGAGGACTCGGAGTGAATAATTTGTTTCGCAACAAGGGGATTCTAATCTTGTTATGATCGGTACTTGCCAAAATTGTATCTGTTACTATTCGAGAACAATTACTTCCCTCTTTCCCAAAAGCTTTGTAGGGTATGCTTCCTTTTTTTTGAATGGATGTGATATAATCTTTTGCCTTTTTATAGTCAATATAGTCACATACCGAAGCGACCAGACGACCGCTACCGTGAGTTTTTTCAGGATGGGCTTCCAACCAAAGTAGAAACTTTTCAATATTTGACAAAGCCATATCTTCTGTAAAAATAGCTTTAAACGGAATTTCTAATTCTACATCGGTAGTAGCACTTCGAACACGACCATATCCAGGCGGAGTAATATATCTTCCAAAATCATAATACGCTGCATGACCACTAGCATTCTCGATGAGCACAAATGCAGCATGTCCTGCCTTGATATAGTTATGCCTTCCCAGACCAAACGCCAAGAGAATTTTGGTTGATGACTCCTCAGAATGTTGTACAAAGGTATCAGGAAATGCAAGCGAAATTATTTTGCCAGAGTAGCGCAATTTATATAGTTTAAGTAGTAAACCGGATTATGCATTATAAAATCTATTACAGGTTAATAATAACGTAATCAAACAGTTACTTCTTCAAAAGTAACCCTCTTAACTTCTTGATTTTGTAAGTTTTCATATCGCATTTGTAATTCGTCTTTTTGCTTAACAATTTGAGTAATGCTTATGGTTTTTACCCCTCCTCTATCCATTAATAAATCTATTTCTTTATCTCCTACACCTGCATGCTTATGAAAATCTAAAATAGCGGCTTTCGAAAAGTCATTACGCTTCTGAAAATTTTTAAACCATTTCTTTCTGATACTTTTCATTTCATTGGTATATAAAGTCGAAGATGACCAAATATGCATTTCATTTTGCAGGGTACGCACGTGTTTTTGTCTCCCATCCCATACAAGTTCAAAAATGAGAAGGTCGGTTTGCCAACTTGCCGCAACAATGGTAAACGGTTCAATGTTGGTATAGTTATAAGAATGTATTGTTTCTTCAAGGTTTTTGGCTTCTAGTAGATCTTTAACTACCACTCCCCTACTTTTTTCATAGAAAGACGCACTCTCATGCGCCTTAAAACCGCCGTTAAGTAAACATATCATAGTATTGGTATCACTAACCCCGATCCACGTACCACCAGCTACCATATCCTGTGGAAATAGCATTCTGGTTTCGTTTACTTGGTGAAATTGAGGCGCGATAGTTTTTCTATGGGGCATCTCATCCCTATTAGAGGTAAGGATAAAATCATTCTTCGCGATTGGGATTAACGTTACTGTACACATAAGTTTTGAGTCGGTTAAAGATCTAACAACTTACAAAAAATTAAAATGTATTCAATGTTTATAAAAGGTTAAAAAACAGGATCGCCTATTTAATTTTCTATCTTTGCTATCCTGAATAACTAACGTATTGTACTAATTTAAATATCAAAATACATTATGGGAAAAGGTTTTTTTCAAGTTCCTATTGCTATCAATGAACCTGTAAAATCATACGCACCAGGAACTCCTGAAAGAGAAGAGGTGCTATCTACTTATAAAGAAATGTACAACGCTACAGTAGATGTACCTTTATATATCAATGGAAAAGAAATCAGAACAGGAGATACGAATACTATGTCTCCTCCGCATGATCACCAGCATATCTTAGGAACATATCACAAAGCTGAAAAACAACATATTGAAAACGCAATTGATACAGCTATCGAAGCTCGCAAGAAATGGGCTGATTTGGCCTGGGAGCAAAGAGCAGCCGTATTTTTAAGAGCAGCAGAGCTTATTGCAGGTCCTTACAGAGCTAAAATTAACGCCGCAACGATGTTGGCACAATCTAAGAATATTTTTCAGGCTGAAATTGATGCAGCATGTGAATTTATTGATTTTTTGCGTTTCAATGTAGCGTATATGACCCAAATCTATGAAGATCAGCCTGATTCGACTTCAGAGGCATGGAATCGACTAGAATATAGACCTCTTGAAGGTTTTGTTTACGCAATTACTCCCTTCAATTTTACTGCAATTTCAGGAAATCTTCCTGCCAGCGCTGCTTTAATGGGAAATACAGTAATTTGGAAACCCAGTGACAGCCAAATATATTCAGCAAAAGTAATTGTAGATATTTTTAAAGAAGCCGGAGTTCCTGATGGCGTAATCAATGTAGTTTATGGTGACCCGGTTATGATTACCGATACCGTATTAGATAGCCCAGATTTTGCAGGTATACATTTTACAGGAAGCACACACGTATTCAAAGATATTTGGGCTAAAATAGGAGCGAATATTCACAAGTACAAAACCTATCCTAGAATAGTAGGTGAAACCGGCGGAAAAGATTTTATCATTGCTCACCCAAGTGCCAACGCCAAACAAGTAGCTACAGGAATCTCTCGAGGAGCTTTTGAATTTCAAGGACAAAAATGTAGCGCAGCATCAAGAGCGTATATTCCAAAAAGTTTATGGCCTGATGTAGAAAAATTTGTAAAAGAAGATATTACTTCGTTCAAAATGGGATCACCAGAAGATATGAGCAATTTTATCACTGCCGTTATTCACGAAGGTTCTTTTGATAAACTTGCCAA
This sequence comes from Aquimarina sp. U1-2, assembly GCF_017897595.1. Lineage (GTDB taxonomy): Bacteria > Bacteroidota > Bacteroidia > Flavobacteriales > Flavobacteriaceae > Aquimarina. Next base: position 42,485 of record NZ_JAGKIK010000021.1, read on the forward strand.
ATATATCGATCAAGCAAAAAATGATGCTAATGCAGAAATTATTGCCGGAGGTGGTTATGACAAATCCAAAGGGTACTTTATCGAACCTACGGTTATTGTTACCAAAGATCCTAAATACACTACGATGTGTACCGAACTTTTTGGTCCCGTAATTACGATCTATGTGTATGATGATGAGATGTGGGCAGAAACCCTTAAGTTAGTAGATGAGACTAGTGAATATGCGTTAACCGGTGCCGTTTTTTCTACAGATCGTTACGCCGCGGCAGAAGCAACCAAAGCACTACAAAATAGTGCGGGTAACTTCTACATCAATGACAAACCAACCGGAGCTGTGGTAGGACAGCAACCTTTTGGAGGAGCAAGAGCATCTGGAACTAATGATAAAGCAGGTTCTTATTTAAACCTACTGCGTTGGGTATCACCTCGAACAATCAAAGAAACTTTTGTTTCACCCTCTGATTACAGATATCCTTTTTTAGGAGAATAATTTTATAAATCATCAAAAAGCGCCTGTAATGGCGCTTTTTTTTGACAAAAACTCACCAAATGATTGTTAGAACCGCAACTTTAGAAGATTTACCTGTTCTTCTTGACTTCGAACAAAAACTTATCGAAGCAGAGCGCCCTATGGATCCTACACTAAAACAAACGGAGAAAATAAGCTATTACAGCATCGAAGACTATATCAAATCAGATCATACCGAAGTTGTTGTTGCCGAAATAGAAGGAGAAATAGCAGGTAGTGGTTACGGGCAAATACGTGATCGTAAGGATTTCTTTATCCAAAAACAATACGGTTATATTGGGTTTATTTATGTAAAAGAAGAACACCGAGGTAAGGGTGTTAGTCAAACGGTAATTAACTATTTATATGATTGGCTCAAAACCAAAAACCTCGAAGAAGTTCGCCTTACCGTTTATGAAAAAAATCCAAGAGCAATTAAGGCATATGAAAAAGTAGGTTTAAAAAAGCATCTTATAGAAATGCGAATCAATCTAAGTAATTAAACTTTATACTTCAATGGAAGATGCACCACCTTTTTGGTGTCAAAAAATTCTTCTTCAAAATAATCTGAAAGTTGATAAACTACAGCTTTTGGAAATAGTGATAATTCTTCTTTTAGATCACCACCTTTCAAATATAAAATCCCATTTTGCAGCTCATGATTACTCTTTTTGGCGATATTCTTTCTTACCCATTTTACAAAATCGGGCATATTTGTAACTGCTCTACTTACTATAAAATCAAAACGATCATCAAAGGTGCCGGCTCTACGCTGTGCTGCCTTTACATTTGTTAAGCCTAAAGCGTTTGCAACTTCATTCACAATTTTTATTTTCTTAGCAATAACATCAATTAAGTAAAACTGTGTCTCAGGAAACAAAATAGCCAAAGGAATCCCAGGAAATCCGCCTCCCGTTCCTACATCTAATACTTTTGTCCCCGGTAAAAAGCCTTGAATTTTTGCGATCCCCAAAGAATGCAAAACATGTCGCTCATACAAAGCATCTATATCTTTTCGAGAGATTACATTAATTTTAGCATTCCATTCGGTGTACAATAGTTCTAATTCAGTAAATTGTTGATGTTGTTTTTCACTTATATTTGAAAAATATTTTTGTAATATGGTCACGCTTTCTTCTTTAGCTTTAAAAAAATTAAGTATCAATAATTAAGGCATAAAAATACAGGTTACCTTGCATATTTTACTACATTTTAGGATCTTAAAAAAATTTAAATGGCTAACTTTACCCAATATAAAGATGATTAGATACGTTTGATAGGTAATCACCTTACGATAGCCTATGAGATATTGGCTAGATACTAATTTTATTTCGAGGTAAGCCTCGGGGGCTTTAAAATCTCGATTATAGAATAAAACTTTGATACTTATGGCAGCACCCAATGTACGCTTTAACAGAGCAGATTCGGCAAAATTTTTTAAAACACTCAACAAACGTGTTAATCAATATTTTAAAGATAATAATATCAAAAGAACCGGAAATTGGAAATTACATGTGAAGACGGTTGTTATGTTTTCAATATTTTTAACTCCGTATTTTTTAATTCTAACGCTGGATATTTCACAGTGGTGGATGCTTTTATTAACCATAATTATGGGTATTGGTATGGCAGGAGTTGGCATGAATGTCATGCATGATGGCAATCACGGATCCTACTCATCAAAAAAATGGATCAATAAGCTCATGGGCAACAGTATCTATATACTGGCTGGTAACGTTTATAACTGGCAAGTTCAACACAATGTGCTACATCACACTTACACAAATATTCATGGCCATGATGAAGATATGGATGCTGGTAGAGTAATTCGTTTTACTAAGCATGCACAATGGAGACGTTTTCATAGATTTCAACACTACTATTCTGTTTTTTTATACGGTCTCTTAACGTTTAACTGGGCTTTGACTACCGATTTTAAACAAACTAAAGATTATTTAGCGCGCAAATTATCATACGGCAAACTACCAAGTCCTTTAAAGCAATGGAGCAACATTGTAATTACTAAAATATTGTACCTACTAATTTGGATAGTGGTTCCTATGCTATTTCTATCTATTGCCTGGTGGAAGATCCTAATAGGTTTTTTTGTCATGCATTATGTTGCCGGTCTCATCTTAAGTATCATTTTTCAATTGGCTCATATGGTAAAAGAAGCAGATATGCCTATCCCCGATAATCAAGGCAATATGAAAAACACTTGGGCAATACACCAGTTATTTACAACTGTGAATTTTTCGACTAAAAATAAAATAGTAAATTGGTTTACAGGTGGTTTAAATCACCAGGTAGAACATCATATCTTTCCACATATTAGCCATATTCATTATACCAAAATATCTAAGATTGTGAAGCAAACAGCCTTAGAGTTTAATTTACCCTACAATGAATATAAAACAACGCGCAAAGCTATAATAGCACATTTTAAGCACTTAAAGGCAATGGGAATGAAACCCGCCTTACATGCATAACTATTATAAATAACTAGAAATGACCACATCAGCATCAAAAATGAGTACGCAATTATCAGATAGAATCAATGCTCTCGAAGCATCAGCGACTTTAGCAATGGCTGCGAAAGCCAGAGAACTAAGAGCCGAAGGAAAAGATATTATTGGACTTAGTTTAGGAGAACCAGATTTTAATACTCCAGACTTTATAAAAAACGCTGCTATTGATGCAATTCATCAAAACTACAACTCATATACCCCTGTTGACGGATATGTAGAATTGAAGGACGCTATAATTACAAAATTTAAAAGAGACAATAATTTGAGCTACGACCGCTCTCAAATTGTAGTCTCTACGGGTGCAAAGCAAGCACTTTACAATGTAGCTCAAGTATGTATTAATCCCGGTGATGAAATTATCCTACCTTGCCCATATTGGGTAAGTTACAGTGATATTGTAAAGCTTGCAGGAGGAACACCTATCGAAGTCAATACCACCATAGAAACTGACTTTAAAATGACCGCATCGCAATTAGAGGCTGCAATTACTCCGAAAACGAGGATGCTATGGTATAGTTCTCCGTGCAATCCTAGTGGCTCTATATACAGTAAAGAAGAGCTAAGAGCACTGGCCGATGTGTTGCAGAAATATCCTAAAATTATTTTAGTTAGTGATGAAATTTATGAACATATTAACTATGTAGGAGAACATGCGTCTATGGCTCAGTTTGAAGATATGTATGATAGAACTGTTACTGTTAATGGAGTTGCCAAAGCTTTTGCCATGACCGGTTGGAGAATAGGATATATAGGCGCCCCTACAATTATAGCTAGAGCTTGTAATAAAATACAAGGACAAGTTACTAGTGGGGCCAATTGTATCGCACAAAGAGCGGTAATTACAGCTTTAGAAGCTCCTGTAGAGAAAATTCAATACATGGTAGACGAGTTTAAAGAAAGGCGAAAGTTAATTTTAAGACTATTGTCTGAAACACCCGGGTTTGAATGTAACGAGCCTGAAGGAGCTTTTTACGTATTCCCGGATATCTCATATTACTTTGGAAAAACATTGCACGGCAATTTGATAGAAACTGCAACTGATTTTTCTATGTTTCTTCTAGAACAGGCTAATGTTGCCACCGTAACCGGTGTAGCCTTTGGCAATGATAATTGTATACGATTATCGTATGCAGCCAGTACCAAAGAAATTACTGAAGCCATAACGCGTATTAAGAACGTTGTTTCCTGAAAAAAAGTTCAACTATTTTAAGTAAATTAATACATAAATTAAGGGCTGTTTTTCTTCAAAAAACAGCCCTTAATTTATTAACTTTTATATAACACCAAAAAAGCACTTTAAAATACTAAAAGAGCAAAACTGTAGTTATTCTTTTTTATACTTTTCGTAAGTTTTACAATAGTTATTAACTTAAACCATATTCCCCCATGGATACTCTAGAAAAAGAACGTATAGTTCGGAAGAATATACTGCAAATCTTCAAAGAAAACTTTAATGTTAATCATACCGATGATGAAATTTTGGATATAAATCCAGAAAAAGAATCTGAAGCAAGCAGAAGCTATTATGAAACCATTGTAGATATTTTTTTGCTAGAGCCTGAGCATAGAGATAAAATTACAGGTAAAGTTAAAGATACCATAAAAAATGTAGCAGAATTATGGACTATTACCTTACACTACTCTATTCCATAATCCATAGTAAGTTTTAGAATTGATTTACACTTTTTTGATTTAAGCAGGACCGATCGATAGGAAGGTGCCAGATGGTACTATCGAGAAAGGTTTTGTGCTTAGATAAAGTAACTTTTCACTTGCATAGTGGTACTTTTATCCGGTTGAGCCCTTCGTCAGAGCTTAGGAGAGGCTCGACCAAAACCTATTTTACGCAGATAAAAAGTTCTCGACTGCGCTCGAACAGACATGTGGATAAGATTTTAAATTACTAAAAAAATATAGGGTTACCCATCTAAGTCTCAGATACTATTTTTCGGGATATTAATGATTAGTGATGGCTTACACCCCTCTAAATCTGACCTCAAAAGGAGACTTTTGACTCCCTTCCTTTTGAAGACGATGGCGCGGTAGCGACAGGCGAGATAGAGCGCAGGAAAAGACATAGATGTTTTTATCGTTATAAAATAATTATGCGAACTAAATGGGTGACCCGTAAACAATATTCTATAGTTAAAACCCTACATATTTATCTTCTGATCTATAAAAGTGCAAATCGGGTTTTTTCTTGGTTAACGATTTCTCCAAAAAAAGGGAGTTAATAAAATGAGAACCGTAAAAAGTTCTAATCTTCCTATAAGCATCAGGAAACAACACCACCATTTTCCGAAGTCAGGGAGAACGTCAAAATTATTTACAGGACTCAATTTTCCAAATGCAGGACCTACATTGCCTAGAGATGATGCGGCTCCACCTATGGCTGTTTCAAAATCTAGCCCCAAAGCTCCTAATCCTACAGAGCCGATAATAAACGCTAACATATATAGTATAAAAAACGCTAGTATATTAAATACAATTTCTTTTGAGACTGCTTTTGTATTGTATCTAACCGGCAATACGGCTCTAGGGTGTAGTGTTCGTTTAAATTCTAAAATTCCATTACGAATAGTAATGAGATGTCTTACGACTTTCATCCCACCCGAGGTAGACCCGGCAGAACCACCTAAAAACATTAAACCAAAGAAAAAAATAGTTAAAAATGGAGTCCACATGGTAAAATCGGCACTTACAAATCCTGTGGTTGTCACTACCGCTAATACTTGAAATAATGAATGCCGAAAAGCACTTTCGGCTTCTCCCCAAACCATTGGATGATCAATAGAAGATATAGACACATCTGCTTTAAAATAAATCACTAAGGCAGCAATAATTGTAAACGAAACTGTAAAGAAAAAATAGAGTTTAAATTCTTCATCCTTTATAATTTTCTGAACCTTTCCTTTGAATCCAAAATAACTCAATATAAAATTCATACCGGCCAAAAACATAAATACAATGATAATGTATTGAATAAGGGGTTCATCATTCCAATACGCCACACTCGCATTTTTTGTTGAAAATCCTCCTGTTGACAATGTACTAAGTGCGTGGTTAATAGCATCAAAGAAATTCATCCCCGCGAGTTTCAAAAGAATAGTTTCTGCTGCGGTATAGCCAAAATAGATCAACCATAATCGTTTCGCCGTATCGGTAATTCTTGGATGCAATTTATCTGCATTTGGTCCCGGGGCTTCTGCTGCAAATAATTGCATCCCACCGATACCTAACAACGGTAAGATCGCTATGGCTAATACGATAATTCCCATTCCGCCGATCCAATGTGTAAGACTTCTCCAAAACAACACACCTTTAGGTATAATTTCAATATCATTTAGAATTGACGAACCTGTAGTGGTATATCCCGACATGGTTTCAAAAAAAGCATTTGTAAAGGTGGGTATCGCTCCAGAAAATAAATACGGCAGTGTCCCGCTTAAAGACATAAAAATCCATCCAAAAGTTACTACGATATACCCTTCACGCTTATTGATTTCCTTTTGATGCTCTCTAGTAAGAAACATAAGGGCAATACCTACAAACATGGTGGCCAATGCAGCCATCATAATTTCTACAGTAACACCATCTTTGTATATAAAACTCATCAACGCTGCAAGAAGCATAAATCCCCCGTTGCAGAGTAACAAGAGTCCCATAATATGAGATATAATCTTGAAATTTAATTTAGACATGTTATAGGAAGAGCTTTTCTATTTTCTTGATCGATTTAGGCAAACAGCATACTACAACACGATCTCCTGCCTGAATATAAAAATCGCCTAAGGCAATCATTCCTATACCATTTCTAATTACCCCTGCAATAATAGCTGATCTGGGAAAATCGAGATCTTTAATCAAATTATCACTGACTTCAGAAGTTGGTTTTACAATAAATTCAAGCAGCTCGGCATTCATATTATTGAGTTTGGTCATAGCAACCACCTCCCCTTTTCTAATGAACCTAAATATATTATTGGCCGCCAAAAGTTTTTTATTGATTAACGTATCAATCCCAATAGAGTGAGATAATTGAAAATAATCCATATTTTCGACCAAAGCGATAGTTTTTCGCACTCCTTTGGATTTGGCTACCAGACAAGACATGATATTAGTTTCAGAGTTTCCGGTTACTGCGATAAAGGCATCCATATCACCAATTCCCTCTTCTTGTAATAATTCGACGTTGCGACCATCACCATTAATAATTAGTGCATTTGGAAGATCATCTGCCAAATCAAAGGATTTTTCTTTATCTTTTTCTATAAGTTTAACTCTAAATTTATGGTCACAAAGGTCACAGGATGTTTTATGCCCAATATTACTCCCCCCAAGAATCATTACGTTCTTGATTTCTTCTTTGGTTTTGGCCGTTAATTTATACAGCTCTTCAACACCTCCTTTAGACGTAACAAAATAGACCTGATCCCCATCCTTAAAGGTAGTATCACCCCTGGGTATCAAGGTATATTGAGTCCCCGATCGTTGTATGGCAATAGGCATAAAATGTAATTCTGGAAATACTGCGGCTGCTTCTCTAACACTTTTACCAACGAATAAGGCTTCTGGTGATAATGTTGTACCTACCATGGTGAGCGCACCATCTTCAAACTCATAACTATCGTGAAATCCTGACTGATTTAGTAACAGTTCTATTTCGCTCGCTGCCAAGGCTTCTGGAGAGATTAATTCGTCGATACCAAATTTGGTAAAACCTACTTCTTCTTTATTCTCAATAAATTCTGTATTCGAAATTCGGGCTATTGTTCTTTTAGCTCCTAGCTGTTTTGCCAATACGCAGGCCGTAATATTTGTGGTCTCACTAGAGGTTACACCAATAACCATATCTACGTTTTCTACACGTGCCTCTTTTAAAATAGATATTGAAGTTGCATCTCCTTTAATCACCCGAATATCCAAATGAGTGTCTGCATAGTTGAGACATTCTTTATCGGTATCTATGAGAGTAATATCCTGTGATTCAAACGAGAGTAATTTTGCCAAATGAAATCCCACTTCACCAGCACCGGCAATAATGATTTTCATCGGTTATGTATATTGTTTTCCATCTAATGATATATCAACCTAAGACATCTTTGTATCATCTTAGCATATAAAAGCGTACAAAGATAATGCAAATTGGCTAACTAGTAAAATTTGATGGTGATCAAGTTAACACAATTCTATCTCTACTATCAATCTCAAAAATGTATATTTGCCTAAATTTTTTTAGATGTCCAAAAAGATAACTCCCTATAACGATACTTCAAGATCAAAAAAAGAGCAGGTTGCCGAGATGTTTGATACCATTTCTAAAAATTATGATGGATTAAACAGGGTTATTTCATTTGGTATTGATATACAATGGCGTAAAAAAGTGGTAAAATTGGTCAAAGAGACACAACCAAAATCTATTTTAGATGTAGCTACAGGAACGGGAGATCTCGCCATCAATTTATCCAAAACAGGAGCCGATCAGATTATTGGTTTAGACATCTCTACAGGAATGCTTGATGTAGGCAGAAACAAAATTAAAAACAAGCAGTTAGATAAGGTGATACAAATGGTAAAGGGTGATAGTGAAAACTTATCGTATGACGACAACTATTTTGATGCGATTACCGTAGCTTTTGGTGTACGAAATTTTGAAAATCTTGAAAAAGGACTTACCGAAATATACAGAGTATTAAAACCCGGAGGTATATTTGTTGTTCTAGAAACATCAATTCCCACAAAAACGCCTTACAAACAAGGGTACGCTTTCTATGCCACCAAAATACTACCGCGTATCGGCAGGATTTTTTCAAAAGACCAATCGGCTTATGCTTACTTAAGTGAAAGTGCTGCTGCTTTTCCATATGGTGAAGCGTTCAACAATATTTTAAAAAAAATTGGGTTTATAAATGTGGAAGATAAACCACAAACCTTTGGTGTGGCTACAATTTATAAAGCTTCAAAATAAAAGAAAACCTAGAACTAGGCGCTATACTAGTTACAGCCAATCTGTACAAGTTTGTACTTTTATAGCCTGTACACTGTCTTTGAGGTAAGCTCATAAGACATCAGTTGGAAACTAGTTTTTATTTCGAGGTAAGACTTGGAGCCTTTACATCTCGATTATCGAGTAAATTTTAAATAAATGAAAAGATTATTTATCCTTATTGTAATTTTAGTTTGCACTCAAGAGGTAAGTGCACAACTATTCTCTAAAGAAAAAGTACAAAACCTGCAAAATTTTGATAAACCAAGATTTAGCTGGGGATATATATTAGGATTAAATAGTTATGATTTTAACTTTGACTACACTAGTGATTTTGAAGACGAAGATATTACTGTAGACAAAACTGTAGGATTTAGTGTTGGGCTTTTGGGTAATATGAGAATAAACGATTACCTGGATCTAAGACTAGAGCCGATGGTGACTTTCACCCGCAGGGATATTACCTTTAATAATCCTCTTTTCACTTCTCAATTTGAATCTTTCAGAGAAGTAAGATCTACCTATGTGCACATTCCTCTACTGCTTAAAGTATCGGCAAAACGTTTAAATAACTTTAAACCTTTTATAGTGGGAGGTATATCTACCTCGATTAACTTGTCAAGTAATGAAGATAATCCTGATGATAATAATGCAGGAGAATTTAGAATGAAAACAAATACCAACTACTTTGAGATAGGTTTTGGAGTAGATTTGTATCTGTATTATTTCAAATTTACCCCGTCTATTCGAGGCGTATTTGCTATGTCTGACGAACTGGTACAAGACAATGATCCTAACAGCCCTTATACCTCAACCATAGATCAAATGTCGACCCGAGGAATTTTTATCAACTTCACCTTTCAATAATCTAACGTAAGGATACTCTTCGAAATTCGCTAAGTACCACAGCTGTAGCGGTAGCAACATTAAGACTTTCGGTTTCTTTATGGGTTCCAAATTGTGGTATGGTGATCATATCGGTTAACAAAGCTTCAATTTCTTTTCTTATTCCGTTAGCTTCATTTCCCATGACAATAACAGCTTGTTCTGGGACTATTTTTGAATATAAAGAATCACCTTGCATAAAGGTTCCAAAAAGCTGAGTATTCAATTTTTGTAAACTTAAAAACTCGGCCAGATCCAGATACGTAATATTCACTCTAGTTATCGAACCCATAGTCGCCTGAATAACCTTCGGATTATAACAATCTACAGTTTGTGTTGAACACACCAAATCGGGCACCCCAAACCAATCACATAAACGAATTATCGTTCCCAAATTACCAGGATCCCGAACATCGTCTAGAGCTATGACCAAACCAGATGTATCAATTTCTTTTGGTTCAGGGATACGAAAAACGGCCAAAGCTGTTTGCGGTGTAGTTAAAAAACTAATTTTCTTCAATTCGTCGAGGGTAATTGTGTGCATTACATCTTCTGTCACCTTAAAAACATCTTCATTTATCGTATAGAGTTGATGAAGAAGAAGACCGGCCGAAAGCAATTCGTTAATCACCTTTTTACCTTCTGCTACAAACAACCCGTGTTGTTTTCGGTACTTTTTTTGATATAAACTTTTTATAAGTTTCTTTTGGTTTTTGCTAACCATACAAATAATGTATTTTTGAATCCATAATCAATAAGGGATTGAAAGACTTTCTGACAAAAATATTATTTATAACCTTAATCACCACCTTTTTATTTTCGTGTAATGCGGTAAAAAGAGTTCCGGAGGATGAATATCTGCTAGAAAAAAACCTGATTTTTATAGATAGTGTCAAAACTAATGCTATAAAGCTCGAAAATCTATTGTATCAAGAACCCAATGCGAGATTAGCCGGTATCCCACTGCGTCTTCATGTCTATAATTTGGCTAGTGTAGATCGGGATTCGTTGTATAGAGATTGGTTACATCGCAAGCCCAATCGAAAAAAAAGAATGATCAACCTTCTTTCTAAAAAACAAATAGACCGATTAGGTGCAGGATTATCTACGATCAACCAATGGATCAAAAGCTCTGGAGAACCCCCGGTGATAGTTGATGAGTCAAAAGCAAGGCGCTCTGCAAAAAAACTACAGGCCTATTACTGGAACCATGGCTGGTTTAATGTAAAAACCGATTACAAAATTGATAAACGTGACGATAAAACAGCAATAGTTAATTATTTTGTAACACCAAAAGCACCTTACTTTATTGATTCTTTAAAAACGAAGATAACGTCTAATGTAGCAGATTCGATATATAAAGCCAATGCCGCAAATAGTACTATTATTACTGGTAAACAATATAAAACATTAGATTTAGAGTCAGAACGAGAGCGAGTTACCTCTCTTTTCCGTAATTCGGGCCTTTATCATTTTGAAAAAGAATTCATAAAATTTGATGCCGATACGGTGGGCACTAATCATAAAGTTAACCTTAACTTATTAATCAAAAATAGACCCGTAAGTTATGGTGATTCTACTGCCAGAGTACCTTTTAAAGTGCATAAGATAAGTCGAGTTAATGTATTTACAGATTATTCTTACGAAAATAGAAATAAAACTCCAAAAGATAGTACCTCTTACAATGGATACAAAATTTATGCTTATGATGAGATCAAGTATACCCGAAAAGCAATAGCCAACTCTATTCTTATCACTCCCGGAGAAATTTTTAAAGAAAGTGATCGAACGATTACCAATAACCAGATTAACAATTTGAGAACTTTTAAATATCCCAATATTACATACGATATAGATAAAAATGATATCACAGGAAAAAGTTTGATCGCTAATATTCGTTTAACACCAAAGAAGAAGTATAGTTTTAATGCGCAGTTTGATGTATCTACTTCTCAGATTCAGGCATTTGGTATTGGTTTTGGTGGGTCATTATTAATTAGAAACGTATTTGGAGGTGCAGAAATACTTGAAATTTCGGCGAGAGGAAGTATCGGTTCATCTAGCGATGCCGTAGATGGTGGGGAACGCTTTTTTAATATTTCAGAAGTAGGCACCGATGTACGCTTGTCATTTCCGAAAATTGTTTTTCCGATACGAACTAATAAAATTATTCCCAAGCGCATGTCTCCCACAACTAACCTTATTTTTGGGATTAACGTCCAGCAAAATATTGGCCTGGATCGACAAAATGCAACCGGCGTATTCAATTATCAATGGCGCCCCAATAAAAAGATATCGAATCAAATTGATATTGTTAATGTTCAATACGTTCGAAATTTAAATACGAATAATTACTTCAACATTTATAATACATCATTTACTGAGTTAAATACGATAGCACAAGACGTTTTAGAACCATCCTCTAGTTTCTTTTTTCAACCCGAAGACGGAGCTCCAACCATAGATAATGCCGTACTTACGATTCCTACAGGTGCTGAAGGGTTTATTCAAGAATCTCTAGGGCCCGATCGTGATGCAGATCTTACAGCTACCCAACTACAAGAAATACGTAATATTGATGAGCGAAAAACTAGATTAACCGAAGATAATTTGATTTTTGCGTCAAGTTATACGTTTACCAAAAACAATAAAGAAAATCTTTCTGATGAAGACTATTCTAGATTCAGGGTAAAGTTTGAATTTGCCGGGAATGTTTTGAATGCCATTTCTAATATTGCAGAATTACAAGAAAACTCTAGAGACCGTTTCGAGATCTTTGGTGTAGAATTTTCGCAATATGCCAAGACCGAACTGGATTATATCAAGCATTGGGATTTAGGCAGAAAAAATATTGTGGCTTTCAGGTATTTTGGAGGTGTGGCTATCCCCTACGGAAATGCGAATAGTATCCCTTTTGCACGAAGTTTCTTTGGTGGCGGACCAAATGATAACCGTGCATGGCTAGCCTATGATTTGGGTCCGGGTAGTACTCGAAGCCGAAACGAATTTAACGAGGCCAACCTAAAACTAGCTGCAAACCTAGAATACCGTTACAATATTCTAGGTGCTTTAAACGGAGCTTTTTTTATCGACGCCGGAAACATATGGAATGTGCTAGACAATGTTGAAGATGAAGATGCTGTTTTTTCGCGACTCGATGATTTACAGGAAATCGCTGTAGGTTCTGGTTTCGGACTTCGATATGATTTTGATTTTTTTGTGATACGACTAGATATCGGATTTAAAACCTTTAACCCCGCCAACGACGAAGATCAAAGATGGTTTAAAGGATATCGATTTTCTGAAGCTGTTTATAATTTCGGTATTAATTATCCCTTTTAAGCTCGGTATCCGAGTTTACTATACCCGTGCAAAGATTGTTGCATTCGTATTTGTTTCTGTATTATTTTATTATTTTTGTAAGCTTATAAACCAAAACTAAATTATGAGTCACAACATCAAACCAGGAGTTGCTACAGGGGACGAAGTACAAGAAATTTTTAAATATGCCAAAGAAAAAGCTTTTGCATTACCCGCAGTAAATGTGATAGGATCTAATTCTATTAATGGAGTTCTAGAAACCGCTGCAACATTAAACTCCCCGGTAATTATACAATTCTCTAATGGTGGAGCACAATTTAATGCAGGAAAAGGTCTTTCTAATGAAGATCAAAAAGCAGCAATAGCCGGTGCAGTAGCAGGTGCAAAACATGTGCACTTATTGTCTGAAGCGTATGGTGTGCCTGTTATCTTACATACAGATCACTGTGCCAAAAAGTTGCTTCCCTGGATTGATGGGTTATTAAATGCCGGAGAACAATTTTACAAAGAAAATGGAAAACCACTCTATAGTTCTCATATGTTAGATCTATCTGAAGAGCCTATCGAAGAAAATATTGAAATTTGCAAAAAGTACCTTACTCGAATGAGTAAAATGGGGATGACCCTAGAAATAGAACTTGGGATTACCGGTGGTGAAGAAGATGGCGTTGATAATAGCGATGTAGACGATTCTAAACTATATACACAACCTGAAGAAGTTGCATATGCCTATGAAGAACTAAGCAAAGTAAGTGATAAATTTACTGTAGCTGCTGCTTTTGGGAATGTTCATGGTGTGTATAAACCAGGTAATGTGAAGCTTACCCCTAAAATCCTTAAGAACTCGCAAGAATTTGTCTCTAACAAGTACGGGGTTGGTCATAATCATATCGATTTCGTATTTCATGGTGGTAGTGGTTCTTCAGTAGAAGAAATAAGAGAAGCCATAGGATATGGTGTGATTAAAATGAATATTGATACCGATCTTCAGTTTGCATTTAACGAAGGAATTCGAGATTATATGATGAATAATATTGAGTATTTAAAAACACAAATTGGTAATCCCGAAGGCGCTGAAGAACCCAATAAAAAATATTACGATCCCAGAAAATGGCTTAGAGAAGGCGAAATTACGTTTAAGAACCGTTTAAAGAAAGCGTTCGAAGATTTAAATAATGTGAATACGTTATAACAAAAAATACCAAGCTGAAACTACACCCAGATAGTTTCAGCTTTTTTAATATACGAATATATGGCTTGGTTTAAAAGAACACAAAAAGGTATACAAACCGCTACCGAAGATAAAAAGGATGTCCCTAAAGGACTCTGGTATAAATCCCCTACCGGAAAAATTGTAGATGCCGAACAACTTGAAAAAAACTTCTATGTTAGTCCCGAAGATGGATATCATGTAAGAATTGGAAGTAAAGAATATTTCGAAATTTTATTTGATGATAATCAATTCAAAGAATTAGATAAAAATTTATCATCTAAGGATCCGCTTAAATTTGAAGACAAGAAAAAATATGTAGATCGTCTTAAAGAAGCAGAAGAAAAAACAGATCTCAAAGATGCTGTTCGAACGGCTGTAGGAAAATCTAACGGAAACGATCTTGTCATCGCCTGTATGGATTTTTCATTTATTGGAGGATCTATGGGTAGTGTAGTTGGTGAAAAAATAGCACGGGCTGCAGATTATTCTTTAGAACACAAAATTCCTTTCATGATTATTTCAAAATCAGGAGGAGCTCGTATGATGGAGGCTGCTTTATCTTTAATGCAATTGGCAAAAACCTCGTCAAAATTGGCACAATTGGCAGATGCGCACATTCCATATATCTCTTTATGCACAGATCCTACCACAGGAGGCACGACCGCTTCGTTTGCCATGTTGGGAGATATTAATATCGCCGAACCAGGAGCATTAATTGGTTTTGCTGGTCCGCGTGTAGTTCGAGATACAACAGGACAAGAATTGCCAGAAGGATTTCAAACTTCAGAGTTTTTATTAGATCATGGATTTTTAGACTTTATCACTCCGAGACAAGAATTAAAACAAAAGGTGAATTTGTACCTCGATTTGATCCTTAATAGACCTTTGTCAAATTAGACTTGTAAAAGTCAGTTGATAAATACGGAAGGGCTTAAATTCAGTAATTTAAAATCTTATCATATGTCCGTTTGAGTACTTCGACTGCGCTCAGCATAGACTAAAGTCGATAACTTTTCGTCTTTGTAAAATAGGTTTCGATTGAGCCTGTCCTGAGCTTTGATGAAGGGCTCAATTAGACAGTAGTATAGTGTCTTATTCTTATAAGTAACTAAGTACTGACCTATATGTACTTAAATAACAAACGAAAAAAAATGTTTCTACTATAAAATGTTTTTCTAACATTAAAAAAGATTATATTTGCACGCTGATAGCGAGATGTTATCGACGAACTCATTTAAAAAAAGAGTAAACGAGTTCAATACATAAAAATCATTTAAATAATATTGGAATGTATCTAACAAAAGAAATTAAAGAAGAAATCTTCGCAAAACACGGAAAAGATAAAAATGACAGTGGTTCTGCAGAAGGTCAAATTGCATTATTTACGCACAGAATTACGCACCTTACCGAGCACTTAAAAAAGAATCGTAAAGATTTTAATACAGAGCGTTCGTTAGTAAAACTCGTAGGTAAACGTAGAGATCTATTAGATTACTTAAAGAAAAAAGATATCATGAGATATCGTGCAATTGTAAAAGAATTAGGATTAAGAAAATAATTAAAAAGAGGCCTCGTGCCTCTTTTTTTATCAACATAATAATTAAAAAAAGCATCTATATTACGTGTAGATGTATGCCTTAGTTTTTCATTGGTCGCGCAATTACTACAACAACACAACCTTGTCCGTCCGAGTTAGACGGAAACCAATGTTTAATTATATCTGCCAGTCTCTACATAACGTAAAGGCTTATAAATTGGCAGATAAGAATCAAAAAAATAATATGATTCCAAAAGTGTATAGAGAGGTCATAGACCTTGGTGATGGTAGAGAAATCTCTATCGAAACCGGAAAATTAGCAAAACAGGCTCATGGTTCTGTAGTTGTACAATCAGGTAAATGTATGTTGCTTTGTACTGTAGTGTCTAACTACAAGCAAAGTGATGTAGATTTTTTACCGCTAACTGTGGACTATAGAGAAAAATTTGCAGCCTCAGGTAGATATCCTGGTGGTTTTTTTAAGAGAGAAGCCAGACCTAGTGACGGAGAAGTGCTTACCATGCGTTTGGTAGACCGAGTGCTACGCCCACTTTTTCCAAAGGACTATCATGCAGAAACTCAGGTAATGATTCAACTAATGTCTCATGACGAGAACGTAATGCCTGATGCCATGGCTGGATTAGCAGCATCTGCAGCAATACAGTTATCAGATTTCCCATTTGAGTGTGCCATTTCAGAAGTTCGCGTAGGAAGAATAAACGGAGAATTTATCATCAATCCAACCAGAGCTCAATTAGAAGAGTCTGATATAGACATGGTAATTGGAGCTTCCGCAGACTCTGTAATGATGGTAGAAGGTGAAATGGATGAGATTTCTGAAGAAGAAATGGTAGAAGCTATACAATTTGCTCACGAAGCTATTAAAGTTCAATGTGCCGCGCAATTAAAACTAGCCGAAGCCTTCGGTAAAAAGGAAACACGTGAATATGACCCAGAGCGAGCAGATGAAGCATTAGCGAAAAAAATACATGATATGGCTTACGACAAAGTATATGCCGTAGCCAAAGCAGGATCTGCAAAACATGAACGAAGCTCAGCATTTTCAGAAATCAAAGAAGAAATCAAAGCCACATTTTCTGAAGAAGAGTTAGAAGATTTTGGAGATTTGGTGTCTAAATATTATCACAAAGCCGAAAAAGAGGCCGTACGTGACTTAACCCTTAACGAAGGGCTTCGTCTAGACGGTAGAAAAACTACAGAAATACGACCAATTTGGTGCGAGGTAGATTACTTACCGTCAACACACGGGTCTTCTATTTTTACAAGAGGGGAAACGCAAGCGTTGGCAACAGTAACTTTAGGAACTTCTAGAGAAGCGAATCAAATAGATATGCCATCATATGAAGGAGAAGAAACTTTTTATTTACATTACAACTTCCCTCCTTTTTCTACAGGTGAAGCCAGACCAATTCGAGGTACTTCCCGAAGAGAAGTAGGACACGGTAATTTGGCACAGCGTGCATTAAAAGGCATGATTCCTGAAGATTGCCCATATACTGTTCGAGTTGTTTCAGAAGTATTAGAATCTAACGGTTCCTCTTCTATGGCGACGGTTTGTTCTGGTACTATGGCACTAATGGATGCTGGTGTACAATTAAAAAAACCAGTTTCAGGTATTGCGATGGGTCTGATCTCTGATAGTGAAACCGGAAAATACGCCGTATTATCTGATATTTTAGGGGATGAAGATCATTTGGGCGACATGGACTTTAAAGTTACGGGTACAGCTGATGGTATTACCGCTTGTCAAATGGATATTAAAGTTAAAGGTTTATCGTATGAAATTTTGGTTAATGCCTTAAAACAAGCTGCCGATGGTCGTTTGCACATCCTGAATAAATTGACAGAAACTATTGCCACACCAAATGCTGAAGTAAAAGCACATGCGCCAAAGATGGTAACCCGCACTATTCCTGGAGAATATATTGGTGCATTAATTGGCCCTGGCGGAAAAGTGATTCAGGAACTGCAAAAAGAAACCAATACTACCATAGTGATTAACGAAGATCCTGTGACTGAAGAAGGCAATGTCGAAATTTTAGGTACCGATCAAGAAGGAATTGAGAAGGTGTTGGCAAAAATAGATGCTATTATTTTTAAACCAGAAGTAGGAAGTGTGTATGAGGTTAAAGTCATTAAAATATTAGATTTTGGTGCTGTTGTAGAGTATACTGAAGCACCCGGTAACGAAGTTTTACTTCATATCTCTGAGTTAGCCTGGGAACGCACCAATACTGTGACCGATGTGGTAAATATTGGAGATATTATGGACGTGAAGTATTTTGGTATAGATTCCAGAACACGTAAAGAAAAGGTATCTAGAAAAGCGTTACTACCTCGACCTCCACGACCCGAAGGCGACAAATCCAAAGGGGATAGAAAACCCAGAGATAAAAAGGAAAATTAACTTCAAGATATTTCTAAACAAGCCTGAAAAGTTTACTGCTTTTCAGGCTTTTTTTGTTTTAGGTCACTTAAACCTGGTTTATTCTGATTAACTAATCGATTTTCCGTCTACTTATTCATAGCATCTTGTATTTCATTCCAAAAAGCTTCCAGAGCTAAAGGCTATGCAAAAATTTTAAAATTGTGTAGAAGAAGATGACAACAGAACATCTTTAGCCTATTTATATACTCATTTTTGGCTTAAGAGGGTACTGCAATAGCTTGATCGATGAACTTATCTGAAATTACCGGATGATTTTGAGCAAATTCCTTAAAAGCTTCAATATCCTTAATCGAAAACGCAATTTTCTTCCCATTCTTTTTATGAACTACCATAAGTGTATCTGAATCCATAACATACCCCCATCCATTTTTAAACGAATACCGAAGTCCCCAGCCGCCATATGTACTTAATGCTTTCGCTTTTACTAACTCTATCTTGTGAATATTGTTCCACTTTAAATGTTTTGTAGCTATTATGGGTGACAAGCGGTAGCTTATATTTTGATGGTTCATAGTGATTTTTAATTTAAGAAAATAGCAGAGAAGCGCAACTAAGACAATGATCGCTATGGCCAAAACATCAAAAAAATCAATAGTAGTATTCCATAGTATAGCACCTATTGGAATTAGTGGAATTACTAAAATCAAGAACGTAAATTTTGGTAATCTGGAAGTATCCTGAAATGAATTCATATTTGTTTTTTTAATTGTGTGAAACTTATTTTAATAAAATTTAAATTCTCCTGTATTGATTTGTCTAATCGAAAACAATATAAAATTAATCCTGCGCTCATTGCTAAAAAAAATGTAGGTAGACCATGTATTAAAATTATGAAAAAATGAAATATAATTCCTAAAATGAAAAATATATATTTTTTATCTTGTTTTAAAAATAAAGTTATAAATAGCGATAACTCTAAAAAAATAACACCCCAATTGATGAAACTAACAGAATATTTATTGGTAAACAAAAACCCTATAGAATTTTTAACCCAAATGGGAGCACCAAATGTTGTATCATAAAACCAATAATAAACCGCAGTCCCGCTATCCCACTCGGCTGCAAATATTTTGGATATACCAGCATTTAAGTATAATACTGCCATTTGCACAGCTATAAAAAGTAAAGCACATTTTGCATTGTAATACCAAAAACCTTTTCTATGATCAGGTTTAACTTTCGTTCTGATCATTTTCCAACCATTTGACCTTGTATCTAAAATACAAACAGGAATCATTAATAGTGACAGAATGACGGATATCTGATCTCCTCCTTCTACAATTAACATTGTATGAAAAACCGAATATGTAACCCAACTTTGTACTATAGAGAGATAGCGGGGGAAAAATCCACATATAGCTATAATCAATGAAACAATGGAGAAATAATAAGGAATAGACAAATTTTCGAACCATAGAAAATAATTAAGTTTCATCAAACCACTAGCGTTATCCTTAATTTCCAAAATATGATGTTCCGGAAATAAATCTGACATTGTATTAAATAAAAGGGTAATGATAATGCCTGTGGCCAATAATGCTCTAGCTAAAGTAATGGTATTATTGCTATTAATTCGATGTATCATAATCTAGTAATTTGATTCGAACAAATTTAGTTGGATTAAAAGCTTCTTGATTTTGATTTGCCCAAACAAAAGGTACTGGGCGAAAGACCTTAAAGATATACTCCCCTTCTGTTAAATACGTATTTTTAATTGTACTTTTTATAACTTTTATCGAATCATGAATATGATCTTGTAACAGGTTAGAGTTATTTTGAACCCAATTCTTTTGCGTTATACCTGAACTGATTACAGAAGCTTCATACCCTATCATTCTTACTTTTCTGGATAATCCAAACGCATTTGAAAAGGAATGATTGCTAACATCTATTTTTTTAAATTCACCATTTTCCATTTTTTTATAGACTTCCATTAGAAGGTCTCGGGGATTCTTTGTGAAGAATCCCCAGCCTTCTGGAAAAGCATAACTGATTTGCCTTTGAATAGTACTATCTATAAGTATTTGATTGGCAAATGACGAAAAAAAAACTAGGATTGCGCCAATCAACCAAATCGAAAAAACTACTCTTTTAATCATCGTTATTTATTTTAGTTTCCTTGTATAGTGCTATTTATTGCTGCAATAAATCTTTCTTGTTCTATGCTAGGCGTATTATTTACTGAATCACAGGGCCTGTCCTCCGTAGTTGGATCATCTGCTCCGCAGTCTTCGCCTCCACCTCCGCCCCAATAGGCGACTTTAAAATATACACTATATACTGCTACCGCAATAGAAACAGCTCCTGCAATTGCATACGCTATAGCGACAGCACCTGCAAAAACCAAGGCTTGAGGATCATCATGCTCTTCAATTTTTAAATTTTTACTTACATTATCGAAGATTTGGTTTAGTTGATTTCTATCCTCTGTTTTTGATATATCCAAAGTAGAAAGTTTATTTTTAAGGTCTTCATCTTCTTCTATAGCTCTTCCTATAGCGGTTGCTCTTTTGAAATTAGGGGATAATGACAGCGACTGATTGATTAATTTAGCAGACCGGTGCATCATTCTGTTCATAGCATACAAGTTACCTGATTTA
The DNA here is from genome assembly GCF_017897595.1 of Aquimarina sp. U1-2. Classification (GTDB taxonomy): domain Bacteria; phylum Bacteroidota; class Bacteroidia; order Flavobacteriales; family Flavobacteriaceae; genus Aquimarina. Next base: position 63,533 of record NZ_JAGKIK010000021.1, read on the forward strand.
AAAACTTTTTCAAATTTTTCAAAAAAACCAGGATCTTCTTTTAATATAAAATCAGTCGTGAAACTGGCCATTTCACTCATAGATTCTTCTACTGATTTTATTTTAGTATGCGTATCCTTTGCTTGATCAAAATTTAATTTTTCAATAAACTTTTCAATCATTATTTTACCGTCTCGTAAGGGTTTCACATCATCAGCAATTTTATTTTGATAAAAGAATAAACCAGCAAATAGCTCTTGCCCGCTATATTTCATATATTCTGATTGTAATCCTATTTCAGTATTTTCACTGTAATCATCTTGGTAACAGCTTACAAATAGTACCATAAGTGACATTGTCATAAGCGTATAAAAATTATTCGAAATTTTTTTAATTCTTTTCATGAGTTTTAGTTTTATTAGTTACCTACTCTATTAAAGGCTTTTCAGTTTCCGCCTTAACGCCGCGCAACGTCTTTTTTTATTGCTCAGTACACTGTATTATTACTAAGGTTTTTGTCATCTTTCCTTTCGCCTTTAACCCTCTTCCAATGTGAGAAGGAGTTGGCTTGTTACTTTTACATTTTAGATTTATCAGTTTTTCATTTTTCATTTCTTCCATTCATCATTCTGAATTCGAAATTCTAAATTAAAACACCTCCTCAAGGAGAGCATACTCCAATAATTACTTTCTACTTCATACTTTGTACTATGTACTAAATACCAGGTGCTACCATCGGCTCGCTATAAAACCCAAACCGAAAGCCTACTGCTTTTTCATATACAAAACTTTTTAGTTCATGCTGGTAGGTGATTGGGGCATTGAGATTTTTCATTACACTAAGCGTTCGGTATAACGTAGCTTTTGAAACACCCAACCTATTAGCGAGAGCTTCGGGTGTGCCTCTAGCTTGCATCCTGATCAACCGATCGATACGGGCGATGGTTTCTATTTGATTGTTGATGATTTTCATGATTATTGATGATTTGATGGTTTTTAATGTTTCCCTTTTTATTTAGTAATGAGTGTTAAGTATTGTGTACAAAGATTTTCTGTCGTCTTTCTCTCGCCCTGATCCTCTCAAGTAGGGATAAGGAACTTACTTGTTACTTTTATATTTTTCATTTTAACTTTTACATTTCTTACGTTCATCATTCTGAATTCTGAATTCAAAGCACCTCACTTGCCCTTTGCTAGGAGGAAATCCAAAGTGATAAGTCATAAACTCTACACTCATCACTCACATACTCAAATACTAATTACTTTATACTAACTCCCACATTTCCCCAACAAAAAGAGATTCCTCGCCTTGTAGATCAATTGTACTGCTTCTTCGCTAGTTTTTTGCTTGTCATACAGTTTATGAATCCATAAGTAAAGAATAATCTCATACCGGCTATGGTGCACCAGGTTATACATAAACTGATCGAGTTTAAGGTGCAGGGCGTGTATGGTATCAACTAGAAATTGACTGCGGGTATTGTATGTAAAATGATTCATGGGTTTGATGATTTGTGGGTTTGTTGGAGTCAAATGTAGGGGATTGTATGGGTGGGATGCAAGGGGGATAAATCCAGATTCATGAATTTGGAGTTCCCAATTCACGAATTTGGATTACTTAAAGTAGCATTTCTACAAATTGAGCTTAGGATAATTTTAAAAGATTCATAGCAAATGCATTAGCCTAAAGTATTTTTTACTTGTTACAAAGAATATTTAGATAAAATATGAGTTTATACAGATTGCGTCTTTTTTTGTTTATTTGTTTCTTAATCTTTTAAAGATGATAAATTTGAAAGTAATCCAAATACTATTTTACTTTGTTCACATATTACTTATCTCCCAGGAGTCAAAAGATTCAAAGGAATTTAATTCAATTACTAATAGAGATTACAAGTTTATCAGGCAAATGTATCTTAAAAGTAAACCTGATTCCATACTCTTAAAATATTATGGTAATACCTATATCTGTAAAGCTAAACTTGAAAATAACACTAAAGAACTAATCAGAGGCTATGAGTTAATGTCATACCTGTACAGTAATGAAACTGGACTAAAATATGTTGATAGCATACTTTCCATTACTCAGCAATTTCCAAATAAAAAATTCAAAGCTAGAGGATTATAATTCCCCCCAAAATTAGGGCAGTAAATTAAGTTCAAAAAATGATTAAATTTACTGTATTATGACACGAAGAAAATTTACTTCAAAATTCAAGACAAAAGTTGTTTTAGAAGCTTTAAAAGA
>NZ_JAGKIK010000022.1 GCF_017897595.1 Aquimarina sp. U1-2
GATGGGATACAATGTTATCAAGGAATAAAAACCTGGTTTAACTATTACAACAAAGAACGTAGACATCAAAATTTGGATAATGAACATCCAATAGCGGTTTATAAACAAAACCTAAAACCAGCAGCGTAATGAAAAATAAAAGAAAGTGGAGTTGTTAACAAAAAAAAGAAGTTATGAGTCTCCCCCCAGACCCCCCTCTTTCAACATCATTAACATCTTATTTTTTTAATATTCTGTCCTAAACATTGGGGGAATTATAAAGTTCTTACTGATCTTATAAAGTTGTTGGTATTCTTTTTTCATTTATAGTAAAACTTCTTATTTGTCTAAGTTGACATCTAATCCTTAAAATGCCAGTTCATCAAAAGTCTTATTCGAAGTTGTAATTGATTAGTTGGATGTTATTTAGGCATCTTTATACATTTGAAAATCATTTTTTATTTTTCTTTACAAAAAATATTGCAATACTGGCAATTAGCATTACAGCCCCAAAAACGATAACGATTAAACCGTAATTTTCTTCTACGTTATTCGAAATAACTATACCTAAAGTTACTAATACAATCCCTAGTATAAGGAAGACAAACTGAAATGAGTTTTTCATAATAAAGTGAAAATTTTATTCTAATGTCTCTAAAATTCTCAAAAGTATGCCTTGAAGAAATATTATCAGAAAAATTGGACAAAAAAATTATGCTCCATTTAGGATTAGTGCCTGAAAAAATCTTGAAGACCCAGTACCTACGGCATCGACACAAACTCCACCTAATGGTTTCCAGCCTTTATCAATGAGAGATTGTACTTCTTTTTCTAAATTTGTTTTAGTTTTTTGTTCGATTATTGTATATTTCATTTTTTATCTTTTAACAATTTATTTTTTTGTATAAATTAACTTATTTTTCTTGATAATCGCTAGCCTTGCATGCTTTTAATTACTAATCTTTTTTGATATTCTAAATCTCCAGGTGAAAGCTTTTTAAGCTTTCTTTCAATATTTTCAACGCAGCTTAGTTCAAAAAAATCTCTAATTGTTCCATTTTCTGTTATAAGATCTCTCGAAGAAGAATTGACTTCGAAATATGGGATATCTCCTCTTTATAAGTAACCTTAAAATCCGCTACAGTTAGAATTAGAAAATAACTGTAAATTTAGGATATGGAAAAAAAGTAGATTAAGCAAAGTACTTATCAGCAATAGTTTAAATAAACCCAAGAAAGCTATTTCATACTTCAAGAAAGTATGATCCTATATCTAATCATGCGAATTACGTCATTCCAGAATTTGAATATCCGTTTTAAAGTGACTAATACCAATGTAATCGCGTGGCACTAGTGATTTTTAAAAATTTAGCACAAAAAAATACGTATTTAGAAAACTAGCAGTAACCAACATGATGTGATATATATGATATAATCTTTTTATTTGCTTAGGCATAACTGGATTTCGCTATTTATAAGTATAATTTTCTCTAATTTTTAAATCATAAAAGCTTAGATTTAGTAACTCGGCATTAATTGATAAAATTAAATTGTTAAATTACAGTCAATATTGAAATAATTATGTTAAAAAATAGAATTATTATTATATACCCTTTAAATAACTTTACTCTAGATGTTTGTGGCTATATATGTATTTAAAATCATGAAATCCCAATGAAACACATTTTTACCCTATCTTTTTTATTAACTTTACTAACTTACTCCTATTCACAACAGAATTTACAAAATCAAAAGTTTGTAAGCGATTCCATTTTATATCAACAATTACTAGATTCTGTAAAATTCTATCGTAGCACTAATCAAAATAAAGCAGAAAAATTCTTAAACGACGCCGAACAAATAAATAATTTATACAACAATGAACGATGGGAAGCAAATATTTATAAATTAAGAGCTATTATAACTTATTTGAGAGGCGGAAAAGAAAATCTAGAAAAGGCTATTACACTACAAAAATCAGAGCTATTAATTTCTGAAAGGTTGGAAGATTCAAAAATGATTAGTGGTGCTTTAAATAATTTAAGCATTCTATATTCTAGGCAGGGAGACTACCCTAAAGCAGCTAAGTATGCCATTGAAAATATTAATCTACATCAAAAAGCACCTAGATCTGAGCATAATCAGATTGAACTAGGTCAGGCCTATGCGAGAATTGGAGATATCTACCTTAGTTTGAAATTGATTGACTCTTCTTTAATAAATCATCAACGTGCCTATGATATATTTAAAAATACAAAAATGCCTCAGTACTATAATCTGATTAGTTCATCATTGGTAAACTTAGGTTACATAAATCATTACTATATAAAAGACTATGAAAAAGCATTAATGATTTATACCAAAGCCTACGAAGAGTGTGATAAATCAAATATTAAATCATTGATTCAGATAACAATACTTTTGGGTGAAGTTCATAAAGCCAAAAAGCTATACGACAAGGCTTTGATTTATTACCATAGAGCACTTGATTTATATAAAAAAGATGAAAGAGACATTTCTACAAAAATAAGTTCGTTATCGTCGGTTTATATACAGATTAGCGAAAATTATCTTCTTACTTCGCAACCAGATAGTACAATTGTTTATGTAGATCAAGTACTAGAAGCGATTAACACTGGTTTACTTCAAAATATAGAGTTAGAAATGCTCGCTAATGATATTAAATCTAAAGCATTAGAGAAAAAAGGGGATTCTCTTTTATCACTTACATATTTTAAGAAATCTCAACTATTAAAAGATAGTTTAGAGCGATCTAAAAATATCCCTAAAACTACTGAAGTTTTATTGGCTAGTGAGAGAAATAAATTAATTGAAAAGGAAAAAAACTTTTTTGATGAACTAAATAAGCGTAATCTTTTACTTTTAGGTTCTGCAATTCTTGTGGTTATCATTTTAATAATTTCATTCATAATTTATTTCAAAAAGAAAAAGAAAATTACGAAACTGCATGAAAAAGAAAATAAACTAGTCACTGATCTTAATGATGCCGAAGAGCAACGAGATTACCTAAACAGACAAATCACCACATCATCTGCTCAGTTGGCTATCAAAAATGATTTATTATATAAAATTGATGAATTATTAGAACGTTTAGCAGAAAAAAATGTTTCTGAAGGAGATAAAAATACGATCAGATATGCACAAGATCATATCAATGATAATTTGGAACTGGATAAAATGTGGGATACATTTTTTACGCATTTCGAAAAAGTTCATCCACAGTATATAGAACGTCTTAAGGATAATTATAATCTTTCCATGAATGAATTACGCCTCTGCGCTTTTCTAAGGATGAACTTATCTTATAAAGAAATCGGACAACTAATAAATATTACTCAAAGCAGTCTACATGTAACTGTTCATAGATTAAAAAAGAAGTTTGACCTTCCAAAAGAACAAAGTGTATTCGATTTTTTACATTCATTTTCAGTCTAAAAATGTAATATATTGTAAATATTGGTCTTAATTCAACTAAGAATTCAAAAAATACGAACTATGAAATCCTTTAATATTACTGATGTTTGAAAGCATGTAAGCTTTTGTTAAGGTCTTGTAAGCCTTAGTTAAGCCTATTAATATATTATTAAAATAGTATTGCCGTTAAGTTTAAATTATAAAACACCTACTTACCGGGATACTATGAAACAAATTTTACCTCTGTTTATTTTTTTAATTGGCTATACTCATTTTTACGCTCAAAACTTAGTTCCTAATCCAAGTTTTGAAGAATTTGACGTTTGCCCGCCTTCGTCGACGATGAATCATACCACTCCACCGCGGGTGCACGAGTTCATTCGCAATTGGCAGGATCCGCCTTCCACCACCGACGTTTATCACGCATCGAGCGACTATGTACACTACTGCTCGCCTAGTTACCAAGCTTCGATCCCGCCTGCAACGGGGGCGGCGTTTATGGGCTTTATTCCATACAAAGACGGAAGCGCACAGTATCGAGAGTACATTCAAGTCCGGTTGAAAGCGCCCCTTTGCGCAGGACATACATACGAGGTGAAATTTAAGTTAGCCGACCGCAATCGCACCAATAAGGAGATCGACCGTATTGGAGCGCACTTCTCGGTAAATGAACTGCCTGCATCTCCAACAAGATCCGTGCTTGAGGTTACACCGCAGGTTACCACGCCCGCAGGGCAGTTTATTGCCAACGAGAACCGCTGGACCGAGTTTATCATGACCTTCACTAACGTTGGGGGAGGCGAGGAATGGTTAACGATCGGCAACTTTTTCGACAATGCGAGCACGAACGTACGCACGTCGCCTGGTTTCTTCGGCTGCTACGTGTACATCGACGACGTATCTGTCGTCGACGTAACATCTGCATTAACTGTTTCCACACCCACAATCGGTAATGCTAGCTGCGGCAACAGTGACGGGTCGGTTAGCGGCTTGACGGTTAGCGGCGGTAGCGGCACATACGCCTACGAGTGGATCGACAGCAGCGGCAATATTGTCGCCACCACGCGTGATGCGACAGGTCTGCCCCCGGGAGACTACGAACTCCGCATCGATGATGCCGGTTGCGTAGAGCTAGTTCCTGAGCGCTACACCGTCGGGGAAACTGGCTGTGAGTACCCATGCGGACCAGTCAATCTCGTCCCCAATCCCGATTTCGAGGAGTACAAGAACTGCCCGTCAGGACAGGCGAACAACGGCAATACACTTGGAAACCAAGTAAAGGAATGGTATTCACCTACCACAGGCAGTACCGACTACGTAAACTTCTGTAATCCCGGCAACCTACTACTCGGTCCACCCGATTACCCCGATGCGGGTTACATCCGCATGCACGTGTGGTACCCCGGGGGGCTGCGCGAGTACGCACAAGTACGTCTTGACGAGCCTATGATGGCTGGCGAGATTTACGACGTGAGCTTGGAAGCGAGCTTGCAGATGGGCAGCCGCTACGCTATCGACCGGTTAGGAATTCATCTCTCGCCGGGGCCAGTATCCTCTAAAGACAATCAGGTCCTGCCGGTCGCAGCGCAACTAGAAACGCCGGTGGGCGACTACATCGACAACAGACAAACTTGGCGGACCTTCACATGGACTTACAAAGCCACTGGGGGTGAGGAGTACCTTACGGTCGGTAACTTTCGCGACAATGTCACCACCAACTATGACGACATCGGCAGTGGGAGCGGATTTTCAGTCATCTATGTTGACGATGTGTATGTATACTCGAGGGGCAATACGCCAACTATAAATGCCGGACCAGACCAGACCATCAGCATGGGGCAAGTTGCTACATTAAATACAACCAGCACTGGGCCTTCGCCTGTAGGTTATTCTTGGACACCTACAACGGGACTCAACGATGCCACCGCCCAAAATCCTATTTTCAACCCTTCGACAGCTGGTTCGTATACTTTTAAAGTTCTAGTAGATTTTGGTGGTTGTTACGAGCAAGACTCGGTTACCATTACTGTAAATGCAAGTTCGTGTACCGAAGTAGTAGATGCAGGCCCTGACCAAACTATAAATGCTGGAGATAGCGCAACTGTTACGGCAACTCCCAGCAGCGGAACGCCTATCTACACCTGGACAGCTAGTCCGTCAGATCCTTCCCTTTCAGGACAGGAGAACATACAAGATCCCACCGTTTCACCTACGGTAACCACAACCTATACAGTAGAAGCAGATTTTGGCAGTGGATGTATGTCTAGTGATAGCGTGACTATTAGAGTAAACCCTCTTGTAACCTGTGGTAGCGCTAACCTTGTTCCCAATCCTAGTTTTGAGAATTATATTGCCTGTCCTACAGGGGTTCACAATCATGCGGCTAATAGATTTTTTTCAGATTGGCTAGATGACTGGTATGTGCCAACACTGGCTACATCTGATTATTTTAATACGTGTAATACTAATCAAGTAAATCCATTTAATGCAATAACTGGTGCTCAAGCTCCTGCTACGGGTGAAGCCTTTGCGGGCCTTTATGGATCACTTCCTCAGTATTACTACAGAGAATATCTAGGTATTGAACTTCTTTCCGGTTTAGTTGCGGGTACAACCTACGAAGTAAGTTTTAAATTAAGTTTAGCTGAAGTGAGCACAGGAAGCATGGACGAATTTGGTGTTGCATTCTTAAATTCTAAATTTACTAGTAATGCAGGATCAACAACTAATCCTGCCCCTACGGGAATAGTACCACAATTAGAAACACCTAGTGGTCAATTTATTTCAGATACTAATGGCTGGCAAACCTTTACTATGAGTTATACGGCTACCGGGGGAGAAAAATTTATCATGCTGGGAAATTTTGCTGAAGAGAATCAAACGAATACTTCCTCAAATATTAGAGAACTTATCTATATGTACATCGATGACATTGTTGTAAGAGATATAACTTATAGTAATATAGTCGACGCTGGTACAGACCAGACCATTAATCAAGGAGATAGTGTAACTATAATTGCAACTCCAAGTGCAGACACACCTACATATATCTGGACAGTCAATCCTGCAGATCCATCACTATTAGGACAGGAAATCATACAAAGCCCTACGGTTTCGCCTACCCAAACTACCACCTATTCCGTAACTGCTGATTTTGGTGGAGGGTGCACCGCAACTGACCAGGTGACAATATTTGTTAATGGCGGTTGTACTCTTTTGTTAGATGATACCTACATACAAATACAAAGTGCAGATTGCGGTCAAATTAACGGTAGCATAGAAGGGATCACCGTTACCGGAAACTCTGGTACTGAAACCTATAGTTGGATAGACGCATCAGGAGTACAAGTAGGCACTGACATAAATCTTATTGGAAGAGGATCCGGTAGTTATTCACTAAGTGTAGAAATTGGGGCCTGTATTACGACTATCGGTCCTTTTTCCATTGACGAGCTTGATAACTGTGAAAACCCAATTACATCCAGTATACAAATCGCCACGGTGATGACTCCCAATGGAGATGGCAGCAATGATATGTTTATGATTCGCGGACTGGAAAACTACCCTAATAACCGGCTCTATATCTTCAACCGCTGGGGCAATAAAGTGTATGAAGCTTCCAGTTACAACAATGATTGGTTTGGCAACTATCAGGGACGTCCCCTGCCTATAGCAACCTACTATTATGTATTGGAACTTAATGACCTAGATAGACAGGTCTTTAAAGGAGCGATCACTATTATCAGATAAACAAAAGTTGAAACCTGTTCACATTCTTTAAAATAAACCCCAATAATGAACTTATCTCATACAATAGAAAGTAAAATCATACGAAATAAAACAGTAGCATTCCTGTTTATAGTTTTTATAGGTATTACGGGCTTAGCACAGCAAAATCCGCAGTTTTCGCAGTACCTTCAAAACCCATTAGTACTAAATCCTGCTATTATAGGGGCAGAGGACATTACAGATTTTACCCTTGGGTACCGTAACCAATGGACAGGTTTTCAAGGTGCCCCCAGAACTGCTACACTATCATTTCAAAGCCCTACAGCATTACTTTTTTCAGGAAAGTCAAATATCGACAAATCCCACTCTGGGATCGGGGCATTTATCTATACCGATGATACAGGGCCCATCAACCGATCTGGCTATTATTTAGGGTATGCCTATCACCTGAAAGCTTCTGAAGAATGGTATGTGTCGCTAGGCACTTTTGTAGGAGGCAACCAGTTCCGCTTTGATGAAAGTGACGAGATACTGATCGACAATCCTAATGATATCCTGGTACAAAACTTTAGTACCACCAGCCTGGATATTAGTGCTGGGCTCTATATTTACTCAAAGCACCTGTTTATGGGGATGGCTGCAAACCAGCTATTAGACAACGAGATCTCTTATAATATACAAAACGGGGTGCTGACCAGTGGCAAGCTGAACAGGAATTACAATGTTCTGATTGGCAGCCGGGTAGAAATAGACCGGGACTGGACCTTAATACCGGCAGGGGTACTCAAGACTGTAATTAATGCTCCTGTACAATGGGATATGAACGTAAAGGCCGAGTATCAAAACAGATTATGGGGTGGTATCTCATACAGAAACAAAGAATCTGTTTATGCTCTGGCGGGCTTCCGATTGTGGAACAGCCTATCGATCAGCTACTCCTATGATTACCCCATCTCTGAGCTGAGAAGTAACCAATCCGGATCCCACGAGATTGTCATCAGTTACAAGGTTTTTGGCAAAGGTAATAATTGTGGATGTGCAGTAAATTCCTTATGATAGCTTCAGGACTTTAGTATTCTAGTCGAAAACTTTTGGCTTACAGTATCTAAAAATATAAATGGTATTGCACTTCCTAACTTCTTTCAGCAATGCATAGAAAAGAATCGAACTAGACTACAACTAAACACTTTATTAATTGCAAATGAATTTTTAATTCTTAGCCTTCTTGTTAAACTTTCGGATTCCCCATGCTACCTTATACGTTCTATAAAGTAAGTCATAAATTACCATTTCATGCAATCGGTTTTTTGATCTAAACAACCGGTTCATGTGCATATGAATATGACTCCGCATTAGGCTATCAAGTTCTGATTCGGTAGTGACTGCTGACAAAATTGCTGTAACAGCTGCTTTGCTTTGTATACTTCTCTCTTCAAGAATATCAAGAATTGGGGCGTAATCGGGATGATCTTCTTTTTCGAAATTTAAAAAATTATCGATTTTATCTTTTTCATCTCTAAATTTTTTATCCAACTGTTTTGTAAGGAATTTGTTCCTGTGAAATTCAGCTCCAAATCCGGTTTTCAACCCTTCTAATAACTTCAGTTTTCTATCGTCGTCATACTTAAAATCGTTTAACAAGGTGTCTATCGCTCGTACGCCCAACAACCACCGAAGCTCTTCTCCTTCGTCACCTTCTACCATATCAAGAAAATTGATAATCAATGTACTGTCATGAAAGAATATAATTTCTGAGGGTTGCATGGTGCTTTCACCGTACCGCTCTATTTCCCTTTGATAAGTATCTATTTGCACCTTCCAAATTAAATCTTCATCAACATAATTTTTAATAGGCAGATACAACGCGTTAATAATATCACCCACCTGAGCCGGATAGGTATAAAGAAATCGCACACGAATATGCGGTTTTGGATCACTATATCGTATAAAAAACCAAGAATCGATGCTTTTGTTTTTTAATAATGAAGTCGTTACAGGTTTGATAATGTTGGTAAGTACCAAATCTGAAGTTTTGGGACCCGTATAGATTTTATAATACAGCCACTCCCCACCAATTACAAATGATCTTTGGATCCTACTCATACTGCGTTTTGCTATTTTTCAGTTTTTTATCGTTATAAAAAGAAATAATCAACTGATTGGTAAAATGTTCTTTATCTTTAGTAACTATACTATTTTCAACATGCAAAAACTCTTTGATTTGAAAAGCCGATCTGTTTTTAATCGTATCCAATAACATGAGCATAGAAGCTATATTCGCTGTATTTATTAAAAGTTCGTTATCCCCATCTATCAAAAGAACATATTGTGGTATTTTTTTTGATGCTACAAACTTTTGAACTTCTGCTTTAAAGATTTCATTATTTTTTCGAGCTTCTACCAATGATTTGATTTCTTTCTGTTTAATATTCCAGGTAGCAGAGGATATGATAATTTCTTTATATTCGACCCTGGGTAAAAAGTCATATTCGTGTACTAGCGGTCCCCAGTTAAATCCTATTCCCGATCGCTGATTTTGAGTTTGCAAATTGGCCAAAAACTGATAAATAGGCAATGCATTGGCCGAATAGTTGTGTGCATTGGTAAGGTGTGGCAATACCTCTTTATCGTACTTTTTTGATCTTAATGTGATAGGACCATATGCCGTAGTAGAAATCATGAGATCATCCAAAGTAAGTTGATGTGATACATCGAGAATAGATTTTGCCAGGTAAGGGATCTCATAAGATCTAAAAGCCGGTCGCATCAAGATGTTACCTACCCTCGATTCTGGCAAGTGTACTATTTCTGCCAGAATTTTGTCTGGATTTTGTTGTTGTTCTACCTGTAGTATTTCTTGGGTATAATCATATAATTCGGGATCCCCATGGCAAAAACGCCCTAACAAATTGGCAGCACTCGACCCACCAGCACTAGATAGTACGACTTTTTCTTCACCGTGATGAGTTACAATCTCTATCATTGAAGAAATCGTATCGGGTAGATCGTCCCAGTTGGCTTCAAAACCTTCAAAATCGGCATCGCTCAGCACGATACAATGCTCATGTTGCGCAATGCTTTCTATTAATTTTTTCTGAAGAATAGTAACTACAGGAGACCATTTGATGTCTTTTGCAATGTTATCCTCATTTTTCTGCGGAAGAATAATATCGTCTACTATAGCACTTACATCACCCAAACCCTGATTTTGAAGAAAACCAACGCCTAATTCTACATCAAGCGCTTTTGATAAGGGGACTTCACGCTCTTCGTAGCGCTCATAAAAAGCAGCCTTAAATGCAGACAATGGTGTGTCTTTTGGCGGTAAAGATAGTTTATTAAGAAAAGTGATTGCCTGTCGTACTTTATGGATCCACTTTTTGTCTAGAACATTAGATGCCGTAGAAAGCAACATATCGGTCTGAAACATATATTTGAGTTGAAAACCTACATCTAGTTTTTCGAGAGACTTGCCCAAATTGATATATGTTTCGGTTGTATTGCCTATGCGCTCGTCGAGTTTTTCTAGTGTTGTTTGCGTGTTTTCTAATACAGAAACCAGGTGTGTTGTATGTCGCAACTTTTTTAATACCGGAAGAATTTGATCCAAAAATTCTGGCCCTGAAACTGAAGGTTCTAACTCACTAATCAATAATTGGCTATCTACTAGTTGATTGATAAAATCCTGAGCATCATCTATGGTAATCTCATCATCTACCAACAGCATCGCCAGATCTTTTAATAAGGCTCCATGCTGTGCTTTTTGAATAACTTTTTCGAGATACTCAGACTGTTCTACCCCTACAATATGGTGTATTCTTTTGCTGTTCACATAGGTATACTCTACATATCTTAATTGATGGCCGGTTGTATAGATGCTTGTATTGGGATAAAAGAGTAACTGGCTACGTATATTTTCATTTGTAACAATCTCTTGTGATAGGGCCACAAGATAATTCATGTCTAGCCTGGTGTGCCTCTTGTAATTGAATGAATCATGCAGTTCTATTTGAGTTTCATTTGCGAATGCACCTACTGCTGTTCCTGCAAAAAGTCCAAAAGGAGTACATCTGGATGACATACGGCTGATATATTTCAACACGGCATACATCATTTTATCAGACTTATTCTTATCTGTGATAGCGCCTGATAGCCATTTTTCGAATTCTGAAAATAAGGCAGGTGATGCCAGAAAAATAGCTTCTTTGATGATGGGATCGCTACATATTTTTTTTAATTCTTTTTCAAGCTCATCATTTTGAGTTAGCTTTTTATAAAAAGTGAAAGAAAATAAAGGAGCGCGTAAAACATATTTTGAAAAAGGTTGATAAGCCATGAGTGTGTAGTGACAATTTATATGCTTCGAACTAGTGTATTAATAAACATTCATCCCATTTGGTTTCAAAATCGGCCAAAAAGGATATCATGGCCAGTCCTATGCCCGCAATGCCTTCTAACAGATTCGTTTCTTCTTTCCATTGCTCTTTCTCACCACCCCATTGCATATACCCTGCGTTACCATTATGAGTAGCCATAGTTACAGCCTGATCCATCCAATGATGAGCGACTACTTTAAAGATAGGTTCTTGAGTTTCTTTGTACATAAAGTGGAAAATATGCGCAATACCGCAAGACCCATGACAAAGCCCTACATCTTTCACTCCTGCTTCTATCCTATCTTTTCGGGTTGCCGCATTTCTAAGAATAGTAAGCGCTTCCTTTTTATAACTACTATTGTCTAACGCTTTTCCTGCCTTCCATAAAGAAAGTCCCAGACCCAAATCTCCATAACACCAGGCAAGCCTTGCTTTTGGCACTTTATCCATTCCTTCATAAATCCAGGTAGGAAACATAGACGTCGAACTGGAATCATAACATTTCTGATGTTGTATATATTCTACCGTTTGGATTAATACCTCTTTTACTTCATCCTTAAAATCATCAAAGGCATAGATGCGGCTTAAAAAATTAATAATACTTGCAAGTCCATGTGATAAACTCAAATTTACCCCTACCATCTTCTTCTCGTGATCTAGCATTGTTTTCCAGTAGGTTCCGGCTTGGTCTTGTAATGCTGATTTTTTAAGGGCTGTAACCAGATAATGAAGATAGTCTTTATACCTGGTTTTTAACTGCGTATTCTGTGTATTTTGATACCGCTTTAAGAAGTAACACCCATAACCAATAGCACCGTGTAAAAAATCATAATACCCCTCGTCGGTGTTAGCTTTCATTGAGACAAATAAATATTCATCTAAATCAGACAATAGTTCGTCACTATCGATATCAATAAATTCTTCTTCGTTCAACAGCTCGAGCACCCATCCGGCACCTGCGATTCCTGTACAAAAGGTAGGATATGTATAGCCATTATTGATTTCATTAATAATTTTTGATAGTGTAGTTACCCCGAGGTCTGCAGGCTCTTCTGCATCTATCAATCGAGAATAATAGAATTGAAATAAAGAAATTCCAGACGAACCAGATAGCACCCCATGATGTTTTTCGTTAGTACCAGAATTTTTAAGTACATCATAAATATCTTTCAATTTACTTTCTAGTAAAGCTTTATTATTCATAGTTCTAGAGTCGCTATACATCAAGGTTTACATTATATTAGTACCCTTTATATTTTAACCTACAATATATGACAGAATGGTGCAAAATGAAAAGTTATCTATAAAATTTTAATACACAAGTAAACTACCTTGGGGCAAGCCCACAAGGCATTCGTTGAAAACAATTTTTCAATTTCGAGACAAGCCTCGGGATATCATACCCTTTGGCGGTGCCAATAAAATCAGTTCAAAAAATGGGTATTACCTCTTCAATAATCTAATGGTTTCCAGATACGATCCAGATGTAAGGGTAAGCATATATAGCCCTGAAGGAAGCGTATTGGTAAGCCAAGAAATATTCAAAACGCTTTTCCCCTTATCCATGTATTCTTTCGGCATTTGTGCAATTACTCTTCCTTTGATGTCGAATATTCCGATCTGTACCGATCCAAACTCAGGCTGTTGCCAAACTAACGTTGCCTCATCGGTAACTTCATTAGGATATAAAGTGAGCTTAGAATCAACAGCTTCTTTTCCAAATCTACCTGAATTGATGGTCACATCCATATTACCCGGTGCAGACCAATTACCGGCATCATCTCTTACCATACTTTTTATTTTTCCATTGGTCGTTCTTAAATCATCGGTATTTACGCTGCCTACACTAACATCAACACGAGTACCTGCTCTAAATTTATATACTTTAAGATCATCAAATTCGACTGCCGTTTTATTAGTACGTAACGAAATAGCGACTCCCTCTCTAATTTGGCTGGCATCGGTCCAGCTAAGTAAGCTTTCATTATTTTTCCAAATCTGCAATACTCCATACGCTGGGCTGTAGGTAACTCTATATTTAGCCCAATTGTTATCCAGCGCTACATCGGCTATTGCTCTAAAATAAAGTATGTTGTTTACGGTTTCATAAATTCGTACTTTATTGTCCTCTCCGCTAAACCAAATTAAATACGAATTTCCTCGCTGACTTTGAGTACCATCAGATGACATGATATGAATTCCAAACTTACGAGGACCCGTAGTTGAGTTTACCTTGGCAGCAAACTCATATAGATACGGCAATCCTGAATCTTGAAGTAGATATGAACTCCACAACGTATTATCTGATGTCGTATTAGTTTGTCGTAATCTGCCATTAGTTACACTCCAGGTTCCTGCGCCTTTATCATAGACACCAAAATCCTGCCCAAAATTTTCGTTAAAAAATCCGTTCCTTCGATTTGCCAAAAAGCTAGAGCTATATTGCTCTAATACTTGATAGTATCGCCGGGTTACACCAACATTATCTGCATCGGTAAAGATAGCCGTAAAATCTCCCGTTTGGATATTTCCTCCACTAATTGAAGTTGTTGGAGGAGTCGTATCACGAGGTGGTAAAGTACCCCCACCCGAGCATCCGTTAGACAATAGCGAATTAACTCCGCTACGTATACTACTTAGTGTTGCGTACCCTCCGTTTCCCGGGCATGCAGAGCACCCTGCGTCTCGATGACCAGCTATATGGGTAAGCGACCTATTTACAGCGTAGTGAAATGATGACCCTAGCGGATTGATATTTTCTTTATTAGCCTTCCAGGCCAATAATCGTTTAAGTGAGGTTTGTGTAGCTGTAGTTGGCGTTACACTAGAGTAATCGCCTAGCATGCAGACTCCCATCGTATTTCGGTTTCTACCGCAAAAATGAGCTCCAACTGCATTATCACCTCCTGCTCTTCCTTCATAAATAACGCCGTTGGGATCTACAAGAAAATTATAGCCAACATCAGACCAACCATTTCCGTTAATGTGAAAATTCTGCACAGCGCGTACACGTGCAGCCCAATCTCTACTGGTATTTGATCCAAATTCATGATGAATAATAAGGTGAGACACACTAGAGGTTGCCGCTGCTCCTCTGGGGATAGCGCCCCATTGACGCCTACTTACTACAGCAGGTTTAGCACATGTGGCTTTTGCTGTTCCCACGTTTTGTTTTATTTGCTTTTGAATTTTTTTTGGAGTCTCCCCGGGACTGTAATGATGAAATTTCACTTTTGAGATTACAAAACCTTCAGTTCTGTTTTTTATGACCATCTTATACTGAATGTACTGCGTACGTTTATCCAAAAACTCCATTTTAGAAACAATACGAGTTGATGTTTGAGCTGCATGTCCATCGAGAGTGGCTTTTTTCCAACCAGACCATTTGTTGTCTTTTTTGGAAGTTCGGTAGGTGATTTCCAATTGCTGGTCATCCAATTGTTCTCCTTCCCAAACTGTATAAGCTGAAATAAAAGGTTTAGCTTTTTTAAGTTGAATACGAACCGGAGTAAGTACAAATTCCGGAATTTGAGACTCTTCTTGCATAGCAGTAAGCCCTTTAGAATTTGAAGCAATCGCTTTGCTCGTAGATACGGCATTACTGTTGGTCAATACCACCTCAAAGGTTTCGGCACCTTCGCCTTTAAAAGTTTGTCGCTTTTCTTGTGCCAAAGTAGTGAGCATAAGAAAAAAACAACATAGTATTAAGGGCAATACATTGTTTTTCATGATAACTGAGTTTGTGTTAATTTATCTAAAATTGAAAAAAAATTGTTCTTTTCCAAAGGAAACCTAACTAAAAAGCGTTCAGCTATCGAAAGTTTGATGGTAAACCGTAATTCTTTCGTTAATAAAACAGACTGTCCTTAATTTACATTGGACTCAAAGAGGTATTCGTACTATTTTAGTAGGATGCAAACTGTTACGAAAAATAAATATAAATACCAATTACGACCATACATATCAGTGCTCCTGTGATTTTAACTCCTTTCCAGGGCGCAATTTCTACTTCTTGTGTATATTTTTGAATATAAGGATGCGCTCTGGGTTGTATTTTGCCTATAATCAACATAATAGCGACATTTAGTACAAAGAGAATAGCCATAACATGTAAAAAGTGAGGAAATAAACCATCTAGTACCGTCGCATCCAAGATTACATATAGTAGGTATAACACTGCTCCACATAGTATTGCAATTTTAGCAGCTACTGCCGGAACATTTTTGGTTAAGTATCCCACTACAATGATTGTTAAAATAGGAATGCTATAGCATCCATTTACCTGCTGTAAATAACTGAAAATGCTCTCTGCACTTTGCAAAAAAGGAGCTATAATCATAGCGAAGAGCGCAAGACCGGTTCCAAATAATTTACCTGCCTTAACAGTTTGCCTTTCAGATGCTTCTTTATTGATATATTCTTTATAAATATCTACACCAAATAAGGTTACAGAACTATTTAATGCACTATTAAACGAACTTAAAATTGCACCAAAAAGAACTGCCGCAAAAAACCCGACCAGCGATAGTGGTAGTACTTTGCTAACGAGCATAGGATATGCCTCATCTGCTTTGTCTAAAGTATCTCCAAACATATGAAAAGCAATAATCCCCGGAAGCACAACAATCAAAGGTCCCAATATTTTGATAAAAGAAGCCAGTAGTAATCCTTTTTGACCTTCTTTTAAGTTTTTTGCACCCAATGCTCTCTGAATTATTGCTTGATTGGTTCCCCAATAAAATAATTGTACCAACATCATTCCTGTAAATATAGTAGCAAAGGGTACAGAAGCGTTACTATCACCGGTAGCATCAAACTTTTCAGGATTTTCTTTAAATACGGTGCTAAGGCCTTGTGCTATGCTACCATCTCCTATTTCTAAAAGACCAAATATCGGAATCAAAATCCCTCCTATTAATAGCCCAATAGCATTAATCGTATCTGAAACTGCTACTGCTTTAAGTCCTCCAAAAATTGCATAAATCGACCCAACAATACCTATCCCAAATACACATAACCAAATGGAAACATTTTTTGAAACACCTAGCAATTCAGGAATATCAAACATCGTACTTAAAGCCAAAGATCCTGTGTACAAAACGATGGGTAGTAATACTATGGCATATCCCGTAAGAAAAAGACCAGAGGCAATAGCTTTGGTAGTTGTATCATATCGTCTTTCTAAAAATTGAGGAACAGTAGTGATTCCTCCTTTAAGATAGCGGGGCAACAAAAATATAGCGGTGACCACCATAGCTATAGCCGCTAGTGTTTCCCAGGCCATGACTAGAATTCCTTCAGAAAATGCACTACCATTAAGACCTACAATTTGCTCTGTAGAAAGATTGGTAAGAAGTAACGAACCGGCAATAACAATACCCGTTAAGCTTCTACCCCCAAGAAAATAACCGTCTGAAGTGTTTTCATCAGTTTTTCGAGTTGCATAATAGGCAATAACCCCAACAAGAAGTGTAAAACCAATAAAAGAAAGAATCCCGATATGATCGAGTAGAAACGTAAAAAAGCTGCCCATGATTTGTTAATTTGAAGCCCTAAATATATAGGATTTATTTTAACTAAGGTTTTATTGCCTTTTATAGCATAGTCATCCTATGCTTTTCTACCACGTTATTATTACCTAAAAATGATTTAAATCCCTGCCAAAATAGTTAACAGATGCTTGTCGCGTCAAACTAGATTGACTATTTTAAAGAATCACATAGCTTATGCCAAAACTGTTTCAGTAAACCAGAGAACACTACCCTAAAAAACAGCTGTTTTAACAGACATGTCAATATGCTTTTTTTTAAAATTACGAATATCCGCAATTTAACATAAACGGTTTGCGTCAAGCTGAATACTGAAACGAGTTCAGCACAGGCTTGTTTCAGCTTCTCATCTCAATGTACTGAAAATAAACGTAATGAGATCCTGAAATGAATTCAGGATGACTTCTCAGTTAAATTTTAGGTACAATAACGGACAATCAATTAAAAAGTTCTATCAGTAAGCAATAGCAGTCAAAAAATCATAAGACATCCTTAAAATTTGTTAAGTTTTTTAGAAAATGATAATAATCCACAAGACAAACGTTTTCAAAACAAACACATCAACACACTAACTCAACACTCAAATGAATGCAAATCTTACACCACACTTGTACCCAGTCATACCTTTGACGAATTAGCTTAACTACATAAATACTCTCGTAAACCCTCAATACTTACCTCTTACTTGGTGTAAAACTACACGCACAAATGCGAATACCAGAACTTAACCAGTAATTACCTATGCATTTGTTGGACCTCAGATACGCTTGATCTGAGGTCTTTTTCATTGAGCTGATTCAAACTGTAATAAATACGCTATTTTTGAGTTGTTATTTATAATGTACTAATGAAGAACTTCTATTTTTATATTCTTATATTAATCCTTGTTTTGAGTTCTTGTAACCACAACAAGCAATTGCCTGTTGGACAGGATGAACAAACTGCAAAACTTGATAGCCTTTCTAAGGCAAAAATCAATCTAAATTTATTACAACCTTCTCCCCAGGCGCAAGAAGACCTTAAGAATTTTGAAGATTTTGAAAACCTGCAACATCTTATTACGACATTACAAGCTTCTAATCCGTATTATATTCGTAAACGTGTAGATAGTTTGTCGTTACTGATTCAGACTTTTGAAGAAAATTTATCTGAAGATTTAAACGTGAATACGATTAACTCCAGGCTTACTGTCTTGAATACAGAAGTTGGTCTTTTGCAATTATTGTCTGAAAGCAAGCAGCCTAATCCAGAAAACTTTTTAAAAGCTAACACCAGAATCATAAAAGCATACAATAGCTTAATTATACAATTAAACGAGCTATCTCTGGCCATTCCAGATGCTATAGAAAAAGAATTATTAAGAGAAGAAGAAAACAAATAACTATAAAGCACTTTGTAGTATGCGAAAGTACATTATCTACGTTTTACTATTGAGTTTAAGTTTTGGCTACACGCAGGAAGAAACTAAAATCGATACTATACTTACCAAATGGCACAAAGCAGCAGCCAATGCCGATTTTAAGACATACTTTGATCTAATGACTAACGATGCTATTTTTATAGGCACCGATCCCACCGAAAATTGGCAGTACGATGCGTTTAAAACGTTTGCAAAACCTTATTTTGATAAAGGAAAAGCATGGAGCTTCACAACTTTGGAAAGACATATTTTTTTGGATCATAGTAAAAAAGTCGCCTGGTTTGACGAGTTGTTAGATACGCAAATGGGTATTTGTAGAGGCAGCGGAGTTGTACAAAAAACAACAAAAGGTTGGAAAATACAACATTATGTACTTTCTATTACGATACCCAACGAAAATGTAAAAGAAATCATGGCACTTAAAAAGAAATTTGATCTTGATTTGATAAAAAAGCTTAATACTGCCAGAGACTAAAAGTACTTTTCTTTAAATTCTACCAGGTCTGTAAAACAGTATAGAGCACCATGTGCAAGTAATTTTGTTTTGTTTTTATCTCCTATTCCTACAAAATCCAAATGTAAATTTTGTGCAGTTTTTAAATCCCAAAGTCCGTCACCCAGGGATACGATCTTGTCAAAACTCGAGGTATTATAGTACGTTTTTGCCTTTTTTATAGCATCAAGTACAAAGCCCTCTCTTGTTTCATGTGTTTTTGAGGTTGCCAAAAGCCGCTCATCATGCCATATGTTGCATTGCTCTAGCTTCATCATCGCAGGTTTGGGCAAAGCTCCTGTCGCAAAGCAAAATGAGATATGCTGCTCTCTAAAATAAGCTATCAGAGATTTTGCTCCGTTAATTTCTTCTACAGGGGTGAAGAGATTCATCTGCCGCACCAAATCAGTTTCAAAATCATCCAATAGACCAGCTGGAGGCACCGTAGCAAAATTACGTTTGTAGTTATATCGTAACGCATAACTATCTGTGTGATGCTGGTAGTTGTTATAATCGGTATCGATATCGTTAATTCCAAGTGCTTGCATGGCATTGGTGACCGACATTAAATACATAGGCACACTATCGGTAAGTGTGCCATCAATATCAAAAATAAAAAGTGTATTTTTCAAAAGTTGAGCGTTATAAAGAATACTTAAGCGATACTATAAAATTTCTACCGGCACCGGCAATACCAGACGAATACGGTCTATACCGTTGGTCTGTTATATTTTCTAAAGAAACTATACTTTGCAAATGGTCTGTGATTTGGTACTGTGTTCTTAAGTTAAGTGTATACCAAGAAGGTGAATACGGATTACCATTTTCATCTTTGGCATATAGAAAATCGTTACTTCGCTGTGATAATGCCAGATCTTCAAAATCAAACTGTCCATTATAAATTGCAAATGCATCTATGGTTAATTTTGGAGAAGAAAAAGTAACTCGCGTATTTCCGAATTGCGGTGAAACATGTCTTGTTGGGTCGGTAATACCATTTTCCAGTTCTTCTTCTCCACCTACAAAAGTATATTGAGAAGCTAATTTTAAGTATTTGGTAAATTGATAGGTCAAACCGGCTTCAAAACCATAAATTCTGGCTTTGGCTGCATTTTGAATAGCTTGTACATCACTTGGTTCTCCGCCAAACTCAATTTGTGTCTCTCCATTTAGATCAAAATCCCTTCGTACAAGCGCATTGTCTAAATACGTATAATATGTTGCTAAATCGACAGAGAAATTCTTACCCAGCGTAGCTGTTAGCCCCAATTCTCCATTATAGGCGTATTCGGGTTTGAGATAGGGATTGGGTACCACTACCGACCCTGGCTCTGAATCAAAAATTTTACCGACATCATCAATATTAGGAGCTCTAAATGCTGTAGAAAAGTTCAATTTCCATTGTAATTTATCATTAGGTAACCAACTAAAGCCTGCGGTACCTGTTAATGCATCTGTATCTATATTAGCTTCGTTAAAAGGGAAGTCAAAAAATTCGTTATCAAATTCTGAATACAATATAATTCTATTGTACCGAAGCCCTCCTTGAAATTTCAATTGTTCACTGATCGAATTTTTTACGCTTGCATAGGCTGCAATAGATTGCCAGGTAGATCCATCTGGATATCTTGACGGAGCTTTGCTTACCTCATTGGTTTCGATATTACGCTCAGATCCATTTGAAAAAACATTATTTAATACATATTCTAAACCATAATAAACCGAAGTTTTCTTCGAGTATTCTTTTTCAAAATCCACATTGAAAGAATAGACATCAACCTGCTCTTGAGTTCTTGATAGTGTCGTACTCCCAAAGTCTCTATTATTTCGACTTTCTTCAAAAAACTGGTAAGCTGCTGTAACCTTTACTTTATCGTAAAGTGTACTTCTGGATTTATGAAACATATGAAAATTTCCCATCCCCCAGCGTTGCGGACCATAAAACCACGCTGCTGATTGAAGATCTCCGTCTGTTCTTCTGATTAAACGATCGTATCGCGGATAATCTGAAGTTTCAGAATACATAAGACCTACGCTAAAATCCCATTTTTCATTTGGCGTATAATGTGCTTTTTGTAGAAGATTGATTTGATCATAACCGGTAAAAACCTGTGTTTGCGGATCAGCATTTTGCACCACGATATCTTCGCCACCTTCACGCACCACATATTCGGTTCGCAAATAATCGTCTGGACCGTGACTTCCCATTTTCAAATCGTCAAAATTGGTATAACTCACACTTGTTAAGAATGCCCACTTTTCTAAGCCTATATTAAAATCGAAATGTCCCGTCATTTCATTACTTGCACTGGCATACCGCGTTAGAATAGTACCGCTAATGTGATTCTCATCTCGTATAGCAAACTTTGGCTGCGCTGTATAAAAATTCATGACTCCTCCGATGGCATCGCTGCCGTAAACTACAGAGCCCGGTCCTAATATTACCTCGGTTCTAGCTACGGTAAAAGGATCTATGGATATTACATTTTGTACATTTCCTCCTCTAAAAATTGCAGTATTCATTCGTACACCATCGACTGTTATCAATAATCTATTGGTCGAAAACCCCCGTATTATAGGGCTACCTCCTCCTAATTGGCTTTTCTGAATAAATACCTGACCACTACTCTGTAATAAATCTGCCGATGTTTGCGGCGTAGCCAGTGAAATATCTTCAGCCGATATACTTACTATTTTTTGCGGAATCTCTTTTTTGTTCTGTTCCCATTTTGAAACCGAGATCACAACTTCAGAAAGTTGATTTTGATCTTCTTTAAGATGCACAATGGCTCCCGATTTGATTAGCGCCGATTTTACTATGGATACGGGTACATGAAGTGTATGTGTAAAAAATAATTTTTCGTTATTCGAAAATTCGCTTATATCGGCTTTTCCATCAAAATTGGTAACAGCTCTTTTAGACTTGGTCTTATTTTCTATTACCACATCGGGGATCGGGACATTCGAGTCTTTTTCGACCACGGTAACCACCTGTTGCGCATTTGCCAGAGGAATTAAAAGAATAGTAAATAAAACTGAAGCTAATAAACGCATGTTCTTACTTAAAAATTTCACTGAGTACAGAAAGTGACTTCGGCTTTTTAAAACCGTGCAAATGTAGTTCAAAATAAACTAATAGCATAGATAGAAGTTCACTTCGTGTACTCTTAGACAATCCAATAGTCATACTTGCCTCAAATGTTGTGCCTAAAAATTCTTTTAATTTTGAAACCGCCAATCCGCTTTGACAATACAAATTAGTTTCAGAAGGTTGAAAGACCCCTTCTTGCAAATTAAAATACGCATACTCCATAGTAGAAGTATCTGGAAAAAAACCTAAATACTGCGTTAATTTGATAAGAAAAGTGATATGAAAATTAGCAATACCATCATTAGAATCTAACCATAATATTGCCGTTTCAAGATAGTTGAACAATTCGGTGTTTTCTTCTTCCTCCTGTATTGCGTTTTTAAGAATATCAGCTATAAAAAAGACCAAAGAACTTTTGATTAAATTCGTATGCAGGGTTTTATAATGTGTACCAACCTTGACTTCTTTTATGCGTTCTAAAGTTCCTTTATTTTTATGGAAGGCCTCAATTTCCAAAAGCATAAGCGGTTGAAAAAAAGAAGAACGTATTTTTCCTTTTTTCGATTTTAAAACGCCACGCTGTAAATAAGACCGTAATCCACTGGTTTTGGTAAAAAGTGTAATGATAAGATCTGCTTCACCGTATCGCAAAGAGTGAACCACTATAGCTTTTGTAGTTACATTCATATATGAAAGATAGATATAGCCGAATCCATAGTATTCATTAGCAACTTTTGAGAACTGAGTTATTCATATCAAAAGCAAGTGTACAATACTGATTGTTATTAAATGTGAATGTATCGATTACAGTCCAACCTAACTTTTGAGTATGCGCTTTTTCTGAAACTGTATTTATTTTATTAATGAAGGTGATACTGATGGGATAGTGCTTTTGAAACACTACTCTCATAGTTTCAAAAATCGAAGGTAACAGCCCCTTACCTCTATAGTCGCTATCAATACAAACCGGCCCGTATTGAAAACTATTTTCGGTAGTTATATTTTTTCCCATAAACCTAAGGTGAGGAAAACAAGAAATCATGTGATTAAAGATCTCCCACTGGTTAAAATACTGCCAGCTCCCTGCAAAAGTATAAGCTACGATATTTTGATCATGTTGGGCTACAAAAAGTCCGTTTTGCTCGATGATATCTTCAATTTGATTTTTTGTAAAAGGCGTGGTTACAAAACCGCGTTGTCGTTCTGCGGTGGTAAGGTTAGCATACAAGTTTTTTTCCTGCAGTTGTAGTACACCTTGTATATCTGATTTATTTCCAATTCGTGTATTGATCATTATTTTTGTTGAGGAGGATACTTAACCAAAGCCTTTTCTATTACTTTCTGAAAAAACATTCTTCTTTTTTCGGGAGTAGCATTGGGATAAAACCGTTTTCTGGTAATGGCTTGCCAAACTAATGCATCATTTTTTACATCGACAAAGTCAAGAGTAAGTTCTAAGTAGGTTAGCGGCCCACCAATAGGAATATTGCCTCCAACTCCTACATTAATACCACCGCCGCCACCGCCACCCAGACCTACGCCCAAGTTATTGTTTGAAGCTTGTTTGCTGAAAACGGTTTCAAAATTGAGAAAAATATCAGGAATATCAGACCTGGTGAACCCTTTAGAGTTCATTGCAGCTTCTGTTACCGATATCAATCGTTTTTGGTCGATATCACTAAGCCCCGAATTCATATCAGGGAAGAAAGCATAGGTTTTATATTTAGAAAAATCTTGTTGTTCGTCATAATCATATACAACATTTGTTGTACCACAAGAGCATACTAGTATGACTGCTAATACTAAAATAAGTTGCTTCATAGCTATAATGTATTCTATTTTCAAAATTAAACTCGATTTGCTCGTGAACAAATTGTATAAATAAGGTTTAAAATCACCAATACTTATTATATTGATGTAGCACGATTTTACACTCGAGATAGTTTAGTATAAAAATAAGGAAGAAAACAGAACTATCGTACTTATACCACTTCCACTTTAAAATTACCCTTTTCCATTTATACTTCAAAATTAAAAGCAACCGTAGCTACGTCTATGATTGAGTTTTCTTTTTTATCTGAACAAAAAATGACTGCTTTTTATATGAGCAATTTTAAAGTAAAACTGGTATTACGTAATCAAAAAACCATTTGAACATATAGTTCAAATGGTTTTTGTACCCAAATGTCATAGCTATTTTAAACCACGCCCTGCGCTAGCATAGCATCTGCTACTTTTACAAAACCGGCAATATTTGCTCCTTTTACATAATCGATATAACCATCATCTTCTGTACCGTATTCTACACATTTTTCATGAATATCATTCATGATTTGTTGTAATTTTTCATCGACTTCTTTTCGTGTCCATTTAAAACGTAACGAATTTTGGGTCATCTCTAAACCAGATGTTGCTACTCCCCCGGCGTTCGAGGCTTTTCCGGGAGCAAAGAATACTTTTGCTTTGTGAAAAGCCAAAACAGCTTCAGAAGTACAAGGCATGTTTGCGCCTTCACTTATACACACGCATCCATTATCGATTAATGTTTTGGCATCATCACCGTCCAACTCATTTTGTGTAGCGCAAGGCAGCGCAATGTCGCATTTTTCGGCCCATGGTGTCTTACCTTCGTGATATTTTGCAGAAGAAAATTTGTCGAGATATTCTTTAATTCTACCTCTTTTCTCATTTTTCAACTCCATTACAAATTCCAACTTTTCCTGATCAATTCCGTCTTTGTCATAAATATATCCAGATGAGTCTGAAAGTGTCACGACTTTTGCTCCTAGTTGAATTGCTTTTTCGGCTGCGAATTGAGCCACGTTACCCGAACCAGAAATCACCACTGTTTTTCCATCAAAAGAATCATTTTTGGTCTTTAACATATTTTCAGCAAAATAAACCGTACCATATCCTGTGGCTTCCGGGCGAATCTCTGATCCTCCCCAGCTTAACCCCTTACCGGTTAACACACCGGTAAATTCGTTCCGTAGTTTACGGTATTTACCAAATAAAAACCCTATTTCTCTTGCACCTACACCTATATCCCCTGCCGGAACATCGGTATTAGGTCCAATATGTCTAAACAATTCGGCCATAAAGCTATGGCAAAATCGCATAATTTCATCATCTGATTTTCCTTTAGGATCAAAGTCAGAACCTCCTTTACCTCCACCCATAGGAAGTGTTGTTAAACTATTTTTGAATACTTGCTCAAAGGCCAAAAATTTGAGAATACTAAGATTGACCGAAGGATGAAAACGCAACCCTCCTTTGTAGGGACCAATAGCCGAGTTCATTTGTATACGGTATCCCCTGTTTACATGAATTTCTCCATCGTCATCAACCCAGGGTACACGAAACATGATCGCCCTTTCTGGCTCTACCATACGAAGTAAGATGTTCTTACCGTTATAAATTTTGTGTTTGGCGATGTACGGTATCACAGTTTCGGCTACCTCTTGTACCGCCTGTAAGAATTCGGGCTCGTGCGTATTACG
Source organism: Aquimarina sp. U1-2 (assembly GCF_017897595.1). GTDB lineage: Bacteria > Bacteroidota > Bacteroidia > Flavobacteriales > Flavobacteriaceae > Aquimarina. The sequence goes on from NZ_JAGKIK010000022.1 coordinate 25,572, forward strand.
AGCTCTTACTTCTTCCATAAATGCATCAATCTTTGCTTGCATATGTTAAAAAGATTATAGATTCTTATGTATTAACTTAAAATTTGATTCAAAGATATGCTATTCCCAAAAAATTAAGTCTATTTTTTTGAATTTAATAATAGATTAACCTATGGCTTGTTCTAGATCTGCAATAAGATCATCGACATCTTCTATCCCTACACTTAATCGTATTAGCGCATCTACCACACCTGTCTTTTCGCGTTCTTCTTTGGGAATAGAAGCATGTGTCATGCTAGCGGGGTGCCCTGCTAGGCTTTCTACCCCTCCTAAGGACTCTGCCAGTGTAAATATTTTAAGGTTTTCAACGATTTTGATGGCCTTTTCATAATTACTTCCCTTAGTAATAAAAGAAATCATCCCTCCAAAACCATTCATTTGATCTTTGGCGATATTGTGGTTAGGGTGATCTTCAAAACCTGGCCAGTATACTTTTTCAATTTTAGGATGTTGTTTTAGGTATTTGGCGATAGCTTCACCATTTTCACAATGACGTTGCATACGAATATGCAGGGTTTTGATTCCGCGTAATGCTAAAAAACTATCTTGTGGACCACATACTGCGCCACTTGCATTTTGTATAAAATATAATTGTTCGGCAATTTTTTCATCTTTTATGACTAAAGCGCCCATAACCAAGTCGCTATGTCCACCAATATATTTGGTAGCACTGTGCATAACTATATCTGCTCCCAAATCCAATGGTCTTTGCAAGTAGGGAGTAGCAAATGTATTGTCTACTGCAAGTAGCAGTTGATGTTTTTGAGCTATTCTGGCCATCGCTTTAATATCGATAATATTCATCATTGGGTTTGTAGGTGTTTCTACCCAAATCAATTTTGTGTTCTTGTTTATATAGCTCGCCACCTTGTCTTCATTTTCCATACCAATGAAATGAAACGTAATACCAAAACCTTCAAAAATTTTGGTGAACAATCGATATGTACCCCCGTATAAATCATTGGTAGAAATTACCTCGTCTCCAGGTTTTAATAATTTTATGACTGCGTCGATAGCAGCAAGACCAGATGCAAAAGCCAATCCGTAATTTCCATTTTCGATACTGGCAAGCGAATTTTCTAGTGCTTTTCTGGTGGGATTATGTGTTCTACTGTATTCAAATCCTTTATGACCACCAGGGGTGGTTTGGGCATAGGTAGAGGTTTGATAAATCGGAGGCATTACTGCACCATAAGCAGGATCATGTTCTTGGCCACCGTGAATTGTTTTTGTATTGAATTTCATTTAAATATTACTTTTTGAAAAGAAAAAAATATCTTGCTTTTTTATGTTGAAAAACTGAACAAATGTATGATTTAATTCGTTCTATTCATATTCCAATGCATATCTTTAGTAGATGATATACACAAAAACTAACGTAGATTTTATCTCTTTTTTTTATGTTGCAATACTACTCACCTTTTATGGGTGTAGTAGTGAAGAACCCTTTGCTTTTGAAACACAAAACTTTGAGGCCAATACTATACTAGATTGTGAATTTGAAACTTGTGCTACATTTAGGATTAATTTGCTTACAATTCATAATGAAAGACCTGTATGTAAAAAAATTAATACGGAAATTGAAAAAGTTGCGTGTACCATCTTAAATGTAGGTGAGAATAGTTCAAAAGATACTTTGGAGGCGGCAATTCTTGAATTTAACAACTTATACAGAGATAACAAAGCGACATTTCCTGATGAAACACCTTCTTACGAAGCAAGTATACATGCCGAGCTTGGGTTTCAATGTAAGGATATCGTCTCGATAGTTGTGGATTCATATATTTTTACTGGTGGCGCCCATGGTTATGGCAGTATGACATTTTTGAATATAGAAACTAAAACCGGTAATCGAATATCAAATCATGACTTATTTAAAAACTATACAGACTTTGAGACTTATGCAGAAAAGGTTTTTAGGTCTACATTCAATATCCTGGAAATTGAATCTATTAATAGTACTGGTTTCTTTTTTGAGAATAACACCTTCAGGCTACCAGAAAATATCGGTTGTACTAATACACATGTTATTCTATACTATAATCCTTATGAAATTAGTTCTTATGCTGACGGACCTATCGAAATAAAAATCAAAAAAGAAGATGTAGCGTCTTATTTTGCTTATAATATATTATGAATTTGATTTTTTGTTTTAACAAATATAATCAAGGATCAGCATTAAATTCGGGTTTATGCTGTTTAATCCATTTTTTTGCTTCAGCAGTATACCAGAATTTAGAAAAATTATCGGCTTCAACAATCCGTTTGAAATGATAAAAAGCTTTCTCTTTATTACCCTTTCTATTGTGATAAATTCCCATATAAACGTTGACGTATGGGTTTTCAGGATCTTCTTCGAGTAGTTTTGTGCTTATAGTCTCAATTTTTTTGTCAAACTGATTAAATTCTTCCAATTCTTTATAAAAAGTAACATCCTTTAAAAAGGTAAGCGTATGCAATAAGTTCAAATCTGCGTATGCTAGGTAGTCTGGAAACTCAAAAAATACTTTAGTAAGAAGTTTTTCGCTTGTTTTTATATGTTGTATATCAAAACGAGCCATAAAAGAGGATGCCAGAGCTTGAGCCAAAAGTTTTTTTCGATACAACTCAGGATTAGAGACCCTATTACTGTCTTGTAAAGATGCTTCGTTCTCAAAAAGTATCATCTCCTTTTCTGAATAGATATAATTTTTTAAAAAGCTCAATGCAAATAGTGACGACAGTACATCTCCATAAATCAACCTGGCCGGATCACTTATCAAATTGTTATTTGCCAATATAGTAAGTGTTAACTTTTTCGAAGGAATTTTAAGTAATAAGCTCGAATAACAATCATACTGTCCATATCCCCATATCAAATCTTCACCTTGAAATTTTTGGTTAAAAATTCCATAGCTATAGGGTAGACGCTGATCTAGCCCAGAAAACATAACTTTTTTAGATTTTTCAGAAATAAGAGTGTTATTATCCAGCGCTTTATTAAATATATGTAAATCGTTTATATTAGAAACAATTCCTGCTGAAGCTGAAAAGCCATAGTCAATATTTCCAAGGCTGATACTGTCTTCAAGAAGATATGGCGTTGCAATACGTAAATCATTTTGAGTAACTTGTGAAGCATTTTTTAATAAATATGTATTTTTTAATCCTAAAGGGTCAAAAATTACCTCATTCATGTATTCATCAAAAGGTTTTTTTGAAGCTTCGCTAATTACTCTGGTTAAAGCCCCAAATCGATAACTGTAATAAAAGTTCTTGCCTATTTCGCCTTGAGAGGTATGCGACAATATATGTTTTATAAGAATTGAATCGTTAAGTGCTACATCAGGCATATACTTTTTTACCGGATCATCCAAGGATAGCTTCTCTTCTTCCATCAATTTCATCAGCAAAACACTTGAAAAAATTTTGGTTAGCGAAGCCACAGGAAATAATACAGTTGAATCTAATTTAGTTTTCGATTCTAAATCAGAATAGCCCAGATACTTTTGATAAACAATTTTTTCATCCTTTTGGATTGAGACAGCCAAACCCGGAACTTGAAAGTAGTCTTTTAACTCTTTGAGATCCTTTGTGAATTTATCTGCAACGTCAATTTTCACCTCTTTTTCTTTGCTACAAGCAAAAATCAATAAAGTGAACACCAATCTAAATACAGTTTTCATACGTTTAAATCTTTTTAATTTTTTGAAAACTAATTAATTAAAAAATTAAGAACGTATATAACCGCTACGCTCTCACATTAAAAATTTAATTAATGTTCGTTTCAAAAAAGTAGCTTTATAGTTTACAATGCCTTCTTCAAGGCTAATACATATCCAAAGTGAATCCCTTCGTGATAATTATTAAAATTTATAGCATCGTCGAGTGATTTTAATACGTAACCTGTGCTTGTAGGATACTCTTTAAAATTTTTAAAAATTCTAGCTTCCCAATCTTTTTCTGTTTGATCTAATGTTGAAAACAGTAACGCTTTTATAATCGCTACTTGCTCTTGAGAGACAAAACCCTCTGCCCTTGTTCCTTTTCTAAAGCTATTTACCATTTCATCATCAATCATCATAGGTAAACCACTCAATTGATAAACTAATAGTTGTTGTGTGACTACTACATGAGCAATATTCCAGATGATATTGTTCTTAAAACCTTCAGGAACTTTATTTAATTGCGCTATCGAATGATTATCTAAGATTTTTTGCATCAAACGACGATTGGTTCGGGTAATTTCTAATGGCTGTAGCATAATATTCCTAATTTTAAGCCAAAAATATGAGTTTTACTATTGAAATGAAGTTCTTTTATGCGAATTTTGATACGTAAACTTTTTAATTATAAATTCTAAAAAGCGAATTTCTCTGTCATTTCGAGGGTAGTCGAGAAAAATAAATCTTTTGAGCTACTACACTTCGGTTCTGTTCATGTGAGCTGTATACATACATTTTAGTTTTTTAGACACTAAAAATTTTCAATGAAAAAAATATATCACCTTTCTACCTGTGATACTTGTAAACGCATCTTGAATGAGTTAAACCCTTCTTCAACATTCGTTTTACAAGACATTAAAACCGAAGAGATTACAAAGGAGCAACTTGAAGAAATGCATCGCTTAGCAGGAAGTTATGAAGCTTTATTTAGCAAACGAGCAAGATTGTATAAAGAGCGTGGCTTAAAAAATCAAAATTTATCTGAAGAGGATTACAAAAATTTGATTCTTGAGCACTATACGTTTTTAAAAAGACCTGTCATTATGATCAACGATCAAGTTTTTATCGGGAATAGCAAAAAAGTCGTTGAAGCAGCAAAATCTGCACTATAGTCTATGGGTAAAAGAACCCTTGCACTCATAGCCGCGAGCTTTGTAGCTATTTTCTATGGCGCTAATTATACCATCGCAAAAGATGTGATGCCGCACTATGTGCAACCTTTCGGATTTATAGTGCTACGAGTCGCCGGTGCATTTGTATTATTTTGGGGGATTAGTTTCTTTGGCCCTAAAGAACGTATAGAGCGCAAAGATTTGGCTCAGATCGCTTTGGCTTCCTTATTCGGTGTTGGTATCAATATGTTAGCCTTTTTTGAGGGGTTGTATCTTACTACACCTATTAATGCTTCGGTTCTAATGGTTACTACACCGATCATTGTACTATTATTAGCTGTGCTATTTCTTAATGAAAAAGTGAGAGCTTTAAAAATTATCGGTGTATTAACGGGATTATTGGGAACATTGTTAATGATCCTCTATGGAACAGGAAATTCAGCTTCAGCTTCAAATCCTGTGTTAGGCAACTTTTTAATTTTTGTAAATGCCTCTTCATACGCGTGCTACCTTATTGTGGTAAAAAAAATAACGCAAAAATATCATCCATTCACATTTATTAAATGGATGTATGGTTTTGGATTTTTAATTGTACTTCCTTTTGGTTTTTCTCAATTATTAGAAATCCAACCCGATCTAATTCCTGTAAAAGGCTATTTGAAAATTGGATATGTTATTGTTTTTGCCACTTTTGGAACCTATATCCTTAATATTTTTGCCATTAGAGAACTCAAACCAACAACCGTTGCTGTTTTTATTTATTTACAGCCTATGTTGGCTTCAATATTTGCAATTGCGCTAGGAAAAGATACCTTAGATAGTATAAAAATAATAGCTACGCTATTTATTTTTGTCGGAGTATATTTAGTCACTAAAAAACCAAAACAGTTACGTTAAATCTACAGGTTTTTTGCTAAATCTGCGCGTATCTTCTTTGGTCAGTATTTTAAAATCTTTGGGGCGTTCTATTTTATCCAAAATTTCTCGCATCTCCTGGGGTAAAGGAATGAGCTTTCTAGTACCTAGATCAAGCCAAGCACCCATCATTTCGCATTGTGCAAAATTTCTACCCTTATGATCATAAAAATAATGCCTGAATTCATAAAACATCCCATCTTCACTTAATCCAGAAATTTCTAAAGAAACTTGTACCGGTCGGCCGTAAAAAACTTCTTTGAAATAATAAATATGCTCATAAAATACAACAGGGCCAATATTAAAAGTTCCCAACAGTCGTTGATCAAATCCATTTTCAGATAAAAATGACATGCGCGTATGTGCCGCAAATTCTATATAGGATTTATTTGCCAAATGACGATTGGCATCTATATCGTTCCACCGAACTTCAAAATCCTTGATGTACATAAGCTCCTGTTTTAGTCATGCAAAATTACGAAAGATTTTAGTATGCAAGCATAATAAAAATACATCTCTGTTTCTTAAGGTATTCCTAATTAACTTTAATGTAACACCAACATTCTTGCAATCAAATAATTAAGCCAGTATCTTAAAAGAAAAATTTACACAATGAGTTTAGAAAAGTATTACACATTAGGAAAGACAGGATTAAGAGTAAGTAGATTAGCACTAGGAACCATGACATTTGGCGAGGATTGGGGCTGGGGTAGCGAGAAAAAAGCGGCCAAAGAGATTTTTGATCGCTATGTAGACGAAGGAGGTAATTTTATTGATACCGCAGATTTATATACCAACGGCAACAGTGAAGAAATGGTAGGAGAATTTGTAAGTGATCGCAATCTTCGTGAAAAAGTAGTAATTGCTACAAAATTTAGCTACAATAATGATCCGGGAAACCCTAATGCAGGAGGAAATAGCCGAAAACATATCACGCATGCCGTAGAAAATTCTTTAAAGCGATTAGGTACAGATTATATCGACTTATATTTTTTACATACCTGGGACATGCTTACCAAACCCGAAGAAGTAATGCGTACACTCGATGATCTGGTAAAACAAGGTAAAATACTACATGTCGGCCTGAGCGATATCCCGGCATGGTATGTAAGTAGAGCGCAGACTTTGGCAGAGTTTAGGGGGTATGAACCGGTGTCGACAATGCAACTGGAATACTCTTTGGTAGAGCGAAATATTGAAAAAGAATTTATCCCTCTAGGTCAAGAAATGGGTATTGGTACTATGGTATGGAGTCCTTTGGCAAGTGGTTTATTATCAGGTAAATACAAGCCTTCTGAAGGTGGAATTGACGGAGAAGGAAGACTAAAAACCATGGAAGGTAGTAACAATAAGGCCTTTGACAAAAATACAGAAAGAAACTGGAATATTGTAGCCACTCTAGAAGAGGTTGCCAAAGAAATAGACCAGCCTATGGCCAGTGTTGCTTTAAATTGGGTAGCTAATCGACCCGGAATTTCAAGTGTTATTATTGGTGCCACCAAAATGCATCAATTAGAAGAAAACCTAAAGGCACTGGATTTTGATATCCCACACGATTTAAAACAAAAACTAAAAGAGGCCAGCGATCCCACTACCGAGTTTCCGTATTCCTTTTTTGAACCAGAAATGCAAGCTATGCTTACTGGTGGTGCCAAAGTTGGCCATAAACCACAAAGCTATTGGAGCGAAGTAAGCATTGAAGCAAAGCCTGCCGGTATTTAAAATAGATGAACGAAATCAAAAATATACCATTCTTTATTGTTTTGGCAAAGGTTCAGTAATGATATAACGGCTCTAAGTAGCATTAATGTTCTAAAAGATAGTTGGTGGTGTCGTTACTTTTTTAACGAGTGAAGATGTAAGGCAGATCAATGGTCAAGGTATAGAAGTACCAGATGGTACATTTTTATAAAAAGTGACTCTAGATATTTAGACCCTCAAGGTTTTGAAAACCTTGAGGGTCTTCTTATTTTAGAACAAAATTTACATATGTATATTAAACGAAACATAGGATGGGGTCTTATTCTAAGGTATGGCTGGAAATATCTTATTTTTTTCTCCCTGTATGCTTTAACAATTTTTCTGGTATATCATTTTTTGGATTGGAAATTTATTGATATTCCTTTTCAACCCTTAACCGTAATTGGTATAGCAGTGGCTTTTTATATCGGTTTTAAAAACAGTCAGAGTTATGATCGTTTTTGGGAAGCACGAAAAATATGGGGTGGTATTGTAAACTACTCTAGAACTTGGGCTAATCAAGTACTATGTCTGGTAAAAGATGACCATGCTACAAAAACTATACTTATACATCGCCATATCGCTTGGCTTAACGCACTTAGAATTCAATTGCGGCAACCTACTTCTTTCTCAATTAAAGAAAGTGCTTCAGTAGAAAAACTTTTTACAAAACACGGAGAAAATAATCCAGCTTGCGATGCTACCAAAGAATTTATAGCTAAAGAAGAGTACCTTGATTTGCAAAATCGAAAAAATCCTGCCACGCACTTAGTAAAAAATCAAGGACTCCACCTTCAAAAGCTATGTGATTTAAAAAAAATTACAGAATTTGATAAGGTACTTTTTCATGCTACCTTAGAAGAATTCTATAATTTGCAAGGAAAATGTGAGCGTATAAAAAATACGCCTTTCCCTAGACAATATGCATATTTTAGCACTGTTTTCACCTGGATCTTTATGTTACTATTACCCCTGGGGTTGCTTAATATTTTTGAAAATGAACTTCATAAAATAGCCGATGAATTACATCCCTGGTTTATCTTTTTGATGGTGCCGCTCTCTGTTTTGTTGGGTTGGATATTTTATACTATGGAGAAAATCGGAAGCAATAGTGAAGATCCTTTTGAAGGTCGTGTAAATGATGTGCCCATGACCGCACTCTGTAGAACTATAGAAATAGATCTACGCGATATGTTAGATGAGCATGAGCTACCAGTAAAAATAAAACCTAAAGATAATATATTGTATTAATGCCAATACTCCCATCATTATATACTCCTATAGCTGTTTTTAAGAATAGTCACTTTTCAACAATTTACCCAAACTTATTTAGAAAAATAAACGATGTGCACCAACATCGGGAACGTTTGGAGTTAGATGATGGTGATTTTATCGATTTAGATTGGAGTTACGCAAAAGAAACCACTCAAAAAGTAGCCATAATCATCCATGGGCTAGAAGGAAATGCGCAACGCCCATATATGCAAGGTCTTGCAAGACATCTTAATAAACATCATTGGGATACGGTATGTGTTAACCTTCGAAATTGCAGTGGAACGGTAAATAGACTTTACCAATCTTATAATGCCGGAGCAAGTGATGATATAGCGCTTATAGTCCAACATGTACTCTCGAAGGATGTATATACTTATGTATCATTATGCGGATTTAGCTTGGGTGGTAATATTATTCTCAAATATTTAGGTGAAGGTCAAAATATCCCCATTCACGTCAAATCTGCCGTTGTAATTTCGGTACCCTGTGATCTATATAATTCATTATTAGAAATAAACAAACCCAAAAATTATATCTATCAGCAACGATTTTTGCGAAATTTGAAAGCTAAATTATATGATCGTCAAAAGGCATTTCCTGATCGTCTCACTGCATCAGAAGTAAAGGCTTGTTCTTCACTAATAGATATTGATAATGTATATACCAGTATTGCTCATGGCTACAAAAATGCAATAACATACTACACCCAATGTAGTAGCAAGCAATTCTTAAAAAATATTAAGATTCCGACCCTAATCCTTAATGCAAAAAATGATACCTTTTTAGGAGAGGAATGCTATCCAATCGAAGAAGCCAAAGCAAATTCAAATGTGTTTTTAGAAATTCCAGAATATGGTGGTCATGTTGGATTTTATCAAAGAGGACAAACATACTATCATGAGGCTCGTGTACTCGAATTTTTTGAAAAAATAAGTGAAAACAAATAAAAAGAAGGGGTTTTCCTACTTAGTTTTTAGATTAATCGATTGTTAACACTATGTTAAGGTTGTATAAAGTTTATTTTCTCGCTTCATCGAAAATCTTTTTTTTATTACTAATAATTTAAGAGTTTTGAGTGTTTTCTTGAAATTTTTCAAAGGAAGTAAACAAACACTAACTTAAATTTAATGAATATGAAAAAAAGCTACAGAAATCTTATTCTGTCCTCGAGCTTGGCTCAAAACAAACGGAATCAGTTGGTCTTTTTTACGATGCTATGCTTATCCATTAGCGTTTTTGCACAAACTCCATCACAAAAAGCAAAAATAGCTCAGCAGAGTAACGTACAAAAACTCAATCAGCTACAAACTGATTTTTCTAAAAAAGCTACACTAGAAAAGAAAGCCGCTGTTAAAGCTGCCCAACTTAATGGATGGCAAGTAACAATGACTGCTCAAGATGGCAGTTTTTCCGAACTGCAAAAAGTAGACAATGGAGCTCCCATTTACTATACTACATACAATGTTGATGCAGCAAGATCAACACGAGCCAATCATTTAAATGCAGGCGGTTCTCTTGGTCTCAACTTAGATGGTCAAAATATGACAGCCTATGTTTGGGATGGAGGTCATGCTAGGGTTTCTCATCAAGAATATGATGGAGCTGGCGGTACTAATCGTGTTTCTGTAGAAGATGCCACTTCTGAAGGAGGTTTGGATCTCAATTTTCATGCGGCTCATGTTACAGGAACGATTGTAGCTTCGGGAGTACGGGCTAACGCAAAAGGTATGGCTTCGCAAGCAAAAGCAAAGGGATATAAATGGAATAATGACATTGCAGAGGCAACCACAGCTGCCGCAAATGGAATGCTATTATCCAATCATTCTTACGGTTTTAGAAGTGACCTGGTACCCGATCAGTATTTTGGTGCATATATCGATGAATCGAGAAGCTGGGATGAGGTAATGTTTAATGCACCCTTTTATCTCATGGTTGTTGCCGCCGGTAACGATGGTAATCAAAATAATTATAATGGAACTCCTCTAGACGGGGACTCATCATACGATAAGCTAACGGGGCATTCAACTTCAAAAAATAATTTGGTGGTAGCTAATGCACAAGATGCCAATGTAAGTGATGATGGTACTTTGGTAAGTGTGGCTATCAACAGTTCTAGTAGCGAGGGACCCACAGATGATTACAGAATTAAACCTGATATCACAGGTAATGGTACAGGCGTATATTCGACTTATGAAAGTAGTGATACGGCCTACGCCAGTATTACAGGTACTTCTATGGCCTCGCCCAACGTAACTGGATCTCTTTTACTATTGCAACAGCATTATGATAATCTAAACGGAAGTTTCATGAAAGCTGCAACCCTAAAAGGATTAGCACTGCATACTGCCGATGATGCTGGTCCCACAGGTCCCGATGCCGTATACGGTTGGGGTTTACTTAATGCTAAAGCTGCTGCCCAAGTAATTTCTGAGGTGAGTAGTGGCGATACCAAAGTTGAAGAACTATTGTTATCTAATGGTCAAACCTATAGTATTACTGTAGAGTCTGATGGTGTGCAACCTCTTATGGCGTCTATATCATGGACAGATAGACCGGGAACTGCTACTACAGCAACCAATTCTACTACAGCTGTCTTAATTAACGATCTGGATATACGAGTAGCTAAAGGTTCTACCACATTTAACCCTTATAAATTAACCAGTATTACCACAAATAGCACAGGTGATAATACCGTAGATCCCTATGAGAGAGTAGATGTAGCCAATGCTGCTGGCACCTACACTATTACCGTTACTCACAAAGGCAATTTAACCGGTGGCAGTCAAAATTTTTCTCTAATTGTAACCGGATTATCCGGAACTCCTGTGGTATGTAATGCTACTGTTCCCACCGGAGTGACTGCTGCAAATATTGGTTTTGACACGACAACAATAAATTGGACAGCGGTACCTGCGGCAACATACGATTTACGATATAGAGTTGCGGGAACTTCATCCTGGATCAATGAATCTGATATCAACGGTGCTTTATTCAATCTAACAGGTCTGACAGAGTTGACATCTTATGAAGTACAAATAAGAAGTAAATGTGATGACGGAACCTCATCGGCCTACAGTAGCGTTGCTACCTTTAGCACAACAGAGTTCCGATTAGTGTATTGTGATTCGAACGGGCAAAGTACTGCAGATGAATATATAGGAAATGTTCAACTAGAAACAATTAATAATGCCTCTGGTGCAGGTTCTGGAGGGTATAGCGATTTTACTTCAATCACTACTACACTTGCAAAAGATAACGAATATACCATATTTGTTACACCCACCTGGACAGGTACTGCCTATAATGAAGGATATGGCGTTTGGATCGATTATAATCAAAATGGAGACTTTACAGATGCGGGTGAACAAGTTTGGTCACAGGCTCCCTCGCAAACCACACCGGCAACTGGAACATTTACCATTCCTGCCGGAGCATTAGAGGGAACTACAAGAATGCGTGTATCTATGAAATATAATGGAGTTCCGACTTCTTGTGAATCTTTTCAATATGGTGAAGTTGAAGACTATACCTTAGTGATTGGAGGAACAGCTCCTGATACACAGGCACCAACTGCACCAGCAGGATTGGCTGTTTCTAATGTTACTGAAAATACATTAACGCTAAACTGGACCGCTTCTACCGATAATGTTGGAGTGACTGGATATGAAGTATATCAAGGAAATACTGTTATCGAGACTGTAACCACTACCACAGCCAATATCACTGGTTTAACAGCAAATACCACATACCAGTTTAACGTAGTTGCTAAAGATGCTGCAGGCAACGAATCTGAAGCAAGTACTACTATAAACGTAACTACTGCCGGAGGTGGCGGCGGAACCGGATGTACTGCTGGTATTACGGCTTTCCCCTATAATGAAGGATTTGAAAATACACTTGGGGCTTGGACGCAGTCTACTACCGATGATATTAACTGGACAGTAGACACTGGTAGAACTCCGTCGAATGGAACCGGACCTTCTAGCGCTAATCAAGGTACCTATTATATTTATGTTGAAGCTTCTGGAACAGGAACCGGGTTCCCTGATAAGCAGGCGATTTTAACATCTCCATGTTTTGACTTATCTGGTCTTACTCAGGCTAATTTCACCTTTGACTATCACATGTATGGCGCTGCTGATATGGGAAGTATAGCTGTAGAAGCTAGTACAGATGAAGGTGTAACCTGGACTAGCATATGGAGCCAAACAGGAAACAAAGGAAACTCTTGGCAAAATGCTGATATCGATCTTGCTGCCTATATAGGTGGTGGTATACAACTACGATTTAACAGAATTACAGGGGCTACTTGGCAAGCCGATATAGCGATAGATAACGTAGCCTTACGTAACAATTCTGGTGGGGGATCTACAGATCAATGTTCAGGTGTTCCTGCATGGAGCAGTACGCAAAACTATCAAGCAGGAGATCGTGTTGTTTATCAAGGTACACTTTATGAAAGAACCGCTACCGGATGGACAAATTTAGGTCCATGCGATACGACCTCACTGTTTGCAGTAGCAAGTGATGCGGTCGGACCACCGATACTGGATTCAAAAATTAACATCTATCCTAACCCTACACAAGCAGATCTATTTATAACCATGCAAGATAACAAAGCGCATTCTTATATAATTTATAGTTTGCTTGGTCATGTAGTGGGTAAAGGAACCTTTACTGACAAAATTGAGACCAAAAACTTAGAAAATGGAATATATATGCTTACCATTGATGGAAGAGAAAATCATCGTTTCGTAAAGCAGTAACGTTCAAAAATAAACACGTTTTTACGACCCTCGAAACATCCGTTTCGGGGGTTTGTTTTTTTGTCACATTCATAAAATTATCCGAGTTTCAAAAAATGAAACTGAGATGATTTATTTTTGTCAATTAAACCCGGTTTCTATATTAGAAACGATATAAGAACATAAACAACGAACTACAATTATCGCACATGAAATTCAAAACCAAATTCCCTCTGTTTATTGTTGCTTTTATAATGTATACGTCATATTCTCAAAGTGATCTCTATATCTTTAAAGAAATACAAAAAGCATATCATGAAGAAACACGATCAAAAGATGGAATGCCTGGGGAAAAATATTGGCAAAATACAGTTGACTACAAAATAGATGTATCTGTTACTCCAGAAAAAAGATTGATTGATGGAAAGGAAACAGTAATTTATAAAAATAGCAGCCCAGACGAACTGTCACAAATAGTAATTAGACTCTATTATGATGTATTTAAGACAGGCAACCAAAGAGCACAAAAAGTCAATGAAAATGATATCGGTAAAGGCGTTGATATCAAAAAAATAATAGTGAATCAAACCCCTTTTAACATCTCAAATAGGGATCAAATACGAAGACGGGGTACTAATTTATATATAAAATTACCAACTCCATTGAAATCAGGAGAACAAGTTACACTGCAATTTGAATGGCAGCAAAAAGTTCCGCTTACATTGGAGCGCACCGGAGCGATAGATAGTACATCTTTTTTTGTTGGTTATTGGTATCCGCAGGTATCTGTTTATGATGATATTTTTGGGTGGGATGAAAGCAATTATACATTTCAAACAGAATTCTATAACAATTTGGCTAATTATGATGTAAATATTACAGCTCCAGATAATTTTATAGTATGGGCGACCGGAGAACTACAAAATAGTGATATCATATTTCCAGATCATGTTTATAAAAAATATGAAAAAGCCAAATTATCAGATACATTAGTTCATATTATCCAACCAGATGACTTAAAAAATCTAAAATTAAAAAGTAACCGATGGAATTTCAAAGCAAAAGAAGTAACAGATTTTGCCTTTGCCATGAGTGATCATTACCTCTGGGATGCCCTATCTCAAAAAGTTTCTGGCAAAAATGTAATGATTAGTACTGCATTTCCTGAACAAAAGGCCCAGGAATATACAGAGATTACGAAAGTTGTTCAGAAGGCTATGCATCATTTTTCGGCTTCCATTCCAGGAATTTCTTATCCTTACCCTAATTTTACGACATTCATAGGTCTTAAAAGAGGTGGCATGGAGTTCCCAATGATGGCTAATAATGCTGATAATAGTGCCGAGACAGCAATACATGAATTATTTCATACATATTTCCCTATGTATGTAAGAATAAATGAAAGTAAGTTTGCATGGATGGATGAAGGCTGGGCAGATTTTTTTACCACCTTATTAATGCATAAATACTTTAAAGACGAAACTAATAATTTATCTCTATATGCCAAACTTACATCTTGGGTCGATGGAAACATCGGGCGAATAGGTGATTTGCCTGCCATTACGCCCTCAAATTATCTGGAAAATAATTATGGCTATCATTCATATTCCCTTCCTTCATTAACATATGCCCTGCTATATCAATATTTAGGAGAAGAAAAATTTATTGAGTGTTTTAAAATTTATGTGCAACGTTGGGCAAAAAAATCTCCTACACCTTATGATTTTTTCTATACGTTTGAAGACATAAGTGGTAAAGATCTAAGTTGGCTTTGGAATTCATGGTATTTTAAAATGGGATATCCTGATCTGGCAATTAAATCATTTAAAAAAAATAGTCTGGAAATTGAACGATTAGGAGATCGGTTACTTCCTGTCAGTATTGCTGTCAAATATAAAGACAATCAAGAACCATTTCATACGGTTATCGATGCATCAGTATGGAAAGATAATAATCGACAATTTTCAATAAAAATTCCTTCTGCCAACAAGGTAAGTGCTATTGAAATAAATCCAGATTTTCCTGATTTTAATAGACTCAACAATTATTTCCCTAAACTTTCTGATCAGTATGATTATTCCACTCTAGATGAAGGTATATTAGGTCAATATTTAGAAGAGGAATATTCTAATGTGAAAATAATAGTATCAAAAGAAAATAATATTTTAAAACTGACTATCCCAGCTTCTGAATTTGAAACCTATCTTACACCTACGAATAAGAACAAATTTATATCCCTTGATAAAACGTTGACGGTAAAATTCACAAAACATGAAAATGAAGCAGAAAAAGTTGAACTGTATTTTATTATGTATGATTTTACTTTAACAGCCTTAAAAAAATAAATTAAGTGACTGATCCAATAGAAAAAATTTGAAACTAATAATTTAATATATTATGGAAATTAACCAATCTTAACACAACCTATTCTCATCTTTGCTATCTACTTTAAAAAGAAGATATCAAAATGAAGAATGTGATACTCGTATTATGTATAGCATTTACAATTTCAGGTTGCAATAGCGATGACGATACAAACACCAGTATCTGCGATCAACAAACCATTGTTAGCGCAGAGCAATACGAAAATGCTCCAAAAGATCAGCTTTTTATAAATAGCGTAGCTATTATTGGAGATTGTCTTTCAATTAACTTTAGTTCCAGCGGTTGTGATGGTAATAGTTGGGAGGTAAACCTTATTGATTCAGAAATTGTAGCTCTTTCGTTACCTCCGCAACGAAATCTTCGATTGTCCTTAAAAAACGATGAGGCCTGCGAGGCATTTATTACCAAAGAACGTACTTTTGATATTCGTAATTTAAGAGTTAGTGGCGACCAAGTTGTTTTAAGTGTCGATGATTTTGAGGATCTCATCCTTTATGAGTATTAAATCGTAACTCTTAAAGTGCATGTTACTTTTTTTCAAGAGTAAACTATCTCGGGGCAAGCACACGAGGCATTCGTTGTAAACAATTTTTCGATTTCGAGGCAAGCCTCGGGGTATGATACCCTTTGGCGATGCCAATAAATTGATTGTCCGGTATTATACCTAAAATTTAACTAAGAAGTCATCCTGAATTCATTTCAGGATCTCATTATGTTTATTTTCAATAAATTTAGATGAGAAGCTGAAACAAGCCTTTGCTTAACTCGTTTCAGTATTCAGCTTGACGCAAACCGTTTCGGTTAAATTACGGATATTCATAAAAAATGACTTTAAAAGAGTAACTTTAGCTGAAAAACTTTTAAGACGAAATAAGCCATAACAATAAGGATGATACCCACCGAAATGATGATATGGCGATTCCATCTAACTACTAAAAAAGCAAAAAAATATAAACAGATGAAACTAAAATACATCTTCCTTCTCTTGGCTGTTATTGGCGTTTGCTATACCTGGTATTTTAATATTCAGTTTTATTTAACTGCAGAAGATACATCGTTACTCAACTTTATTGCGCAAACCAAAACAACTTTTCCTGCACGATCCCTTAGTGCCGACCTTATGATAGTCGTCATCACATTTTTTGCTTGGTACATTCCGGAGGCTATTCAACTTAAAATAAAGCATTGGTGGGTCTTTATTCCCTTAACTTTCTTGGTGGCTATTGCCTTTGCATTTCCCTTGTTTTTATATGTGCGACAAATTAAATTAGATGCATTACAACTTCGTCAAAAGCCGTCTGCCTAACAAGATTATTTTATGATTAAGACGTTTCTATTAGGATTGTGTATCAGTGTTGTTTGGGGTTGTACTCAACAAGATACTGCAGATGTGGTCATAGCCACTGCCGCTAATACGCAATATACAGTTAAGGAGATTGCATCAGCTTTTACCAAGCAAACGGGTATCCATTGTACTATTGTTGTTAGTTCTTCGGGTAAATTAACTACGCAAATACAAGAAGGGGCTCCTTATGACGTTTTTATTTCGGCTGATACGCATTACCCTGCCGTACTTTATGATAAAAACTTAACTGTCGATTCACCCAAAATATACGGATATGGTACATTAGTACTTTGGTCTGCCACAGCCGATAAACCAATTCATTTTAAACGGCTAACAAGTGACACGATTAACCATATCGCCATTGCAAATCCCAAAATAGCTCCCTACGGAGATGCTGCAGTAAACGCTTTAAGAAAATCGGGAATATATTCTCAGGTGGTTAAGAAACTGGTTTATGGAGAAAGTATTGCACAAACCAATCAGTTTATCATTTCAGGAGCCGCTCAAATAGGCTTTACTGCCAAATCGGTAGTACTATCCCCCCAAATGCAGGATAAAGGGTACTGGATCGCCGTAGACAGCACGTTATACACACCTATCGCCCAGGCATCAGTACTGCTGAAAAAAGATAAGTTGAACAAAAATGCACTCGCTTTTTATTCGTTTTTATTCTCTACGACTTCCCAGAAAATTCTAGAAAATTATGGGTACCTTGCCTCTTCAGAAGAACTATGATTTAAAAATAATTCTTTCCCGACGTCATGTTGAATCTATTTCAACATCTTATAATCAAATGTTTTAAGTATTTTGCGTACTGAACCCCTGAAACACACCTATGCCGAACTCATTTCAGTAGTCAGAATAACATACGAATACAAAATGAATATAAACAGCCAATAAAATTCGAGCGAACCTATGATAGATTGGGAACCCCTTATACTTACCCTTAAGCTCGCTTTACTTACGACCGGGCTTCTTTTGATTATTGGCATTCCTCTTGCTTCTTGGTTGGCGTTTTCAACATCGAAACTAAAACCCGTAGTCGAGACACTCGTAAGTTTGCCATTAGTGTTACCGCCCACTGTATTAGGGTTTTACATGTTAGTCGCTTTTAGCCCAAACAATGCCTTTGGGACCTGGATTAATGAATGGTTTGGACTTCGACTAATCTTCTCGTTTGAAGGATTGGTACTAGGCTCTATACTCTATAGTTTACCCTTTATGGTTCAACCTGTGCAGTCTGGTTTGGCGGGTTTACCTAAAAGCTACAGAGAAGCTTCATATGTGTTGGGCAAATCAAAATGGGTTACTCTTATACATGTGTTACTACCTAATAGTAAACCTGCTTTATTAACAGGTGTCGTACTTTCGTTTGCGCATACTATTGGAGAGTTTGGTGTGGTTTTAATGATAGGAGGTAATATTCCAGGGAAAACCAAGGTTGCCTCGATAGCTATTTATGATGAAGTCGAAGCCTTACAATATGACACCGCGAACATCTATTCGCTCATTTTACTAGGGATCACGTTTTGTATTCTTTTAACTACATACCTCGTTAATGGTGGGTATCTCAAAAACATTAAGAGATGATTACCGTATCACTTTATAAGATCTTACATGCTGCTCAAGGATCAATGCCATTGGATATAGAGATCACTATCGAACCAGGCCAATTCATTACATTATACGGTGCATCAGGAGCCGGTAAAACCTCAATTCTACGAATGATTTCGGGATTGTTTACACCAGATCATGGTAAAATTATTGGCAATCATAAAACCTGGTTTGATTCTGTTAATAAAATTAATCTATCAGCTCAGCAACGTAATGTAGGTTTTGTCTTTCAGGAATATGCATTATTCCCGAACATGACAGTACGAAAAAACATAGCTTATGCGCTAGGTAAAAATCAAGACCCTGCGATTGTAGAAGAACTTATAGATCTTGTAGGATTGAAAGAACTGCAACATGTTAAACCCGATACACTCTCGGGCGGACAACGGCAGCGAGTTGCCTTGGCCAGAGCTTTGGTACAAAAACCAAAAATACTATTACTAGACGAACCCTTATCAGCCTTGGATACTAATATGAGACAACAATTACAAAATTATATGTTGACAATACACAAACGGTTCGACCTTACTACGATATTAGTGAGTCATGATATGGGTGAAGTTATGAAACTATCTGACTATATGTATGTATTAGATCAAGGGAAAATAATAAAATCCGGAACCCCCACCGATATTTTTACACCTCGACATATGGATACAAAATTTTATTGTACTGGTGAAATCGTAGATATCGCATATGAACAGGTATCTTGTAAAATCACCATACTACAAGGGGCGAATCTAACACAAATGTTCGTTAAAAAATCAGATATTGTGAACATTCGAATAGGAGATATGGTACAAGTTATTTCAAACTCGTTTGATCCCATCATTCAAAAAATCCTCTAAGTAAACTATCTCAGGGAAAACTCATGAGGTATTTATTTACTGAATATAATTTTAAGTTTCGAGGCAAGCCTCAGGGGGTATCGTACCCTTCGGCGGTCCCAATAATGAAAGAGCTTTACAGTTAACGGAGCATAAGAAAAACTATATAAAACTTAAAAAAATGTTAATTAATACTCAATAGTGTTAATAATTATCCCTATATTTGTAACGTTAAACGCTTCACACAATACTATAGCTTATTCAAATTAGCTGTTAATTCAATACAGTATACTCAAAAAAATTTGTAGGGTTTTTATTTATTTTCTACCCTGCTTGCTTTGTAATTATATCGAAGGGAATCGACTTGAATGTAACAGTTCGAGTTTGTTGGGGGACACGACTGGTATATAATTACGCACAATTCCCTCTTCAAATTGGAGAGGGAAATTTTTTATCCTAAAAATTAATTGGAATGAAAGTATTTCTTCAGCTCAGAGCTATTGTTTTTAATATAATTTGGATCGGGATTTTTATCACGCTTTGTAATATGTGTGTGAGTGACCATTATGAAGGAGCTAGCGATACCAAAATTGAACGCTATCAAACCATGATAATAGATCAATCGGTTATAGAGGCAGAATTATCAAATGAATATACCGAAAGAACCATAAAAATTCTCAAAGTTCCAGTGAAGACCTATGAATTTAACTATATTTTTACTGTACAAGATATCCCTTATACCGGAACTTTAGATCTTCAAAAGCTTCCAGAGGATACACGTATAAAAATATACTATTTAAAAGATAATCCTAATATCATCTCGTTAGATCCCTACAAAGATCTTGAAATTGAGCAGGAAAAAGGAACATCTAACGCTGACTTGTATTGGGGGATTTTGTGGGGATTCTTAGCAGTATTCTCTATATTATCACTTATTTTAAAGTTTAGAGGTGAAGAACAAAAACCCAAACAAACTCTACATAAAGCATCACCACCAGTTTCGACTGTACCTACAGATCAAAGTCCAGAAAATACAAGGACACTATCTGAAGACAAACCACTAATAAACAAAGAAGATCATAGCCGATTTATGCCCAGATAATGTACTAAACTGAAATAATTTCATCGCTATCCAGAACATTCTCTTGCCGTAAACGAAGTATAATCTGTGCTACTGCAACAGTGTCTTTTTCGCAATAGGCAATGATTCGATCGATATCCCGATCCTCATAATATACGTTTCTTACCTGACTACCATCAATATCATCCTTTGGTGAAGGGACTTTGAGAATTTCGGTTAATAGCTTTAGCGATGTATAATGTTTATAATCTCCAAATTTCCAAAGATCCAACGTATCCAAATGTGGTATTTCCCAAGGTTTTTTACCAAAAAGATTAAGTTTAAAAGGTAGCGCAATACCATTTATTATCATTCGCCGGGCAATAAAAGGAAAATCAAATTCTTTACCATTGTGGGCACAAAGTACGTGGTATGGACTGCTAAAATGCATTTCTATAAGATTCTTAAAATCGTATAACAGTTGCTTTTCTTCACCGTGAAAAGAGGTAATCCTAAAAGATCTCATCTCGCCTTTCAACGTAAAATAGCCTACAGAAATACATA
The DNA here is from genome assembly GCF_017897595.1 of Aquimarina sp. U1-2. GTDB lineage: Bacteria > Bacteroidota > Bacteroidia > Flavobacteriales > Flavobacteriaceae > Aquimarina. The sequence continues at coordinate 46,897 of NZ_JAGKIK010000022.1, forward strand.
TAATCTTACCGAACTCGGCCCAGATCCCTGCGCGATCATAAAAAGCTTCAGGAGAAAATTCGTCTTTACGCTGATACTTGGTTTTATCTGCCCAGAGCAATTTCATTTCATCACTTAACTCTTCAAAATCATAGTGCTCTGGCACCGTTTCTATATCCAGAAATAAAATATGCTCAAGACGTATTTTATGCAGCATTACCAAGCATTTTATAAGCCTCTTCAATAAAAATATAAAAATCGTTGGTAAAGGATGTTCCTTTTGCCTTTTTACCACGTTGATGCCCTAATCGTACAATAATCACATCATCTTCGGGAATACAAATTACATATTGTCCCAAAATACCGCGCATCGCAAAAATTTCTTTACCCAAATGATCAGATAGCCAAAAACCATAACCATACATATCATCGTTTTTAAATCGTTTTTGAGTCGCTAGCTTGGTAAAGCGCTCTGGTAAAATTCGTTTCCCAGCAAAAACACCTTCATTTTTAAACAATACGCCAAACCGTGCAAAGTCTCTTGCGTTGCTAGCTATGCAACAGTACGCTTTTTCCATTCCGCTTTCTTCACTATCAAGTTGCCATAATGCACTATGAGTCATTCCCATGGGTTTCCAAAAATTTTCACTTAAATATGATGATACTGTTTTTCCTGTTGCTTTTTCGATCACCATCCCTAACAATTGCGTATTTCCGCTTAGGTACTTAAAGGTTTCTCCTGGGGTCTCAACTACCTCTAATCCCAATAACACTTCCCTGATATCGGTATCATAATAGGCTTTGGCTGTTATAGAAAACGGACTTTTATAGCTTTCTTCCCAATTGAGTCCAGATGACATAGAAGAAAGGTCTCCTACCGTTGTTTTTGCCGCTAAACCATTAGAAAATTCAGGAAAAAAATCACCTACAGGCTGCTCGAGACTTTTTATATGTCCTTGCATTATAGCTTTCCCCAGTAAGGCGGTAACTATACTTTTTGCCATAGAAAAAGAATTGGTTTTAGAATCTGTGCCATACCCATCGGCATATTTTTCATACCAGATACTGTCGTTTTTAATAATTAAATACGCTACTGTTCCTAACTTCTCATTAATTTCCTGTAATCGATGCGTGGGCAATACAGTGTTATAGTTGTCGTGAAGTGCCCATGGTATGGTAGAAGAACCATTTTCAATAGTATGATTATCAAAATGATGGTAATCATCGATGTACGCTGTAGTATGCCCTGTCATGTATACCACTCGTACACCTTTCAGGATATACTCACTATCAAAAACATACAATAGGAGAACACATAAAATAATAATTGCTAAGAATACTTTCAAAATTTTTTTAAGAATACGCATACGATGATTTACTAGATATAACTTTATAAAATGAAATGATTTGCATTATAAAATCTATTACGGCTTAAAATACCTTCAGTATGAAATTTTAATACATAATTCGGGTTTAATACATAATCTGAATTTATACTTTTTCAATTTACTTAAAAAATTGAACGCTTACACCTGCAATACTACACTATATCAGTTTCATTTTTTGAAACCAATCAAAAATTTCAAAATAAAGTCTGTTGTTTTACCGGATTTTCATGGTCTAATAACCATTTTTTTCTCCATAAACCACCGGCGTAGCCTGTAAGTGAACCATCACTACCAATTACACGATGGCAGGGAATCATGATCCATAACGGATTTTTACCATTGGCAGAAGCCGCTGCACGTATGCATTTTGGATCCCCGAGTCTTTTTGCAATATCCAAATAAGTCGTGGTGTGACCATAAGGAATGTGAAGCAGTTCTTTCCATACTCTTTTCTGAAAATCGGTGCCTGACGGATTAAGTTTTACATCAAAATCGGTACGTTTACCCTCAAAATACTCTTTAAACTGTACCACTGCTTCTTGTAAGTGATAAGGAATGGTATTTGAGACTGTTCGTTTAGACTCTTCCTTAATAGAAATTTTTGATATCCCTTCTTGATCTCCGGTTATCGCAGTTATGCCAAGCGGAGTCTCTATATAGGCAACATCACTCATTTTCTTCTTCATCTTGTAGAATACCCAATTTTCTTGCTCTGTTCTCCCAATTTTTTCTGGCCAAGACCTGCATATCGGTTTCCGTATCACTTTCGTCTACGATCTCTAATCCTAAAAGGGTTTCTATAACATCTTCCATAGAAACCAGACCGTTTACAGATCCATATTCGTCGACTACCAATGCTACATGATTTTTGGATTGTACAAGATCGTTAAACAAATCAGGTATTGGTAAATTTCTTGGGGTAAATAAGATGGGCCTTTTAATTTCAGCAAGTGTTTTTTGCCCATTTTGATTGGCCATTTCTTTAAAAACTTCATCCTTTAGCACCTGCCCTGTGATATTATCGGCTCTGTCTTTGTAGACTGGTATTCGAGAAAAACGAAGATTTTGATTTTCTTTAAAAAATGCTTCTATAGTGGTTTCTTCTGAAGCGATTTTCATAACCGTCCTGGGAGTCATGACATCCTTTGTTAATACCTCTTTAAAGGTAAGCAAGTTTTTGATTACTTTGGATTCAGACTCTTCGAATACTCCTTCTTCTTCAGCGATATCTGCCATTGCCCTAAAATCTTCTCTACTCAATACAGAACCGTGATGCCCCTTACCCCCTATTAGTTTCGTAGTTAGCTGAAGTAACCATAATATTCCAGTATATTTTAGCGGAGCGATTAAGATGATCAACGCTTTTGATGTGAAATTAGCCAACTGCTTCCAAAATGTAGCCCCTATAGTTTTGGGAATAATTTCAGAAACTACCAGGATTAATATGGTCATAATCGCCGATACCACACCTACGACATTAACTCCGAGTATCTCAAAAGAATACGGTAATTTTTCGGCCTGTACCCCAACTAATATAGCACCAACAGTATGCGCAATAGTATTCAGGGTTAAAATGGCGATCAAAGGCTGATCTACATCTTTTTTAAGATTTTCTAAGGTAGTTGCATAGGGTTTTTCTTCCTTTTTTTTAAGGTTGATAAAGGTCGGGGTCACACTAAGCAATACGGCCTCTAAAATTGAACATAGAAACGAAAAAAAAATGGAAACAACGGCGTATAATATAAGTAAGGTCATGTTTTATTAGGTATACTACGAAAATACGGATTTTGATGAGTAACGCTGCTATTATTTCTGTACTTCTGTCATATAAACTTCTAAAGCTTTTAGTTCTTCTTCAGAAAATGTTTTAATAATAGCAAAATTTGTCTTCATAACAGCATAAGTTTCAGGATCGACAATAGGTTCTGCCTGCTGTTTTAAAAAAGCAATTAAATCTGCATCCTGTTCTTTATAAATCTCAACAATTTTGTGTATACTCGGGCCAATAGAATTTTTATCTATTTTGTGACAGGTATAACATTTTCCTTTACCCTTAAAAATCTTCTTGCCGGTATCAAAAGCAGAAATTTCCTTTTGCTGATTACCAATTTTTATAGTTTCTTTTTGTTTTTTTTCAGATTGGCAACTTATGGCAATGATGCTTAAAATAATAAGTGCGATTCTACTTGTTTGCATGTAAAAGGTTGTATTCGAAAGTTAGTAACTCAGCTGACTAAACATTAATGATTTAACTTAAAAGCTTTACGGCATCTTTGGCAAAATAACTCGCTATAATCTGTGCCCCAGCTCTTTTAAAGGCCACTAATTGTTCCAGCATTACTGCATCATGATCAAGCCATCCTTTTTCTGCAGCAGCTTTTAACATCGCATATTCACCGCTTACTTGATATACAGCTACAGGAACATCTACATAATCCTTAATCTCTTTGACCAAATCAAGATACGCTAATCCTGGTTTTACCATCACGATATCGGCACCTTCTTCTATATCCATTAAGGTTTCTTTAAGCGCTTCACTTCGATTTGCAAAGTCCATTTGATAGGTTTTTTTATCTCCAAACCCCGGCGCCGAATCTAAAGCATCTCGAAAAGGTCCGTAAAAAGAAGAGGCATATTTGGCGCTATAGCTTAGTATTCCTGTATTTTTAAAGTTCTCTTTTTCTAGCAACTCTCGAATGGCCATAATGCGGCCATCCATCATATCACTGGGCGCTACAAAATCTGCTCCTGCTCGAGCATGAGATAAAGACATTTGTGCCAACACTTCACAAGTTTTATCATTTACGATAGCTCCATCTTCGACTATCCCATCATGACCGTATGACGAATAGGGATCCAGGGCAACATCTGTCATCACCAGCATTTCGGGAACTGCGTCTTTTACGGTCTTAATAGCCCTTTGCATCAATCCGTCATCATTTAATGCTTCATTACCTTCGTTATCTTTAAGCGCATCAGGAACTTTTACAAAAAGCAACACCGATTTTAACCCTAAAGACCAAAGTTCTTTGACTTCATTTTGGAGTAAATCTAAACTGTACCGATAATATCCCGGCATTGAAGAAATTTCTTCTTTCACACACTTACCTTCTACTACAAAAAGAGGGACTAAAAAATCGTGTGGTGTGATATAATTTTCTCTAACCAAAGAACGAATGGCATCATTGGTTCTAAGTCGTCTGTTTCTTCGAAATAATTGCATTCTTAAGAATAAATTTTATAGGGTAAAGATACTGATATATCTCATAATAAACGATCGTTACTCGACTGGAAATCATCATAAGATTTTTGTTTTAATGAAGGTCCCGTGTAACAAATTTTTCCCTATTCAGTCTTATTTTTAATAGGAAGCAGGCAACTTTTTGTATCAAAAAAACGTCTTAAAATAATGAATAGTAGTTTAAATCAAATTTCAAATCATGACATACAAAAATATCAGGGTAACTCTTTTATTTTTTTCTTTTGCTACAGTAGCATCCGCTCAAACCATAACTTCTAAAGTAGTAGATAAAAAAACTAACGAGCCTATCCCTTATGCAACCATACAGCTATCAGAAAATCAGGGAATTATAACTAATGAAGAAGGGCGATTTAATGTTACTCTCGAAAACAATGAATCTCAACCTGATTCAATCTATATTTCATCCATGGGATATGAAAAAGTAGGAATAGCAGTACATCAGCCTACCGATAGTATTATTTATTTGGCTCCTAAGGCTATAGAATTAAATAGTGTTTATGTATCGAACAAGAATTTGACTATTGATGAGATTATAGAAAACGTGAAGAACCGTCTAGATCAGAACTATAATTTTGGGCTATCCCAAAAACGTCTATTTTTTAGAGAATCCGAATTTAATACTATTAAAAAACTACATGTTGATTTCAAGAAATCAACTATCGAAGAGCTCAATAAACAACTTATCGATAGTGTGGTGTCTATTATTCCGAGAAAGTCGCAATATTACACAGAGACCTTATGCGATCTCTACGGGGATTTTGAGAAAAGAAAGCTACATATTATTAAAGCAGCCGAATTATACGATAAAAACAATGAAGTATCTATGGAGGCTATGTCTAAACGTATGGAAGACATTTTTATGAAAAATGTAAAACCCGATTCTTACCTAAAAATAAAATCAGGAATTTTTGGAACCAAGGTGCAGGTAGATTCGATTCTTGAAAACAATAGCGAAGCAACTGCAGTCAAAGATGAAATCAAGGACAATAAAGAAGACAAAAGTGACTTTTTGAAACATCGAAAATCTGGACTTAAAACCCTTATGTCCAGTCTTTTTTTCAATGAAGATGTGATGTCTAATTTCCTAAACAAATCAAACCGATATGCTTTTGAGCTTGTGGACTATACAAGTATTGATGATTATAGCGTTTACATCATCAATTTTTCACCGAAAAGAAAAGAAGATTTTAAAGGAACCCTCTATGTAAATACAGAAGATTTTGCGGTAGTTCGAGTGGATTATCAAAATGTGAGAAATCTTAAAAATTTCAAGCTCTTAGGGCTTCAATATCAAGACAACCTATATAAAGCAAAGATGTTATTCAACAAAGGAGCTAACCAAAAATACGATCTGAAATACCTTGAAATGTATCGTGGTAGTTATTTTGGAGTTGATCGCCCCTTAAAAGTAATCGAAAAAAACAAACATGTAAAAGGTCCTCGAAAACAAAATGAGTTATCATTAGATATCGATGCTGGTTTCAATACTGTGAGTAAATATGAGATTGTGGTTTTTAATTCGAAACAATTATCAGAAACTGATTACAAAAACAGTAAAGAAAACAAATCAATCAAACCACAGTATTTATCCCAATACGATCCGCAATTCTGGCAAGGATATACTATTATAGAGCCCAACGCCGCTATACGACAATTTACAGTGGCTCCGGAAACGGAGTAGATGTTATACTAGTGCAAAGATTTGAACAATTGAATTAATACTAACTCTCCTCTCGAGAGGGGCTGGGATGTGTAAAATGAGCAAGAAAAGAAAGATAATCCCATATAATCCAAAATTAAAAGAGCTAGCAAGGCAATTAAGGAATAATAGCACAAAAGCAGAGGTTATTCTTTGGTTAAAGTTGAAAGGAGAACAAATGTATGGCTATGATTTTCATAGACAAAAACCTATAGATAATTATATTCTAGAACTCGTTGTGCATTATGAAAGAAACAGTAGAGAAAAGCGTCAACTCAAGTGATTTTTCGTAATAAAATGAAGAAAAATTGTATCGAGAATAGCTTTTCGGATCCAAAATCCTATTCTCGATACACTTCTTCCTCGGGTCGAAGCACTCGAATTGACGGATTTAAAAAAAATAAATACACAACAGGTATCCTAGACTTTTTTTGTCATGAACTCATGCTAGGTATTGAAGTAGATGGATATTCTCACGAATAAGCTCCTTTTCCCCGTAAGAGGGGAAGGAGCTTATTTGTAATAGTTAATACTTAATCTGACAATTTTAGTAATTTAGTTTAAATCAATTTAAATATTTGTCAGATGAACACAGAAGAAAAAATCATCAAACCAAAGTTAGGACTATTAGAGTTAGCAA
>NZ_JAGKIK010000023.1 GCF_017897595.1 Aquimarina sp. U1-2
AGAAAATTTATTTCTTTCACAAACTGCCTCCATAAATCAAGAGGTAGTTGAGAAAGAAATAAATTTAGCGCAAAGGCATGATGTCGGATAAGTAACAACTGTCAGATCAAGTAGTGGCTACTACAGCTTATTAGCTGTGTAATTATTTACACAATCTCTCCATCCAACAAATTAATGATGCGAGAACCGTAACTAGTATTTTTTTCTGAATGGGTGACTTGGATGATTGTTACTCCTTCGTTATTTAGCTCTTTGAAAATTTCCATGATTTCTTCTCCTTGCTTAGAGTTTAGATTTCCAGTTGGTTCATCGGCAAGTATAAGTTTAGGGTTAGCGATAAGTGCCCTGGCAATCCCAACTAATTGTTGTTGCCCACCACTTAGCTGTGGCGGGAAAAGATCTTTTTTGCCTACAATATTAAAGCGATCTAACATATCGGCTACTAAAGCCTTTCGTTCAGACCCACCGTGCTTTTTGTACAACAGGGGCATTTCCAGATTTTCTTTTACCGTTAATTCATCAATCAAATGATATGACTGAAACACAAAACCGATATATTGCTTGTATAAATTTGCTCTATGTTTTTCTTTAAGCGTGTGCACAGGTTCATCAAGAAAGGTATACTCACCTTCATTAAACCCATCTAGCATTCCAACTACATTGAGTAAAGTTGTTTTTCCAGATCCCGAAGGCCCCATTATTGAAATAAAATCTCCTTCGTGTACCCAAAGGTTTACATCCTTAAGCAGGAATGTTTTTTGACCTCCAGATTGTACCCATTTTGATATTTTATTTAGTTGTAATAACATAGTATTTGTTTTTTATTCTGTTCGTAAACTGTTAACCGGATTGGCTACTGCAGCTTTAATCACCTGAAAACCTACAGTTACAAACGCAATCAGTAGTGCAATTACAGTAGCAGAGGTAAAAAGCCACCAGCTCATTTCGATTTTATATGCAAAATTCTCAAGCCATTTGTATCCAAGGTAGTATGCCAAAGGACTTGCTATTACCATTGCCAAAAGCACTAGTTTTAGAAAATCTTTAAGATGCATTGATGTGATCCCCATAATAGAAGCTCCTAACACACGTCTTATCCCAACTTCTTTTTTACGTTGTTCTGTGGTGAAAGATGCCAGACCAAATAATCCTATACAGGCTATAAAAATGGCAATAAACATAAAGCTAAAAACAACCTTAGACGTTTGTGTTTCTGTCACATAGTTTTTCTCAAAATCCTGATCCAGAAACGAATATTCAAAAGGGATTTCTGGATTTATCTTTTGCCAGGTATTTTTGATACTAGCAATAGTACTTTGATAATCTACTCCATCTCGTAATGTTGCTATGAAATAATTGGCCTGCCCACTCGTGATTCTGGTAATCCCAAATGGTGTTATGGGTTCATGAAGACTTTTGTAATTAAAATCTTTGATGACTCCAATAATCTCTAAATGAAATTTTTCTTTATCCCATTCATAATAGATCTTTCGCCCAATTGCATTTTCTGGCTCGTATCCTAGATTTTTTACAGCCATTTCATTAAGAATGATCCCTAATGAATCCTTGGATGTATTTGTAGAGAAAGCTCTGCCGTGTAGTAATGTATACCCTAAGGTTTTTACATAACCTTCTTGCGATCTAGCAAAATGGGTCCACACATGATCTTCCATGGTTTTATCTTCGGCATAGAAAGAATTATCACTCAACATTTCAAAACCAGGATAACTATCTCCTGCACTAGCCGAAACGACATCCGGGTTTTTCAATAATTCTGTTTTAAACGTCTCATAACTGTTTGCAGCTACCTCGCTGCGTAGCGGAATTACAAGCTGTTGATCTTTTTTAAATCCGAGATCTTTCTTTTGTAAAAATTCCATTTGCTGCCATATAATTCCTCCTACCAAAATAAGTGATGCCGAAACGGTAAATTGAAAAACGACTAGTCCTTTTCGTATCGCTATTGCCGAAAATGAGTTGACAAGTTTTCCTTTTAGTGTTGTAATAGGTGCGAACGAGGAAAGATAAAATGCAGGGTACAATCCTGATAGCAATCCCGTTAACAAGGTAAAGCCCAAAATCCAATAAACAATACTTGGATATTGTGCTAATGCAAGTTCTTTGCCCGTAAGTATATTAAAAGTTGGTAACATAAGAAATACTAAGGCAATCGCAATGCCCAGAGATAGGACGCACAATAACATTGATTCTCCTAAAAATTGAAAGATAAGCGCCTCTCTTTTGGCTCCAAGCACTTTTCGCATACCAACTTCTCTGGCTCTTTTTTCGGATCGCGCAGTGGAAAGATTCATGAAATTAATACACGCAATTAATAACAAGAATGCAGCAATAGCACTAAAAATGTAAATGTAAGTCATGCTTCCATTTGCAGCTACTTCCCATTGAAGGTCTGAAGTTAAGTAAATACTAGCCAGTGGTTGCAAAAAAATTCTTTTCGTAATACCAGGAGTAGTCATATCTGGCATTATATATTTATCGACAAAAGCAGGAAACTTTGCTTCAAGTTGAGATGCACTACTTCCTTTTTTAAGTTTTATATAGGTATAAAAAAGGTTATTCGTCGCCCAGTTTTTTTGTTGATCGATCCATTGTCCCATATCAGAGTTTTTCATGGACAAAAAGATGTTTCCATTGATATGTGATCTGTATTTATCTTTAAAAACTCCTTTTACCGAATATTCATTTTTGGCATACGGTATCTCAATACCAATAACTTTGTTTATCGGATTGACATCCCCGAACATCTTTTTGGAAACTTCTTCAGAAATCACAATGCTATTAGGCTGATTTAAAGCAGTTTTTGGATCTCCATAAACAAAATCATAGGTAAGTACTTTAAAAAAGGTTGAATCGGCATAGTAACCATGGTTCACATAGAATTGTTTGTTTTTGGTTTCATCCTTGAGCAAAAACTTCTCTACATTGGGAAATTTCAACATTCTGGCAGCCTCTTCGATTTCGGGATAATCATTTTTAAGTCCTTCTGCCATAGGCGCAGAAACTGTAGCAATCTGATCATCTAACGCTTCCATGGCAACTCTATAAATTTGATCGGCATCGGTATGATGTTTATCATAACTCGTTTCATCCATGATATATAGTGTAAGCAACAAACAGGTAGCCAACCCAACGGATAATCCAAAAATGTTAATCATTGAAAAGAGCTTGTTCTTAAGTAAGTTTCGCCACGCGATTTTGATATAATTTTTAAACATAACTTTTTCGTTTTTTGATACTGAAGATTTAATAAATTATTCTGCTTTCAGGCTATTTACTGGATTCATCGATGCAGCCTTAAAGCTTTTCCAGCCAATGGTTATAAAAGCAATACACAAGGTGATTAGTCCCGCTAATGCAAATATCCACCACTCTAGTTGTATTCGATACGCAAAATCTTGCAACCAGATATTCATCAAATAAAAACCTAACGGAAATGCTATTAAAAATGAAATGAAGACCAGTTTTAAGAAATCGACAGACAGCATCGCCATAATCTGAGATATACTAGAGCCCAACACTTTTCTGATCCCAATTTCTTTAAAGCGCTGTTCTGCGGTAAAAGTAATGAGTCCAAAAAGGCCCAGACATGCTACAAATATGGTGAGCAAAGCAAATATTCTAAGGATGGCACTCATTTTTTGCTCTTTGATATAGGTTCGGTTATATAATTCATCTAACAATCCATAGCTAAACGGTTCTCCAGAGTTGAAACCTTTCCATAAGCCCTCGGCACTTGCAATCAGTCCTACCATATCAGCTGTTTTTGCTCGAACAATAAGACCCGAACTCTTATTATTCAGCATTATGAGTTGATCAATGGGTTCATGTAACGAATTGAAGTGGAAATCTTGAACTACTCCAATCACCGTATATACTTTAATGCCTCCTTCATTATTGATGGCCATAGTTACGGTCTTTCCAACAGCGTCATCTGCAAATCCCATAATCTTTGCAGAAGTTTCGTTAATGATCATGTTATTTGCTTCTGCACCAAAGTCTTCAGAAAAATTTCTGCCTGCAACAAGTTTCATTCCCATGGTCGGAATGTATTGTTCGTCAATATGATAAACAATACTTCTTCGAATTGCTTCAGAATTCTGACCTGGGTAAATGCTGGTCATATTTGTATACGAAGGTCCCGCGGGAATATGTCCAGACATTGTTATATTAGAAACCCTAGGATCTTTGGCCAATTGTTCCTTAAAAACCTCTTCATCTGTTCCTAGCATCCACGAATCTCTTAACACTAACATCTGATCTTTTTGATAGCCGATATCTTTATTTTGTATGAATGCCATTTGTTGATCTACCACTAGAGTAGCAATGATAAGTCCGACAGATATCATAAACTGAAAAACAACCAAACCACTTCGTAGACCTTTGGTTTTTCCGGTGTTAACAAACTTGTTCTTAAGTGCTGTAATAGGTTTAAATGAAGACAAGAAAAACGCAGGATAACTTCCTGCCAAAAGACTTATAAGCAACCCAGCTATTCCGAAGTACATTAAAATTCTGGGTTCCATGATATAAGATAAATTCAGTGCCTTGCCAGATAACGTATTGAATAATGGCAGTACTATTATAACGGCAATCATTGCTATAGCCATTGCAATGATGGTTGCAATACATGATTCTGCCAAAAATTGTTTGATCAACCCTTTTTTTGAAGACCCTAATACTTTTTTAACGCCTACCTCTTTGGCTCTTTTGGAAGCGGCGGCGGTAGAAAGATTCATAAAATTGATACATGCAATAAGCAATATAAATATGGCTATAGCGCTAAAAATATACACCGTTTTTATATCACCCCCTGGTTCGAGATTAGTGACATCGGCAAAATCTGAATGTAAATGAATATCGGTTAGAGGTTGCAGAAAAAGTCCTATTTCATTTCCCTGCTTAAATTCTTCAAAAGTCATACCCATTGACTGTTGTATCTGGGGACCCATATATTTCTCAACTATCCCAGGCAACTTACTTTCCGTTGCTTTAAAATCTGCTCGGTTATCAAGGAGTAAATAATTGTGATATCCGGATTCTATCCATCGTGCCTCTTTTGCATGAGCTAATCCTTCTAGAGCCCCAAATACATCAAAATGAAAATGAGAATTGTCGGGTAATTTTTGCATCACTCCGGTAACCTTAAATTGCTGATTCCATTCTTTAAAATCAAGTGTTTTTCCTATGGGGTCTTCATTTCCGAAGTATTTTGAAGCCAATTCTTGAGTAACAATAATGGAATTTGGCTCTTTTAATGCAGTTTTCGAATTCCCTTTGAGGAAAGGAATGGTAAATATTTCGAAAAAATTAGAATCTACGTATGCAAATTTATTATCCCTAAAGGTTTGGTTTTGATAAGAAATTTGGGGTGTTCCCTGAGATTTAAGACGGGTCGCTTGAAGCACTTCTGGGAATTCTTCTTGAAGTGTGGAAGCCACAGGGCCAGGAGTAACCGCTTCTTTAATCAACTCGCCATTCATCTTACCCTTAAGGACAACGCGTACAATTTGATCTGATTTTTCGTGAAAACGATCGTAACTCAATTCATCTGAAACAAAAAGAAATATGATTAAAGCGGCTGCAATACCAATGGATAAGCCTAAGATATTGATTGCAAATAATCCTTTATGTTTCAAAAGGGTTCTCCATGCAATTTTTATATGATTGTTAAACATGATTTAATGTTTTTTGATCCGCCACGGCGGACAAGTTGATTTCTAATTATTCATCTCTAAGTGCATCTACCGGATTACCATTAGCCGCCATATAACTTTGCCAACTTACCGTTAATAAAGTAACGCCCAGTGCCGCAAGTCCTGCCAGTACAAATATCCACCAGCTCATCGTTGTTTTTACGGCAAAATTTTCGAGCCATAAACTCATCGCATACCACGCAACAGGAATCGCAATAACAAAAGCAATACCCACCCATTTGATGAAGTCGATGTTGAGCAACTTTAGTATTTTAAAAACCGAAGCGCCATTCACCTTTCTAATACCGATTTCCTTTTTACGTTGTATACAGGTATACGAAGTTAACCCAAAAAGTCCGAGGGCCGCAATAAAGATGGCTAAAGCTGTAAATATGCTGAAGGCGTCATTAAACTTGGTATCTTCATCATATTGAGCCTGAAACTTTTGATCAAGAAACGTGTAATCGAAGGTACGTTGCGGTTGTATTTGGGTCCATTTTTCTTGTATCTTAGAAATAGTGGTACTTAACCCACCACTAGACGCAACAGTTTTATCTAATTTTACCAGCAAATTGCTTCTACTGTTACGATGTAAAATAATAGTTGGCAAGACCTCTTTTTTTAATCCAAAATGATGATAATTTTCTATCACACCAGCAATTATCCAGTCCCTACCAAAAAAGCCTATCGTTTTATGTACTGCATCTTCTGGGTTAAAAATTTCAATTTCCCGCATACAGGCTTCATTGATAAGAATCGTATTACTTTCTCTGCTTGGTTCTCCAATAAAATTTGATCCTGCTAGCAATTTAATATCCAATACATCGAGATAGTTTTTGTCTACTCTATAATTGTAAAATGTTTTCTTTGAATCTTCGACTCCATTAGGATATTTCAGTCCCGTAAATGATGATAAGTTATCATAACTATCACCGGGATAGGTCTGGCTTTTAGCAATATTTTGTACAAAAGGTAATTTTTTAAGTTCGGTTTCTAGCATTTTATATCTGTTCTTCATCAAAGAATCTGATACTTCGTTTAAAAATTCTCCTTGAAAAGAAACCACCTGATCAACTTGCGCCCCAAAGGGTTGCTCTTTTATAAAATTTATTTGTCTTGTTACAACAATGGTTCCTATTAGTAATACAATTGTTGCTAAAAACTGTGTTATGATAAGCCCTTTTCTAATGTTTAATCCTTGCGCAGAAGCACGCACTTTACCTCTAAGCGCTTTTGTTGGCGTGTAATTACTAAGCAAAATAGCGGGGTACAGTCCTGCCAGTAGCATTCCCAATAGGATGACGCCTAAAACAGGTAAGAAGTTAATACTACTACTTTGGTTGAAGTAGAGTTCTTTTCCTGTAAAAGTATTATAAATTGGTAATACAATAACAGCAATACCTATTGCTATTGCGATAGCTATGCTATTTAAAACCAACGACTCAATTAATGATTGAAAAATGACTTGTCTTTTTTGAGCTCCTACCACCTTTCTAACTCCAATTTCTTTGGCGCGCTCCAGCGATTTTGTAGTTGAAAGATTAATATAATTAAGCCATGAAAGAATTAAAATTATAAAGGCTATGGCTGATAAAAACCTAATGCGTGTCACGCTTCCGTTAACTTCGGCTTCATAAGGCTTATCAGAATATAAATGAATTGCTTCTAAGGGTTCTATATTATACCGTTCTTCTTTATCATCTTCAAAATCACTAGCGATAATTTTGTCTCTTAAAATTGTTCTGTTTGCATTTTGATCAATCTTGATGTAAGTAAAAAAATTACAATATGACCAATTCAATTTTGTTTGTTCTTCTGAAGCGAACCAATTATTATATGTCTTAAAAGAAATCAGGAAATTTGTTTTCATGTGCGTGTTTTTAGGAATATCTTTTAAAATTCCTGTAACCGTTAGCACCACTTCTTGACCATTATAAAATCCTGATAAGGTTTTTCTTATCGGGTTTTGGTTACCAAATATTTTTTTTGCAAAAGATTCTGTAAGAACAATTGAATTTGGTGCTGTAAGCACCTTATTGCTCTCACCTTCTAAAATCGGGTACTTAAAAACATCTAGATAGGTTTCATCGGTTAAAGAGCCATTGATCTCTTCAATTATTTTTTCATCATATTTAAATGTGACTTTTTCTAAACGATAGATTCTAACTTGCTCTAATACCTCAGGAAATTCTTGTTTTAAGGTGGGCCCAATGTAATTAGAAGTCTGTGCATCAGATTCTTCAAAAGTTTCTCCTACCAAAGCATCCATGTACACTCTGTATACATTTTCTGATCCTTTAAACGTATCATAGCTACGCTCATAATTCACATAAGCCATGATTAATATAAAAGATGCAATGCCTATGGCTAATCCAATGATATTGATAAACGAATACAGTTTATTCTTCAACAGATATCTAATTGCTATTTTGAAATACAGCGTGTGCATGTTCTTTTGGTTTATGGTTTTTTGATCGATGACGTTGCTTTTTCCTTAAGCACTTCTAGAGCTTTTAAGAGTACTGTATCCGACCCCTCTTCGATATCTGAAATTGGATTTACGATCTGAATGTGAGGTGCTATTCCTTTCCCTTCATAATTGATCATATCTGCTGAAAAATATTGTTGATGTGATAGCGTAACCCACCAACCGTTTGGTAATTTAAAATCATCCATATCCGAGAAAATACCTCGGGTATAGTCCCCTACAATGGTCACATTGGGTAGTTCATTCATCACCAATGTAAATACATCGGTAGCACTTGCAGAATAATCACTGGTAAGCAACACCACTGGTTTTAAAAACTGTTTGTCTCCCATGGGTTTTAGGTACCAGGTTTTAAGGGGTGTAAACTCGTTAGTTCCTTTTTTCCTGGTTTTTTTTCGATGTCCTACTATAGTTTGATCTGTAAATCTACCGGCAATGTGGTATGAGAACTTATCGTCACCACCTCCATTAAACCGAACATCGATAATCACCGCTTTCTTGTTTTCAAAAGCATTTATGGCATCGCTTAAAATAGCTTTTAATTTCCCTTTACTTATTCCTTGCATCGATCGAATGTCTATATAACCATATAGATCTGATGTCGAATATCTTATAATCTTCTTCTCCTTTATAAATTCGGAAAACCCATGTGCGTGCAAAGTCGAACCTGTAACTTTTATAAGATCAGTGATATTTGGAGATTTTTTCTTTGACTTTGGAAATTTCTCGAGCATCCTGGTTGGTGTAGCATTTTCATTAAGCTTTACAATTTTTCCTTTTTTGTACTCGATTAAGTTGACATGATCATCTTTCAATTCATTAACCATTTGACTGCATACCTCAAAAAGCGAGTCGTTAGATGTTTTTTCATTCACTAAAGGACGATATTTCTTGTACACCTCATCCCAATCTACATTTTTGAGTTCAAAATTGGCATATCGATCATTAAACGCTGACCAAAGCTTTTCGAAATTCTCAATGGGCTTATCAACCTTGTCAATTTGAGCGATTAGCTTTTTAGTTGTTACTATAAAAATGGATAGTACGATTAGTATTTTAGATGTAGATGATTTCATTTTTTATTGATGATTTTATTATTCTGTTCTTAAACTTTTTACCGGGTTTTGTAAGGCTGCCCGAACTGCCTGATAACTTATGGTCATGATTGTGATAATCGTTACGCCAACAATCGCAATAGCAAATACCCACCAATCTATAGAGATCCGGTACTGATAATTTTCTAACCAATTATTCATGAAATACCAGGCAAGAGGTGAAGCAATTATTCCTGCAATTAGAATAAGTTTGAAAAAGTCTTGCGTGAACAACAGTAAGATATCGCTAATTTTTCCTCCCAGTACTTTTCTAATCCCGATCTCTTTGGTCTTTTGTGCGACAAAAAATGAAATCAAACCATACAACCCAAGACAGCTAATAAATATGGCTAATCCAGAAAATAATTTGGATAGTGATAAAAACCGTTGTTCTTCTTGATATTGCTCAGCCACACGTTCGTCTAAAAAGGTATAATCAAATATATTTTTCGGAAAAGCTTTTTCCCAGTGTTCTTCAATTGATGCAAGGGTAGGATTTACGTTTTTCCCACTAATTTTTATTGCAAATTCACTATACATATCAATTCGTGGAGCAATAAAAATCGGGGTAATACTTTCATGAAAATTTTGGTCATGAAAATTAGCCACTACTCCAGAAATGGTTGCTTTTATAAACCCTCCATTCAATTCAATAGGTTTACCTACCAATTCTTTTGATGTTAATCCAAGCTTTTCAGCTAATTTTTCGTTAACAACTACTTCTGTAATCGAATCTGATTCTCTAAAATTGCGTCCGGCAATCAATTCTAAACCAAAGGTTTCGATATAATCTTTGTCAGACAGCTTTGCAGAAATAAAAAACTCTTCGTATTCTGGTCGAGTACCAAGTTTTACTCCGGTTCCCCAATTGCTATACGCTGCACCAGGACTCGCAAAACACGCGGTTACATTTTCTACCCCAGCGATTTGAAAAAAGCGATCTTTAAGTGCGTCTAACTTTATTTTTTCTAACTCTTCTGGGATAGCAACCATGACTATTGCATCTTTTTTGAATCCTAAATCGGCATTTACCGCATAATTTATTTGTTTACCAATAACAATAGTCGATACAATAAGTAGTATTGAAATCGCAAATTGTGCAGTAACCAGTATTTTTCTGGTTAATCTTCCACCTGTATCTTTCTGTGTTAATTTGCCTTTTAGTGCCAACGTTGGTACAATTCTAGATAGTAGCACTCCAGGATAACTTCCCGCAAAAAGAGATACAACTACAAGTAATATTAGCGCAAAAACAACCATTTCAAAAGTCATTAATGATGAAATAGACAAACTAAGCCCAAAAAGCTTATTAAACGTTGGGAGTGCAAAAAATGCAATGACACAACCTATTATTATAGCAAAAAGACTGATGATAAAGGTTTCTGAAATAAATTGCCAAAATAAGTGCTGCTTGTACCCTCCTAGCACCTTTCTAATTCCTATCTCTTTTGAACGTGAAAAAGCTTGTGCGGTAGAAATATTGATGAAATTAATACAGGCAACAGTGATAAGAAATAGGCCAACAAGACCAAAAATCCAAAGTAAACTTGTATTAATACCACCATAATTACTATTAAAATGAATGTCATTTAAGGGTTGTAATTTATAACGATGTACATTTTTACTTTTTGGACGATGCTTATTTACTAAAGAAATCAAGGATTCTTCTATATTAGCCACATTTTGATTAGGATGTAATAAAGTATAACATTTCAAAGAGAAATTAATGCCAGTCCAAACATCTTTTGCCACAAAATCCCCTGAACCCTTTAACGTAACAAAAGATACAAATACTTCGCCCTGGACTGTCGAGTTTTTGGGTAGATCTTTTAGAATCCCTATAATTTGTATCGTTTTATTATTTTCTAGGACAAAACTTTTACCTAAAGGATTATGCCCTCCAAATACTTTTTTTGCAAAAGACTCAGTAACATATGCCGTATTGGGATCTGATAAAGACTGACCGCTGATCTTATCCAATAAAGGAAAGCTCAATATTTCAAAAATATCTTGTTCGGTATATGCTACATCATTTTGAAACTGTTTGGGGTCATTATGATCCTGAATATTAATTTGCAAAGCATCTTGGTAATAAATTTTGGCAACTTTCTCTGCATAGTCATACTCTGTTCTAAATGCATTAGCAAAAGCCGGTGGTACAGCTGCTTCGTATCCTATTTCGTTCCCGTGATGCTCCTCGGTTACCACACGGTATATTCTATCTGAATGTTCGTGAAAATTGTCAAATTGAAGATGATGGTTGATAAACAAGAAAATTAATATCGAGCAACCAAAGCCAAGTGCCAATCCCAAAATATTGATAAAAGCAAAGACCTTTCTTTTTTGAAGGTTTCGCCAAGCGATTTTGATATAATTTTTAAACATAACTTTTCGTTTTTTGATGATTTACTCGGCTCGCAAGCTTTTTGTTGGATTAACCATAGCCGCTTTTATACTTTGAAAACTTACAGTAAGTATTGAAATTACAACCGCCAATAACGTTGCAATTACAAAAACCCAAATATTAATTTCAATTCGATACGAAAAACTTTCTAACCATTTTGCCATGGCATACCAACCTAAAGGAAGTGAAACCAGAATAGCGATTCCTACCAATCTCAAGAAATCAATCGATAACTTATACGTGATTTGACCAACACTTGCCCCAAGCACTTTACGGATGCCTATTTCTTTAATACGTCTTTCGGCATTAAAAGTGGCCAACCCAAATAATCCAAGACAGGCAATGATTATTGAGAGTAAAGTAAACGTCATAAAAATACGACCCAATCGTTGTTCTGCCTGATAGGTGTTATTAAAGGACTCATCCATAAAGTAATACGCAAAAGGAGCTTCTGCCGCCATATCATTCCATATGCTTTCTATTTGAGCAATGGACTCAGAAAAATTTCCTGCTTCTAATTTGGCAACCATCACATCAGAGTCCCTTCCTAAAGAAAGGCTTAACGATGCTATATCATTTTTTAAGGAAGTAAAATGAAAATTCTTTACCACGCCTATAAC
This sequence comes from Aquimarina sp. U1-2, assembly GCF_017897595.1. Taxonomy (GTDB): domain Bacteria; phylum Bacteroidota; class Bacteroidia; order Flavobacteriales; family Flavobacteriaceae; genus Aquimarina. The sequence continues at coordinate 12,321 of NZ_JAGKIK010000023.1, forward strand.
TGTAGAAAATGTTTGGTTTTCTTCTCCTAAATTAGGTGTAAGCCTCATTCCTAAAACTTCTTCTGGTGTAACACCCATGTTTTTTACTGCGGTCTCATTAATAATAATAGCCGTAGAGTCTGATACAAACTGGCGATCAAAATCTCTACCGGCAATAATCTCAAGACCTAATGTTTTTATGTACTCATGATCTACTCGCCAAGCTTGCATGTTGATTGCATGCTCTTGATCCATTACTCCTTCTATGAAAAAAGAGCTATCAGTTCTAGCAGAAGGTGTTGGTAAAAAGCTACTCATAGAAGCGCTTTTTACTGACCCCAATTTTTGCACTTCTTCTTTAAACGACAAAGCCTGATCCCCTGCACTGTATACGTCTTCGATCACCAAGACCTGATCTCTAGAAAAACCTAAATCTTTATTTTGAATAAATTTGAGCTGTTGAAAAACGACCAATGTACTTACAATCAGAAAAATTGAGATTGTAAACTGTACTACAACCAAGGAATTTCTGATTCCACTGCCCCCTATATTACCTTTACCTGATCCTTTGAGTACTTTGGCAGGAACAAATTTTGACATAAAAAATGCAGGATAAGATCCTGAAAGGATTCCTAACAATAAAGCTGAGATCAATAGTAAAATCGAGAAATAAGGATCGCTAAAAGGAATGGTAATATTGGTATCTGCCAGCTCATTAAACAATGGTAACACTAAGGTTGCCAATAGTACTGAAAACAGAAGTGAAATAAATGAAATCAAACTAGATTCAGTCAGAAATTGTCTGATTAATCCGGCTTTATTAGATCCTAAGGTTTTTCGAATTCCAATTTCTTTTGCTCTTTTTAGCGATACTGCTGTCGACAAGTTCATGAAATTAACACTTGCCAACACAATTAAAAATATTGCTATTACTGCAAGAATATATACATTTTGTATACTACCATTCCTGCTTAACTCTGCAGATCTGTCTGAATACAGATGAATATCTGTTAAAGCAATAGAATCATAGCGTAGATGATTTCCTGCTGCGATAAATTGTTCCTCAGTGATCCCAGGAAAATATTCTTGCGCCCACGGAATTACATAAGCTCCTAAAACAGTATTCAAATACGCTTGGAAACCTTCAATTTCAGCATTAGGTGTAAGTTTTATAAATGTAGGATAATTATGATTTCCCCATTCACCATTTCTAGAATCCTCATAACTTGCCATGGATATAAAAATCCCATGATTTCTTAGAAATGAGTTTTTGGGCATATCTTCAATAATCCCGGTTACGGTATAGGTAAATTCATTATCCATTACTAACGTTTGCCCAACAGCATCGGCAACATCAAAATGTTTTTCTGCTGCCGTTTTGGTCATTACAAGCGTATTAGGCTCGGTTAACGCGGTTTTTGAATCTCCATACAGCAAATCAATACCAAACATTTTAAAAAAGGTAGAATCTGTAAAAGCAACACCGTTTTCTTTTACGTTTAGTGATTCATCCTTTTTTCTAATCAGCATACTACCGTTATTCCTGAAACGGGTAGTCAACTCGATATAAGGATAATCCTTTTGAACGGCTTCGGCCATCGGTGCTGATACCTCGGCAAACACTTGTTCGGCTCCTCCAAATTTTACATCAGCATTGATTCGATAGATGCGATCTGCGTCTTTGAACATCCTATCAAAATTGAGTTCGCTATGTATGTATAAAGAAATAAGAATACCTCCAGCCATACCCAAAGCAAGCCCAAAGGTGTTCAAAAATGTAAAAAATGGCTGCCTTTTAAGGTTTCTCCAAGTGACTTTGATATAGTTTTTAAACATAACCGTTCGTTTTTTGATTGTTGAAATAAGCGTGATTGATGAGCACTTAGTTCATTTTTTGAATTTTTGCTTTGCCAATAACGATTCCTTTATTGACAGACGGATTTCCGTTATATGCTACGTTTGCTTCTCCGTAAGCCGTTACCTTTAAGTTATCTGAAACATTGATTCTAAAGTTTCCTTCACCATAGGCAGTGATCTTGGTTCTTTCATTATTCATCCCTAGCGTATTTACTTCTCCTTCACCATAGACCGTATATTTTTGACGCTCCACCCTTCCTTCTTTTACTTCAAAATATCCTTCTCCATACATGGTTACGTTTAGTTCTTCGGTCTTTAAAGCATTCATAGTAATTTTAGATTCTCCGTATACTTTAAGTCTAAAATCTTCTTGCTTAATTGGGCTTTTGCATAGGATGACTTCTTCTCCTCGAATAGAAAGTTCGTTCAGGGTTTTGTAGGTTACTTTTGCTACTACCTGGGTACCTTTGTACATAGGTTTTTTGGTTTTCCACCCTTTGTGATTGTACTCTTTTTCAGTTTTAGTAACCATTTTTGCACCATCTAGATAGATTCTTAATGTTTTTCCTTCTACTTCTACATTAATTTTGTTTTTGGCAACACTGGCACTTTCTATAGTTACATTATCTTGAGTTCCTTCTTCAAAAGTTACTTGTATGTGTGGACTAACGATTACTTTATCAAAGTTATCTACGGCAATAGTTTCCTGAGCATAACTAGTTATGATCGAAACCAGAAAAAGAACTAAGGCTACTAGGTATTGAGATACTTTTGTCATGACTTAAGATTTTTGTGTGTTTAATGATGTTGTTTATGCATTTACCTCGAAAGGTTTATTTTGACTTTCAGTTACAATTTGTCCGTCGAATAGATTGATGACCCTGTGTGCGTAGTGCGAATCTCGATCAGAGTGCGTTACCATTACTATAGTGGTACCTTCTTGGTTTAACTCGGTAAGAAGGTTCATCACCTCGATCCCATTTTTTGAGTCCAGGTTTCCGGTGGGTTCATCGGCAAGAATCAATTTTGCATTGGTTACTACCGCTCTTGCAATTGCTACACGCTGTTGTTGTCCCCCTGATAATTGCTGCGGAAAATGTTTCTCACGATGTGCAATTTTCATGCGTTCAAGCACTTGTTTTACTTTTTGTTCGCGTTCACTTTTTTTCATGTTAAGGTAAATCAGCGGAAGCTCTACATTTTCAAAAACCGTAAGCTCATCAATCAGATTAAAACTCTGAAATACAAATCCAAGGTTTCCTTTTCTGATTTTGGTGCGTTGGTTTTCTTTTAACCCTCCTACTTCGTGACCACCAAAATGATAAGTACCTGCTGTGGGATTATCCAACATACCGATAATATTAAGCAAAGTGGATTTACCACATCCCGAAGGACCCATGATGGCTACAAACTCACCACCTTCTACAGTTAAGTTAACACCGTTTAGTGCTAGGGTTTCTACTTCTTCGGTTCTAAAACTCTTTTTTAAGTTTTTTATCTTTATCATCTTTTGATTGATTTATTGGCACCGCCAAAGGGTTTAATACCTCTGAAGCTTGCCTCGAAATTAAAATTCAGTTTCTTACGAATGTCTCGCGGGCTTGCCTCGAGGTCATCTTACTTTAATATTATTTTTTCGGCATCACCAAAACTATCGTAGTTTGATGTAATTACTTTTTCTCCGGCTTCAAGTCCTTCTAACAACTCGTAATGTCTTGAGTTCTGCTTTCCGATTCTAATTGGTCTTTTCCATGCTGTAGTTCCAGAAGCATCTACCACAAAAATCCATTGCCCACCCGTACTCTGAAAAAAGCTTCCTCTTGGTAAAAGCAAGGCATCGTTTGAAGCACCAAGCTGTAATCTCAGGTTATAACTTTGACCTGATCGGATGGTTTCAGGTTTTTGATCTACAAAAACCAGGTCTACATTAAACTTACCGTTACGCACTTCTGGATATACTTTTCTTAAGCGCAATTGGTATTCGGTTCCGTTACGCTCTAGTACTGCGATTAAATCTCTTTTCACTCGATCGATATAATGCTCGTCTATAGCTGCTTCAATTTTATAGTCGGTTAGTACGTTTACTTGTCCTATTCGCTGACCTTGCTGAATGTTTTGTCCTATTTCGGCATCTAAAAACCCAAGTTGACCGTCTGCAGGAGCTCTTACATTAAGGTGATCGATACGCTCGTACACCATTGATAATGTTTTTTTCATTCTAGCCAAGTCAGCGTCTAGTTCTTTTAAAGAGGTGCTACGCAAAACATTATCCTGATCGGTTTGTAATTTTATGATATCGAACTGCTTTTGTGATAAATCATAATTCTCTTTAGAGGTAAGATATACTTCTTTCGATATCAGCTCGTCTTCGTACAATGCTTTATTTTGTTCGTAGTTTCTTTTTAACCTTTGTAATTCATACCTTGAATTTACCAGATCCTTTCTTCCTTCAACTTGCCTGGAATCAAAAGTAAGTTTGGTAGATCTCAAATCATTTTGTTTTAATGCCAGGTTGTTTTCACTTGCTAATATTTGTTCATAGAGACCTCGGTTTTCAAGTTTCAGGATAATATCTCCTTTTTTGACCATGGCTCCTTCTTCGATTAACTTTTCTGTTACTCTACCTCCTTCATAAGCATCCATGTAAATTGTGCTAATCGGCGCTACTGATCCATTTATAGTGATATAATCATCAAATTTTCCGAAGGAGACCTCTGCAATCGATAATTTTTCTTTATCTGTTCTAAAGGTAGCCGCCGAATTTCCGAAGGCAATTTTCCAACTTAAAAAAACCAATACTACCCCTATAACAATATACCCATAATGTTTAGGTCTTAGTCCTTTTTTCTTTTCAATTTTTATGTCCATTTTATGGTGTGCTATCAATGTTAAATACTGGTAATCCTTTATAAAAGTCTAAGGTACTTTCATTCACTTTTAATCGCAATTGTACCTGTAGATTTTCGTTTTGTGAATTGGCAAAAAGATTTTTTGATTGGTTAAGCTCAATAGCATTGATCATTCCTTTTTGATATCGTTTTTGTGCAATCTCAAATGCCAATAGTTGTGCTTTCATTTTTTGTGAGCTTTGCTCATATTCTGTTCGTAACGCTTCTCCTTCTTGCACAAGCTGTTGTATTAACTGATACATTTCTTGTTTTTGAAGATTATAATTATTTTCGGCTCGCATTAAAGCCACCTTCTGCTGTTTTACACGAGAGTGATTTGACCATCTGTTACTTATAGGAATATTGATGGATACGCCTACAAATTGAGAAGCATTATCCTTTATTTGCGTTGAAAACGGAACCAACATGCCAGTATCGTTATCAAAATTATTATCTACATACCGTGATTGATATCCTGCAGAAATTGCCAATGTTGGAAACAAATTTCCTTTGGCCATAGCTAATTGTTTCTTTGCTGCTTTGGCTCTTAGTTCTTGTGCCTTAACGATAGGTACAAAAACTTTGGCCTTACTAAAAATAGAATCCTGATGGGTTTCTAAAGCGTTGCTATCGTTAAAATCTACAACTGAAGATGTAATCGAAATTGTAGATGCATTTTCAAGATTCATTTCCTGCATCAATCTTAGTTTTGCAGCAACTACGTTATTTTGGTTTTGCGTGACTATTAATTGATCTGCAATCAAAGCAGATTCTGCTTCATACAGATCTGCTTTAGCCATTTGTCCTAACTCTACTTGTCGTTGTACCAAATCAAAGTTATTTTGTGACACCTCTTTTTGTTCTTTGGATATAGAAAGTAAACCTTCCATAAACTGAATATCATAAAAGGCAGCCATTACTCTAAAGGCCAACAAATATTTTTGATGTAGCGTTTCTTGGTTGGTAGCCTTATACAAAAATTTTGATGCTTTAATAGCATTTACTTTTTGAAAACCCTGAAACAAATCGATCTGTGCATTTAAGGCATAATTATTAGATATAAATTCATTGTTCACGAAGTTACTAGTATTTGGGTCTAATGATCTACCAAAATTAAGATTGTAGTCTGAGTATGCACTAACACTGGGTAAAAGGCTTCGTATGGATTGTTTGTAGGTCTCTTTATTAGACACTTGATTGTATTTAAAATCTTTAAGCTGAAGATTATGTTGTATTGCATAGTTAACACACTTGTCTAACGACCAGGATTCTTGAGCATAACTTGTGCTAAACACAAGAAAGAGTATAAATGATATGATGTTATTTGTATACTTCATTGGTTATACCTATCTAAATAACGTTTTGATGCCAAACTATAACCTAATCATGTGCCAAAAATGTAATATTTTTAAAATCAAATAATTACAATTAATCTTTTACATACCTGAATTTAGAATTGTAAAATAATTATACAAATAGTGTCCAGTTTTTTTACACAATGTGTTATGTAATGGTTCTAATTTGTAGTTTTATTCTAGAATTCAAACCCTTTATCATGCAAGACGGGAAAATCTTAGTTATCGACGACAATAAAAGTCTATTAAGTGCTCTTGAAATTTTATTGCAATTCGAATTCAAAACCGTCAATACGATTTCGAATCCTAATCAAATTTCATCATTACGCAATTTAGATACTTATGATATTGTATTGTTGGATATGAATTTTTCGGCTGGCGTTAATACCGGAAACGAAGGACTGTTCTGGTTACGAGAAATTAAGAAAAAAGTACCTTCTATTTCTGTTATTATGATGACGGCTTATGGAGCGGTAGATCTTGCAGTAAAAGCTCTCAAAGAAGGTGCTTCTGATTTTATTTTGAAACCCTGGAATAATGACAAACTACTCGCCACTATCAATTCGGCATACCTATTACGCAAATCTCAAAATGAGGTACAAGAATTAAAGCAAAAAGAGAGTAGTCTTAAACAAGTAATTAATCAGGACGGCAATCTTATTATTGGCAACTCTAAAGCATTGATGATGGTACTCAATCTGGTACGAAAAGTGGCCAAAACTGATGTGAATGTGCTCATTACCGGTGAGAATGGTACAGGTAAAGAAGTAATCGCCAGAGAATTGCACAGATTATCTTCGCGACAAAATGAAGTGTTTATAGGGGTAGATATGGGTTCAATATCTGAAACTTTATTTGAAAGTGAATTGTTTGGACATACCAAAGGAGCTTTTACCGATGCAAAAGAGGATAGAGCCGGTAAATTTGAAGCTGCTAATAAAGGTTCTTTATTTCTAGATGAAATAGGAAATCTCTCGTTACAAACACAGGCTAAACTATTGTCTGCTATACAGAACAGAACTATAGTTCGTGTAGGTTCTAATAAAGTCATTCCCGTAGATATACGTTTAATTTGCGCCACTAATTGTAACTTAGATCAAATGGTTACAGATGGCATTTTTAGAGAAGATTTGTTGTATCGAATTAATACCATTCATATCGAAGTACCCCCACTACGCGATAGAGAAAATGATATTCTGATACTTGCTGATTTCTACCTGAAAAAATACATATCAAAATACAACAAACCCGCTGTAAGAATAAATAATGCTGCCCAAGAAAAATTATTGACCTATGCATGGCCAGGTAATGTTCGAGAATTGCAACATACCATAGAAAGAGCCGTTATCTTGTCTGAAGGTAATGTGCTCAAACCTACAGACTTTCTACTAAGTAAAAATACCGATTTGGCCTTAAGCGCCAAGCCAGAAACGCTAGACGAGATGGAGCGTATCATGATTCAAAAAGCATTAGATACGCATCAGGGAAATCATAGTGCAGCCGCTAGCCAATTAGGAATTTCTAGACAAACTTTATACAATAAAATAAAGAAATTTGAACGATAATGGCGAGTAGAAACTTTTATATTCAGAGCATTATCAGGATGATAGTACTGGCTACTACTGCGCTCTTTACAGCTTTTGTATTTTTTGCACAGCATTATATTTTAACAGGTTTTTTAGTCTTTGTCTTCATCATACAGGTTGTTTTCCTAATTACATTTGTAAACCGTAATAATAGAAAAATTGCCTTCTTTTTTAATGCTATCAAGAATGAAGATTTTACACTTAGATTTCCAGAGCATGAGAATATCAAATCGTTTAACGAATTAAATCAAAGTCTTAATACCCTGAATAGTATGATGCAAAAAGTACATCTAAAGAATCAGGAACGAGAGCAATACTATCGAGAAATTATTAAACAAGCCGAAATTGGAATGCTTACTTTTAATGATAAAGGGCACATTCTTTTTGCAAATCCCAAAGTTGAAAAGTTATTAAATTATTCTCCATTACATCATATCAAACAACTCGCTCATATCGACATAAAGCTGTATGAACTATTTAAAAATATACAACCATTTGAGCAAAAGCTGTTTCAGTTAACCAACGAACGAGAAACCATACAGCTGGCTATAAAGTCTAATGAAATTTTGCTAAATAAGGAAAAGTTAAATTTGATCACTATACAAGATATCAATACCGAATTAGACAAAAAAGAAACCGATTCGTGGATAAAATTAATACGAGTACTTACCCACGAAATCATGAATTCTGTAACACCTATCACTTCGATTTCGGCATCTATATTAAGATATTTTAAAGATGAAAAGGGAATAGTGCTGGCCGACCAAATTGATAAAAACAAAATATACAATGCTGCCAAAGGATTAGAGGTGATCAAAAATCAGGGAAACGACTTAATGAGTTTTGTACAGTCCTATCGTAGTTTTTTAAATGTCCCAAATCCGGATAAAGAGCTTATCAAAGTAGAACCTTTGTTAGAAAAAGTAAAAGTCTTGACTAGTCAGGAGAAAGGGTTTGACTCTGTTTCGTTTGAATTGATTTTGAATATCGAAGATCTTGAAATTTATGCTGACGAAAAATTAATCACTCAAGTCTTGTTGAATCTTTCTAAAAATGCAGTTCAATCCCTTCAAAAAACTCAAAATGCCAAATTAACTTTTGTTGCAGGCCATGCCAAAGACGAAAAAAAATATATCGTCGTTAAAGATAATGGTCCCGGTATTTCACCAGAAATAATAGACAAGATTTTTATTCCATTCTACACCACCAAGAACGAGGGTACAGGTATCGGTCTTAGCCTTTCCAAACAAATTATGCATTTACATGGGGGAAATTTGAACGTCTATTCTATCCCCTATCAAGAAACTGCATTTACATTAATTTTTGAGTAATACCAATTCAAATGAACTACTTCAGGACAGAACTATCAATGTCTCAGAATTATGACCGCTTCGCTTTAACCCCTATTATACGAGATGGACTTAAAATAGCATTTCGGTACATTCACCTTTTAGGATCTATTAACTTTCAAGATATTAAGGACTCTACGCCATAAGATATCTGAAAAAATTTCAGAATCGTCTATTCCTTCCATAATCGGAGCCAGGTTAGCAAATGTAAGATTCGCACTATTGCCACTTATATTCGTATCTTTTTCCCCGAGAAACGCCAAAGACCACTCACCAAAAGTACGCTTGGGTTTAACGCCTTTCCAAATCAACTCTACAGTATGGTGTCGTTTATCTTTTAAGATATTATCGTATAATTTTAAAACCTCTGATTTAGTACCCTCTATGATTTGAAAGAAAACTCCAGAGTGATAGACTAACGCTCCCGTAACTGAATGATCAAGGTTATTTTCGATAGCTTCGGAAACTAAATGCTCGACGTCATCAATAGTAGTTTCTTCTGAAGCTTTTGATTTGTAGCTCAGTTCAAAGATCATTTCTCCTGTATAGAATGAGTTCTTAAAATCAGAAGGAAGAACCCCAAAATGCTCAGTAAAGATTTTAGAAAAATAACTACGACTAGAAAAACCAACTTTATAACAAACCTCAGAGACAGTTAACTCTGTAGTTTGTAATAACTGTCGAGCGCGCTCAATACGAAGACGCTGAATCAAATTTCCTATAGTTTCGCCATATAGATAGTTACAAGCTTTCTGAAGTTTTTTAGCGTTAAGCCCCGAAATTTCAGAAAGTTGATCTACGCTGATTTTAGTGTTCATATTGTCTTTAATATGATCTCCCAGCTCGATCATTTTATTCAAATCACCTTTCGAAATTTTTACACGCCTAGATACATTTCTATACTTTTCATGATTGAGTAGCTGTGATGCCAAGGTGTTAAGTATGGCACCCTCTGTGATCAACATACCAATTACATCTATTCTTTTATTTTTTACAAGCACCTCTGCAAATTGAGATGTTTCAGGGTTAATCTCGCCAAAAAAATTACTTTTTTGATCCAGCTCAAAGCTTAAAGCCAGATCACTCAAAGCGCCTTCCAAACGTTTCGCTTTCTTATTTCCCACTTTTTCGAATCGATCTGCACTCAAAAAAAGAATGCTAATTTGCAAATCGACTTCACTCGGCAAATAAATTTCATGTCCATCAAAATGGTTTCCTGATAAAATTACATTTTGATTCTTGGCTATTTTTTCTAAAACAGATTCATTCTCAAATTTGTGAAAATAGTATCCTTTAACACAATAAACAAAGTATGTTGGATGATTATCAACTTCCTTTTTGGTAAACTTCAGCTCTTTTGTTAATCTTAGATTATACACTTTGGCAATTAGTCCTGAAAATATTTGGTAGGTAGAAATAAATCCTTTGCCGTGATGATTGTCAAAGGTTAACTTTGCAGAGTTGTAGTTTTCTATAAAATCAGCACCAAGGTGATTTGCCATCTGGCGTAACTGCTCAATTTCATCATTTTTTTCAATATGCAACATATTTTAACGCTTAAACATTGCAAAAATAAGGATGGTTAATAACATTATTGAAACGGATATTAACAAAATAAATCTGCTTATCAGATCATTAAAACGTGGTTTTTTAAGAATACTACTAAATTGATTTCAATTCAAACTATTTTAGCCGTAACGTTTTTAAAAGGGCTTCAAAATAATATTCCTCTTGGTGCGGAATAATGACTGTTTTATACGCGGTGTTTTGAATAACATAGTATGAAGAATCATCGGTCGAAAGACTGTCAGAATGAACATTCACAATTTTCTGAATGAAATCATTGATTAAAAGTACCTCTTCATAAGTGATTTCTCGGCGAACAGTAGGCAAATCACTTTTAAATACCAGATAATCATTTCTAAAACTTATAGATTGGCAAGTGTTTTCATTATTGTGAAATTCGAATGTAAAATCCTTAGAATCAAAGATTTTGTTAATATTTTCTACGGTAGGTGGCACTTCTCGAGCACAACTTATAAGAAAATGAAATACAAAAAGCATTAGGATAGTTCTCATAGCTCGTTTTAAAGTAATACCGAAATAAATAATAGAAGCCGCACTCGGATTCGATAAGTAAATCCTTACGCGGCATTTTATAAGGTTGGTTTGAGGGGGTATTATTTTACTGCAAGTTTCTTGATCGAATTTTCAAAATCTACATCTTCTACATTGCTTATAGATAATCCTATCCCACCGTATTTAGAGGCTACAATATATTCTGTCTGAAATTTCTTTTTCGTTTTATACGCTTTTAAATACTTTAACTTTACAACTTTAGAAGTTGGTGTAAAGAAATATCGACCATGTATTCTTTTGTATTTTACCTTTTGATCGTTGGATTCATCTTTTAATTGATCGTTAAGGCTAGCTACCACACGTGCTGCTCTATGCTCATCTAACTTATAGAAATCACAAGCATACACAAAAATATAGTTCTCTACGTTATCTTCATCTACAAAAATTTCGAAATCTACTTTTTTATTTTCGATTTTTTCCAATTCTTGTAACGCAACCGTTTTAAACTTCGCCTTGTCTTCTAGAAGGTTTACACGTGCTTTAAATTTTTCTGCCGTAGTTTTTGTATACCCACTTGTAAGAAGAATCGTATTGTTTTTGAACTCAATTGTGTTCTTCTTAAATTTAGGAAATTTAGAGTTATCTGATACGCCGGTGGACAAGTATCCACAACTGGTCGCAAAGATAACAATGCATAATAGTAGAATTTTTTTCATAGGGCCATTGTGTTAATTATTTATGTTACAGTACTATAAATTTATTGTAACAGCCCTGCAATATAGTAAAAATAAATCACATTATAGCCATTCAACCGATTTTTTGAGCACTTTAACTAGTTTTTCTTCTTCACTATCCGGTTCTGGGTGATGATCATATTGCCACTGCACATGAGGCGGAAGGCTCATCAGTATGCTCTCGATTCTACCATTGGTTCTCAAACCGAATAATGTTCCTTTATCATGAACCAGATTAAACTCTACATAACGACCACGACGAATTTCTTGCCAATTTCTTTGTTTTTTTGTGTATGAACTATCTTTTCTTCTCGTTACTATAGGTATATAGGCCTCTAGAAAACTATTTCCGACATCGCTAACAAATGAATACCAGTCTTGCATCGACATCTCGTTTGATGCTTTGCAATAATCAAAAAATAAACCACCTATTCCCCTGGCTTCCTCGCGATGCGTGTTATAAAAGTATTCGTCACATTTTTTCTTATATGTCGTGTAAAATTCGGGGTGATGGGCATCACAGGCGTTTTTACAAATTTGATGAAAATGTTTTGCGTCTTCTTCAAAAAGATAATATGGGGTAAGATCTTGTCCGCCGCCAAACCAACTGTCTACTACGCTTCCATTTTTGTCGTACATCTCGAAATATCTCCAATTGGCATGTACAGTAGGAACAAAAGGGTTTTTGGGATGTAGCACCAACGATAATCCGCAGGCAAAAAAGTCCAAATCCCCTACCTTAAAATAGTGTTGCATTGCTTTTGGAAGCGCCCCGTGTACCGCAGAAATATTTACCCCACCTTTTTCGAATACCGCTCCGTTCTCGATTACTCTGGTTCTTCCGCCGCCACCTTCAGGTCTTTTCCAAATGTCTTCTTTGAAGGTGGTTTTACCATCAATTTCTTCAATTTTTGAAGTGATGGTATCTTGTAATTCTTGTATGTATTTGTAGAATACCTCTTTCATACGTTACAGTGTAAGTAATAGTTAGTGTAGCTTTTGTGATTCAGTTTGAACTATCGAATTAGGCGTTGTAATTACCTGTTCTTTGCGTAATACGTTCACCGTTTCGGTAGATGCGGCTACTACCGCTATGGGTAAAGTAATAATAAAACCAATTACAGGTATAAAAAGCATAAGAACAAATACCATTCCGTTACCTATAGCTGTACCTCGGTGTTTTTTAACAAATTGAACACTTTCCTTATAGTTAAAATAACGTTCCATCGTGTAATCCATATTACCAAAACCAACATAATAGGCTTGAACCAAAAAAATAAGAAAAGTTCCCAAAATCCCAATTACCGGTATAAAGCTCAGAATTAAAAGCGGAATCATATATAACAATTCTTTAATCAAATTGCGTGAGTTGATACGAATACCCCGTAATAACTGTTTGACGAATGATGATTTTGACCTGGTATCCACTACGCCGAGAAGATATTTTTCAATTTTTTCTGAGACCGGACTCATAAATGGAGCCGATAATGCCATGACGATATGCTTATAAAGGATCAACCCCAATACAAAGATAACGAGACCTCCAAAAAAAGTGCTTATCGTGGCAAAGGTTTCAGATCCCCACTCCCAGACCCATAGTTTCGCGACAATTTGCCCAATGGTATCTGAAAACGTATAGGCCAAAGCCATGAAGGTACATCCGGCAACTACACTAATCAGTATCGGAATCGCAAAATATTTCCATAATTTCAGTTTAGAAATAAGGGAAAAGGTTCCTAAATAAGCTTTGATAGCATTATATATAGCAGCAAGCATGTATATTCTTGATTATAGGATTACTAATATCGTTAAACGGCAATTTTTTAGCTTCAAAAGATTATACTGCAATATCTTCTTCTAAAACCTCACCTTCCTCATTAGTTATACTTTTAGACCATATGGCGAGACCAAACGTAAGTACACCCAACCTACCGATAAACATAAGTATGATGATTACAGATTTTCCTAGTACAGAAAGATCACCGGTGATTCCGGTACTTAAACCAACAGTTCCCAGGGCTGAAGCCACTTCAAACAAAATTCGTTCAAACTCAAACGATTCTGAAAATGTAAGCACAAAAGTACCTACAAAGATAATAGTCGTATAAAATATAAAAGACGAGGTAGCTATATAGAGCCGTTCAAAAGGGATTGTTCTACCTAAAAAGGTAATCTTTTTACTTCCTCTAATTCTGCTTTTCATGATAGAAAAAACTGCAGTAAGGGTGGTAATTTTCATTCCGCCGGCGGTACCAGAAGGAGATGCTCCTATGTACATTAAAAAAGTAGTAACTAAGAGCATTGGGAGCATAAAACTTCCAAAATCTACCGTATTAAAGCCAACCGTGGTCATGGCTGTCATAGATTGAAAAAATGCTGCTAGAAATCGTTCTTTGCCTGATAATTGAGAGACTGTGGGTTCTACAAAATAAAAAAAGCAAAAGCCAAAACTTAATAAAAGCAGAAAACCGATGAAAATAATTTTAGTCGTAAAGCTTAATTGATGACTCTTTCTTTTAACCCATAGCATGAAATCGGTGACAACAATAAATCCAAGAGATCCGCCAATAGCCAAAAATGAAATGATAAAATTAATAAAAGAATTATCTACATATTCAGTAAATCCGGAATTAAAAAGACTAAACCCTGCCGTGCAAAATGCACTAATGCTATGAAATAAAGATATCCAAATAGCCTCAGAAAAAGATTTCCCTTCTTGCATAAAAGCAATTAAAAACAAAACGGTACCTATAACTTCCATAGTTACTGTAAAAAGAATCACAGATTTTAAAAAATCTTTAATTTTGATGGTTACCGGTAATGTAAATTCTGAAGTTAATAGACTTTTATGCCAATGTGTTATTCTTCTCGTAGTAGACAAGATCATAAATGTAGTAAACGTAAGATACCCAATGCCTCCCAACTGAAAAAGAATCATAACCACTAATTGCCCGCCAAAATTATAGGTATCAAAAACGCTAATAGTCACTAATCCCGTTGTAGAAACAGCTGATGTAGCGATAAACAAATGATCTAGAAACGAGGCAGATTGTTTTTGCAACCACGGAAGGCTTAAAAGGATAAATCCCCCCAAAACGTAGGTTAAAAAACCGTAAAACAAGTTTTGTTGTGGTGACCAACTTCGTTTTAATAAAACGTATTTCTTATTTAAATTGCTAAATACTTTTTTCATTATACTACAGATGAACCAAATTGTCTGGAAAATTTTTTATATCACTACTATTTTCTACACGAACGGCGGTTCTTGTTTTTTGTTTTACAAGATGTATCAAATCCAGGTGAGACCTATCTTTGAATTGTACAAAAAGATCTCTTCCAATTTTGTTGTTATGAAGATCCATTGCTCGCTCTAGTTCACTATTAGGAGAAAGGTCTTCATGCAAATCTGTGACTTGCTTTGCCCAATCTACAGCTTTTTGTTCACATTTCTTAACGTTATAGGTAACTTTACAGAATAATACCACTTCCACTTTAAAATTACTCATCAAAAATTGCCCTTTTCCGTTTATACTTCAAAATAAAAAGCAACCATAGCTACGGCTATGATTGAGTTTTCTTTTTTGCCTAAACAAAAAATGACTGCTTTTTTATTTGAGCAATTTTAAAGTAAAACTGGTATAAAATATTCCATAAAGCATGCCTAAATGCATTTTCTTTACTCTGTCCATTATGAATATCTCCATACAATTGGTTACAAATCAATACCGTTCGTTTTGTTGTGCTAAGGGTGGGCCAGATTAAAAGTGGCTGTCGAAACATGAGAAAGGTAAGTAAGCCGATCTCGCGTAAACTTAATCCTTTTATAATGCTCCATAGGTTCATTTTGTATTAAATTGACATAGATTTTAAATTAAAGATACCTGTTGGTTTTGTCTTTGTTAACACCGTAAAATTCAGGTCAATTTAATATTCGCTCCTGTATTCTTTTACTGCATCTACAAATGCTTTGGCATTAGAAACAGGTATATTAGGCAAAATACCGTGACCCAAATTAACGATGTATCTATCTTTACCAAATTCGTCGATCATGGTTTTAACCATTTTTCTAATTTCGGCAGGCGGTGACAACAACCTCGATGGATCGAAATTACCCTGTAAGGTAATTTTACCACCCGTAAGATATCTTGCATTTTTTGGAGAACATGTCCAATCTACACCAAGTGCCGACGCACCCGATTTTGCCATATCTTGTAAAGCAAACCAACATCCTTTACCAAAAACAATTACTTCAGTCATATCTTTTAAAGCATCTACTATTTGCTGGATATATTTCCATGAAAATTCCTGATAATCTACAGGAGACAGCATACCTCCCCAACTATCAAATACCTGCACAGCATCAACACCGGCGGCTACCTTCTGCTTTAAATATGCGATCGTGGTATCTGTGATTTTTTGTAATAATTGATGTGCTGCTTGCGGTTGGGTAAAACATAATGCTTTGGCTTTATCAAAATTTTTAGATCCTTGACCTTGTACCGCATAACACAGTATCGTCCACGGGGATCCCGCAAAACCAATTAGCGGTACACGATTATCCAACCGTTCTTTGGTAAGTTTAATGGCATCCATTACATATCCCAGCGTTTCTTGAATGTCGGGAACAATAACTTGCTCAACGTCTTTTAATGATCTAATAGGGTTTGGTAACCATGGCCCAATACCCTCTTTCATCTCTACCCCAATATTCATCGCCTGCGGAATTACCAAAATATCGCTAAACAAAATTGCAGCATCTGGACCAATAATATCAATAGGTTGTACAGTGATCTCTGAAGCTAGCTCGGGGGTTCTACATCGGGTAAAGAAATCATACTTTCGCTTTAGCGCCATAAATTCTGGAAGATATCGTCCTGCCTGTCTCATCATCCATACCGGTGGGCGCTCTACGGGTTCTCCTTTGAGGGCTTTAAGAAATAAATCGTTTTTAATTTGTGTCATAATTTTATCGTCTTCCCGAGCTTATTAACTATCTGGTAGGTAGCATTTCCAGGAATTTTTTATCATTTATAGTATTTTCCGATAGCTCCCAGGATTTAAGTCTGAGATGACAAATCGTTTTTATAATATTTTACTGCTCGTACAATCACATTCTCTACGGTAGGTTTATTTGCGACAATTACCTTTTTTGTATATTTTTTAGCTTCAGAGGCTGTTGTATTGCCAATACAAAAAGCAATACTATCACCCATAGCATTTTCTGTTACATAGCTTTGAACTGCCGATGGACTAAAAAATAAAATTCCGTCAAAAGATCGATCAAATTTTCGCGTATTCAAATGCGTATTATAAACAATGTGCTCTGTAAAATGTACCTTATGCTGACTCAGCAATTCAGGCAATTCATTTCTTCTTAGATTACCGCAAAAGAAGGAAAATGATTCGGTTTTGTACTTTTTTATAATGATTTCAGCCAAATCTGAGGCATTTTGAGCAATTTCTGCAACTTTATACCCGTTTTCTTCTAAAAGCTTTTTAGTGTTTGAACCTACGCAGAAACAATTCTGAATTCTGAATTCTGAATTCTGAATTGATCGTACAGCATTTTTGCTGGTAAAAATTGCATTCTTTTGTATACTTCTGATTCCTGAAATATCTAAAAGCTCAATTTTTATTGCATCGTATTCTACTAATCCGATTCCGGCATTGAGCAACAACTCTTTTTGAGATTGTAATAGTTTTTTTGAAGCCAAAACAGTCCCTGAGCTGTTCCCTCTTCTCGAGGAGAGAGCTAGGGTGAGGGGTTCTTCACTATCCATTATACTCCTATTTGGAATTTCTTTTACAGAAGAAGAAGTCTTAATCGACCTCTTACTACTTGACAAAATTAATTCTAGTACTATTTGATATTTAATATTGACGAAATCTACGATGTAATTTTTGATAGGGTATTGTCTTCTAAACTTCAAATTTTCGAATCCCCCATTTCTAAGGTGTCTCCACAACTTAGCTTCAGCTCTAGTCTGGTCTTTTCGAAGTAATCTTGATATTTGAGTTTTCGTATTCATGCTCCTCACCCTAACCCTCTCCCCAGGGAGAGGGAACTGATGCTAACTTATATTTACTTAATTATCGATTTGATCTCCTGCATTAACTCTCTCCCACCATTATCTAATATTTCCTGTGCACAGCTGATCCCTAGATTTCTTGCTTCGCCAATGTTTACTTTTTGGGTTACCTCTACCTTCCTTTTCCCATTCAGACTAAATAAAGCCCCGGTAAACTCAATTTGGTCATTTTCAAGCGTAGCCAGCGCTCCTATAGGTGCCGTACATCCTCCTTCTAATACTCGTAGAAACTCTCTTTCGATATGTACACAAATTTCAGTTGATTTATGATTAAGTTTTGCCAGGGTATTTCTACAATAATCATCCTGTTCTTTGGCTACCACTAGCATAGCACCTTGAGCAGGTGCAGGGATCATCCAATCCAAGTTTATATAATTTTCCGGTTTAAGGTCGATACGTTCTAATCCTGCCGCGGCAAAAATAGCACCATCCCAATGGCTATCTGCTAATTTTTGTATACGAGTATTTACATTTCCACGTAAATCTACAACAGTATGCTTCTGATATTTGTGCAACCATTGTGCTTTACGCCGTAGGCTACCTGTAGCAATTGTTCCTTTATTATTTAAGAAATCTAAACCTTTATGTACCAAAATATCCAGTACACTGGCTCGTTTGAATACTGCAGCTTCTACAATACCTTTTGGTAATGCTGTAGGAACATCTTTCATAGAGTGCACAGCGATATCAATGTCTCCATTGATCATAGCAATATCCAGGGTTTTTGTAAAAATCCCGGTAATACCTAATTCGTATAAAGGTTTATCCAGAATGATATCGCCAGTTGATTTTACAGGTATCAATTCTGTTTGGCACCCCAGATCAACTAAACTACGCTGCACCGTATGCGCCTGCCACAGCGCTAATTCGCTATCTCTGGTGCCTATTCGTATCGTTCTACTCAAGATTACTTATTTTGTAATTGAAAAACTTTTTGTATCAATTCCAGACTTTCGCTTGCCGAAGTATTTTCATCCTTTAAATGATTAGCAAAGTGGTTGGTAATCTTCTGAATTATGCGACTGCTGATGATATCTGCATGTTCTTCATCAAAATCTGTATACTTTTTGCGCTGTAGATTGATTTCAGCTTCTTTTAGTGAGGTAAGTTTATTTTTTAGCGCTTTAATTGTAGGTGCGAATTTTCTAGTCTCTAACCAGTTATCAAATTCTCCTTTGATCTCTGTAATAATAGTTTCTGCCTTTGGAATATGTTGCTTTCTACGTTGCAAGGTCTGATCGGTCATCTTGGATAAATCATCAAGATGCACTAGTGTTACATTTGGTAATTCGGTTACATCAACAGCTACGTTTCTGGGTATTGATAAATCTAAAATCAGTAAAGGCTTGTCAGAATGAATCAATGCTTTGGAAATGGTGGGTTTTTGAGCTCCGGTAGCCACTATTAATACATCTGAAGTTGCTATCTCAGACTGAATATTGGCATAATCCTTTACGACCAGATTAAATTTTCCGGCAATCTCCTCAGCTTTGGTTTTGGTTCTATTCACCAAAACAATGTGATCGTTCTTCGTGTGTTTTACAAGGTTTTCACAAGTGTTTCTACCTATTTTCCCTGTGCCAAAAAGTAGTAAGTTTTTACGAGAAACATGAGGTACTCGTGCCAAAATATATTGTACCGCGGCAAAACTTACAGAAGTCGCCCCACTAGAAATATCGGTTTCATTCTTTATACGCTTACTTGCCTGTATAACAGCATTAACCAAGCGTTCCATAAAAGGATTGACCATGTCCTCCTTTTTAGATTGCTTAAAGCTTATTTTTAGCTGACTAATAATCTCAAAATCGCCAAGGATTTGACTATCCAAGCCGGTACCTACCTTAAAAAGGTGAGCAATTGCAGTATTGTTTTTATGTACATAGGCAACTTTTTCAAACTCTTCGACAGTACCATGTGTATGCTCACAAAGTAATTTAATCAACTGGAAAGGATGTTCGGCAAAACCATACAATTCAGTTCTGTTACATGTTGAAATCACTACAAGAGAAAAAATTCCCTCTTGCTTAGCCTGTACCAAAATATTTCTTTTGGCATCATTTGCAATACTAAAATGACCTCGTATCTCGGCATCTGCTTTTTTATAGCTAAGACCAATGGCATAAAAATTTTTTCCGTTCGCTTGCAAATGGGGCTCCATGTATTGTATATTCCTTTTACTCGATAATCTAGATGTTAGTGCTCGTTAGATATATCTTGTAATGTAAACCTTTTGTTAACCTATGCCTCATTAATTTTTATAGAGGATATTAATTTTGACAAAAATATTTTACATAATCTTTAAAAAATAACGCTAGAAGAATAATAAGTAACGAAATACGGTATTATCGATAGTTTTTTAGATGAAAACGAATAAAAACCTTTATTTTTGGTAGACATCAAAGAAACTTTTTTCGATAGTTTAGACTGTTTCTAAATAAATCACATTTCTTCTTATGGAAATTAAACAAAAAAATAACGCTCCAGGGGTACTTGAAGAAACTCAAATAGAAGATGGTTTCTTCATCTTAAAATTTCAAAATGAAACGCATGATAACCAAAGGGTTATAAGAGATATTGATAGTAGTTTTATTCAGTTCCACTTTTGTATTAAAGGTGCCGTACAATTTAATTTTAACAATGGAAGCTATACTATTCCGTTGGTTGAAGAAAATTCTCTGTTACTGTATAATCCACAGCGAGATTTACCTATGAATCTCGAAATGGACAAAGATTCCTGGTTAATTACTGTCTTAATTTCTATTAAAAAATTTCATTCGCTATTCTCTAAAGAAGCAGACTATATTCCTTTCCTGGGTCAAGGAAATCGTGATAAAAAATACTATACAGATGCCAGTATATCTCCTGCTATGGCCGTTGTTTTAAATCAAATAATGAATTACAGTTTGCACCCCTCGATCAAGCTATTGTACTGTAAAGGAAAGGCTTATGAATTGCTAAGCCTATATTTTAACCGCCCGGAAGATGCAGATACAGAGCAATGTCCTTTTTTGGTAGATGAAGAAAACGTTCTTAAAATACGTAAAGCCAAACAAATAGTAATCGCCAGAATGGCAGAGCCCCCAACATTGCAAGAATTAGCCAACGAAATAGGATTGCCTCTAAGAAAGTTAAAGGATGGGTTTAAACAAATTTATGGAGAACCGGTATACGCCTTTCTGTTTGATTACAAAATGGAAGTAGCCCGACAACTACTAGCTTCGGGAAGTCATAATGTAAATGAAGTAGGTTTAAAGGTGGGATACAGTACAGCAAGCCACTTTATTGCTGCCTTTAAAAAGAAATTTGGCACTACTCCAAAAAAATATGTAATGAGTCTTACTTAAAACGCTATTACTCGGCAGATTCCACCCGTGGAATACCTACACCCTTTTGTAAAGATACTATTGAGTCATACATTCCTCGATTTTCTTCTGTAGTATCTGCTAATACAGAAACAAAATCAAACTGCTCTAATAATTCTAAAACAAAAGGTAATTTGTCTTTTTCGACGTCTACGATTATACGTTTCATGTGTTCTAAAAATTGTTTGTTAACAGTCACATGTAACCCTATACTTACACTCGTAAATTAGTACCTTTGCGCAATTTATACCAAATTACTTTACGCTTTGGTAGTATTGGGTTCATCTTGCTTTTATCTTCTAAAAATACTAAAATAAAATTACTCAACTTTTAGTTTATTAGAATTTAACGAATTTATAAGGTTGTTTATGCCGTTGTAAAGTCTAAATAATGAAGATCCGTAATTTAACCTAAACGGTTGGTGTCAAGCTGAATACTGAAACGAGTTCAGCACAGGCTTGTTTCAGCTTCTCATCTCAGTGTACTGAAAATAAACGTAATGAGATCCTGAAATGAATTCAGGATGACTTCTCAGTTAAATTTTAAGTATAATAACGAACAATCAAAATCTAAATTATCCTTATGGTAATATTTACATATCCTTGTATCAAAAACTCTTATGGTTTTTATCAACATTCCTTTATATAGTTTGTATTTTTGTTTTGCGAAAAAAGAAAAATTATGAGCAAAGGTGTTCTCCTGGTTAATCTTGGGTCGCCAGACAGTACAGACCCTAAAGATGTAAAAAAATATTTGGGTGAATTTTTAATGGATCCCCGTGTTATCGACGTTCCCCTATGGGCAAGAACATTGCTTGTAAAAGGAATTATCTTAAACACACGGCCCAAAAAATCGGCAGCTGCGTATCAAAAAATATGGTGGGATGAAGGCTCTCCGCTCATTGTTATTTCTGAAAGGTTACAGAAGAAAGTAGCGCAACGCACCTCAATTCCGGTAGGTTTGGCTATGCGCTACGGGTCAATGAGTATTGAAAAAGGATTAAGGACATTACATGATCAAGGTGTAAACGAGGTAATGCTTGTGCCATTATACCCTCAATTTGCTATGGCTACTACCGAAACCATTTTAGTTTTGGCAGAAGAGCTTCGGCAACAGCATTTCCCAGACATGACATTTGTAGATATCCCGGCGTTTTACAAAAAACCTGAATATATCGAAGTGCTTTCAAAAAGTATTGCCGAAAAGCTTGAAGGTGTAGCCTATGATCACTTATTATTTAGCTATCACGGTGTTCCCGAAAGACATATTCGAAAAAGTGACATTAGTAACGGAAACTGTAAAATGGATGGCAAGTGCTGCTTTAAAAAAGGAGCTGTACAACATGAGTTCTGCTATCGCCATCAATGCGAAATGACTACAGTACAAGTAGCAAAAAAACTAAAACTTAAAAATGGAACGTATTCTACCTCTTTCCAGTCTCGTTTGGGATTTGATCCATGGCTACAACCCTATACCGATCGTACTATTGAAAGAATGGGAAAAGAGGGTATTCAAAAAATGGCCATCGTAACTCCGGCTTTTGTTTCTGATTGTTTAGAGACTTTAGAAGAAATTGCAATGGAGGGTGAAGAAATTTTTCACGAATCTGGCGGAAAAGAATTTACAACAATACCCTGCCTTAATGATCGCGATGATTGGGCTGATGTCTTGGCAACCTGGGTTAATGAATGGGCAAAGACTGAAATAGAGATTGCATAATGGCAAAAGTCACTGCTGAAGCCTTAGGGACAGAGCCCATAGGAAAATTACTAATCAAACAGGCTGTTCCTGCTTCGATAGGTATTTTGGTGATGTCTCTTAATATTCTTATTGACTCCATTTTTGTTGGTAATTGGATTGGCTCAATAGCTATTGCGGCAATTAATGTTGTTTTACCTGTCTCTTTTTTTATCGCTGCCTTAGGAATGGCCATAGGTATTGGTGGATCTAGTATTATTTCACGAGCTTTGGGTGCCGAAAATCGAGAAAAAGCGTTGCATACCTTTGGCAACCAGGTCACGTTAACATTTATTTGCACAGTATCTTTGGTTATCCTCGGATTACTGTTCGTAGACGAAATCATCCCAAGATTTGGAGGAAAAGGAGCTATTTTTGATCCTGCTAAGATCTATTACACTATTGTTCTTTATGGAGTGCCCATCCTAGGGTTTTCTATGATGGGAAATACAGTAATACGTGCAGAAGGTAAGCCAAAAATAGCAATGATTGCAATGATCATCCCAACCGTAAGCAATTTATTGATGGATTATCTATTCATCAACATCATGGATATGGGTATGCATGGTGCCGCTTGGGCTACAACAGGTTCGTATTTTGCTTGTTTTTTATATATTTTTTGGTTTTTCTCTTCAAAAAGATCAGAACTCACCCTTAGTTTTCGTCACTTTGGATTACAAAAGAACATCGTTTCTGAAATAGCATCTCTGGGAGGGGTTACTCTGGCAAGACAAGCCGTAGTTAGCCTTACTTATTTGCTGATGAATAATATACTATTTAACATAGGACAAGAGGGATTGGTAGCTGTATATGCTATTATTGGTAGAACACTTATGTTTGCTTTGTTTCCGGTATTTGGTGTGACTCAAGGGTTTTTACCTATAGCAGGTTACAATTACGGTGCGAACCGATATCCGCGCGTTCGAGAAACTATTAATACAGCAATTGCATACGCCGCTGCCGTCGCTACACTGGTATTTATAGGCTTAATGACTTTTCCTGAAGACATAGCTGCATTATTCTTAAGTAAAAATCCTGATCTTAGTGCAGAAGAACTAGCTTTAAATAAATTTGTACTGGCAAATACTGCCGAACCTATGCGATGGGTATTTGCTGCAACACCCATTATAGCCCTACAGCTTATTGGCGCAGCATATTTTCAAGCTGTCGGAAAAGCCGTTCCTGCATTATTACTTACATTATCTAGACAAGGGTTCTTTTTTATTCCGCTCGTTCTTATCCTGCCAAAATTCTATGGCGCATTGGGTGTTTGGATCTCTTTTCCCATTGCAGATGTTTTGGCAACCATCGTTACTGGCTATTTTTTGAATCGTGAAGTTCGCAAAAATATGATCGTATCCTAAATTAAAAATAGCTTTGTTTATTCATAAAATTCTTATCTATTTCATTTTTGTTGCGGCTTTGCTTATGATTTTCCACTTACCTTTAATTTTTTTAAGTAAAAATATATCTATATACCTGGTATCTTTTCCCTGGGCAAGTATTTCAGCTTTTGCCATGGCAATATCATTTTCTTGATCCACAGAAATTATTTTCCCTATCCTACCGTTAAATTTATCTCTTTCTTTTTTTTCGAACCAAGATGCATATTCTTCAATGGGTGCTATCCATATTTCTTTTTCTTTATGTGAAAGGAAAAGGGTTGCTTCTTTATAAAATGCTTCTTTTATTGTTTTAGGCTTATTATACGACGTGCCTTCGATATATATATTGATTGTAGTTTTAATTCGTTCTTCTTCAGACTGTGCCATGAAGATAGAACTAATCATCAAAAATAAAAGTGTAAAAAAATTGGTTCTCATAAGGTGTAGAGTGTTTAAAGTGTATCATTTTTAATTCTCAAAATTTTACCGTTATCTTCATCGGTAAGCATATACAGTTTTCCGCCTGGGCTTTGAACTACTTTTCTGGATCTCACTCGATCATCTATAAATAATTCTTCGGCACTTTTGATGGTGTCATTTTCGATTCTGAAACGCCAAAAACTAC
The DNA here is from genome assembly GCF_017897595.1 of Aquimarina sp. U1-2. Classification (GTDB taxonomy): domain Bacteria; phylum Bacteroidota; class Bacteroidia; order Flavobacteriales; family Flavobacteriaceae; genus Aquimarina. The sequence continues at coordinate 37,346 of NZ_JAGKIK010000023.1, forward strand.
CTCTCGATAACCCTGAAACCAAGAGATCATTTGTCCATTCTGAAAACTCATTTCCCGTATAAAATACAAGTCCTGTTGGTGCTACTGTATGCTGCCAATACCACATAGGATCCGTAAATATGGCTCCTTTGATTGTTGGGGGAACATATTCCCGACTTCTATACCCGCCGGTAGTTATAATAGGCCAGCCATAGTTTGCACCAGCTTTTAATAAATTGAGCTCATCACCTTGCCGGGTACCGTGTTCACTAAACCATAGTTTGCCGGTTTCAGGATGTACGGTGATCCCTTGAGCGGCTCTAATTCCTATAGCAAAAATCCCGGGTACAGCATCATCACCAAAATCAGGGTTATCATGGGGAATACTCCCGTCAGGATTTAGGCGATAGATTTTACCACGTTTATCTTTAACATCCTGTGCAATGGGTATTTTGGGTTCATCTATCTCCTTGAATAGCCGTTCGCCAATGGTAATGTAGAGTTTTTTATCTGGACCAAAAGTCATTCCGCCGCCATAGTGAAAATACTCTTGAGTATAGGGGGATGCTTCTAGTATGGTCGTGATTTGAGTTAAAGAATCATTTTGTAACGTTGCTCTCACTACTTTGGTCGTACTTCCTTTTCCTTGTATTTTGGCAGCATAAGAAAGATATATGTAGTTATTTTTTTCAAAATCTGGATGTAATAATACTTCAAAAATCCCTGAATTATCGCCTCTCCAAAGCACCCGAATACTATCGGTTACATCTCTTGGAAAGCCTTTGATCACACTCTTCTTTTTTGAAGAGAAATGAACTCGCAAAAGATCTCCGTCTTTTTCTGAAACCAACGCCTTATCCTCAGTTATAAAAGCCATACTCCAAGGGTGCTTCAAACCATCTATAATCGCCTCTTTACTCGCTTTTGTTTTTGAAGGAAGCTGCGCTGATTTTTCATTTGTAACGCACCCACCAAAGACCGCTAATGATACAAAATAAAGTAGCTGTTTCATTTTTTGAACTTTTTAAGTAAACTCATCGAGGCAAGCCTCGGGGTAGTATACCCTTTGGGCGACGCCAATCAAATTAAAGTACCGCAAAATGGAAAACATGCACCTAAAACTCTTTAAAAAACATGATTTTTAAGATGATTTTTTAAGCTATCTTAAAATTGTTTCGGTAATGTGAAGGAGTAATTTCAGTTTCTGCTTTAAAAGCAAGGTTAAAAGAGGTAACGTTGCCAAAACCACAATCGTAAGCTATAGTGGCTATTTTCTCATTAGCATAATGAGGAGCCACTAGTAATTCTTTGGCTTTTTGTATTCGATAATGATTAATGAATTCTGAGAAATTTTTTTGTTCATTCTCATTAATCACTTGTGATAATTCACGTGGGGTAATTCCTAAATGATGGGCCACATCAGCTAATGAAATATCATTTTTTAAGAATATTTCATCCTCAACAAGTAGTTTCTTAACATTTTGAAGGACTTTTTTTGAAGCACGCCTATCGATTGTAGAGTTGCTATATTTTTCTAAAGTAAATACATGTTGCTTCAATAAGAGATACGTAAATAAATACATTAAAAAAGAAAATGAAATCGCACCTAATATGTAAAAAGGAATCCATTCTAAAAAGATTCCAATGTACAAAGCCCAGATGATAGTCACCCCAATAACGATATTTTGATACCATTTTACTAATTGTGGTCTAATTTGTTCTTTCTCTTTTGAAATATAGTTCCAACAAATCCCTAGATAAATTCCCAGATGAACAAGTACAGCTGCATATGCACTATAAGACAGACTATCATTTTGGTTTGGGATTATTGGACTAAATACTACAAATAGTGCAAAAGGCACTAAATGCACATAGCGCCTATTTAAAAAAGTTTCATGCTTTTCGAAAATTGCCTTGCCATAAAACCATAAAAAAGGACCCACAGCGAGGATAGTGGCAATTGCTACATTTCTGATTCTTGGATCTACCGCTATATAATTATGAAAAACCGATTTCCCAATTCGAATAGTCAATCCTAGCAGCACAAAAGCTAAAAATGTATTCGCTCTTTTGTTTCCTTTCTTTATCGTAAATAAATAAAAGCATAAGAATAAAGCCTGGATTACACCTAGACAACTAAGTACTAATATAAAGCTTTTAACAATCAAAGAATCTATAAATAAATATGAATCGTAGCTAATAGTTTACCATTACATTGAAGTGTTTTAAACTACTTCATTATATATTTAACCAATATGTCAATTTTAAAACAATAGAGCGATTTCTGATATCTAATGCAAAACGGTCTATTGTATCTATATTACCCGTAAGGTAATTATCAGTGTACACGATGATTAAATCGGAAACAGGAGCAAAACGCCATTGTATCCTCGCATTAATATTGGTATTATCGGTTTGTGAGTTGTATTGTATAAAAAACGAGGTGAATAAACTCTTGGATAGCGTATAATCTATACGAGGACTTATTAAAAAGGTTTGCCTGCTTCCATCTAAATGCGGCATATTAAAGGTATTGACTGCATAATTAAGGGTAAATGATCCATACGGCTGATATCGTATAGTAAAACTCCCATCGGTACCATAACGCCAACCGTTAAAATATTGCCCTAAATATGGGTTGACCTCCCAGCTAAATACTTTTCTTGTGTCACTGCGAAATCTTCCTGTAACGTTAACATATGAAAAATCCTGACCGGCAGCTAATTCGTCAGATTCAGTTCCTGTAGGGTCAAATGCATTGAACAAAAAAATATATTCATGATTCACACTGAAGTTGAATTGAGCCCTTTCCGTAAATTGCCCTCCAATACCCAAAGAATAGGTATGATCGGTTTTTCCTAGTTCGGGTCGCCAAAACATGTCCATTTCTGCACTTATCGCATAATCATTAATCCATTTATTTTGCGGATAATAGCGCAACTCGGCACCCGGACTAATTCTAAAATAATCTTTTCTTCTCACAAAACCCACCTCGGCATTGTAATTGTCATCAACATATTCGTGACTCCAAAACATCCCTAATTTTCTCGTGTTATACTCAAAAAAGGTTCCGTGGGCCAGTTGTGCATCATTATCAGGTGTAAATGAAGTATGTACAAACGTTTTACCCGAATAGGTATTATCGTAGCTGGCATAGTTAAAATCGGCTCCCAGAACTCGATTATAGGCATTAATCGATACGCTATCGGGAGTAACGTCTTCTACGATTTGTTTATTTACGGCTATAATACCTACATTGGATCGAGACCACAGTTTACGCTGTATCACACCTACCCCATAGTTTGTGCCCGGTACCCCACGACTTTTTTCAGAGGCTGTTTGCATATTTAAAACACCTATTCTGGTTTTAGGATCAATTTTTCCACTTAGCCGAACTCCACCATAAATTCTATTTTGAATAGTCGCATCAGTTTGTGTATCGGTGCCTACACCAATACGTCTAGAAAAAAACGGATTTATATTGCCAAAGCCAAACTCTCCAAAAAGATCTGCATTCTCTAAAAAAAACTGCCTTCGTTCGGGAAAAAAGATCTCGAATCGATCCAGATTTGTGATTTGTGCATCTACTTCTACTTGAGAAAAATCAGGATTTACAGTTAAATCCAGGTTTAAGCCAGGAGTAATTGCAATTTTGGCATCACCACCAATTTCATAAATAGTGTTTGTAGCCGTATCGTCTTCATAATTTTTATTAATCCCACTAGTTACAAAAGGAATTAGAGAAACTGAACCGCTTTTGGTATCCAAAGTTTTTTCCCAGATCATATCACCAGAGTAGGCCATATTGGTAATATTTTGATTAATCGGGGTGCCAGGCCAGGTACTAATTTCATTGGTTTGTGAATCAAATCGATACGCATAAAATTTCCATTTTTCTGAAGGAATATTGTATCGTAACGTACTAAAGGGAATGACTAGCTCTGCCGTATAATAATTATCATAGACGTGGGATCGTCCTTTCCATTTGTTTTCCCAGGATAGCGAAAAATCCCCCCCGTTACTGATAGTACCTTCTCTTAACACACCTTCTGGATTAATACCGAAAAAAAATGCGTTGGTTCCGTCAGAAAATGTATCAAACAGCAAAGTAATATTATCTGCTCCACCAGCCTGGTAATCGCGACGCAGCGAGTTTACAATCCAATTATTACCACTCGAATGACAAACTACACCTATATGTAAATGTTGATCGTTGGCAAACATATAAATTTGTGTGGGTGCTCTGGCAGGTACAGAGTCACTAGGAAAATTTTGCCTAAAGTTCTCGATTGGAGTGAGTTTTGACCAGATCGCCTCATCAAGCTTGCCATCTAATGTTATGGTTTCATTAGCGTAGCCAATAGTTATTGATTTGTTAATGTTTGATATTTGTGCACTACACAAACCCGATATGAGGATGCTACAAATGCAAAAAAGATGCTTCATGGCATAAAATTATGGGTTTCGAAGCTGTATAAAGGGATTTTAATAATAGTTTAACCATTTACAAGCTTATTATTCAAAATGTACAAACATAGACTCAAAATTTAAGGTTACAGCCTCGAATTCTCTAATAACATCTTGACCAATATTTCCGTAGAGACCAGAAGAACGTTTATAATTTTCATCTGTAATTAGAGACACACTATCTAAAGTAATCGGCTTGTTATTTATCTCTAAATGTAATGGCACTTTATATCCCATCACATTCACTACCCCTCCCGCTCCACCCATACCCAGGTCGGTTACTGCATATACATTTTCTATACTGTCTTTAAATTTTTTAAAATAAGGTGCATATAAATGTGTTTCGGCAGCACCAGTATCAAAGCTAAAAGGTAAATATGCCCCTTGGCTTTTCAATTCGATAATTGGAGTTAACGAATACAATGCCATGGCATTACCGCTATGCTCATGAGGGCGATTGGGTATTATCAATTTATGATCTGCAGTAATCGTTACTTCTTTCATCGCTTCTATAACCGGAAATCCGAGAATGCCGTTGATCTGATAATCAATTTGAGGAAAATGGAGTGCTTCATCGGGTAGTACCAAAAAAATTACATGGGTGAGTATCCCGTTCCCAAGAAATAGCTCATGAGCAACTGCAAGAGTAGCATCTACTGTTTTTCCGGTTAATGCTTTTACCTTGATTACAGTATCGATACGTTGCATTTGCTTGGCCTTTGATGCAACAATCACAGATAGATTAGCTCCGGTATCAAAAATAAAGTCTAGCGTATCTTTATTAATCACTACAGCCAAGTTTTTCAACCCAGCTTTGTCTTTACTCATTCGTATCTCAGTTTTTTTAAAAGAAGCTTTTTGCCGAGGTATTTTTCGCAACGCACCCCATAGCGCAATATCATCTTCTAATTCTTCTTTCTCATTTGGCAGTAGCATATGCTGAAAGTTTTTCAATTTTTGATAGGTTTCATAAGCCGAATTATAGGCGTACAATTTTTCATAATTATCAGCTTGAATTTTAAGACATTGATATCTTAAAGTATCCGTAAGTTCATCTTTATACTCATTAAAGATTCTATCTATTAACTGGTTGGAAATGTCTAGCTTATGAAAAGTAGTATTGATTTTTGATGCAATTCGCAAACTATCCAAAGAAGATAACTCATTTTGATATTGCAAAAATTTTCTTTTTGCTTCAAAAAAAGATGTTGCATCTATCAAAGAATCTATAGCAAATGTTAATGATCTATCATCTTTTATGGAATCAGCATTTCTATCTGAGCATGATAAAAGAGCCACTCCTAGCATAACGTATACTATAGTATGTACATAATTCATAGGACCTAATTTTGATAAACTTATCAAAACTCCTTATTTTTATAAAACACTTTAACTTTTCGTTATTGCTTTACAAATCAATACCATAGAAGAAGTATTCATCAAACCGGTTTAAACTTTTTTGATTTAGGCTAGACCGACAGATAGTAATGTGCTAGATCGTACGATTGCGAAAGGTTTTATACTTTTATCTAAGAAAATGCTAAAAACGTAGGTTTTCATTAAAATATCTATACATTTAACCTGGATTATGTATTAGAATTCCGTAAAGAAGGTATATTAAGCCGTAATACCTGCCCGCCTTTTTCTAAATAAAATGGCAGGCGGGGATTTTAAACCCGATTTATGCATTAGAATTTCGTTATGAGGGTTGAAAATGCCATAAAACCAAGTGTTTTCTAAGTTTTAGCATAGCATCGCTATGGTGAAACTTAAAAATACAACGTAGTGATTGGTTTTGCAGCAGTTTCAAGCTGTAATAGATTTTCTAATGCATAAAGCGGGTTAAAATGCATAATCCGGGTTTAAAGACTAAATCAACTCAATCTCATATTCTAATGCATAATTCTTTATCGAAAGTAGTGGTTTTAGCGCTAGCACTACTTCTTAGTAATTTTCTATCTTTTTCTCAACGTAAAAAATTAAAAGCTTCACAAGATGTAAGCTACCCAGAAGAACTATACGATGCGCTTGAGTATCGACTCATTGGACCTTTTCGCGGTGGTCGAAGTGCCGCAGTTACCGGGGTGCCTAACAAACCCAATGTATTCTATTTTGGAGCCACCGGTGGTGGAATCTGGAAAACTACTGATGGTGGTCGTACCTGGGAGAATATTTCTGATGGATTTTTTGGAGGCTCAATTGGTTCCATTTCGGTGTCTAAGAGCGATCCTAATGTCATTTATGTAGGGGGCGGAGAAAAAACACTTCGCGGTAATGTGTCTTCGGGCTACGGAGTTTGGAAAAGTGTAGATGCCGGTAAAACATGGACGCAATCTGGTTTGCCCAAGAGTAGACATATCCCTAGAATAGCCATTCATCCCACTAATCCTGATGTTGTATATGCTGCCGTATTGGGAAATATCTATAAACCTACTGAGGATCGAGGCGTCTACAAAAGCACAGATGGCGGAAAAACCTGGAATAAGATGCTGTTTGCTAATGCCAATGCCGGTGCGGTTGATCTTACCTTGGATCCTAATAACCCGAGAATTTTATATGCTTCTACCTGGAATGCCCGAAGAACACCGTATAGTTTGAGCTCTGGAGGAGCGGGTTCTGCATTGTGGAAAAGTACCGACAGTGGTAGCACATGGAAAGAAATTTCAAAAAACAAAGGATTTGCCAAAGACACGTTGGGGATCATAGGAGTTACTGTGTCACCAGTAGATAGTGAGCGCGTTTGGGCTATTGTTGAACATAAAGAAAAAGGAGGTGTATATCGAAGTGATGATGGCGGAGAAACCTGGCAGCAACTTAATAGTGATCGAAGCCTGCGACAACGTGCCTGGTACTATTCTAGAATTTATGCAGATCCTAAAGATAAAGATGTAGTGTATGTGGTTAATGTATCGTATCATAAAAGTAAAGATGGTGGTAAGAACTTTAGTAGTTACCGAGCACCACATGGAGACCATCACGACCTTTGGATTGCCCCAGAAAATCCAAATCGCATGATTATTGGGGACGATGGTGGGGCGCAGGTTACCTATGATGGTGGGCAAACCTGGAGTACCTACCATAACCAGCCTACTTCACAATTTTATCGAGTCACTACAGATAATCACTTCCCCTATCGTATTTACGTAGCACAACAAGATAATTCGACATTACGTATTAATCACCGAAGTACCGGTTATGCCATTACTGAAAGGGATTGGGAACCTACTGCAGGTGGTGAATCAGCACATATTGCCGTAGATCCCAAAGATAATGATATTGTATACGGAGGTAGCTACGACGGGTTCTTAACGCGCAGAAATCATAAAACCGAAACCGTACGATCAGTAAGCGTTTGGCCTGATAATCCTATGGGACATGGAGCCGAGGCTATGAAATATCGTTTTCAATGGAATTTCCCGATCCTATTCTCTAAACATGATCCCAACAAACTATATACTTTTTCTAATCATGTTCACGTAACCGAAAACGAAGGACAAAGCTGGAAAGTAATTAGTCCTGATTTGACAAGAAATGATCCTGAAAAATTAAAATCGTCAGGAGGGCCTATTACACAAGATAATACGTCGGTAGAATATTATTGTACCATTTTCGCTGCCGCGGAAAGCCCTATTACTGAAGGGCTACTTTGGGTAGGAAGTGATGACGGATTGGTACATGTAAGTAAAGATGGTGGGAAAACTTGGAATAACGTAACTCCTAAAGGAATGCCAGATTGGATGATGATTAACAGCATCGAACCCAGTACTTTTAACGAAGGTACTTGTTATATTGCAGGTACCCGGTATAAATCCGGAGATTTCACGCCGTATCTCTATAAAACTACAGATTATGGCAAATCCTGGGATAAAATTACCAACGGAATCGCACCAGAGCACTTTACACGTGTTCTAAGAGAAGATCCTATGCGTAAGGGATTATTATACGCCGGTACCGAAACCGGAATGTACATCTCTTTTAATGACGGAAAAGACTGGCAACACTTCCAGCTCAATTTACCTATTGTACCGATTACCGATCTTACCGTTAAAGAAAATAATCTGATTGTCGCTACGCAAGGTAGAAGCCTTTGGATCCTAGATGACCTTACCGTTTTGCATCAGTTAAATAATGACCTAAAAACAAAAGACTACATTTTATATCAGCCAAAAAAAACATACCGTATGCGGGGTGGCAGCATCAAAGATTCTAAAACAAAAGGAACCAATCATCCCGCCGGTGTGATGACCTATTTTTATCTCAAAAATTTTGATGAAGAAAAAGATACGATTGCGCTTACTTATTTTAGTACTAAAAATGATACGATCAAGTCTTTCAGCACAAATGCAAAAGAAAAGAAGGATCAGCTAACTATCGAAAAAGAAGGTGGGCAAATATTTGTTTGGAACATGCGTGGGGATGGTGCCGAGAAATTAAAAGGGATGATCTTATGGTGGGCGAATCTAGACGGACCCAAAGCAGTACCAGGTGATTATAAAGTGAGTTTAAGTGTTAACGGAAATGAAGTCGCCAAACAACCTTTCACTATTGTTGCAGATCCAAGAGCAGAGGCTACACTAGATCAAATGCAAGCACAATATGACTTTATAACTGATATCAATACAACCGTTGATCGCGCGCATCAATCGATTAAAAAAATCAGAAAAATAAATACGCAACTCAAAGCCTTTTCAACCCAATACAAATCTGATGAAAAGACAAAGGATTTGGTAAAAAAGGCATCAGAATTGCGCAAACAATTTGGCGAGATCGAAAAAGCGTTGTACCAAACCAAAAATCGAAGTAATCAAGATCCATTAAACTTTCCAATCAAATTGACCAACAAGCTTGGGCATCTCAATTCTTTGGTGGGTATGGGTGATTTTGGTCCAACCGAGCAAGATATGGCTGTAAAAAACGAACTTACCCAAAAGATAGAAGTTCAATTACAAGCTTTTGATGCACTAATTTCTGAAGAAATTAGTGCATTTAATAATGCGTTTCATACTTTAGAACTGAATTATCTTTTTGTGGAAGATTAACCTCTCGACTAAACCTGTCCCGAACTTGACAAAAGGCTCGAGGTGACCGTACTTGATTATTTTATATTTTTGACACAAATTTTACTAACGCCGTTATCTCGAGCGGAGTCGAGAGACATTTCAACTTATTAGCACCTCGACTCCGCCCGGTGTGACAGACGATTTAAAAAAGAATATGCTAGAATACTACAACTACATAAAATCCTTGCACCTCATCTTTGTAATTACCTGGTTTGCTGGATTATTTTACATCCCTAGATTATTCGTATATCAAATTGAAGCTTTTCAAAAACCTTCTCCAGAAAAAGAAATACTTGGTAAACAATTAAAATTAATGGCCAAGCGATTGTGGTTTATCATCACATGGCCTTCTGCGATTTTGGCTACTCTTTTTGCAATTTGGTTATTAATTTTGATGCCTGCATGGTTGCAACAACCCTGGATGCACGTAAAACTCGGATTCGTCATATTGCTTTTTGTATATCACGGTATAAGCCATCGTATTTATAAGCAACTTCAACAGGATGTTGTAAAATGGTCTTCAAATCAAATGCGAATATGGAATGAGGGCGCTACAATTATTCTTTTCGCAGTAATATTCTTAGTAATTGTTCGAGATGCCGTAAATTGGATTTATGGGGTTATCGGGATTCTTGTTCTTGGTGTTTTACTAATGCTTGGTATCAAATTGTACAAAAGAATTCGAGATAAAAATCCCAAGGCCTGACTTGATTTGAGTCTGTGAGCTTGTGAGTCTGTTAGCCTGTGAGTTTTTGAGTCGCTGAGTTACTGAGTCGTTAAGTTGTAGCATCTACGTTGCTACGGCTGGAAGTTCTTTATTTTGAATGACAAGCAAAGAACTAAGAGCCAAGAATCATGTACGTCCCTGATATAGGTTGACCACTTTTACAAAGAAGTGATTACCTTATGAGAGCAAATTTAAAGACAATCAGGAAGCAACGAGTTTATTCAGAAGATTTTAAACGACAGTTGGTTTCGGATTTTGAATCAGGGAAATTCAGTGTTCCTCAATTGGAGAAGTTACATAAAGTTTCCAATGCTAGTATTTATAAGTGGATTTATAAATATTCTACCTTTAACGAGAAGGGATTTAGAGTTGTAGAGATGAAAGAGAGCAGTAATAAAAAGATGAAAGACCTCGAGCAAAGGATTAAAGATCTGGAACAAGTTGTTGGTCAGAAACAGATAAAGATTGATTACTTAGAAAAGATGATCGACATAGCGAAGGATGAGCTGGATATCGATATCAAAAAAAACTACAACACCCCACAATCAGGTGGTTCAAAAACAACAAAAAAATGAGAGGTTTTAGTATGAACCAATTATATAAAACAATTGGCATTAGCAAGCAGGCTGTATATCAATATGCTAAGCGCCAAGCTGTCTTTGACCATAGAATCAGTTCCCTTGTTGTGAAGGCAGATTCTTTGCGAAGGGATTTTCCTGGCTGTGGGGTGGAGAAAATGTATGATATATTACAACCGGATTTTATAGGAAGGGATCGATTTGTAGAAACAATGATGTCTCTTGGGTATAGGCTCAAGATCAAGAAGAACTATAAAAAAACAACCATAGCATCCAAAGTATATTATCCTAACTTGATAAAGGGAATGAAGGTGGACAAGCCTTCAACGATCTGGCAGAGCGATATCACTTATATTCCGATAAATGGGAAACATTATTATGTCGTTTTTATAATAGATGTTTATACTAAGAAGATTGTAGGGTACTCAGTCTCTGACCATATGCGTGCTACTGCTAATCTAAAGGCTCTTAAAATGGCCTTAAA
>NZ_JAGKIK010000024.1 GCF_017897595.1 Aquimarina sp. U1-2
AACCTCAAACCTCAAACCTCAAACCTCAAACCTCAAACCTCAAACCTCAAACCTCAAACCTCAAACCTCAAACCTCAAACCTATATCTTATATCTCCATCCAAAAGAGTCTTCGGCTTCATTATATTGAATATCCATGAGCGCTTTTTTAAAATAAGCCGCATATGGATGCTCTTGCTTCTCTACTTCATAGTGTTCTCCTCTATAGCTAAAAGCTTTGATCGGACTTATCACTGCGGCCGTACCGGCTCCAAAAATTTCTTTTAAACTAGTGTTGGCATGAGCTTCTATGATTTCGCTTACCTTTATCGGGCGTACTTCTAGCGATATACCTTCCTTTTCAGCAAGTGTAATTAAACTTTTACGAGTTATACCGTCTAAGATACGATCGCTTACGGGAGCCGTTAATAATGTATCGTTAATTCTAAAAAACACATTCATCGTTCCGGCTTCTTCAATATAGTCGTGAGTGTTCGCATCAGTCCAAATAACTTGTTGATATCCTTGTTCTTTAGCGAGCTTTGTAGGATAGAACTGTCCAGCATAATTTCCGGCTGCTTTAGCATAACCAAAACCTCCGCTGGCAGATCGGCTAAATTTTTCAGCAATGAGTACACTTACATCTCCACTATAATACGATTGTGCAGGACAACATATGATCATAAATTTATACTCATCAGCCTCAGAGGCAGAAACGCTGGCTTGTGTAGCAATTACAAATGGTCGTATGTATAAAGAATTACCATAACCCGGTTTGATCCAGTCATTATCTAATGTTAACAACATATGTAAGCCTTCAAAAAAATAATTCTCAGGAAACTCAGGAATTGCCAAACGCTCTGCAGATCTGTTTATACGCTTAAAGTTTTCATCAGGTCTAAACAGAAAAGTATCACCGTTGTCATCTTTATAAGCTTTCATCCCCTCAAAAACTGCTTGTCCATAATGAAAAACACGAGCAGATGGATCTAAAGTTAAAGGTCCATAAGGCTCAATTTTAGGAGTTTGCCATGCTCCATCGCGATAATCACATGTAAACATATGGTCGGTAAATATTTTTCCAAAATTGAGATTTTCAAAATCTACTTGCCCTATTTTTGACTCGTTTACCTTAGTCACTTGTAATGTGTTGGAGATGGTACTTTTCATTGTGGTTCTACTATTTTGAAGGTTAGCAGGTCAACGACCTTTAGTATTTGTCCGAAAACTAAGACTAATCGACAGACAAACATCTGCACAAAAATACCGTTTTCTTATAAAATAGGAATTTTTAAAATGCGTAATTTTGCAGTAAAATCTCTATAACTAAGAAATCATGAAGAAATATATCCTTTTTTTACTAGTCACACTACTTATCTTAAGTTGTATGAATAATAAGGAAACAACCTTATCGACTAATGACATTGCGGTCGAGAATTACCAATTGTTTGGCAAAAAAGTAGTTGCAGCTCAAATATATGATAACAGTAAGATCGCAAAAAAGTATGATCATCTTAGTGTAGGGGATACCATTACTATTGCATTCACAGGTAAAGTTAATGCAGTATGTAAGGTAAAAGGGTGTTGGATGAAAGTTGCCCTTGATCAAGATACCGAAACAATGGTGAAATTTAAAGATTATGGTTTTTTTGTGCCAAAAGATATCGAAAATGATACGATTATAGCTCAGGGGAAGGCATTTGTTACTGAAATGTCTGTTGAAGACCAGCGTCATTTTGCAAGTGACGCAGGAAAAACAGCGGAAGAGATCGCAGCTATTACTAAACCCAAAAAGACATTTTCTTTCATTGCTGATGGTGTTTTGCTGAAGAAGTAATGAATAAGGAAGTAAAACGAGAAATTATAAAAACGGGAGATGGTTCGACTACGATTCATCTGCATGGTCTAAATGAACAATATCATTCTAAACATGGAGCAATTAACGAAGCTAAACATGTTTTTATAGCGGCAGGTTTGCATCATGTATTGAATTTAAATACGATCAAAACTTTACATCTTTTAGAAATTGGTTTTGGTACCGGATTAAATACATTTCTTACATTTCTGGAAGCTAAAGAGCTTGGTATAGAAATTAATTACGTAGGTATAGAAGGGTATCCCGTATCTTTTGAAGAAGTACAGTCGATGAACTACCCAGGGCAACTCAATGTTCCTGACCAAAAGGCTGTATTTGATTTTTTGCATCAAACTACCTGGAATAAGTCAAAAAAAATTACATCTCATTTCTCGCTTACAAAAAGAAAACAATTTTTTAGAGATATTCGAGATACAAACGAATATCATCTTATCTACTTTGATGCTTTTGGTGCAAGAGTTCAACCCGAACTTTGGACAGTTGAAATTTTTAAAAAAATGTATAATGCTCTTCGAGATACAGGTGTTTTAGTAACATATTCGGCAAAGGGGAGTGTTAGGCGGGCGATGCAAGAGGTAGGATTTGACGTAGAACGATTACCGGGCCCCCCTAGTAAAAGGGAAATGTTACGGGCAACCAAAAAAATCGCGAATAAACGATTGTTAAACCTATAATAAAGAAATAGGTTTTGTTAAAAGGTGATAGTACATTTCCTTAAAAATAAAGGGAATGAAGATTTTAATTACCGGAGCCACAGGTATGATTGGGCAGGAAATTGTTACGCTATGCCACCAATCTAATATTGACGTACATTATCTCACTACGAGTAAAAGCAAACTTGAAAAGACTGCGAATTATAAAGGGTTTTTCTGGGATCCTGAAAATAACCAAATTGATGTTGAATGTTTTGACGGGGTTGAAGTTATTATCAATTTAGTAGGAGCAACAATTGCCAAACGTTGGACCTCTTCATATAAACAAGAAATTATTAATAGTAGAGTAGAGACCGCTAACTTGATTTTAGCTTCACTTAAAGATATCGACCATCATGTTCGTCATATCGTATCTGCCAGTGCTATCGGTATTTATCCAAGTTCGTTTCAAAAATATTATAGAGAGGATTCTCCAGAAGAAGATACCGGTTTTCTTGGTAAAGTTGTCAAAAAGTGGGAAGATGCAGTGTTAGCATTTCAAAATATAGGAGTACAAGTAAGTTTGCTTCGAATTGGTCTGGTATTGTCTAATGATGGAGGTGCTTTTCCTAAAATTGCCCAACCCATTCGATACGGTCTTGGGGCAGTGTTTGGTAATGGGAATCAATGGCAGAGCTGGATTCATATCGCTGATCTTGCCAGAATGTTCATGTTTATTGTAAGAGAAGAGCTATCAGGTATTTACAATGCAGTTGCGCCAAATCCGGTATCTAATGAAAAACTTACTCATACTATTGCCAATACCATGAATAAAAAAATTATACTTCCTGGAATACCAAAATTTGTAATGCAGTTAGTTTTAGGAGAAATGCATGTGCTTCTTTATGCCAGTCAGCGCGTAAGTAGTACTAAGATTTCGAATGAAGATTTCAACTTCAAATATGAAAATGTAACACCTGCCGTTAAAGATCTTATTAATGGAAACTAGAGGTTAATATGAATGGAGGTCAGTGTCTAAAAACTGATCGCCTATAGTTTAAATTTCACAGATAATTACCTCCTGACCGAAAAAAGAAAAAACCGTCTAAAAAGTTGACATTTCTTCCAGTCCAGAAGTCAAAATACTTCGTTATGGTGTTCTTCAATGTTTTTTAGACAGTTTCTGATCTAGTTGAAAGTTATAAGTAAACTATGCTTTGTTCGCCTTAACACTTATTTTCAATTCGATATCGTCATTGATAAACTTATCACCAAGATTTTCAAATACCGATTTCGAGCCATAGTTTACACCCCATTCTGTGCGATTGATTGTAAATACTTCTGTATCTAATGTCATAGTATCACCATTAATTGATGTAGTTGCGGGAAAAGAAATATTCTTTTTTGTGTCCTTAATAGTAAGATTTCCTTCTAGATAGGTTTTTCCTTCTTTTTCATTGATTCCGGTAATTTCAAAAGAAGCCGTAGGATGCTTGGCCACATTAAAGAAATGATCCTCTTTTCCTTCACCTTCACCTTTCAAATGCCCTTCCAATGATGCCTTTTCATCACCTTCCAAATCAGTTACTGTAATAGAGTTCATGTCGATAGTAAATGATCCACTTTCTATATTTTCACCTTGTACTTTTACAGTACCGTCAGCCAGATTAAGTGTCCCTGTATGTTTTTCGGTAGGCTTTAAACCCGCCCATTCAATCGTACTAGCCGTAGGATCTATTTTGTAAGTAACTGCAGTTGCCGGAGCTTCGATCACCTCTTCCGCAGTTGTTGCTTCTGTTTGATTTTGTTTTTCTCCTTTACATGCTATCATAGTTACAGAAATAGAAACGATAGATAGCGTAGTTAATAAATTTATTCTCATGAGTATTAGTTTATGATTAGATATCAAAATTATTTTTTTAAAAAAGGTATACTCTTAAATTTTTACTAAAATATCCCAATGACATTATGACATTAATTGAAAAATGGCAGTACTTTTGTTATTTCAAATTGAAAACTTATAAAAGGTACGTGTTACATGAGTAAGAAAAATAAAAATACTGACGATGTAAAAGATCAGGTAGATGAAGTACTTGATACTCCTGTCGAAGATACAGAGAAAGAAGAAATAGATGCTGAAGCACAGCTGAAAGAAGAACTCGGAAAAGAAAAAGATAAATTCTTAAGACTTTTTGCTGAATTTGAAAATTATAAAAAACGAACTTCTAAAGAACGTTTAGAACTATTCAAGACGGCTAGTCAAGATGTAATCCAGGCGATGCTTCCTGTTCTAGATGATTTTGATCGTGCCTTAAAAGAAATAGAAAAATCTGAAGATAAAGATCTTATCAAAGGAGTTGAATTAATTCATAATAAGTTGAAAGAAACTCTGAAAAGTAAAGGTCTTGCCGAAGTTGATGTTGATGCAGGGGACACGTTCAATGCAGATGATCATGAGGCTATAACACAAATTCCTGCACCTAGCGAAGAGCTAAAAGGGAAAATTGTAGATGTAATAGAGAAAGGTTATAAACTAGGAGATAAAGTGATTAGATTTCCTAAAGTAGTAACCGGACAATAATTAGATATGAAGGAAGATTTTTACGACATTTTAGGAGTAAGTAAGGGTGCTAGCGAAGCTGAAATCAAAAAAGCATACCGAAAAAAAGCAATCGAATACCATCCGGATAAAAACCCTGGAGATAAAACAGCCGAAGAAAAATTTAAGAAAGCAGCTGAAGCTTACGAAGTTTTAAGCGATCCTGATAAAAAAGCACGTTACGATCAATTTGGTCATCAGGCTTTTGAGGGCGGCGGCTTTGGCGGCGGCGGCGGTATGAATATGGAGGATATATTCAGCCAATTTGGAGATATCTTCGGAGGTGGTTTTGGGGGTTTTAGCGGCTTTGGCGGTGGTGGCAGACAGCGACGCGCTAAAGGAGGCAATCTTCGAATTCGTGTGAAACTTACCTTAGAAGAAATAGCCAATGGTGTCGAGAAAAAAATCAAAGTCAAAAGAAAAATTCAGGCACCGGGTACTACCTATAAAACATGTAGTACCTGTAACGGTACCGGGCAAGTAACCCGTATTACCAATACTATTCTTGGTAGAATGCAAACGGCAACTACATGTACTACTTGTGGGGGATCAGGTCAATCTATCGATCATAGACCATCTGACGCCGATGCACAAGGATTGAAAGTTACCGAAGAAACCGTAAGTATTAAAATTCCAGCCGGAGTAGAAGACGGTATGCAACTTAAAGTTGCAGGAAAAGGTAATGAAGCACCAGGAGGAGGCGTGGCAGGAGACCTTTTAGTAGCTATAGAAGAGCAAGAGCATATAGAGCTACAAAGAGAAGGTAATAATTTACATTATGATCTGTATATCAGCTTTTCTGAAGCTGCATTAGGGGCATCACGAGAAATTGATACAGTATCAGGCAAAGTTCGTATCAAAATCGAAGAGGGTGTACAAAGCGGTAAGATCTTGAGACTAAGAGGTAAAGGTATACCAAGTCTTAACGGATATGGCAAAGGAGACCTTCTGGTTCATGTAAATGTATGGACTCCTAAAACCTTAAGTAAAGAACAACGCGAGTTTTTTGAAAAAATGGCAAAAGACGATCATTTTAGACCCAGCCCCGATAGTGGTGACAAGTCATTTTTTGAGAAGGTAAAAGATATGTTCTCCTAACTCAATGAATAGAAATCGATCTTAGGAATACTGAGTTTTATTCATGTCTGATTAGGAAAAATTCGTATATTTGGAACATCACTATGCTTATAGTGATAATTTTTCTTTTTCATAGCAATTTTTTTCCCATCCTTAATACTTGTATTTAGGGTGGGTTTTGTTTTTTAAGAGAATTTGATGAATTAAGTGTTGTATACCGAACTTATCTAGATTTTTTCGCTTATATCAATGCTACTTTAAAATTACTCAAATAGAAAGCAGTCATTTTTTGTTTAGACAAAAAAGAAAACTCAATCATAGCCGTAGCTACGGTTGCTTTTTATGTTGACCTATAAACGGAAAAGGACAATCCTGCTATCCGCTAGGTAGGCAGGTTTTGATGAGTAATTTTAAAGTGGAAGTGGTATTACATCAAAAAAGTTTAAACCAGTTCTAGTATAAGTTTTTTAGTTTTCGTATTATTCAGAATTGAAAATGAACGCGTATATACTTTTTATTTTTCAATAGATCGATGTATGTGAAAAAACCATAACACCAATGTGGTAAGAAAAATAAGAGGCTATCAATAAATTTCAGCTTTACAGTAAGTAAGCAGATTTTAGAAAATAGAAAGAGTCAAATGGTGTTCAATAATTAAAAACTTATGTATTTTATTTATGTCTAATCTTTTAGAGGTGAGACAAGTCTCAAAGCGGTTTGGTGCCTTCACTGCATTGCAAAATGTCTCGATCGAAGTGCCAAAAGGTAGTATCTTCGGCTTACTTGGCCCCAATGGTGCGGGTAAAACGACCCTGATTCGCATCATTAATCAAATTACACAACCAGATGAAGGAACCGTATGGCTGGATCATCAACCATTACATCAGGAGCACATAAAAGACATTGGATATTTACCTGAAGAAAGAGGATTGTATAAATCTATGAAAGTTGGCGAACAGGCATTATATCTTGCCCAACTGAAGGGTCTTAGTAAGAAGGATGCTAAAGAACGCTTGATGTACTGGTTCGAGAAATTTGAAATCACTAGTTGGTGGAACAAAAAAATACAAGAACTTTCTAAAGGGATGGCTCAAAAAGTGCAGTTTATCGTCACGGTACTGCATCGACCAAAACTTTTAATTTTTGACGAACCTTTTAGTGGCTTTGATCCTATTAATGCCAATGTAATTAAAGATGAAATCTTACAATTAAGGGCTGAAGGGGCTACCGTTATCTTTTCTACACACCGTATGGAAAGTGTCGAAGAATTATGTGATCATATTGCATTGATCAACAAATCGAAAAAAATTTTAGATGGTAAAGTATCTGATATTAAAAAAGAATTTAGATCAAATACCTTTGAGATCGGACTTCTAGCCGAGCATCCCAGTGAGTTATTAACAAACTTAAAACAAAGATATAGCGTTGCTCCGGCAGATTTCAAAACAATCGACGACCAATTTAAATTAAAAATAACATTGGATCCAAAAACTTCTTCTAATCAACTCCTTACATCTCTTTCAGAAAAAGCACAAATACTAAGATTTAATGAGGTGATTCCAAGTATTAACGAGATATTCATTAAAACCATTACTGCTAATGAGTAATCTAAAACTAATTATTAAGAGAGAGTTTATTGCACGTGTACGCAATAAAACGTTTGTTATCATGACATTTTTAAGTCCAATGATTTTTGTTGGAATGATTTCTTTGATTGCCTGGTTAGCTACTTTGAATAATGATGAGGTGCGCAAAATCGCTTTTTTTGATGAAACTGGTAAATTCGAATCTGATTTTAAAGACACCGATCATATTGATTACATTAATTACAGTAAATTACCTCTAAATGATGCCAAAGATTCTGTAGTGATTAACAAAATGTATGGATTGCTGTATATTCCAAATAAGCAAACCAACAATGAGCTCGCTTCTGCTATTCAATTTTATGCTGAAGAAGCGCCTAGTATTTCTATTCTGAATAATATAGAGTCTATTATTGCTACTAAACTTACCAACCAAAATATTAAGGAAAAGGGTCTTGATTTAGACGTTATTAAAAATTCTAGAGCCAAAGTACGCATCCAAATCGAAAATTTTTATGGCGAAAAAACATCCAAAATGACCAATTACGTAAAAATGTTTTTTGGAGGTGCTGCAGGATATCTTCTAATGATGTTTATTATTATCTATGGTAACATGGTAATGCGATCTGTGATTGAAGAAAAATCGAATCGCATAATAGAAATCATTATTTCATCAGTCAAACCGTTGCAACTGATGATGGGAAAAATTTTGGGAACCTCGTTAGCCGGAATTTCACAATTTATAATTTGGGTGATTTTAGGTGGTGTTTTAGTAACCGTAGCTACTGCCGTTTTAGGAATTGATACAACGGTCACCGCTACTGGGTTTGGATCTTCTATTCAAGCCGTCGAAGAAACACAAGGAGAAACCATAGCAAGTGCCACAGCCTTAGTATTAGAAATACAAAAATTGCCATTAGGGGTGTTATTGTTGTCCTTTCTGATTTATTTTGTTGGTGGCTACTTTTTGTACAGCTCAATTTATGCTGCTATAGGGGCAGCTGTCGATAGTGAAACAGACTCTCAACAATTTATGTTACCCATTATTTTGCCACTTGTTTTAGGGATATATGTAGGTTTTTTTTCGGTTATAGAAAATCCGCATGGTACTATTTCTATGGTGTTTTCAATGATTCCGCTCACCTCACCAATCGTTATGTTAATGCGCATCCCTTTTGGAGTACCATGGTGGGAAGTATTAATTTCTATTTTTCTATTACTAGGAAGTATTATATTTATGGTATGGCTAGCCGGAAAAATATATAGAGTCGGAATTCTAATGTACGGTAAAAAGCCAAGCTATAAAGAATTGTTCAAATGGTTAAGATATTAATGTAATGATTCAGGAAGAAATTGCAGATCAGGTAAAAGAAGTTATACAAGAAGACATTTGGGGTGTTATCAAAGGTTTTCTTGAATATGAGATTTTTCATTTTGGAGAAAAGAAGCCGATTGTGCTTACCGTTGGGCTTTTGTTGTTTGTGATTATTGTTTTTATCGTAACTTCTGTATTCTTGAAGTTTTTGAAGCGAATTGTAACTCGCAGAATGGAAAATCAAGACAAACAAAAATTCGAGTCGGTTTTCTCATTCTCTAAGTACTTCGTTTATTTTATAGTTATATTTTTTGCATTAGACAGTATAGGATTTAATATTACTGCCGTTTTTGCGGCTTCAGCGGCATTATTAGTAGGTGTTGGACTTGCTTTACAAACCTTTATTCAGGATATTTTATCGGGTATTTTTATTTTTATTGATAAAACCGTACATGTAGGCGATATTATAGAACTAGAAGATAAGATCGGTAGGGTAGAAGAGATTAAACTAAGAACAACCAGAACGGTGACTATTGATAATAAGGTCTTAATTATTCCAAATCACAAATATCTTACTTCAACCTTATACAATTGGACTCAAAATGGTAGTCTTACACGAGAGTCAGTACATGTAGGCGTAGCTTACGGTAGCGATACACAATTGGTCAAAGAGTTACTTATTAAAGCCGCTATATCTAATAGTTATGTACTTAAAGAACCACCACCGCTCGTTTTATTTACAGATTTTGCCGATAGTTCATTAAACTTTAAAGTAGTTTTTACAATAACCGATAGTTTTATGGCAAATATTCATAAAAGTGAAATACGTTTTGAGATAGATCGCCTGTTTAGAGAACATGATGTTAGTATTCCCTTTCCTCAACGTGTAGTTACGCTAATAAAAGATAAAGAATAAATATAAAAATTAAAGAACCGTATACATACACGCCCCTATGATGAGAAATAAAAATTTGTACATAATTTTATTGTTTCTTGGCGTGTTTTGTGAATTAAGCGCTCAAGTTACAGATTTGATGCGGGTTGAGTATGCTTATATACCTCAGTCTAATAGCGATAATACCTATCGTAGATTCCGGATGTCTGCCAATTATCCCATCAAAATTAATGATGAGGGTACGTATTTGGTGATTTCTCCTCAATATCGATACAATGATCTCAATATAAGCGACAGGCTACCTTTTGAAGAAGGTGGAGATTTAAATGTATTTCAAACATTTTCTTTAGAACTCGGGTATACCTTTAAAATGAAAAATGACTGGCGTTTCGGGGCAAAATTAGGTGCTGGGATGTCTTCTAATTTTGAAGGCTCAGGTATAGAAAGTGACGATTTCAGATATACTACATCTGTATTTTTTGTAAAAAGCTACAAAAAACTACAAGCTCCCAAAACGGCAAGACTTATTATTGGGTTGCGCTATGCTACACCTGCGAGTATTACTTTTCCTTTACCCATTATAAATTATTTCAAAAGATTTCATCCAAATTGGTCTTACTCTTTAGGAACTCCAAAAACAAGTATTAAATACTTTATTAACCAAAAAAATACGATTCAGACCTTTGTGGGGTTGGATCGATTTTACGGAAATCTACAAAATAATAGAAGGTTTACAGATCAGAACGGAGAAACAAAAATTGCAGAAAATGCATCTATGCTTAATATTATAGGAGCTTTAGGGTACGAATATTATTTTACGGAACATTTATTGTTCTACACCTATTCGGGATATACATTAAGTAACGAAATTCGCTTGCGAGATAACAATCAGCAAAATGTTTTGGTCATCAATGAGGCAAACACATTTTACATTCGCAGTGGTATAAAATTGAAAATATAATGGCAAAAATTTTAGTTATAGAAGACGAGGCAGCAATTAGAAGAGTATTGGTTAAAATTCTTTCTGAAGAGAATGATACCTATGAAGTTGTAGAAGCTGAAGATGGATTATCAGGAATAGAGCAAATTAAATCAGATGATTTTGATCTGGTGCTTTGTGATATTAAAATGCCAAAGATGGATGGTGTAGAAGTACTGGAGGCCGTAAAAAAAATCAAACCAGAAATTCCTTTTGTAATGATTTCTGGTCATGGGGATTTGGATACGGCAGTAAATACAATGCGATTAGGAGCCTT
Source organism: Aquimarina sp. U1-2 (assembly GCF_017897595.1). Lineage (GTDB taxonomy): Bacteria > Bacteroidota > Bacteroidia > Flavobacteriales > Flavobacteriaceae > Aquimarina. Next base: position 11,212 of record NZ_JAGKIK010000024.1, read on the forward strand.
CGACTATATTTCGAAACCGCCAGACCTTAACCGTTTACTTAATACCGTTCGCAACGCACTCGATAGAAAAGAATTAGTCGTAGAAAATAAGATGTTAAAGAGAAAGGTGTCCAAAAACTACGACATGATAGGCGAGTCTAAAGCTATTTCAGATATCAAAGATATGATTGAAAAAGTAGCTACAACAGATGCCAGAGTTTTGATCACTGGATCAAATGGAACAGGTAAAGAATTGGTAGCACACTGGATTCATCAAAAAAGTGAACGTTCCTCGGGACCTATTATAGAAGTGAACTGTGCCGCAATTCCTGGTGAATTGATAGAAAGTGAACTTTTTGGACATGTTAAAGGCGCATTCACCTCGGCCAATAAAGATCGTGCCGGTAAGTTTGAAGCTGCAAATGGAGGAACTATTTTTCTTGATGAAATAGGGGATATGAGTCTTTCTGCACAAGCTAAAGTACTGCGAGCTTTACAAGAAAATAAAATACAACGAGTAGGTAGCGATAAGGATATCAAAGTCAATGTGAGAGTACTTGCAGCAACTAATAAAGATCTCAAAAAAGAGATTGCCGAAAACAAATTTAGAGAAGATTTATACCATAGATTAGCAGTGATTTTGATTAAAGTACCATCACTTAATGAACGACGAGAAGATATACCTTTACTAGTGAACTACTTTGCACAAAAAATTGCTACTGAACAAGGATCACCTGTAAAAGACTTTTCAGCAAAGGCAATCAAACAGTTGCAGCAATATGATTGGACAGGTAATATTCGAGAACTGCGTAATGTTGTAGAACGACTCATTATTTTGGGGGGTAAAGAAGTAAGCGAAGAAGATGTAAAACTCTTTGCAGCAAAGTAAGGTTGATATAGATGCTTCGACAGAGTCTCGATATATTCCCGTGATGAAAAAAATGCTATGTTGTATACTAGTTTGGTATTATACCTTTGATAGTTCAGGGCAATATGATCCTGATGCTATAAATTATGGTATTGTAGCGATTAAAAGTTTCGGATTAGAGAATGAAATTGCTTTGGGAGCCAGAATCGAATACGCATCAAATTGCTATACCACGTTTATAGGTGAATATAACAGAACTTTTGCCATCAATGCTACAGATACATATCAAGAATTTAATGAGTTTGCGCTTGGGGTCAATTTAATTATGTTTAATTGGTATCCTACTACAATTACTGCGGGTATAGGTTATTTAGTGAATGATTATGATGAATTTGAGGCTATTCAGGATGAAGCTTTTTTAGGATTCAGATCAGGAGACTTTAACCACGGTGCGCAAATTAAAATGAGAGCATTATATCAAATAACTACTCCCATACATATTTTTGCAGAACTAAATGTTAAGAGTTTAGGAAGAAGATTCGATACGTTCTTAGTGGGATTTAGCTACAATTTTAGTGCTAGGTAACATGTAACAGACCTAAAACTTTAGTATCTTTCGAGATATAACACACAAACATTTATGAAAAAGGTTAATCACGAAGATTTTAAGGTCACAAGTGCCGTTGAGCTGTCAAAAATCCCTACTCATTATGATCTCAAAGCCAGTGAGAAAAAAATTGAAGATGAACTCGAAGAGGTTCGTGAAAAATTAGGAGAACTTCAGGATACGTTATACGCCCATGGTAAATACGCGGTACTGGTTTGCTTACAGGGTATGGATACGGCAGGTAAAGACAGTCTGATTCGAGAAGTTTTTAAAGATTTTAATACTCGTGGGATTATTGTACATAGCTTTAAAGTACCCACAGCTCTAGAACTTGATCATGATTATTTATGGAGACATTACATTGCTTTGCCACAACGCGGAAAGTTTGGTGTCTTTAATAGAACACATTATGAAAATGTTTTAGTAACTCGCGTACATCCTGAATATATTATGAATGAAAATCTTCCGGGAATAGCAAATGTAGAAGATATAACTGATGAGTTTTGGGATAAACGTTTTGAACAAATTCGCAATTTTGAACAACATATTGCAGAAAATGGAACCCTGATCTATAAATTCTACTTGCACTTGTCAAAAGAAGAACAAAAGCATCGACTATTGCGTAGGCTAGAAAAGAAGGAGAAAAATTGGAAATTTTCAGCAGGTGACTTAAAAGAACGCAAGCTTTGGGATCAATATCAAAGCTGCTATCAGGATGCGATTAATCGTACCTCAAAAACGCATGCCCCGTGGTATGTGATACCAGCAGATGATAAACCTACTGCCAGATATATTGTTGCAAGAATACTATATGATACTCTAAAAACATATAAGGATATCAAAGAGCCAGAACTTGATGTAGAAACTATGGCGAATCTCGAAGAGTATAAGAAACAACTAGAAAACGAATAAAAATCAGTAGAGTCCCAATTAAAGAAATTAGACCGCTACACTTTTAGAGAATAGAACAAAGACTTAACTTTGTGAAAATTTGTTTATCAAAATCTTTAGAACGTTAATTTAACTAATACATAATTCGGATTAAATTTTTTGTCTGAAGCCACTACTCACAAAATAAATACATCGAATATAATTACGCTTATGTCAAAAAAAATAATTTTTATTCTTTTAGTATGGTCTACACATTGTTTTGCCCAAAATAAGGTACAGCAGGATTCTACAATGCTCAAAAAATTGTATGACACTTCGTTACTTAATGGCAAAAGCTATACATGGTTGGATTATTTATCAAATCAGATAGGGGGTCGGCTTTCTGGTTCTGTTAATGCTCAAAAAGCAGTAGAGTGGGCTGAGAAAGAATTAAATACCTTGGGGTTGGATAAAGTTTGGCTTCAGTCGGTAATGGTTCCAAAATGGACTCGGGGTGTAACAGAGTTTGCCTATATTGAAACTGAACCCGGTAGAACTACAAACGTACCTATCTGTGCTCTAGGAGGATCTGTTCCTACGCCTATCGGTGGTATCAAAGCTTCGGTAGTAGAAGTAAAAGGAATAGAGGATCTTCGAAAATTGGGATCAGATCAAATTACAGGAAAGATTGTGTTTTTTAACCGACCTATGCAGGCAGATCTTATAGAAACATTCAAAGCCTACGGAGGATGTGTTGATCAAAGGTATTCTGGAGCTGCCGAAGCTGCAAATTTTGGAGCAGTAGGTGTAATTGTACGATCAATGAATTTGAGACTAGACGACTATCCGCATACGGGAGCTATGAGTTATGGTAATTTACCAGATGCCGATAAGATTCCGGCAGCAGCGATAAGTACGAATGGCGCAGATCTATTGAGTTCTATGCTTACGCTTAATCCTGATATCAAGTTTCATATCAATATGAATTGCCGAACCTGGAAAGATGTAGAGTCATTCAATGTGATTGGTGAGATTACGGGTAGCGAATTGCCTAACGAATATATGGTGGTTGGTGGCCATTTGGACTCCTGGGATTTAGGAGATGGTGCACATGATGATGGGGCCGGGGTGGTACAATCTATGGAAGTATTACGATTATTTAAAGAAATAGGGTACGCCCCTAAACGATCTTTGCGGGTAGTATTATTTATGAATGAAGAAAATGGATTAAGAGGCGGTAAAAAATATGCAGCAGTAGCAAAAAGTAAAGGTGAAAATCACGTTTTTGCTCTAGAAAGTGATTCGGGAGGGTTTACTCCACGCGGATTTTCGTTTGATTGTGATGATGCCAATTTTGAACAAGTCAAAAGCTGGACTACATTGTTTGAGCCTTATTTGATTCATTATTTTGCCAAAGGCGGAAGCGGTGCTGATATTGGTCCGTTAAAAAAAGAAGGTATAGTACTGGCCGGATTGCGACCAGATTCTCAACGCTATTTTGATTACCATCATGCTAAAAACGACACTTTTGATGCCATAAATAAGCGCGAACTCGAATTAGGAGCAGCAACCATGGCTAGTTTGGTGTATCTTTTTGATAGGTATGGGGTAAAATAATCAGTATTTAAATTTTTTGATGAAAGAAAATGTAATCGGGATATTAATACTTATCTTATATTTTTCTCCCGTTCTGTACCAATTGGTTATTGTTCTAAAGGAATATAAAGCAGGAAATAGAAAACCTTTCAAAAAGCTCAAAAGATTCTTGAAAGTCAGTTTTCTAATTCTAATTCCCATCCTAATAATATTCGTAATATTAAGCCATACAAATTATCTCAATTATGAAAGTCCTATCACATACGATAGGATTGACCAAATTACTTTTGAAAATTTCAGAGGGATAGAATTTTTTAAGAAGTCGTTATACGGAAATAAGCGTTTTGCTTACGTTGTCACATCAATAGAAAGTGATATTGATGGTAATGAAGTGACTGTTCAATCATATTTTCATCCATCCAGGTCATTTGTGTATAATAATCATTCTACTAGTAAGGAATTATTATCTCATGAATTGTATCATTTTAAAATTACGGAGTTGTACACTAGAAAATTAAAAAAGAAACTATCTAATCTTAAAACTAACAATACTGCGGTTATTGAAGAAATCATAAGCAACACTCGTATAGAAGAAAGAAGCTACCAAAAACAATATGATTATGACACTTTTCACAGTTACGTTTATGGAGAGCAAAAAAAGTACGAGAAAATTATTGATAGTTTATTAAATTTGCTTTCCAAATTTAAACAACCAAAAGTAATTATTAATGATGAGAGTTAAGTTTTTTTTACTCGTATTGGTAAGTCTTTCCTTTATCAAATGTGACGATAAAAACGCTAAATACCCTACTGATAAAAGGTATTGGGATCCAATGGATTATGCTAATGTTATAACAGAACTAAAGTATGGTTACGAATCAGATGAGGTGTTGCCGAGCTATAAAGATCCAGAAAGTAAAGTTGTATTTGAAAAATTGATTGATCAACAAAATTTCAAGGTGATCCTGGATGATGATGAACTGGGTAAAAAACATAGAAATGAGGTTGCATCTGACTTTTTCATGCGTTGGAGAGATATGAATTCAATTTATAGGCAACGAGACAGAAAGGATAATTTCATTTATGACCGAGAATTGATTAAAGTTTGGCATTTTGGTTTGAGTTTACAATTAAGATATTTCAAATTGGGAAATGATGTGATAACTAAAACTTCAGCAGATCCAAATTCTGGACAATCAAGTAGGTTGATAAATTCGAATATAAGAAGTTTACTGAGCAATTTCAATAATTATCTTGATGAAATTAATGAGGAAAAATCTTTTTCTGAAGAAGGAAAGAAAATGATTAGCGAAGGAATTGATGAATACTTTTCAAAATTAGTTGATTTGTATCCAGAAGCTAACTATAGCGCGATACAGAGGAATATTGAATTGTTAAATAAAAAGTCTCAATCTTCAGACATCAAAGCATCTTTAACAAAATTGAATGATCTAATAAAATCTAAAAAAGAAACGCAGGTGTAGTTTCATCATCAACAATCAAACGCTCCATCGCATACAATCATGATATAACATATTGCTATACAACTTACCATGATATTCAGTAACGGTAGGCTGGCAAATACAATGGTTCCAAGATTTCGTTTTTTAACAAACAAAATCCATGCGACGATCAAGCTTATACCCGTAATAAAAGGATACACTAAAAAGCTTATAAAAAGTAGTAGTGTAGGTAGGCTATCTTGAGATCCTGAACTGTCAAACATCATGACCGACATCATAATCACCAGTAAAGACGGAATGATAAGTAATCCAAAAATAAGTGTAGTGATAATAAGATAGTTTCTAGTATAGTTTCTTTTTTTATTTTGATTGTCTAAAGTGGGAGGATGGGACATAATTTTAGATTTCGACAGTTAAATATACAATAACATTAGCTTATTTTAGCTAGGTTCTTCTACCTTTACAGCCCTTAAATTAAGAAATGCTGCAACACTACACTAAAGAGTTTCGATACAACCTTACTCTAGCTGCTCCTGTAATGATGGGGATGATAGGGCATACGCTTGTTGCATTGGTCGACAATATTATGGTCGGGCAATTAGGAACGGCAGAACTGGCAGCCGTATCTTTAGGAAATAGTTTTATGTTTATAGCTATGTCACTAGGGATCGGATTCTCTACGGCAATTACCCCGTTAATGGCAGAGGCAGATGCCGGTCGTAATTTTAAAAACGGTAGATCTATCTTCAAAAACGGTCTTTTTTTATGTACGACACTAGGTATCGTACTATTCGTGCTTATTTTGTGGGCCAAACCGCTCTTATACTTTATGAAACAACCTGTCGAAGTAGTAGAATTAGCATTGCCTTATCTTGATCTGGTGGCTTTTTCGCTGGTTCCTTTAATAGGTTTTCAAGGCTTAAAACAATTTTCTGATGGACTGTCGATGACCCGATACCCTATGTATGCAACCTTAATTGCTAACGTGGTTAATGTATTTCTGAATTATGTTTTGATTTTTGGAAAGTTTGGTTTTCCAGAAATGGGAATAGTTGGAGCTGCCATAGGGACCCTGGCTTCGAGATTTGTAATGGTTATATTTTTATGGATTTTACTAAAGGCTAATAAAAAATCGAAGGTGTATATCAAAAATTTTCAAGTTTTTGTTGTAGAAAGTAAAATGATCAAGAAAATAATTGCATTAGGCTTTCCTTCTGCTTTACAAATGTTTTTTGAAGTTGCTATTTTTACAGCAGCCATATGGTTGTCGGGTATTTTAGGAAAAAATCCTCAAGCGGCGAATCAAATTGCTTTAAATCTCTCGTCGATGACCTTTATGGTGGCTATGGGATTAAGCGTTGCAGCAATGGTTCGTGTAGGTAACCAAAAAGGACTTCAAAGGTTTGCCGACTTACGTAGAATTGCAATTTCCATTTTTTTATTGAGTTTTTTGATAGCCACCCTTTTTGCACTGGTTTTTATAATTTTTAATCAAATGTTACCTAAAATATACTTAGATGTAGAGGATCCAGAAAATATAGCAGACAATGTTGAGGTTATTCAAATAGCGGCACGTCTTCTTCTTGTCGCCGCATTATTTCAAATATCTGATGCGATACAAGTTACTGTTTTGGGGGCTTTACGAGGGTTACAGGATGTAAAAATACCTACATTCATCACCTTTATTGCCTACTGGATTATCGGTTTTCCCATAAGCTATTATTTAGGGTTGTATACAGAATTTAAAAGTTCAGGGATTTGGATAGGTTTACTTGCAGGTCTTACGGTTTCTGCAATATTGCTATACCTTAGATTTGACTTATTGACAAAAAATCTAATTAAAAAAGGGTAATTTGTAGATCGCAATACATTGAAAATACGTATTGGATACTTTATGTGTTTAAACCTTTTTTGGATATCCGTTTTATGTAATAAAGACATTTTTTAGCGTCATTCCGAATTTATTTCGGAATCTCATCTTGCTTATAAACAACGATTTATAACGAGATCCTGAAACAAGTTCAGGTTGACGGTTATATTTTATTCTTCATTACGGATATTCAATAAATATTTTAATTATTTGAAAACCGAATAATTAAAAAATTAAGAACGTAGGTAACCGCTACGCTCTCAAATTAAAAAGTTTTACGAATATCCGCAATTTAACCTAAACGGTTTGCGTCAAGCTGAATACTGAAACGAGTTCAACACAGGCTCGTTTCAGCTTCTCATCTCAATGTACTGAAAATAAACTTCGTGAGATCCTGAAATGAATTCAGGATGACTTCTCAGTTAAATTTTAGGTATAATAATAGACAATCAATAAAAGTTTAAACCAGTTCATTCCCTTTTGTGAAGTAATTTTTAAAATTTTATTACTATTCGTTTTTTGCGTTTATTTGCTAATAACTAATAATTAACTATCTTTCCAAAAAAACAGATCATACAAAAATGAGAGTCCCAAATTCTAAATTTTGTCTACTGCTGGTTTTATGCATGGTATTTATAAGCTATGATATCAACAGCCAGGATTTTGAACATAGTAGAACTCAAAATCTTATACCCAATCCAAGTTTTGAAGAAGTACATACTGCGTTAAGGCGTATTGAAATGGAAATGCAAAATTTTAGCATTATGAAGGATTGGAAAGCTTCGATTAATACTCCAGATGCTTATCATCCTCAATTAGAACTTGTTAAATTTACACACCGTTCTCCTAATTTTTTAAAACAATTTGGAAAGCAAGACCCTCGAACTGGAGAAGGAAAAGTTGGAATGTATATCGCAGGCGGTACATATAAAGAGGGAGTAACCGCAAAACTGAAGCGTCCTCTCGGCGCAGGAAAGTATTATTATTTTCATATGTACGTGTCTTTGGGAGAAGGAATTTCTAACTCATGCACCTCTTCAATAGGATCTTATTTTAGTGCAAGAGATCCTAAAATAACATTGACTTCCAAACTTCAACTACATGTAGAATCCTCAAAAATGGTGTGCGATACTAAGCAATGGGTTAAAGTTTGTGGTGTGTATCGTGCTAAAGGAACAGAAAAATACATTTCATTAGGCTATTTTTCAGACAGCCCCAGAGGTAAGTCTGTAAAAGGTGGTAAATACGATACAGGCTATTATTTTGTAGATGATGTATTACTTATGGAAATGAGAGCTCCTAAAAACCTAGTTGCAGGTCAGATTTGTAACATGGCGCTTGATTTTTCACCAATTGAGTTTTTAATAGGAGAAAGTGAAATCTATACCGAAATCCAGAAAGCTCTAGATTCGTATATTCAATATGTGACCATATTCAAAGTTAATTCAGTTAAAATTATTGGTCATGCCGATGATGCTGGTTCTGCTTTCGAAAATGAAATTATGTCTGCTATGAGAGCGAGTAATGTAAAACAGTATATGATTGAGAAGGGAGTAGAAGAATCTTTAATAGAAATCGTTGCTGCAGGAGATACAATACCAGTGGTTGATGAAGATTCTGATTTGGATCCTGATTCGAATAATAGGGTTGAAATCAAAATCGAGTAACACTTTTTCGGCTTTGCCATGACAAGTTATTTTTAAACGCGCCGACATATAAAAGACTTACTTTAAGGTTCTCTGCCTTAGTAAATTTTATGGATTGAAAACACTATATTTATGAACTTTCCAAAATTTCTCTTGGGCGATAATACCGATTACCCTACCGCAATTTTTGTTATCCATACCGAGTACCCAAGGTTTATTATTAATTTGGAAAATGATGAGGTAGAATGGCTCGAAGAATTTGATAAAAATGATGAGAAAGAGTTGGTAGAGGAAGCAGAAAATCTTTTTCAGTCGGCGAATGACTTTTATGACCGCGAAATAGAACGATACGAGTAAATTCAAAATAAATAATGGAAACGCTAATACAATTAGATAAAGATCTGTTTTTATTTCTTAATAATCTGGGTACTTCAACATGGGATGGTTTTTGGTTATTTATGACCGAAAAATTTTATCAAATACCTTTGTACCTCGTATTGCTCTTCTTTTTTTATAAATATTACGGCATACGTGGCACTGTAATCACATTGCTTTTGGTAGCAGTATTAATTACTGCATCAGATCAATTGGCTAATTTGTTCAAATATGTGTTATTTCAAAGACCTCGACCTTGCCGTGCAGAAGGTGTAGCAGAGTTTACCCGATATATTGCTGAGCGCTGCGGTCGATATGGCTATTTTTCTGGTCATGCTACCAATTCGATGGCACTTGCCTTTTTTACGGGATTGGCCCTTTGTACCCATCTAAAGTATATCTTTCCATTTATGGTGATTTGGGCCGTAATCGTGAGCTATAGTAGAATATATGTGGGAGTACATTATCCGGCAGATGTTATTACAGGAATGGCAGCCGGAATTCTATTAGGTGTTGCCGCGTTTAAATTGCATTCGTATTTGATTATGCGATATGGTAAAGAAAAGCCTTAAGAATTTACATTAAGTATAGAATAATCAAAAGTTCTATATAAATTGAGCTAAGGGATTTTAACATAATTTGAAATCCACAAAATTAATTAGTGAAAAATATATAAAATATCATTAGTGTCCGATAAAAAAGTTGATAAGCTCTGAAAACCTCTATTACCATTAAAAAATTATGAGTTTATTGAAAAGACACCTTGCTTTTCTAAAATTTAGACAACTTATTTTGAAAATGAATCGCTTTTACTTCAAAAACCATAATAGAAAAGTATTTACAAATAAGTCTTTGTTCTATTTTCTAGCAGTGCAGCGGTCTATTTTCTTTAACAGACAATACTGATTAAAAGTATAGAAAATAGAGTTCGCAATAAGAATATTCATTTGAAAACCAGTTTTAGCGTAAAAATTTCTTGAAAAAAATGATGATGATTATGCATTTTATGTAGTAGCCACCACTTGATCTGACAGTTATTATTTATCTAACATCATGCCTTTGCGCCAAATTTATTCTTTTCCAAACCTTCTCTTTTTCTTCTTCTTACCAAAAATACGTTTCAATAAATGATCACGTTTTTCAGGGTTACAATCTAAGTCGTTTTTTACTTTTTCATCGGGGAGTTCGAATTTCGAAGTAGTGATAGGATTAAAATCAGGTTCTTTGCTCATCTTTTGATATAATTTGGCGAAAATCGGAAGCGCAGTGTTCGCTCCCTGACCTAGAGTCGTAGTTTTAAATCCAATTCCATAATTGTCGTTTCCAACCCAGGTGACAACCACCAGTTTTGGAGTAATACCCACGAACCAGCCGTCTTTATTATCCTGCGTGGTTCCTGTTTTACCTGCAATATCGTTGTCAAGATCATATTTTGTTCTTATTCTTTTTGCCGTTCCTTCTTCTACTGTAGATTTCATCATTTCTAATAGTACTTGCCTTGTGTAAGGACTATATGCCGGCTCTATAACATGATCAGGTTCAAAAGTGGCAATGAGATTACCATTTTTGTCTTCAATTTTAGAAATATAGTACGGTTTTACAGCTTTACCTTCGTTAACATAACTTGCGTAAGCCCCTGCAAGATCTTTGATTTTAATTCCGTCAGTACCCAATGCCATAGCAGGTTCTTGGGCTAGAGAATCGGTTATACCAAGTTTTTTTACTTGATCTACTACTATTGGAATACCCACCTCATTCAACACTTTAACAGCTATAGTGTTTACAGAAGTGCTCAGTGCTTTTTCCAACGTATAATTTATATAGGGATCATCGTTATCACCAGCATTTTTTGGGGTCCAATTATCCAGGTTGGTATATATAATCTCTTTAGTCGAAAAGTAAGAACAAGGTTTCATTCCGTTTTCAATAGCTGCGGTATATACAAAAGGCTTAAAAGTAGACCCCACTTGTCTTTTGCTTTGCGAAACATGATCATATTTAAAGTATCTATAATCGATTCCGCCAATGTAGCCCATCACGGCACCGGTATTAGGATCTATCGCAATCATGCCGGTATTGAGAAACTTAAGATAGTGTTGCATACTGTCTAGCGATGAGAATTTCTTTTTTTTGTTACCTTTCCATTCGAAAACTTCAATGTCCTTTTTTATGGATAATGAATCTTCAATTTGCTGTTTAGAAAGGCCAAGGCTTTTCAGTTTTTGATATGCATCCAGGTGTGTTAAAGTGGTTTGAAGTAGCTTTTCATTAGTTTGCCACGGAGCATCATTACCATATGAAATTTCATATTCTTGCTGCAATATCTGCATATGTTCTTTCATCGATGCCTCTGCCATAGATTGCATACGAACGTCTAATGTGGTATGTATGATCAAACCGTCTTTATAAATATCGTAGGCACTACCATCTGATTTTTTGTAGTCTAGAATCTTTGTTATTGCATCTTTTTTTACTGCTTCTCTAAAATAAGGAGCTATGCCTAAATCATGATTAAAATACTGATAATCTAATGCTATAGGTTTGGTTATAATTTGCTGAACCCGAGCCTCACTTATATACTCGTATTTTGCCATTTGTTTGAGTACGACATCTCTTCTACGCTGACTCCTTTCAGGAAATAGCCTGGGATTATAACTATGATTTGCTTTAAGCGAACCAATAAGTACCGCCGCTTCTGGCAACGATAATTCGTGTGTGGGTTTACTAAAAAATTTTTGTGCAGCACTTTCTATTCCGTAGGTATTATCAGGAAATGGAACGGTATTGAGGTATAAGGTTAATATTTCTTTCTTTGAGTATATATCTTCTATTCTCTTCGCGATAAAAGATTCTTTCAATTTATTGATTACCGTACCAAATACACGATAATCTTTGCGGCCAAATAAATTTTTAGCAAGTTGTAAGGTAATCGTGCTTCCGCCACCTGCAGACTTGTCCCTTAACAAAATGGTTTTAAAAAATACCCTGAGCAAACTTGTATTATCAACCCCATCATGTTCGTAAAACCGAACATCTTCTGTCGCAAGTAATGCATCTAATACATGTTGGGGAATAGCTTCAAAAGTAATAGGCTGCCTGTCGTAAATGAAATATTTTCCGATAAGGCGACCATTTTTATCTAAGACCTGAGTGGCTTCAGCTTGTGTAAGCTTACTTAATTCTTTTTTGTCAGGAAGTTTTCCGAAAGCACCAAAATAGATACTCAGATAAAAGCAAAAAAATAGTATGAAAAGTGCTAAAATACCAAAGAGTAGTCCTTTGAACCATTTTTTGTGTACTATTTCTTTTATCATAAATGAGGTTTGAACTTTTTTAATTTAGCCATAACGCCGAATTATCAAGATTATTTAAATGATATCACTTTTATGAATATCCGTAATTTAACCTAAACGGTTTGCGTTAAGCTGAACTCATTTCAGCTTCTCATCTCAATGTACTGAAAATAAACTTAATGAGATCCCGAAATGAATTCAGGATGACTTCTCAGTTAAATTTTAGGTATAATAACGGACAATCAATTATCACTTTTGTAATTTTTTCTGAAATCTATGATAAACAATACAATCATAAAGACCATAAGTATAGCAAATGGAAGTGAGGTAATAATCAATAGCTTTTGCATCGCTATTAATACATTAATTTCTGCTTTTACATTTCCTAATAAGAGAATTCCTATTGAAAAGATGAATACGATAACACTCCACAAAAAACGATGTCGTTTTGAAGGTTCTTGTCTTCCGTTATCGGTGAACATACTTAAAACGAAAATTGCAGAATCTAGAGAAGTTACCAAAAAACTTATCAAAAGAAGTACAACAATAGTATTAATTATTCCTTGAAAAGGATAATGTTCAAAAAATATAAAAATAGAGCTAAATACATCGTCAAATTGTCCCTGGTACGTTCCCATATCTTCTATAATAGAGAATGCCGATTGCCCAAAGGTAGTGAACCAGAAAAAAGTACCCAACGATGGCACAAGCAGTACCCCCAAAATTAATTCTCGTAACGTTCTACCTTTAGAAATTCGTGCGATAAAAATACCTGTAAAAGGTGCCCAAGCAAGCCAAAATGCCCAATAGTAATAGGTCCAGTCTGTCAAAAAGGCTTCTCCGGGGTTGTAATTGCCGTAGGCTAAACTTAACGGGATAAAATCTACGATATAGTGGTATAATGAAACGATAAACTGTCTTATGATATGTATGCTATCACCTTGAACGAATATAAAAAGCAAAAGCCCTATGGTACAATAAATATTCAAAGTTGAAATTACTTTGATCCCTTTATTAACTCCTCTAAATACAGAGATAAAAGCCAATATAGAAATAAGAAGCAATACGAGTATGGTAAGGGTAAGTCCCATATCGTGATGTAAGAGATGAGTAAGCCCACCTTTAATTTGCGTAGTGCCTAGACCAACAGCAGCCACCAGACCAAAAACCGTGGTGAGGATTGCCAGGATATCGACACTATTAAAAATTAAATGTTGTTGTTTTTTAGAGGTTATAAAATTTTCGACAGAAGAAAATGCACTGCTAGACAATACTTTTTTTGATCTCACGAAAAGATAATATCCGATTGCAATAGCAAAAACGGCATAAAACGCCCATGCCGTAAATCCCCATTGATAAAATGTATATTCTAGAGCTATGATATCGGTATGTGTGTCTATGCCTAGCGGAGGGTGATTTTTCATAAAAACAGGTTCTTGTACAGCTCTAAGCAATATACCCGCTCCCATGCCTGCACTATACAACATAGATATCCATGCTAGGCGAGAAAACTGCGGTCGGTCACTTGGGATTCCAAGTCGTCGTTTTCCCCATTTTGAACATGTCAAAACTATTAATAGTAGCACGCATAAGAGACCCAGCCATAAATAGAATCTTCCAAATCGTTGGCGTATGATCACCGATAATAATTCAATTTTATGATATGTTTGTAAGGTAAATACATAAAGAAAGAACGACAAAAAAATCAGAATGCTTAATGAAATATAAAGAAGGCGGTTTTTTTTGAATTTGAACGTTATACTAGAAAATTTACGTGTCAAAATAGTTGTTTCTTTAGCTAAGCAATCTGCATGACCAATATCATAAAAAGTTTTTAGAATACTTTAATTTAGTTGGTGTAATTTCGAATTTTGAAGCTATCGCAAACATTTTGGTTGCAGAATGAACCTCTTTCCTAATTTTAACAAGTAAAAATCTCAAAAAAATTATATTTTTTTTGAGCCGTATTTCTTAAAAGTATCGTTTTTTTTAATAAACTTGTAATAGCATAGGACTAGAAATGCGAAATACCCGAATAGAACGTTACTTGGGGTTTATTGAGTTAGATAATCCCAAGGTTTGTATTATAGCAAAAGATATAAACTTTACTATAAGTTATTTGTAACTAACTAAACCTGCAAACCATGAGAAGAGTAATTGTTGACTACAAAAAATTAAATAAGAATATTTTAAATCTTCTTGTCGAAAAATTTCCAGATGGCTATGACGATAGCGATATAGTTTCATTTAAAAATCATCATAATGAAGCTATCGAGGCTGTCGAAGTTCGAACTGAAGATACAGTGTATCTGGTGAAAATTAGCAAACGCCTCGCAGACACTATGGAAAGTTTTGATGATGATTCTTCTAGTGTTGATGTTCCTGAAGAAGTAGGTGATGATCACGCTGGTGATTTGGGTGATAAATAACATACTCCTAATCAACTTCAGATGTTAAGTCTACAGTTAATCGACCTGAAAAAGTAAACTTCTTTGGTATAAATCCTCTGGAGGTGCCTGTAAAATTAAGGTCAATTAGGTATCATTCTTTAAATAAATCAAACAACAGCCTAGCCGCGGCAAAAGGTGTAACCTCGTGTTGCTGTACTGCTTCTATTTTAGCTTGTAATGCTTTTTTAATACGAGGATGGGTATAAAATGAAGATTTTAACTGCTCTTCTATGGTTTGTAATAGCCAGAATTTGTTTTGTTGCTTTCTGTTTTGATAAAAAAAGCCGTTTTCGACAGTAAGAGTTATGTATTTTTCGACGAGTTCCCAGATTTCTGTAATCCCGGTATTTTCTATAGCACTACAGCTAAGCACCTCTGGCTGCCAGCTACTTTCTGCAATAGGGTACAGGTGCAGCGCTTTTTTGAATTGGTTTTTAGCTTCTCGTGCGCGTTTTACATTATCTCCATCTGCTTTATTGATAATAATAGCATCTGCCATCTCAATAATTCCTCTTTTAATGCCTTGCAATTCATCACCGGCACCAGCGAGTTTGAGTAGTAAAAAAAAATCTACCATACTATGTACTGCGGTTTCACTTTGACCAACACCCACTGTTTCTATAATTATCACATCATAACCCGCAGCCTCGCATAACACGATAGATTCTCTTGTTTTTTGTGCAACCCCTCCCAAAGAATTTCCAGAGGGCGAAGGTCGAATGTATGCCTTATTAGACCGCACCAGGGATTCCATTCTGGTTTTGTCGCCTAAAATGCTTCCATGAGAAACCGTGCTGCTAGGATCAACAGCAAGAACGGCTATTTTTTTACCTTGCTGAATCAAAATAGTGCCCAAGGCTTCAATAAAAGTGCTTTTCCCTACACCGGGAACACCAGTAATTCCTATCCTGATAGAGTTATTAGCAAAGGGTAAACATTTTTCTATAAGTTGTTGTGCTTTGGTTGCATGCGTTTTTTGAGTGCTTTCGATTAGCGTAATCCCCTTACTTAGAGCTACAGTATCGCATGAAATTATATTGTCAAAAAGCATCTCGACAGAAATTTGTTTCTGCTGTAATTTTTTAAACTTTTTAATAACCTGATCATTAGTACTGACAGGTACCTTCGAAGTCGAATTTGTATTTTTAGAAAGATGTTTAGACACAAAATAGCTTTATCACAAAGTTATAAATTCCTTTTTTGGAAAGGGTATACTACTAAAATAATCTAGTTTTTTGTCGCTACTCTAATAGGAATCGCTACAGCAGTTCTATCCCAGGCTAAATAAAGTAAAGAAAAATCGTTGGCGCTTTCAAAATATATACTAAACTGTTCTTTACGATTAAAAAGAGGCATAACAGGCACTTCGATAGTAAGAACATCAAACTCAGATTCGTATTGCAACGTACCATCTATATGTACCGCCCAATGGTAGGGCTTACTATTAAAAATAATTTTCCATGAGGAAGGATTAGGAATAGTCCATAGTGTATAAGTTCCCTTTTTTAGTAATGTTCCGTCTATTACAAGGTCGCTGCTTGCTGTAAATGTTGTTGCTTCGTTGGCACCGGTTCTCCATACTTCTCCAAAAGGGACTAATCCTCCAAAAATCTTTCGGTCTTTTTTATAAGGTCTGTTATAGAAAATAGTGATAGTAGCATCTTTAATAGTATGTTCAATCGTTTCTTCTGGGCTATATTTTTTGGTATGCTGTTTTAAAAAATAAAAACCACCTATTGCGATTAGCACTACGCTAACTAATGATATTACTAGTATTTTCAAGAAATTAGACATAGCCAAAAATGTAAATAAGAATACGAAGATAGTCTATTTTACATCTATAAAAAGGGCAATCATTAGTTTGTTTGGTTAAAGACCTCAAACTGATCGTGTACACATAGAATAAAGAATGAAATTCTATTTTAATAATGCTATGACGAAACCTATTATATCTCCTGATGCATCTACATGGTAGTACAACAAGATGAGTTTTAAATTTTGATATTTTTATCGATAAATTTGCAACAAGTGCCAAGATATCACGTCTATATAAAAAAGATGATGCAATCAATGCTATTCACTAACCGTAAGTAAAATAAGTTTGTTACAGAGCGAGCTCATAGAAAAATGTAGGACTAACGATCGTAGAGCCCAAATGAAGCTGTATAATAAATACTGCGATGGGATGTATTATGTCGCGTTACGATTTTTAAAAGATCCTTTCGAGGCTGAAGAGGCTATGCAGGAATCTTTTATCAAAGCCTTTACCAGGCTTCATCAATTTACAGGAGATGTGACATTTGGTGCTTGGCTCAAACGAATCGTAATCAATAAGAGTATTGATATGTTGAAAGCAAAGAAAATGAATATGGTAGCGATTAATGAACAAGTAATGAGTACGGTAGAAGAACAAAATGATTGGTCGGTATCTGATACTGTTACTGTAGAAGAGGTTAAAAAAGCAATAGAAAAATTACCAGAGAAATATAGATATGCCGTGATGTTGTTTCTTATAGAAGGATATGATCACAATGAAATAAGCGAGATATTAGACATTACCCCTGTAGCTTCAAGAACATTAGTACATAGAGGTAAGAAACAACTGCAAGAACAATTAAAATATTTAAGAGATGGCACAGGATATTAGAGAACTTCTAAAACAGGATCGGCAAATTCCTGTAGAAAGAATACGAGAGGGGCACAAACAGAGATTTAAATTACGATTAGAAAAAGAGCTTCCTAAAAAGACAACTACTTTTACTTATAATTGGTTAAAGGTGGCAGCAAGTATCATTGTGATTTTTTCTGTTTCTATGCTTGCCTATACAAAATTGGGAAGTACAAACGCTCAGGTTGATCAACTCGTAGAAAATTCAACAGTAAAAAATGCTACCGTAACGATGAATAAACAATCATCTACGTTGGCAGAGATATCTCCAGAGTATGAAGAGGTAGAAAATACAATTTTAACAAGTATTAAATTTCAATTATCAAGTATAAAAGTAAACGATACCAATAGAGAGCTAGTAGAAAGTTTTAAAACTCGATTAGATAATTTAGATAAAGAGTATCAAAGATTGAATACAGAGTTGATTCAGGTCGGGCCCAATGTACAAAGTGTAGAAGCAATGATGGAAAATTTGACAATTCGACTATCTCTTTTAAGCAGACTAAAAGACAAATTAAAAGAATTGGAGAGCATTGAAAATGAAATTTATAATGAAGTACAAGCTTAGTTTTACAATTACAATAGTAAGTGTATTTTGCTATACTGGCTTGCTGGCGCAGGATCAACAAAGCAAGTTAAATGAAAAGATTACGGTGAACAGAGATGTTGTTGTTCGCCTTAATACGAGTCATACTAATGTAATTTTTGAAACTTGGAATAAGAATACTGTAGAAATCAACGCGTACTTAGAGGGGGATCTGACCAATGATACTAGTAAACATATTCTAGATAGCTGGCAGGTAAATGTAGTAGGCGATAGTAATGAGATTACTATTAACTCTGCTGCTGGTAATCTATGGAGAAGAGATGTTACAGCTTCTAATATTAAGGTAACCAAAGACAATCTTGAAGATTTAAGAAGATTGAGCCCCCTGATTGCGAATATGCTTAGCCCGCTTATAAAAAATATTGAAAAAAACCCCATGCCCAATACACTTACCCAAAATCGGTCAAATGTTAACTACGGCGCCGCTAATTCAAATAAAGGTGAAGAAAAGTATGTCGAGCAATGGGAAAATCAAATTCGAGAAAAATTTAGCGATGATTTAGAGAAATCAAAACAAAAATGGGCATTACAGCTTCAAGAAGAGCATTCGAATATAGTTGCAGGGCAAATGGAAATTCGTTTAGAAACATCTTGGGGAGCGCAGTATGAAAAGCAAATGAACACTTGGGCAGCTCAACTTACAAAGGATATAAATAATCAACAAAAAGGTGTGGCCAATGTGACTTTTTATCAATACCGCTCCAATAATAACAAAACTACTTCTCATAAGGTGAGTAAAGTGATCAAGGTGTATATGCCAAAAGCTGCACAATTAAAGCTTAATATACGTCACGGAGATGTGCAATTGGCAGAGCGATCTACCAATGTAATAGCTTCTTTATCTCACACAAAACTTTCTGCAAAAGTTATAGATGGAGATCAAACATTTATTAAAGCTTCCTATTCACCTGTTTTCGTTCGACAATGGGATGATGGGAAACTTGTTGTAAACTATGTTAAAAATTGTAGGATACAAACAGCCAACAATCTTCTTGTTAATTCAGATTCGAGTAACATTTATATCCAACAGTTGAATCAAAATGGAGCAATTTCGGGAAGTTTTGGGGTTATTACTATAGAGAATTTGGGAGCATCATTTTCTACCTTGGATTTAGTTGTTCGAAATAGCGATTTCCATTTAAAATTACCTGAAACCGCTTTAAATCTCTCATATAGTGGCGCTCAAAGCCTTATTTCTTTACCTAAAACTATGCAAATAAGCTCAAGAAGAAATTTTGGGAATGTATTTATCAATGGTTTTCAAAAGACTCGTAGTACTGATAAAATGATAACTATTAATGCAAAATATAGCGAAGTGGTACTTAGTAAATAGTACGCTAGTTTTTACTATAATAAGTGTAGTGTTAATTTTAGAAGAGCCTTATTGATTCATGAATAAGGCTCTTTTAGTATTCAATACTATCTTAGATTAGTAAGTTTTTAGTAATAAAAAGTAAGAATTTTTTTAAAATATATATTTTCATCTATGTAATTAGTCTTTTTGTCTATATTTATTTACTTGATTTTATATAAAATATTGATTTATAGAGTTTTGATTATTTTTTTGTGCAGATTTTAACAATTATTATGTTCTTTATCGAATATCGCAAACATTTGATCTAAAAGTCTGACTTATAGTTTGTAAAACTATAAATTAACCTTATTCTTGTGCGGTAAAACCATAAAAATTATATCAAAAACCTATACCAAACAGCCCTAGAATAATGAAATCAATTCTATATTTTTTAAGTCTTTTTCTAATCATGAAATGTTTCGCCAACAGTAATGATGAAACATTGGTCGTAGAAAAAGATGGATTCGTAGTCGAGGTCGTCGATTTCGAGGATGGAGATAAAATCAAATTATTTGAAATCGAAACCGGGGATCATATTTTATCAAAAACACACGCACAGATAGATTTAAGCCAATTACCGGTGGGCTCCTATTTGTTGGAGAATAACGAAGGAAAATCTGTAGTAATCGATAGGTTAGAAAAAGATCTGCGAGTAGATGGTGCTATTAGTGCCATCCATAACGACTTTTTATTAGAACAAGATAGTAAAAGATCTTTGATACCTGCTAACATAAATGTTGAACAAGAATTTATTCAATATTATGAAAATTCTGAGACCGATCTTTTAGAGATAGAAAGAGAGGGAGATTTGATCACTGTAGTTAATTTTGAAGAAGGTGATAAAATTAAATTGTTTGAGGTTAAAAATACGGTTCATGTATTATCTAAAACCTCAAATTTTGTAGATTTAAGTCAATTACCTGCAGGTGTATATGTTTTAGAAAACAATAAAGGAGAATCTGTAGTTGTTGAAAAGCTTTCAGCTCAAAACGCCTCTTTCGCGGCAGACGAGTAACAGGTACAAGTTAAAATAAATTGATCACCTATCTTCTATCTAAGGGGGTAGGTTTTTTTATTGTAAACTACCGAAAAGTAAATCTCACAGGATTTAGATCTCAATTATCGAATGAATTTATTTGCAGATTATAAAAGAATTAGAATAGTAGCCATAAAATAAAAACTGATCAAACGAATAGTAATATAACTTTTAATGTGAGAGCATAGCGGTTACATGCGTTCTTAATTTTTTAGAAAGAATTGCATTTTAATTTTAAATCCTAGCCTGATACGTATAAAGATCAAAGTACCTGCCTTTTGCTGCAATAAGTTGATCATGGTTGCCACGCTCTGTAATACGCCCTGATTCTATAACCAGTATTTGATCTGCTCTTTTTATGGTACTTAATCTGTGGGCAATGACAAAAGTTGTTCTACCTTTCATTAATTCACTTAAGCTTTTTTGAATTAATGCTTCGCTTTCTGTATCCAGGTTAGAAGTAGCTTCGTCGAGAATAATAACTTTTGGATCTGCAAGTATTGCTCTGGCAATGGCAATACGTTGTCTTTGTCCTCCAGATAATTTAACACCTCGTTCACCAATCAGTGTATCTAACCCGTCATCAAATCGATCTGTAAATTCGTTAACATAAGCAGCGTTTACTGCTTGTAAAAGTTGGTGATCGCTAGCATTGGGCCTTGGAAAAAGTATATTTTCCCGTATGGTTCCTTCGAATAAAAAATCATCTTGTAATACAACACCTAGATGGCGCCTGTAGCTATGTAATTTAACTTTAGAAATATCATGTCCATCAATAGTAATTTGTCCGGATTCAGGATTTAGAAATGTTGCTGCCAAACCTGCAATGGTTGATTTACCAGATCCAGAGCTTCCTACCAGAGCAGTTACAGATCCAGATGAAGCACTAAAACTAATATTATGCAACACCTCTTTTTCTGCTTCGTAAGAAAAAGAAACGTTATCAAAAATAATAGTTCCTTTTATATGATCTAGTGCGATGGTACGATCTTCTATTTCCTCTTCCGGAGTCATATTCATTAATTCTTCGGTACGATCTAACCCGGCTAGTGCTTCAGTGAGTTGGCTACCGATATTACTCATTTGTACTATAGGGGCAATCATGAATCCAAGTAAGAGGGTAAACGATAAAAAATCTCCTACGGTAAGCTCATCAATCATGATTTTATAGCCTCCGATACCCATGATTCCTGTTGAAGCGATGCCTAATAAAAATGTAGAAGAACTAGTCATTAATGCAGTGGCGGTTAAACTTTTCTTCACATTCTGAAATAAACGATCAACACCTTCTTCAAAAGTTTTATTTTCTTGAGATTCTGCATTAAATCCTTTAATTACACGCACTCCGGCAAGAGTTTCTGTAAGCCTTCCTTTCACTTCAGCATTAATAACACCCCGCTTTCTAAAAATTGGTCTTATATAGGTAAAAGCTTTTAAAGCAACTAACCCAAACACTGAAACAGGAAGTAAAACAAACAACGTCATCGACAAACTGATACGAATTAATAAAACCAAGGATATAATTGCAGTAATGGTGCCTCCAACCAACTGTACTAATCCTGTACCCATAAGATTTCTAACTCCTTCTACATCACTCATAATACGGGATACTAATGCTCCTGATTTTGTGTTGTCAAAAAAGCTTATAGGTAAAGAGAGTACTTTCTTTTGAACTTCTGCCCTTAGTTCAGAAATTAAGAATTGTGCCTGTACACTTAGAATTCTAGTGAGTAGAAAAGAAGTAATCGCCTGTATAAATATAGCCAGACCCACACCCACCAAAAGCCATTTTAACATTTGATAGTCTTTTTTGGCAATTACATCATCCATAAGATATTTGCTGGCAACGGGTAATACCAAACTTGCCAAACGACTTAGCACAATTAATAACAAACCTATAAATACCAAATGACGTCTTGGCCAGATTATGGTTTTAAATGCTTGGCCGATAGTTACTTTGGATTTGTGTTCTTGTTTGGTGTGAGGCTTTTTCATGAATGGGTATTGGCGAACAGAGGCAGGGGTTTAGTAAAAGTTATATCAACTTCCTTTATGCCAGGTTTACATGTGTTCTTATTTCTTTCTTCTCTTTTTATGTTTCAAATTAAAGGTCTTATCTCCCTTAGTTTTTGGTTTTTTATATTTTTTTTTAATCTCTCTTTTATATCTTCCGCCAAGGTTTACCTTTTTATTTTTTTCTTTTTTTTCATGAAAGGCAGGCCCTATTTCATCATCATGCTTATTAGGATTGTAAATTTCTTTAACCTTTGGTTGTTCTTCGGGAGTTAATTCTGTAGCAGTTTCTACAGTATCAGGAAACGCTAGCTGTTCAATTTTCATTTCCATCAAGGTTTCAATCTCTCTAAGATATTCTCGTTCTTTTTCGGTAGTGAGTACTATAGCA
Organism: Aquimarina sp. U1-2; assembly: GCF_017897595.1. Taxonomy (GTDB): domain Bacteria; phylum Bacteroidota; class Bacteroidia; order Flavobacteriales; family Flavobacteriaceae; genus Aquimarina. Next base: position 34,298 of record NZ_JAGKIK010000024.1, read on the forward strand.
ATACCTTGTTTTTGAGCTCGACCCGTTCTGCCAATACGGTGCATATAATTTTCGGGGTACTCAGGAGTATCTACATTGATCACATGCGTTATATCATCTATATCTAGTCCTCTGGCCATAACATCGGTGGCAATTAATATTCGATGCTCTCCGGTTTCAAACTGCTCGATACTACGCAAACGATAATTTTGTGTTTTATTGGAGTGTATGACCGCGCATTGATCTGTAAACGTTCTTTCAAACCGTTCAAATAAACGATCTGCCATACGTTTGTTAGCAACAAAAAGTAACACCTTGCTATATTCTTTTTCGTTTTGAAGCATGTGTACTAGAAGGTTCACCTTACTATAGAAATTTGGTACATCGTATCTATATTGTTTTATATTGTCGAGTGGGGTTCCGCTTTTGGCAATAGATATTTTTTGAGGATTAACAAATATCTCCGTAAGTAAAAGTTCTACTTCTGCAGTCATGGTTGCAGAAAACATAATATTTTGTCGCTGCCGCGGAAGAATATCAAAAATATTCATGAGTTGATGCCTAAATCCAAGATCCATCATGACATCTACTTCATCTATAATCAATTTCTGGATCGATTTAAGTTGTACAGCTTTACTCACTGCCAGGTCGTAAAGACGACCTGGTGTCGCCACAACAACGTCTAAACCTTGAGAAACTACCTTTTTTTGAGTGTTGATATTGGTACCGCCATATACTCCTGCAATTCGAACGTTACTATAGGTTGTAAGTTTTTCTATGTCTTTAACCACCTGTAATACCAGTTCTCTTGTTGGCACCAAAACTAAAACTCTTGGATTTTGTTGTACCGAGTATTTCAATGTTCGTAAAACAGGTAACATATACCCATATGTTTTACCCGTTCCGGTTTGTGCGATGCCCACGATATCTTTACCCGACATGATGGGTGAAAACGCCTTTTGTTGAATAGGAGTGGGGGTAGTATATCCCAGATCATCTAAGGCATTAATAAGTTGCGTACTTAAATTTAAATCACGAAAAGTCAAAAGATCAATTTTTGTGACACAAAGGTAGGTTTATTTTTGGGATAGTGCTGTGGCATGCTCGTGATATCTTACGCTGCTGTAACGCTCAAATTATAAGTTGAATCTATCTCTAAAAAATTAAAACTATCTATTTAAATTAAAAAGAGTACTATGAGCTTCGTAAAAACGACAATCCATAAAAAAACAAGTGAAACGAATAGTAAAAAAAATAATGTGAGAGCGTGGCGGTTACATACATTCTCAATTTTTTAATTATTTCGTTTTAAACATTTATAAACATATAAATGTATGAAATGAAAAAACCTGAAACTTATGCTTACACTCAATATCATTATGTTGATAGTAGCATTATACACTTTTATATCATTATACGAACCTTCACTTTTACATTTTTTAGATAGTAATTAACTATCAATTTGATCGAAACGCTACGTCACATCGAGTGATCCGACGGTAGGAGGATTGTATCGAGATGTATTATGAAAATGAAAAGACCGTAAATTAAAATATCAAAAGGTTCTCGATACATATGATCAGCCAGTATTCTGTCCATTCATTTGCACTCAACACTTATTATTCAGATATTTATCATCAACCATTTTTCACACAACGATGACAAATACGCTTAACGATACATATAAATTTGAACTACGCTTTGCTTCAACAAAAGAAATTGAATCTTTGATAGAATTCCTCGCTGAAAACAACTTTAAAGATCGCTTTTTTAATAAAGAAATTGATATAAGACAAATTGTTAAAGAAAGAAACGATTTTGTAAAAAAAGAGAGAGCTATTATACAAAACCTGGTAGGCGATAAAGTAATGGTACAGGATTTTAATACATACAACATATCAATTTATGTCTACAACTACATTCAGGAATTTGAAGAACACAAAATAACATCTATAACCGCTAGAGTACTCAAAACACCTAAGGGTATGATGATTCTAAAAAATGATGATGTCATCTTTGATCTGGAACACATAGAAAATTTCACTGTTAATCGAAGTGACACGAGTAAAGGAAGACCAAATAAACCTACTGACAGGTCGATCCAAAAAACCTTAGAGATTAACGAATTTATAAGAACCAATTCAAATAAAAATATTGCTGCTATTTGTAAAAACTTTGGTATCAGTAAAGCTACGTATTACCGTGTAATAAAGTGGTTGGAGGTAAGAAATGTTTAAAAACTACACTTACGGTGTTTATTTAGGGAGATTTTGATAATAGGATTTTCAACAGAATATATACATAATACTTAAGCTTTAATTGTGAATCAAGAAGGTTAATATTGTCCTATATTTTAAATTATTCAGGCTGATAATCGGGGTGACCGGTTTGCCAGAGAATAAAAGTGTAAAAATCAGCGTATTTCTGATACATTTTCATTTTGTTGTTACCTGTACTATGCCCAGATTCAAAATCTACGGAAAATAGAACTGGCTTATTTGATATGGTAGCTTCTTGAAGCCTTGCTACAAACTTTGCAGGACTCCAAACAGGAACTCTATAATCATTATATGAAGATGCTATTAGAACTGCAGGATAACGGGTATTGTCTTCAATATTATGGTATGAATCCATTTCTAGAAGTGCTCTGAATTCGATAGAATCTTTTACAGAACCAAATTCTTTTACACTATTACTTCCATTAGAACCAATTTCAGAACGAATCATATTCATCGAAGGGACATCACCGATGGCTACTCTATATAAATCAGGTCTCTCTGTAATAGCTCTACCCATTAATATTCCACCGGCGCTACTTCCTAAAATGGCAGTTTTATCTTTTGAAGTATATCCTTTATTAATAAGATATTCCGTACAAGCAATAACATCTTTCCAGGTATTGGGTTTTGCAGTTTTATACCCATCCTCATACCAATCATTTCCTTTTTCACCACCTCCTCGAACGTGAGCATAGACCAAAATACCTCCTTCTTTTAACCACGTAATAGTTGATGGATAAAACGTAGGTTTTATCGAAGATCCATAGGAACCATAACCTCTAATCAATGTAGGATTAGAACCATCCATTTTTATACCGGCATTATGAATTATAGATAAAGGAACCATAGTGCCATCATGGGATTCAATTTCTAATTCCTTTACTTGTATATCACCAAAAGTATTTGAAATATTATTTGTTGAAATATCATTGGGTATAAATCTATTGTCCCTAAAATCATAAAGATATCTCTTAAACGGGCTGGTCCATCCTGTGGTAATTACTTGTAAGTATGTACTATGTAATCCATCGGAATGTATAATTACTCTTCCTGAAATCTGTGGTAATTCGATTTCAGTTTCTTTATTATTAGAAAAACGGAATAATCTCTCAAGAACTCCATTTTTTAACGTTGTATAAAACAATCCATGATTTGTGTAAGCCATACTTGTGATCACCTCGTTTTTCTTTTCGGGGATCATTGTGATTGGGTTTGCAAAATTGGGTTTTTTTAGAGATGTTTTACAGATTTTAAAATTCGAAGCTCCTTTTGAGGTTAAAAATAGAATTGAATCTTCTTTATAAATATGCTTTTTAATTTTTTCTTGTTTAGAGAATAAAAATTTCCAGTTGATTTTAGAATTGTTTAGTTCGTTAATATTCGCATAATAAGTATCGGCATATGGAGTAGGGCCCGCAACAATCCCAGAGAGGTACTGGTCATCTCTTTGGTTATAAGAAACAATAGGAAAATCCTCAGGTTTAAGGTTTAGCTCGGGATGTGTCGCTCTTGAAAATAGTATTTTATGATTCTTACTTGCGATAGTATATAATATTGCTTTTGTATTATGAAAATAGCTCGAATCATTATTTTTAAACTTTGGAGTACGTTGGTAAATAAACCCTGAATTATCTGATAACCATCGTATTCCTTCAAGTGATGCGGGCGCTGCATTCGAACTAATATCAAATATTTTCTTTTTTGTTTTCAGATCTATTAGCATAAGTTCAGAGATTTCTTTTCCGGGCTTACTAAGGCTAACTACAATCTGATTTCCATCCCAATCTGGTCTTATATAATTAATTTTACAATCAGTTCCATTTTTGTAGGTAGAGGGATCAAAAACCAAAGAATCTTTTACTTCATAACTAGATCTAAAATATAGCTTGCTATACTTTTCATCAAACCTCTGTTTTAAGAAGAAATATGTACCATTCGCTGTTCTTCTTTGCCAAGAGATTTTAAATTCTTGATTTTTGTCGAATTGTTTTTGAAATGCTATTAATTGTTCTCTTTTATTATTGAGTTTATTTAGAGTCTTTTCTGCTAAACTATCCTGTCTGTTCAACCAATTAATCACATTTGGATCTTTCAAATTCTCTAAATCTCTAAATTTATCTATGATATCCAAACCATGGTAATTAGTAGTCGCGTAATTCATATTAATTTTAGGATAGTTATATTCTATGGACTTCTTGCATGAAGAAATAATTGAGAGATTAAAAATTACAATCATCCAATACTTACTATTAAGTTGAATTCTTAACGCATCGAAATAAAACATATAGATTGGGAATAATTAGTGATATCGTTGTTTTACTAAAATTAGTTAAATAATAAAGATAATGAAGCCCTTAAACTTCTTTTTAGTTAGCATCGTTGTAATAATTTCAAAAACAAAAAGCTTACCCTTTTCTATTTCAAATAAATTTTGAAGTGCCAAATTATAAGTTGAACCCTTTTTGGGTGGAGTTCACTGTATTTTCGAATATCAATTAACATACAAATCATAATACTGATGAAAAACATAATGAAAATGTTAACCCTATTACGAAAACAACAACTAATCGAAACAGTTTTAAATTTAAAAGTACTATTATTTTTCTTGCCTTTGGTTTTTATGAATTGTAGCGACGACTCGTCTGAAGAGCAGACGCCAGGCGAAGGTACAGATACTGAAGTTGAAATTGAGATCGAAGATTTTGAAAATTTTGAAGAGGATACGAAATTTAGAGAATATGTAGAGCAGTTTACACTCACTATAAGTAAAATCAAAGATCCTGAGAAGGTGTTAGAGCTTTTGGAAAATAAAAAAGCAAACGATAATGCAAAAGACGCTCAACTAATCGAACTTGCTTTAGCTTTGGGGTTTGAAGGAGTCGAACAAATGAATGTTGAGTACGAAAAGCTCGATAAAGCATGGGATAGACTAGCATTACGATTTGATCTTCAAAATCAAAGTTCTTATGTAATCGACAATTTAATGTTTAGAACTTTAATTGGTTTTCGTTATAGAGAAAGAGTGAATGCCCCTCAATCTGGAAAAGATGACCTCAGTGATTTAACTAATGAAGAAGTACACTGCTATTACGAAGTATGTGGTGCAGGTTTGATCGAAGACCATCAACCTTATAGTGAAGCTTTAGAAGAATGTGATAGATTAAAAGATACTGAGGTTGAATATCAAAAATGTAGAGACAGGATTAGACAAAAATTCTCTGCACAACTTCGACAAGCCGAGGTTAATATGGCTTGCTGTTTAAAAAATGTTTGCAAATTAGAATATCCTATGTTAGCAGGTGAACCTCCTTTTGATTATAGTCAGTGTTTGACAGGACCAGGAGGACCGGGAGATCCAGACATACCTATTTCTATAGTACACCAACCATAGTTAGTTCTTATCTAAATATAGATCAAACTGGGTTAAACAGCTGTTAGTATCAGAACTGACAGCTATTTTTTTGTTAAGTAATTGAGTGAATTTAGCTATTTTTGAAACTCAATATCGTGTTAATGAAAAAAATCCTGGCCTTTGCGGGCTCAAATAGTAGTACATCAATCAACCAAAAATTGGTGACTTATATTGCTTCAGAATTAAAGGATCACAAAGTTTCGGTTCTCCATTTGGTCAACTATGACATGCCCATGTATAGTGAGGATGAAGAAAAAAAAGGCTTTCCTGCTATGGTGATGGGACTCAAACAAGAAATCTCAGAAGTTGATGCTTTAATCATTTCACTTAGTGAACATAATGGTAGTTGGAGTGCTTTTTTTAAGAATATTGTAGACTGGTTATCACGTTTGGATCGCAATTTTTTGGCAGGGAAGAAAATCTTACTTACTAGTACTTCTCCCGGTAAAAGAGGGGGGATGAGCGCATTAGAGCATGCAAAACTTATTTTGCCACGGTTTGGAGCAGATATTGTAGAAAGTTTTAGCTTTCCTTCGTTTTACGAAAATTTTTCTGAAGAAACCTATACGTTAACCAATGAAACCTTAGAATTGGGGTTAAAACAGGTGCTAAGCACTTTTGCGCATCAAGTCTAAGGTGAATAGATGCGAAGTGTTAAGAAGTATACCATAGAAAACCCATCAGAGTTGAAAAATCAATTGCTGCATTGGGCGCAACAATTTGAAGATGTAGTGTGGTTAGATTCAAATCAATATACACAGCGTTATTCCAGTTACGATGCTGTATTAGCGGTAGATGCCTTTACAGCTATTAAAACTGATGTACATGATGCTTTTGAAACACTGAAAGCATATCAAGAGCAAGCTACAGATTGGATTTTTGGCTATTTATCCTATGATCTTAAAAATGATATCGAGACACTATCATCTTCAAATCTTGATCAACTTCACGTTCCGGATCTGTATTTTTTTCAGCCTAAAAAACTTTTTCTGTTAAAAAATGACACTTTAGAAGTACACTATTTAAACGTAGTTGACGATGAGAGGGAAGAGGATCTGGCACATATCAAAACTATCTCTCAAACAGGCGATAGCTCTAGTCGTGAAAAATCTACAAATGGTCGTATAAAAATAAGCGCACGCATCACCAAAGATGAATATGAAAAAAAGGTCAATACAATGTTGACTCATATTTATCGAGGTGATATATACGAGGCCAATTTTTGTCAGGAGTTTTATGCAGAAGATAGCTACATTGATCCGTTGCAAACGTATGCTCGTTTAAATGAAATTTCGGTATCACCGTTTTCAGCATTTCTTAAAATAAATGATCTGTATGTATTATCAGCGTCTCCCGAAAGATATTTGCGAAAAGAGGGGCGAAAAATTATTTCACAACCTATTAAAGGCACTGCAAAACGATCAAAAGACAAAATACATGATCAAAAGTTGGCATTTGATTTGCGAAATGATCCCAAAGAACGCTCAGAGAATGTGATGATTGTTGATTTGGTGCGTAATGATTTATCACGTACTGCAGAGAAAGGATCTGTACATGTAGAAGAGCTTTGTAACATATATAGCTTTGAGCAGGTACACCAAATGATTTCTACAGTAGTATCGACAATTAGTGATAAAATTGCACCTGTAGACGTGATAAAAACCACATTTCCTATGGGTAGTATGACCGGTGCGCCTAAAATTTCTGCGATGCAAATAATTGAAAAGTTAGAAGCTTCAAAAAGAGGGTTGTACAGTGGTGCTGTAGGATATTTTACGCCTAAAGGTGATTTTGATTTTAATGTAGTGATACGAAGTATTTTGTACAACAAAGCTAAAAGATATACCTCATATACCGTAGGAAGTGCGATAACGGCAAAGTCAAATCCGGACAAGGAATATGAAGAATGCTTGCTCAAAGCAAAAGCAATGCGCCAGGTGTTGGAAGAAGTTGCTAGGATTGAGGATTGAGGTG
>NZ_JAGKIK010000025.1 GCF_017897595.1 Aquimarina sp. U1-2
GAAAATTTATTTCTTTCACAAACTGCCTCCATAAATCAAGAGGTAGTTGAGAAAGAAATAAATTTAGCGCAAAGGCATGATGTCGGATAAGTAACAACTGTCAGATCAAGTAGTGGCTACTACAGTATATGTTTGTACAACTACAAAATCTTTCATACGTTTAAATTTTACCAATTATTTGATAATACTTTAATTATAAAATTTAGAACGCATGTAACCGCTACGCTCTCACATTAAAAATTTTAAAAATTACTTTTTGTGAAGTAGTTTTTAAAATTCATTAATGTTCGTTTCATGAAAATAAATAAGAAACCAATTATGTTTTTAAAGATACAAAATCTGGTATAACTAATTGACCTGTATAGCTTCTCTATCTTGAGTGTTAGATGTTCTTACTTCAGATTCATGTTCATTTTCTGTAGTATGGTCGATTGTGTAATTGATATAAAGCGTAAAAGAATATATACCTATCAAGAATATTAGGATAAAAAACAGCGTTATTTTATATGTTTTTTTAATCTTTTGCATTTTTTCTAAAAAGGTAAACGTCTAAGTAATTGTTGTAGTATAATAAAATTAAGTAAATTTTAAGAAAAAGTACGTATTTTGTTGACTTTTTTTATATGTAATTAATTGATTTACAGATAATGTAATATATATTACTTCAACATATGTAAGACAGTAGGATTCATAAAAGTTTACTCTTAATTTGATAGATGTTAAAAGATAAGCCGTATTTTTATCAGATATAATACAATTGATATTAATGAAAAGAAAGAGTAGAAGAAGAAAAAAGTCTCCAAAAATAGAGAATATCACTCAAGGAATACTAAAAATACTAAAATCTGAATCTAACCAATCCTTCAACTATAAGCAAATTGCTGCAAAGTTTGGAGTAAATGATGCCAGTAGTAGAAATCAAATTATAAAAAAATTAAGTCAGTTAGCAGCAAAAAAACAAATTGAAGAAGTAGAACGGGGTAAATTTAAAATTATACCACATGTAAATACATATTCTGGTATTTTAGATATTACTGCAAAAGGAAGTGGGTATGTGATCGTAGAAGATCTTGAAGATGACATTTTTATACCTAATACCAATTTAAATAAAGCCTTGCACGGTGATGAAGTGGAAGTGTATGTCTATCGCAGAAAAAGAAGAGGAAAAAGTGAAGGAGAAGTTACTCGCATTATATCGCGTAAAAAGAATGAATTTGTAGGTGTTGTCGAAATACAGAAGAATTATGCGTTTGTAAATATGCAAGACGCTAAAATGTATACTGATGTATTTGTACCTAAAAACAAAATTGGTAAAGCAGCTGATGGAGATAAAGTGCTGGTGAGACTAGAAGATTGGCCTGAAAATGCAGACTCACCATTTGGTACGATTATTAAGGTATTAGGAAGACCTGGCGAACATCAAACAGAAATTCATGCAATACTAGCGCAATACGGACTTCCTTACGACTTTCCGGAAGAAGTTGAAGCATATGCGAATACCCTCGATACAAGTATTCAAAGCTCAGAGATTAAGAAACGTAGAGATATGCGAAGTATTTTAACCTTCACTATAGATCCAAAAGATGCTAAAGATTTTGATGATGCTTTATCGTTTCGAGAGTTAGAGAATGGTAATTATGAAGTAGGAATTCACATTGCAGATGTTTCGCATTATGTACAACCAGGAACCATACTAGATGATGAAGCTTATGAAAGAGCAACTTCTGTCTATCTGGTAGATCGGGTGGTACCTATGTTACCCGAAGTACTTTCAAATAATGCTTGTTCATTGCGGCCTCATGAAGAAAAATACACATTTTCTGCAGTTTTTGAGATCAATAACAGGGCAGAAATCAAAAATCAATGGTTTGGGAGAACAGTAACGTATTCTGATGCTCGTTTTGCTTACGAAGAAGCTCAACATATTCTGGAAACCAAAAAGAATAGCATTCCGGCAGAAATTTCTCTTACTGGGAAAACCTATACCACAGATCAAAATATTGCCGATGCAGTTCTTACATTAGATGAGTTAGCCAAGATTATGCGAGCCAAAAGAATGCGACAAGGCGCTATTTCTTTTGACAAAGTAGAAGTTAAATTTGGTTTAAATGAAAACAATGAGCCTGTAGGTGTATATTTTAAAACATCAAAAGATGCCAATAAACTCATAGAAGAGTTTATGTTATTAGCGAATAAAAAAGTAGCAGAATTTATTGGAAAACAAAATCCGAAAAAAACATTCATTTATAGGGTACATGATGAGCCAAATGACGAAAAATTAGCAGCCTTACAAAATATTATTGGCAGGTTTGGATATAAATTAGATCTTAGAGATAGAAAAACGACGACCAAATCATTAAACAGCCTTTTAAAAGATGTGCAAGGAAAAAAAGAACAAAATCTAGTCGATACTTTAGCGATTCGTAGCATGAGTAAGGCTGAGTATACTACTCATAATATTGGTCATTATGGATTAGCATTTGAGTATTATTCTCATTTTACGTCTCCCATACGTAGATATCCAGATGTTATGGCACATCGTTTGCTGCAGCATTATTTAGATAAAGGAAAATCTGTACCTGAAGAAGAATACGAAGAAAAATGTAATCATAGCAGCACTATGGAAAATCTTGCCGCCAGTGCAGAACGAGATTCAATTAAATTTATGCAAATTAAGTTTATGCAGGATCACAAAGATGAACGGTTTCTAGGGGTGATATCAGGTGTTACAGAATGGGGGATTTATGTCGAAATTATAAGTAACAAATGTGAAGGAATGGTACGCCTCAAAGATATGAGTGATGATCATTATATTTTCGATCAGGATGAATATGCGGTTGTTGGACAAATGACGAAAAAAGTGTATCAATTAGGAGATGAAGTATATGTAAAAGTTAAACATGCCGATCTCATAAAACGACATCTGGATTTTACTCTTTTAGGAAGCAAAGAAGATATGGCATAAGTATCTTAAAATTGAAATACGGGATATTTTTCATAGACATTGCGAAAAAGAATACTATCAAAGGGTAGTTTATGTTCATTTTTGAATTACATTTCTATTATCGAGTACAACACAAATTTCTAAGTTTAATGTAAAATTTGAAATCGCATGCAAAAGTTCTTATGTTTTATAGTTTTTTTGACTTCACTATGCACACAAAGTCAGGAGGTAATTACCAGAAAGGTTGGTAACTTTAATGAGTTGAAAGTTTTTGATAAAATACAGGTGGTTTTAATCCAAAGTGACAAAAATGAAGTTGAAATTACAGGTAATAAACGAAATGAAGTCGAGATTGTTCAAAACAATAAGCTATTAAAAGTTAGAATGTCACTCGATAATCTTTGGGATGGTGATAATACCAAGGTGGTAGTTTATTATTCAGAGCTTAGAAAGGTAGATGCAAACGAAGGCGCCAAAGTAAAAGTAAAAGATATTCTTAAAGCGCCCTCTTTGGATATACGAGTTCAAGAAGGGGCAACAATAGTAGCAAAGATAGAAGCTGATCATTTATACGGCAAAATGGTTACAGGAGGTATTGTAGAGCTTTTTGGAAGCGTGGACAATCAAGATATTGTTATTAATTCAGGAGGCGAATATTATGCCAAAGATCTAAAAACTACAAATACCAAGGTTACTGTAAGTGCCGGCGGTACTGCCGAGGTACAGGCAAAAAATTATCTGAAAGCAAATACAAATGCAGGAGGTACCATTAGAATATTTGGAAAACCAAGAGAATTAGACACCCAAAAACTTTTAGGTGGAAAAATTATTGAAGTTAACTAAGTAGTTTTTTTAACTTTGTAAGAAACACTTAATTAATTTATGCTCCAGGATGCCCAGGCTGCGATACCCTTAGGATTTTTATTAGCATTTCTAATAGGACCTGTTTTTTTTGTGCTTTTAGAAACGGCCGCGATAAAAGGATTTCGGGCTGCTTTGGCAGTAGATTTAGGTGTAATCCTAGCAGATATTGTGTTTATTCTCATCGCTTATTTCAGTACAAATAAAATTCTTGAAAAAATAAAAGATGATCCTGCCTTGTTTATCTTTGGCGGAGTTTTATTGGCAACATACGGAGTAATTTCTTTTATACAAGAGAGAAAAAACTATAACAAAGTAAGAGACACTTCTGTAGAAATAATCAATAAGCACAATTACTTTAAGTTATTTGTAAAGGGCTTTCTACTTAACTTCATTAATATCGGCGTATTAGGTTTTTGGTTAAGTATTATTATCGTTATAGGTCCTCAATTAGATATGGATGAAAGTAGAATCGTTTATTTTTTTACGGTAGTTTTAGGAACTTATCTATTTATAGACATCTTTAAAATGTTATTGGCAAAACGGCTTAAAAGAAAATTAACTCCAAAAAGAACCTATATAATTAAGAGAATTATCAGTATTATGATGATTATATTCGGTGTTTTTTTAATATTGAAAGGAGTGGTTCCGAATACGGTAGAGCAAAGAATTCAGGATCAATTTGAAAGTATACGGCCAGAAACCGGTTTTAAATAAATTATCCAGTAACAAGGTAAAAATAGATTCGTTGCACTTAAATTTAGTACAAAACAAAGATTACTATATTGTATCTTTTGCTAAGGTTAATAAAAAATCCTGTAATCTATTTACAGGATTTTTGAGGTGTCGAGCGGATTCGAACCGCTGTAGATGGTGTTGCAGACCACTGCCTAGCCACTCGGCCACGACACCCGTTTCGGTTGGTTCGCAAATGTAAAAAAATTTATGTAGACTTTTTAAATGATTTTACAATAAAACGTAATAATGGCGTATTAAAAACACAAAGTTAACGTTTTTTACTTCTAATAATCGTTACCATTTCTACATTTCCTCCGATAGGCGGATTTATCTTAGCCACTGCAACTGTTGCTTTTTGTACCATGGTAATTTCTTCTAGTATGCGTTTAAGTATACGTTCTGCAGCATGCTCTAGCAATTTAGAACGAATAGCCATCTCTTGCTTTACAATATGATTAAGATGTACATAATCAACCGTATCTGCCAAACGATCACTAGTAGCAGATGTTGTTAAATCTGCTTTTATTTTTAAATCTACCCTATAATCAGAACCTATTTTTTTCTCTTCTACCAGGCAACCATGATAGGCATACACTTTTATATTTTTTAATTTTATAACTCCCACAAATTTTTTTGACAAAGGTACACAGTTTCTCGAGATGTTTTTAAGGGAAAATACCCTTTTTGTTTAGGGAGAATTAGCTAAAATATCAATATTTGAGATAGCTTAGAAGAAAAAGAGGTTTCGTACACAAGCAGGGTCAGATTTTTAGTAGTTTTGTATAAGATTTATAGCACAATGACATCCGATAAAAAACCACTCAATTTTATAGAGCATATTATAGAAGAAGACCTCAGTAACGGAATGAATCAGGAAGATTTACGCTTTCGTTTTCCGCCAGAACCTAATGGATATTTACATATAGGGCATACCAAAGCCATTGGCATCAGCTTCGGTTTAGGTCTAACCTATAATGCTCCGGTTAATCTTCGTTTTGATGATACAAATCCGGCAAAAGAAGAACAAGAGTACGTAGATGCGATTAAACAGGATATTGCATGGTTGGGTTATCAATGGGATAGGGAGTGTTATTCTTCAGATTATTTTCAGCAATTATACGACTGGACAATTAAATTAATTAAAGAAGGAAAAGCGTATATAGATTCGCAATCTGCTGAAGTTATTGCAGCACAAAAAGGTACAACTACTGAAGCGGGCACAAACAGTCCTTATCGCGATCGCAGCGTAGAAGAGAATCTAGATTTATTAGAGAGAATGAAAAACGGAGAGTTTGATGAGGGAGCTCATGTAGTACGTGCAAAAATAGACATGGCCGATCCTAATATGTTAATGAGAGATCCATTGATGTATAGAATACTTAAAAAATCACATCATCGTACGGGGGATGCATGGTGTATTTATCCTATGTATGACTGGACTCATGGAGAAAGTGATTATATAGAGCATATTTCACATTCTTTATGCTCATTAGAATTTAAACCTCATAGAAAACTGTATGATTGGTTTTTGGATCAGATATATACTACAGATATTAGACCCAAACAACGAGAGTTTGCCCGCTTAAATTTGAGCTACACCATCATGAGTAAACGTAAATTACTCCGTTTGGTAGAAGAAGGTATTGTAGCAGGCTGGGATGATCCAAGAATGCCAACTATATCTGGTTTAAGAAGACGGGGATATACACCGGCATCTATACGTAAATTCGTTGAAACTGTGGGCGTTGCAAAGCGAGAAAATGTGATTGATGTGTCGCTGTTAGAATTCTGCGTTCGAGAGGATCTTAATAAAATTGCACCACGGGTAATGGCCGTTTTGGATCCAGTTAAATTGATCATAACTAATTATCCTGAAGATAAGGTAGAATGGTTAGTAGCAGAAAATAACCCCGAGGATGCCACTGCCGGAGAAAGAAAAGTACCGTTTTCTCGAGAATTGTATATCGAAAAAGAAGACTTTAAAGAAACGGTAGGTAGAAAGTTTTTTCGATTGACTTTGGATAAAGAGGTGCGTTTAAAAAATGCTTATATTATCAAAGGTGAGCGCGTTATCAAAGATGATACGGGAAAAATTATAGAAATTCACTGTACATATGACCCCAAAAGTAAGTCGGGTAGCGGTACCGAAGAATCCAAACGAAACGTAAAAGGAACTCTACATTGGGTTTCAATGGCACACGCTATCCCTGCGGAAATACGAATTTATGATCGATTGTTTATTGACGAAGCTCCCGATAACCACAAGGACAAAGAGTTTATGGATTTTTTGAATCCAAATTCTCTTGAAGTGATTACCGGCTACGTAGAACCCAGCTTAAAAGAAGCAAAGCGATTGGATCAATTTCAATTTCAAAGATTGGGTTATTTTAATGTGGATCCCGATAGCCAAGCAGAAGCATTGGTATTTAATAAAACTGTAGGTTTACGGGATACGTGGGCAAAACAAAAGCCCACTTCTAAAGAACAAAAGTCTACAAACCAATCGCAACAAAAGAATCAAAAGCAAATACCTGCAATTGAAGAGATTAAAAGAGCTGGAAAAAAATTTACTAATGTACCAGATGATAAAAGAAAGATTCTTAGAGACACAATAAAAGAAACAGCAAAAAGCGTAACTATAGGCGAGTTAACACCTCTTTATGAAACAGCTGTAAAAAAGACGGGTACTCGTATCGCTACTATGATCGCCTTAGGTTCTATTTTAAATCATACAAAAGATACACCTAATAAACAGGCAATTGATTTTATACAAAAAGCGTTAGAAGACAAAAACGAGCTCTTACAGAATGAAGCCAGGCAACTGGCTACAAAGTATAAAGTATAACTATCAAAAAATCCAGAGATAACACTCTGGATTTTTTAGTAAGTATAAGATTTTGTAGAATAATTGTAATTTAATCTGTAGTAGCCACTACTTGATCTGACAGTTGTTACTTATCCGACATCATGCCTTTGCGCTAAATTTATTTCTTTCTCAACTACCTCTTGATTTATGGAGGCAGTTTGTGAAAGAAATAAATTT
>NZ_JAGKIK010000026.1 GCF_017897595.1 Aquimarina sp. U1-2
TCTGAAACCAATCGACGTTTAAATTCTTCCGAATAAACTCGTTGCTTCCTAATTGTTTTTAAATTTGCTCTCATAAACTGATCACTTCTTTGTAAAAGTGGTCAACCTATATCAGGGACGTACATAAGTCTAAACTCAAATCCCATACAACAGAAGAAGGCTACGTCAGCCTGATTTCCACACTGGATATGATACCTGAAACCAATGAAACCATAAACGTTGACATTTTAGATGAAAAAGTAGAGGGTGAAGCAACTTGGGTTAAATACAGCACTTCGTATGACGGAAAGCCAGGTATCTTTAGACTTGTTCAGGAAAATGGCAAATGGAAAGTGGACTATAATGAGCCACGAGATAAAGGGCCATTTTAAGCCTGAGCTTCTAAATCTTCTATAGTCTTTTTGAATGCCTCGATATCTTTGAACAAAGCACGTCCCATTATTAAAGCTTTACGGTAATAGGGTAGTATGATTTTTGGGAAACTACGCTTTTTATATGGGTTTTCTTCAGCATCCATTTTAGCTTTACGTTTATCACCGAATTTTAAAAGTAATTGGGTGGCACGAGCAATCTCGCTCGTATTATTGCGTTCAGTCAATTTATCAATAAGGTTGAAAAAATCAGTATTATTCTTGGTTATATCATCCTTATTTTCAAACCGTTGAAGTTGTTCATCTATTTCAATATCTTTAATACGGTCAAAATACATATTGATGTTATGGGCAGCCCAAAACTTGTATTTTTCATCATACCATATTCCCGAATCGTGCCGTTTCCCATAAAAATTGACTGTGTTTTCAATTCGAAAACCTTTTAATCCTTCAGAGGAACCAAGTATCGTGACCTCACAAGTATTGGGAAAAGAGCCGACAACCACGTTATCTTTTTGGTATGAGTTGAATGTTTCCCAATAAGTATCCTTGAATGTCTGAAATAGATGGAATACTTCTTCAAGTTTAGGATAAAAGAATTCCTCGATATCAAAAGAATTTTTAAGTATACCGTCAATATTCATTGGTTCAGAGTCGTGCACTACATATTCCCCATCTTCAATTGAATATGCAGAATGAAAAAAAGTGTTTCTAATCTCTTTAAAGTGATTCTTTTCGTAGAAATCAATTAGTGCAGGCTTTTCTGCATCAACCAAAAGCTCTAATAAAAACTCTTGCTTTTCACCTATACCTAATAGCCTCTCATACTTTTTTGTTTTCCAGAATAAATACGACGAACCTTTGTATCCGAGCTTGATTCTACAAAGACTTCCTACGATATTGTAGAAATCACTATTCTCAAAGAAAGTCGAGTAAAGCTGTAAAGCCATACGTACTTTTTCTTTTCCTTCTAGCTCATTGAATAGCCTGTAGTAAAATGTAATAGCCTCAAACCATTCCAGAAGATTTGAATTTAAATTTGAAGAGCTAATTCCCCTGTAATTTAATATTGTCAGAACAACATCAAATTCGCTTCTGGATTTTGCCTCTGCAAAAAGAGTTTTGAGTTCTTTGGATGATTTGGTCATAGTATTAAAATTTAAATGCCCCAGCCATCAACTCAATTTCACTTCTTTTTATTCCTATTCTTTCTGCCACACGTTTCCAATCTTTAACCGCAGCGAACACTTCAGACAAGATAATTTCCATTTCACTTTCGCTCAAACGAAAATATTCGCCCACGCTTTTTGCCAAATCAAAGTCCAGGGCATTATCATCCATATCAATGTTCAATGAGAGTCCATCTTTTTCAATTGACGGATTCAAATCGTAGGCAGGTGACAACATCCAACCTTTATCGGTCAATATAAAACCGTGGTTTCGCAAATGGTCGTCGGTGTTTGAGATGGCGATATTGAAAACAATACGTCGCCAAAGTCGGTGCAAGTTGGCTTCCACATCAACCCCATAGTTCTCTATAAATTCTACAATTTCCAGATAACTTGGTGGTTCAACTTTGATGGTCTCTTCGGTATTGCCGGTCATTGTCATCGCCGAGGCAAAATGGATGCGTTTTCCCTCTTGTCTGTCAAAGCGTTTGGTCAAAAAGGTATGGTGCTGGCCACTGATTTTTTTTATATTGGATTCTGTCATTTCGATTCCTGCAGCGATGGCTAATTGATAGGCCAAATATTCCCATAGTGCCTTATCCACGGTATCCGTCTTTGATGGAAACTTGGCAATCCATAAATGTTTTTGGGTGTCAAAAATATTGGCTTTGGGGCGCGCGCCACCCAAAGAAGAGCCTGGTGCGATCAAAACAGCCAACCATTTCAATATTTCATCGCTCTGCTCATCATTTTCAAGTTGTTTGGCAGCCTCCTGCAAATCGCCTAAAGATGACCAAGGTGGTGTTGGGTTTTGTGCATTGTTATCCAAAAAAGGCCCATCCAGTTCAGTCTTATACCGTAAGGCACCCATTCGGGTTTCGTCATAGACCCCAAGCAGGTAATCTATTTCATAAAGGGTTTTGGGTTTTTCATCATTGGCTCTGGCCTCTTGGGCAGCTCTTCTTTTCATCAAGGTTTTTCCCCAGGTATCTGGCATACTGTCCAGAAAGATTCCAAAATTCTCTTTGTTGGCTGGATATTGTGGCCCAGAATAAAAGGCAATATCCGGGTCGAGCAATCGCTGGGCATCCGTCTTTAACCAGGCTTTTTCGTATTCAAAACTGAATGCTTTTTTCGCTTTCGCGAAATGCGCCGATAGCGTTCCGATGAGCGTCGGTTCTTTTAGACCTACCCAATCGGCATATACGTATATGTCAAATTTATCTGTACCCATTTCACTTATAATAAATCAAGGTCTTGCAATTTTCTGCCGAACTCATCGTCCACGGCAAGTTTTTTAAAATCATCCTCTAAACTCAATACTCGAAACACATTAAAATAAGAGCCTATGGCAACTGCTGGGTCGCCTTTTTCGATTCTGTAAAGTGTGGTGCGGTTGATGCCTGCACGTTCGGAAACCTGCTCGGTCGTGAGCTTTCTGCGCTTTCGCGCAAGCTTAATATTTTCGCCCAATTGCTCAAAAACCTTTTGGTACTTTGGCAAAAGAATAGTTTTCTTGGGATTCATTTTATTGCATATTTACCACAAATTTACTATTATTGTTGATAATATGCAACACATATCTTAGTTGAAGTATTTCGTTTAATTAAATATCAACCTCTACCTAATCATAAATCCGTTCAAAATTAGCCCTCAAATCTCATCAAAATATTGGTTATTTTCTTTCGCAAACTGCCTTTGAATTTTGGCTAATTAAACTGCACTTTCCATCTGCAAAAGCGACAAACTTATATTTATTATCGTTTGTGAATGATAAATAATATGAGCTACGGTTTTTAAGACTTGCAATCCTTCTATCATAAAAAATATGTTGAGTATATAAAAAACTTGACTGGATTGAACCAGTGCAGGGTAGAACTATCAAAAACTTTAAAAAATTAGGATAGATTAAATGAATCAACTAATTTAAGGCACTACTAATTGTTTAAGTTCTTAAGTTGGTTTACAGCCATTTTTGAGGTTCAAACTGAATCTTCCGTAATATTAAAATATCTGTTCTTATATGAAAAAATCATCGCGAAGAACCTTTTTGGGCTCCTTGGGACTGGCTGCAGCCGCAGCCGCAGCCGTAAATGCTTCACCCTTAGTGGGAAAGACATTGCTTCCTGAACTAGATACGAGCAAGGTTAAGGATTTGGTCATACAAAAAGTCGAAACGTTCTTAATAAAGCGGATGATTTTAATCAAGGTCACCTGTAGCGATGGTACCGTGGGTTGGGGTGAAAGCAGCAGTAATAGTCCTATGGAAGTCGTTCGCGCATTTATTGATGAGACGATGGGAAAGGCCATCATTGGTAAAAATCCATTTGACACCAATGCCATCTGGCAAGAGTTGTTTTGGGTAAATCACGATTTGGGTCCCAGTGGCGCGTTGAGTTATGCTGTAGCAGGAATTGATTTGGCATTATGGGACATCAAGGGGAAGCTCACTGACCAGCCTGTTTATAATCTATTGGGCGGTAAATTAAGAGACCGCATTCCGGCCTACGCTGGTATACCATTACGCGGTGGCAGTATTCCTGTAAATGAGGCTATAGCGCGTGCCAAAAAACTTGCAGATATTGGGTTTAAGGTAGTCAAATTGCGAATGCAAATACGGGAATACGATCTGAATCCGCAACCAGACCCCACGGTAAAATACTATAAGGCCATTAGAAAAGCGTTACCAGATGATGTAGCGTTGTTTGTAGACCCTAATGAAGGTTACACCGCGGCGCAGGCTATTCTAATTGGCAAAGAATTACAGCAGCTGGGTATGCCTTATTTTGAAAGTCCCGTACCTAGGGAAAACAATGTCGATTTAAAGGCCATAGTCGCTGCGCTGGATATTCCAGTTTGGGCTGGTGAAAAGTGCTATACCCGCTGGGAATTTAGGGATTTGATTTCCCAAGGCAATCCAGACGTTATAAATCCTGACTTAATCAAAGCCGGTGGTATATCCGAAGTCAAACGCATTGCAGACCTAGCACAGGTATTCTTCAAACAAGTTGTACCCCATAATACAAAACCCACACTAGGCACAGCTGCAGCTCTGCACTTAATGGCAAGCATTGAAAATGCTGGACCACTGATTGAGTTTGTCGAACTGGATACGTATAAAGATGTATTGTCCATTTTTCCAAAAGAACAATTACATTACCTTCAAGATGATGGTACTTTAAAGGTACCCGAACTAGCTGGTTTGGGGATGGAAGTAAATGAAAAACAGTTAAAAAAGGTGATGCTTTAGGGTTTTGAAAATCAGGATAACACTGGCGATAAATTTCATATTTTTTGTGTTTCAGGTAAGAGTGATTGAAGATTTGGTTGAAACAAATAGGTATGAATAAATGATAACAGAAAACGAAAAGACCAGAATACAATGGTATAAAGAATATAATTGCGAAGATGATAATCCTCTAAATATAGGCTCAGGTCCTTTTATTAACTATTAAATGTTAAACAAAGAGAATTTCAATAACTTAAGAAACTCGCCCAAATATCGACCTCATTTTCTCATAAACCCGCTCAAATTTGCGCTCTAATTAATAAAAACTATTAATTCTAATCAGGGATTTTTCCTTTATTTTCACCTAATTTAATTTTTCATTTGATTTCTAGCGAATGCTTGGTGGTTTTGTTTTTAGATTGATGATTAAGATGAGCAATCCAAAGGGCGCTGACACCTGTTAATAACCAAAATATATCGATGGAAGCTATGATGTATTTTGCTTTCGCGAAAGCAATAAAAAACCAATCACCAGTAACTATTCCATTAAGAATTGGGATTAAAATTGAAGATATACCACCAATTATTAAATATCGAATGTTAAGCTGTTTTAAATTATTCCAGAACAGTCCTATTAAAATTAAAATCAGCCAGCCACCAAAGAATACCGCATTTTCATAAAAAGCCCTGTCTTCAATAGAAAACGGTATGGTTTTGTTTGCAATAAACAACAATGCGGTAGCTGGAAACAAACCTAGGCAAATCGCCAGATAGACTTTTGTGACCTGATAATGAAAGTGCTTTTGCTTATCGGTATAGTTACTTTTATCTCTCGCAGTTTTCCAGATCATAACCCCACTAATAATTGAAAAACAGGTAATCATTGCCAAAATAAAATAAATCATCTTTAGTAGGATGCCGCCATAGGTAGCAAAATGCAGTTTGGTCATTAAATTATAAACGGTTTGGGTATAGGTTTTGTCGTTAGGGAGAATTTCTGCGATACGTTTTCCACTGGCCAAACTGTAGACTAAATTACCATCATTAGCAATCCCTTTACCATCATCTATCCTAAAACTTAGGGTAGCATCTTCGTAGCCATAGTGAATTGTTTGTGCGCTTTGAATTGTGTGGTTTGGGAATTCTTTTTGCAGCTCATCATAGATATTAGTAATGGATACCATAGCCGCCTCTTTGGCTTCTTCACCAGGTCGCATCGTGCGCTGAGGTTGTATGTTTTCAAAAATAGGGTCAGCACTACCCTGAAACATCAAAATAACCGAAGGTGCAAGCAATAACGTCAGCAAGCCGAAAAGACAACCAGTAACCGCATAAACTACTTGAAATGGCAAGCCAATAATGCTCAGCATCGTATGGGCATCTGTCCAGATATTTTTCATCTTCTTTTTAATTGAAAAGGCATAGAATTTTCTGATGATATTTTTCCAATGAATCAAAACCCCTGTTACTATAGCGAACAAAAAGAATAAAGAGAAAAAGCCTGAAATCCAGATACCAGCTTCGGGTATTTGATCAAAATAGTGTAAATGGTATAAGGTTTCGCCTACTGTGGTTAAGGGTTTTCTATTATCCGTAATTTCCCAGGTTTCTGGATTTATGAGCGCGCGTATTCTATTGTTTCGTTTGTCATCAGTCTCTAAATCGGCATTAAATTGAATATAGGGTTGACTCTCATTATTGTAAATGATTCTGGTTTGACCACTTTCCTTGAAATTGGGATAATGCGCTTTGACCTGGCTTAATACTTCTTCGGTATCTACTTTCTGTATTGTAACCTGTCTTGCTCTATGATTTTCCCATTGATACAGCTCATCCCTAAAAAGGGCAAAAGCACCTGCATAAAAAATGACAAAGAGCGCAAAACTGATTACAATTCCTGCAACAGTATGCGTATGAAATATAATATTATGTAACCTTGGATTAAGTGCTTTCAAATTCATAATCCTAGATAAATTATTACAAAACAAACACCTATAATCAAAAGGTAAATACCCCAGATTTTCCAACCGTTCTTGCTCATAAATGCCCAGACCATTAGACCTACCCACGTAAAAAAAGCACTAAATGCGCTCGTTAAGGCGATAGCACCTTTGTTGGCTAAGTGAATTCCTATGGCATTGTGTATTAGCATTGTTACCAGATAACCTCCTATAACCCCAGCAGTAATCTTTAACCAGCGTTGACGGGTACTTGATAAGTATTTTTGATTAGCGGGCATAAGAAGCAATGTCATAGATTAAAAAAAGAACACTACATCCCAAAAACGCATAGATTAGTTTTGACTTATACGGCAACCCCAAGATCAAAGTGCTCAAAATAAGGATTATGGTAAACAACCATACTAGAGAACCTGTGCCGCTACCAAATTGAATAACAAAAAGAACCAGTGCAAGCCCATAACATATCGCACTAGCTTTTATTTTAATAGACTTATTCAAGCCTAATTTTGAAAATACAGGCACATCGTCAGGAAAATATTTTGAGGTGCTATACCCAAAAATAGCTACTAATATTGAAAATGTGATTGCCATAAATTTTTAAAAAGAATAACCTATGGTTAATAAAACATTTCTGGGTATGCCAGGAAATACACGTCCGGCATCAAGACCGCCCACAAAATAACGTTCATCAAATATATTATTAAGATTGCAAGTAAGGTTG
>NZ_JAGKIK010000027.1 GCF_017897595.1 Aquimarina sp. U1-2
TTGCTAACTCTAATAGTCCTAACTTTGGTTTGATGATTTTTTCTTCTGTGTTCATCTGACAAATATTTAAATTGATTTAAACTAAATTACTAAAATTGTCAGATTAAGTATTAACTATTACAGTTTAACCCATGATTTTCATATGCTATTGTGCTAGCAAAATTCATTTGAGCAAATTGAAAAAGTCTTTGTGAAACATCTTTTCCAAATTGGTCTTCAATTTTATGTAGCACACTCTTGAATTTAGCAAGCTGTGATTCATCCATAAGATTAAAAGACAAATCCAAGAAGTCCTTTCTTACATTATGATCTTCAATTTCCAAGGATAGATTGATAAGTTCATCAATGCATCTAAGTAATAAAAACCAATTCTCTTTTAAAGATTCTGGTTCATATTTGGCAAAATGTTCTTTTATAGCGTTTAACGAATAGGCTTGTGCACTTTCCAAAAAGAAATTTAATTCATCACCTTTAAGTAGTTTGTTGGGTAAGTTCATTTCAATTGTGCCTAACATAGTGATAAAGGACAGATCCTTTATTTTCCTCGTATTTTTATTTATAAATTAAATCTTCAAATTATCGTTTTATTGAACTTTTTAATTATCTTTTTTTCTAAATATTAATATAATATCTACCGCTAAGTAAACTAAAACAATTATCCAACATAATCGACCCTCCTTTAAGTTTAAAATTAAAAGGTTCAGTGATTAAAAAATAGATATTTATAGTGAGTAAAAAAATACACAAAGGGTACATCAATAATCTTACAAGAAATCCTTTCATGAATTTTATCGTTCTGTTTTATTAAACTTTTAGTTTACTATTTAACACGGAAAATATTTTCACGTTATATGATTATTTGAGATCTAGTTCAATTTTCAAAAATAGTCCATGTCAGATCCACTAGTTCCTCGGTCTTAGATTTCTCTATTTTTTCAATAATTGATTTTCTATGTGCGGCACCGCACATAAAAATTGCTGAACTGAAGTGATTCTTGCTACAATATAAATAGATATTCCGAATCATTGGTTTTTCGTAAGCCTCAATGTCTGCATTAACTGTTTTATTGATCTCAATATTATTTATAATCCGGCTTTCCAATACACGCATTTCTTCTTGAAGATTTATACATTCTAAACTATTGAGAAATTCAAATCCATTCTCGGCAGCCAAGTAATTAAAATTATCAATCAATTTTTGTAGTTCTCTATTTTTACAAACTAAATTGATTTTTTTGTGAAAGGCATCTGATAGACCATTTTCACATACAGGAACATATTGGAAAGAAGTATTAAAGCTATATTTCTGAATTGCGGATATTTCCAATTTCTTATGAAATACTCCATATGTCGAAAATAAAAATTTTTCATATGCTGAATAAGTTTCATCAATAGCCTCTAAAAAAATAACTTCTGGTCCTAATTTGTCGATGATACTATACAACTCTTCAGCGTTGCATTTGCCAATTTCCCTATGGATCGTGCTAATGAAAGTAATATTGTGCATAATTGTCAAAAATTTATGGTTGGTCAACAATAATAAGTATTTCTATTTCAAGGGCTTTAAAAAAGAAAATTATATCTGCTCAAATTTCGCATAGAGTAGGTATATATCCACTGATAAATATATTTTATAAATATTTAGAGATACTAAGTAGATCAACAGTTGATGATTTAATTGTAATAGCTAAGGATATTGAGAAGAAAACTAATCTTTTATAATATTCAGTTCTATAATATTGTTATGAAAGGTACAATTCATATATCAAATTATATTATTAAAATTTGACAAGTCGACAGATGTGTCCGGAAGCATTTATCGTGTCTTACAATATGATACCCCCTTTTTAAGGGTCAATATTTAACATATGATTTGGAGATAATACTTAAATTAAAGGTATCTTCACAATGATAAAATTCGTAAAGCTTCAATTTAATTTTGTTTTTTCAAATTCAACATTCTTTTCTTGCTCTCTTTTTTTCTCGGCAATAGTGCAAAAAAACAATTTTAAGTTAAATATTAAGGATAACAACATAGGTTTGAGTATTGTTTTCAACGTAGAACAAGTCTTCACAATTGAATATTCCTGTTTGTTTCTCCATCTATTACGTTTATACGTTTTCTCCGAATTATAGGAGGACCGGCTTAAAACAAAAAGTTGATAGTATCAAAAATCTAAAATTTTCAAAAATAACAAACTCTGAGTTTTCAAAAAACATTGAGAAACAGGGTGAACAATTATTTCAAAACAAGTAAAATCAACAAGCGTGCAAATAACAGCATGATCTTTAAGACTATCGTAATGCTTACGGTGTTTTTTGCGTATTAATATTAGTATTATTGCCAATACAGCTAATGAATATGGAATACTCTATCGTACAAAAAGAACATTTTTTTTCAGCCATTATGGGCCATATTAGAATTTTGTGAAAGTTGGAAAAATGCAAATTATACCTATAGAATAAGGATAGAATTTTAAGACAATAAATTAAAGAACAATGAATATTATAAAACAGACATTAAACAGAATAGTAAATAATAAATACAAAGTAATGAAAGAAGGAACAGTAAAATTTTTCAATAGTGCCAAAGGATTTGGCTTTATTAAACTCAAAGATTCCGATGAGGATATTTTTGTACACCAAAGCGGTATTATAGACGAAATTCGTGAGAATGATAACGTAAAATTTACGATGGAAAGAGGTCAAAAGGGAATGAACGCAGTCAATGTTGAATTGATTAAATAACAAGTCCTATCGCTCTAAAAGTGTTGAAAAGCCATCTATTAAAGATGGCTTTTTATATCTTATATCCTATACTGATAATATGTTTAAATTTTGAATATCTAACATCCAAGTTCAAATATAATAGAGGTATTGTGATCGTATGAGAATGCTCAAAAATATATTCTCAAAGCAAAACTCCATACAAAAAATGACAATACAGATAAAACTTTTTTTAATAGCGCTGATTTCATTTATCATTTGCAATTCCCAAGAAATAAATCGAATAGAACAACTAGAGGGAGTGTATCAAGGACGAATTGAAGGAGGTTATTCGTTTTGTTGTAAAACCATATCTGGATTTGATGAGATATTGGTTTTTAATGAAGTTCTGTCTGTTATACTTGAAAAATATCCATTGCATATCAATAAACATGTTGGAGAAAATTTTATCATCTCGTTTACTAAGGATATAATTATTGAGAAAAAAAAGAGTAGAGAAGTGTCAACCATATTACGTTTACAAAAGCTTGTACCTGGACAACATCTTCGAGAATGATACAAATCCTAATTCCTAACGTATAAATAAATACCTTACATATAAACTTTATAAATATGAGCACAAAACTATTCATAAAATACATGGTTAGTTTACGATGCAAACTGATGGTCAAAGAAGAGTTAAAAAAACTAGGATTGCATTATATGGTTTTAGAATTAGGTGTTGTTGAGCTCTTGGAAGATATAACTAAAGACCAACGCCTCGTACTGAAGAAAAATCTAAGTAAATCTGGCTTAGAATTGATGGAAAGTAAAAAGAGTATTCTAATTGAAAAAATCAGAAACGTTATTATCGAAATGATTCATTACACAGATGAATTGCCCAAAGTTAATTATTCCGATTATATAAGTGAAAAAGTTGGTTATAATTATACATATTTAGCAAACATATTTTCAGAAGTGAAAGGAATTACTATTCAGCAATTTATTATTGTCCATAAAATTGAAAAGGTCAAAGAATTACTTATTTATGATGAACTAAATCTTACAGAGATCTCTTATAAACTGCACTATAGCAGTGTGGCACACTTATCTAATCAATTCAAAAAAATCACAGGTTTAACACCTACTTTTTATAAAAGACTGAAAGAAAAACGTAAACAAAATCTGGAAGATTTATAATAGATAAACATCATAGTGTATAGTTTGTTCGATGTTCATAATACTTAATCCTTCAGAAAAGTGTGATATATGTAATCTAGGTTCGGACTAGTGTAACACATTAGACCTTTAAATGACCGATTTTTGTATACATATCAAACTCTTTTTTATACGTGAAGGGGTATTAATAATCTAAAAACAGAAAATCATGTCAAAAGGAAAAGAAGGTAAATCTAAATCAGGTAAAAAAGCCCCGGCAAAAAGTTTGAAAGAAAAGAGAGCTGCAAAAGCTGCAAAAAGAAAAGAGAAAAGGAGCGAGGAATAATTAGTAATGACAAATCGCAGCTAACGTATTCTAGTTTAACATTAATTTTCTACAATATCATTCATGAAAAATCAAGAATTAGAAAAATTCTTTAAGCACAAATTGGTGGATACCATTGATTATGTGCCTGGATCTGTGGTGATGAAAGTAATTCTAAAGAAAAAAACAGGAATCGTAGCCATATCATCATTTGATAGTGGAGAAGCATTGAAATCTAAAACTTCTCCTTTTGACAATCTTATTCAAATTATAGATGGAGAAGCTGAGATTATTATTAATGACGAATCAAATATTGTTGAAACAGGTCACGCAATTATTATCCCAGCTCATGCAAGAAATATAGTGATGGCAAATAAGCGATTTAAAATGATATCGATTATCATTAAAAGTGGTTATGAAGACGTAAGTATCTAAAATTTGAAAATAAAGTATATGGAAAGGCAAGAAAGTAAATTCAAACCGGGCGATACCGTTTACGCCAAAGTAAACCCTGAAGTTAAATTGGTTGTACGGTTATATTACCGGCGAATATACTATTGTACGTTTGCTGAAAATCCTAAGAAAAAGGAAGTAGTATTTTTTGAAAGAGAGCTTGTTCAATGAATGTTTAAAAAGAATAAAAATTAAGAATTAAATGACATACACATAAAATGACAAAAAAATTACGCATAACAAAAAAGCAAAGCTTTCATTTCAATATCCCGAAAAAGAAACCGAAGATTGCTTACTTCATATTGGCACATCGTTTCCCTAAACAATTCAGACGATTATTTAAGGCAATTTATCACCCAGGAAATCACTACTTAATCCATATTGATCAAAAATCTGATGCTACTACTAAAAAGGGTATTAAAACTTTTTTAGAAGATTATTCTAATGCTTATATTTTAAGAAGTGAGAATGTAGTGTGTGGAGGATACAGTCGAGTACAGTCTGAAATTAATGGAATGAAGTATCTCTTAAAACGTTGCCTCAAATGGGATTTTTTTATTAATCTAAGCGATCAGGATTTTCCTTTGAAATCTAACAATTTTATATTTGATTTTTTGGACAAGAACATCGGTAAAAACTTCATGAAGATTGCTAATCAGATTAGAGATCGCCCAGATACGATGAATCGAATTGAAAACTATTTTCAAGAAACTGATATTGGTTTTTCGGGCATACCTTATCAAAGATCCTTCATGAAAAATGTAACCCCATATATAGGAGGGCAATGGATGATCTTGACTAGGACTTGCTGTGAATTTATCTGCTATAGCCCTGAAGTAAAAAAGTTTGAAGATTTCTATCGCAATATATGGATAGCAGATGAATCATTTTTTCAGACAATATTCATGAATACTTCATTCAACGAAACAATCGTAAATGATGATTTAAGAGCTATTATATGGATGTCTGACGAAGGTATAAAATTGAAACCAAAAACTTTGACTGGATCGGATATTGACTTTTTGATGCAAGGAGACAACTTATTCGCCCGGAAATTTGATGAAAATATTGATGCATTGGTACTGGATTTTTTGGAAGAATCTATAAAAACAGATCCAATACTAAATAATTCTATTAATATAGATTTTAATCTTATTCCAACTCTTAATATGGATACAAAAAAAAGTGTCGTATTAAGCCCAGAAACAATTATAAATCCGCCTACTCAATTAAGAAAACTTAATGGCAATAAATAAATAGTAAAATGGCTAAAACGAATATTACGAGAAGTTGGAGGGAGCAAAAGGTGATGCTAAAACGAAGGTTTCCTTTTCTATCGGACGGGGATTTTGATTTTAAAGATGGACAAAAAGAAGCAATGCTTGATAATTTTGCTGTTAAACTTAAAAAAACAAGAACAGGGCTAGAAGTACTTTTTACTGAATTACAAACCTATTGAACTATACTTAACAAAAATAATCATGCATAAATTTAAAATACAACCGCTTGCCGATAGGGTCCTGGTAAAAGCAGACATCGCAGAAGAAAAATCAAAAGGAGGTATCATTATACCGGATACTGCTAAGGAGACACCTCAAAAAGGTATTGTACTAGCTGTCGGAAAGGGAAAGAAAGATGAACCCATGACCGTAAAAATTGGTGATGCCGTATTATATGGTAAATATTCTGGCACAGAAATTACGGTTGAAGGAATTGATGTACTCATTATGAAAGAGTCAGATATCTTTGGGATTATTCGGGCAATCAGTTTAGAACTCATATAAAAGGATTTAACAAGTATATTTTGAAACTAAGATGATGAGTTATGTATGGATATGAAGATTAACAAATCAGTATATCCTATCCTAAAGTGTAGTAGCCACTACTTGATCTGACAGTTGTTACTTATCCGACATCATGCCTTTGCGCTAAATTTATTTCTTTCTCAACTACCTCTTGATTTATGGAGGCAGTTTGTGAAAGAAATAAATTTTC
>NZ_JAGKIK010000028.1 GCF_017897595.1 Aquimarina sp. U1-2
ATATTACCAATAATCTGATCAAATCTATAGATTGGATCAATAAAAACCCTAGTTAGTGTTATGGTTAATATTGTTAATGCTAAATAATCAAGTTGTACGTTAAACTTTTCCTTTGATAGTTTATTAAATCTTTTGAACAAATAAATTGCGACAATACCTATTAAAAAATTTACTCCCAGGTTAATTAACTGAATATTAATATCTGAATCAATAAAATCAAGGCTTAAATAACTAAAAAGTAGTGTCAATATACCGTTGAGTAATAAGTAATAAAAAAGTGTAATTAAAATACTTTTGAATATTGGACCTCCAAGCTTTATCATATTTTAAAGTAAACTTAAGAATACGCTTTTTTAGCTTTAGCATCTCTTAGGAAAGCATCGAGCAAGGCAAATAGGTGGCTTTTATCTTCTTCGGTAAGGAGTTCAAAATCCTGCAAGCGTTGTACCATACGTTTATCAAAAGAAGGTTTTAAGGCATCACCCACTAAATAATCCAAAGATACTTCAAATACATCTGCAATATTTTTTGCTGTCTCTACAGAAGGTAAAGCTTCATTACGTTCATATTTGCCAATGGCTTCACGAGAGGCATTTACATTTTTGGCAAGCTCACTTTGTGACCATCCTTTTTGTTTACGTAGTTCTGTGATTTTGTTACCTATTTTAGCCATAATTACTTACAAAAACGTATGATTATACATTGATTTTACAAATATATGGTAAAAAATATGTAAATAGTGAGGATAGTTGTTGACTAATTGTTTATGATTTTATAGTTTTGTGTCTGATCATACACATTTAAAAATTATCAACAATGCTCAACACAGACAACCCACATCACTATAGTTATCTTACTAGTGAGCTAGAGATTTACATTTTAGGTGGTATTAAGATGAACAATCTGGAGCGTATGCGTGTTACGTTAAGCGTTCAGAAACCAAAAGACTATAATGTATTACGACATAATATTGATCTGTATAATGATAACATGATCGAAAAGCTAGTTAGAAAGATCGCCGAACGTGTCGAGATCGGTACGATTGTAGTTCGTAAAACTTTGCAAGACCTAACATCAGCATTAGAACAATACCGTATTGATGAACTGGCAAAAGAGCAGCAAGAAGGACAACTACAGGTTAAGGTATTGGATAATAAAGAGCGACAAGTAGCTGCTAAGTTCTTGAAATCAAAAGACCTACTTAACAGAACCAACGAACTTATCGGTCAATCAGGAGTTATCGGAGAAGAAACCAATCGATTATTGATGTACTTGATTTTTACCAGTCGCAAAACCTCTAACCCATTGCATTGTATTAGCCTTGGTAGTAGTGGCGTTGGTAAAACACATTTACAATCCAAGGTTGCAGAACTTATACCAGAAGAGGATAAAATCGAAATCACAGTCTTATCGGCCAATGCCTTTTACTATTTTAATCGTACCGAATTACAACATAAATTAATCTTAATCGAGGACTTAGATGGTGCAGAATCTGTACTCTATCCTCTTAGAGAACTACAATCTAAAAAACGAATCACTAAAACGGTAGTCCATAAAGACACCAAAGGCAATACCAAAACCATACATCTAACAGTAGAAGGTCCTGTATCTGTTGCAGGCTGTACTACACAAGAAAGCATTTACGAAGATAATAGTAACAGGAGCTTCTTACTCTACATCGATGAATCTAGCGAGCAGGATAAAAAGATCATGCACTACCAACGGAGAGCCTCCGCAGGCAAAATAAATAGGAATGATGAGTTTATAGCAGCACGTTTTTTACGAGATGTACAGCGGGTTTTACAACCTATCAAAGTGATCAATCCCTATGCAGAATACCTTGAATTACCACAAAGTGTTTTTAAACCAAGAAGGACAAACACTCACTATTTACAATTTATAGAAGCAATTACCTTTTACAAACAGACTCAAAGAACCAAACAGTATGATGAGCAAAGTGGTGAGGAATATATAGAAACTACCATCGAAGATATACAGGAAGCTAATGCACTGATCAAAGAAGTTTTACTACGTAAAAGTGATGAAATTACAGGAGCTTGCCGTAATTATTTAGAAGAACTTAAAAAATACCTGCAACAAAACAAACAGACTACGTTTACCGCTTTAGAAACCCGACGAAAACTGAAAGTAAAAAAGACTACCCAGTGGCGGTATCACAAACAACTTATAGAAAGCTATTACATAAAGAAAATACGTAAGAAAAAAGGCGAAACCGTACGTTACGAGATCACTAACCCGAATGAATACAAAGAGTTAGAGGAAGCTATAAGCAAAGCATTACAAGAGTGTATCAATAAGATCGACAGTTCCAGTGTTCCAACTCGTTCCACTAGCAAAATGGAACAAATA
Source organism: Aquimarina sp. U1-2 (assembly GCF_017897595.1). Taxonomy (GTDB): domain Bacteria; phylum Bacteroidota; class Bacteroidia; order Flavobacteriales; family Flavobacteriaceae; genus Aquimarina. Next base: position 2,371 of record NZ_JAGKIK010000028.1, read on the forward strand.
ACATCATAAAAGACAGCAGGTTAAGAAGCTGTTCCGCAAAATCACAAAAAACACATACCGATGAAAAAATTAAAGCTAGAAAACCCTAGCTATAGGGCTTTATTATCCAATTTTAAAGAATGGTTAGACATATTAGGCTACGTAGAAAAGACAGTATATAACTTCCCAATCTTGGTACAAGAGTTTTTATACTGGATGGAGCAACATAACATTAATCGTATAGATTTAATCCATACTAGGCATGTAAAATCGTATTATGAATATTTACGTACCCGTCCCAATCAAAGACGTGGCGGTGGTCTTAGCAAATCTCATCTCAATAAGCATCAGGTAGCCCTTAGAAAGTTCAAAGAATACCTTGAAAAGCACAAGGCTACGCAACTCACATTAGGTTTACGTACCGAAAAGATCGATCAGTTAGATGGTGTAACGGTGCTTACCATTGAAGAAGTAAAAGAACTCTTTGAAGTAACTGAACTACATTTTTACAACGGTGTTAAACTACGAGACCAAACCATCTTAGTATTACTCTACAGTTGTGGATTACGTCGTGGTGAAGCGGCAGCGGTCAACAAAAGTGATATTTATTTTGATAAGAAACTCTTGCATGTTAGAAAAGGGAAAAACTTTAAGGAGCGGTTAATCCCATTAAATCATCATAGTATAACCATCTTAGAAAACTATATCTATGAAGCCAGACGAGAGTATATAAAAGGTGAAGAATCCGAAGCCTTGTTACTCAATGAACACGGTAAACGATTACGAGGAGCAAACATCGCTATCCATCTTAAAAAACTAGCCAAGGCTACCGAGAACAAAGAAATCATTGCTAAAAATATTACACCGCACATCTTACGGCATAGCATTGCTACCCATCTGTTACGGCAAGGTATGGATATCGAAGATATCCAACAGTTCTTAGGCCATAGCCATCTGGAAACCACACAAATTTACACACACCTCGCAGAGCGAGATCTATAAAACTGTCATTCCTGCGAAGACAGGAATCAATACACATTTAATCGAGAAATTATGAAGACATTTAACCAATATCTTATTGACAAAGGATTAAAGCAAAGTACCATTACCGATATCCACTATCGCTTAGAGAAATACAAGAGATGGTGCAAAAGCAGAAGATATGATCCTGAAACCATAGCGTATAAAGCCCTTGTGAAATATATCAAGTATCTAAAAGACAGATACCAACAACAACCTACGACAATCAATAACCAATTGCACCGCATCAAAACTTATTTTGATTACTTGATCGAAGAAGATATTAGAGCTGATAATCCTTTAGAAGATGTAAAAGTGAAAGGGAAACGTGTAAAGCTGTTTGCCAATGTGCTATCCAATGATGAACTGGAAGACTTGTATTATAGTTTTGAGACTGAGAATATCAAAGATGTATATCATAGGGCTTGTGCCAAGCGGAACAAAATCATTACAGGATTAATGGTGTACCAAGCATTGAACAATACCGATTTATCCAACTTAAAAACCGAACACCTAGAACTCTACAAAGGCAAAATCTATATCCCAAATGCCGGGAATAATAATAGCAGAACTTTAGAATTAAAACCCTGGCAAGTTATAGAACTCTTAGAATACATGAACCAGGTACGGCCACAAATGCAAAAGCGTATGCAATCCTATGACGACAAGCTGTTCCCACTCAATACATCGCAGTTTAACAACATCCTAAATGCTGTAGTCAAAAAGCTAAAAACCTACAATGCAAAAGTGACCAATGCAAGACATATACGAGCCTCGGTCATTACCAACTGGTTAAAAAGGAACAACATCAGGGAAGTACAGCAAATGTGTGGTCATAAATACATTGGTTCTACCGAAAAGTACAAACAAGACAGTTTAGAAGATCTGCAAAAATCGATTAAAAACTTCCATCCATTAAGTTGAATGACAAAAAGTACTTAAATGAGTACTTTTTTATTATCTTTGTAGTATGGAAACAGTAAATTACACCGATTTTCGTTCAAACTTGAAGCATTGGTTCGATAAAGTAATCAATGATGTAAGCGATATCATTATCAAGCGTAAAAATGGTAAAGATCTTGTACTAATATCATTAGACGAATACAACTCATTAAAAGAAACTACCTATCTGCTAACAGGTAAAAACAGAGATATTTTATTAAACTCTATCAAGGAATTAGAAGCAGGTAACGGAATCGAAAAAGACTTAATCGAATAGATGAAATTAACTTGGTCTACTTCCTCTTGGGAAGATTATTTATATTGGCAAAAAGTCGATAAGAAAATCGTAAAACGAATTAATGAACTTATAAAAAGTTGTATGCGAACACCTTTTGAAGGCATAGGAAAACCAGAAGCTTTAAAAGGAGATTTACAAGGCTATTGGTCAAGACGAATTACATCAGAACATCGATTGGTCTACAAATACGAACAAGATCAATTATTGATAGCCGCTTGTCGTTATCATTATGGTAAATAAGCCAAGTGTCTCGTTACACTCGGATAGTTATTATGGGCGCATCATAGATGTTTTGCCCATAAACTGTTATAAGGTGTTCCTTCGTCACGCCACAAGCTATTTTTTGTTATTCCACAAGTGGCTGAAAAAGCACTTGTTCCATACCGTTCCAACTTCCTCACCTCCGGTCGTCAGTCTCCACTACAAACAAATAGCCTTGTTCTGTTCCTCTCTCACCCGTAGCTACTTTTTTGCTTAAAAACAATAAGGAACGCTATCGCTATGCATTAAATTAAGCAAAACCGCTACTTCATGGGCTACGCCGCTTGGTCGCAACCTAGCCGATTATTTATGTTGAAGTTTATATTTTGATAAATAAGAAAACATAAAAATCGTCTGGCACACAAAACCACTACGTTCCCTTTTGTGTGTCGGCTGCTCCTCTCCGCTAGGCTCTCGCCTTGTTCTGCGTTCGCCACGCAGTTATCTTCAATCGCCAGATGGCTATGATTAATCTTGAAGTTGAAGGTCAACCGCAAAGTGCCTTTGCGCACTTAAACTTCAAGATCAATCGTTCTTACTCTAACGTGAAAACGCTTCAAAAGTGGAAGATTGAAAGGGTAATGCGGTTGTGATCTTCCACTTTTGAAGTGATAGGCTAAGTGCCGACTGAACGTCGCGCAAAGAGTTCGAGTCCTCTCGCCCATACCCGAGAGGACACGGTTCGAACCGCATAAACCCTATAAAAACTACCTAAAATGCCCCCAAACTCCTCCAAATCACGTCTACGAGGCGATCATAGTGGTATAGTATTATAATATCTTCCGTAAAAATCGTATCTTAAACCTCAAATCTTCAATGTTAGCAGTTGGTGCGCGGCTATTTTATATAATTGCGTTATAGACCCTGAGTGTGCGAAGAGCGGCTATAACTACCAATTATGTAAACATAGCTTGGGTGATGCGGCTGGCTTTAGAAGTATTTAGTACTTTTGCTTCAGTTGAAAGATGATGACCGGTAGGAACGTTATTAATTTTTGCTTTTTTAGCAGCTGTACCGACAAAAAAGGGCAACCGAGCAAAATTTTTGCCTAAGTGTATAAATATGTCTATCAATTTAAAGACCACTTAG
>NZ_JAGKIK010000029.1 GCF_017897595.1 Aquimarina sp. U1-2
GATGATGACCGGTAGGAACGTTATTAATTTTTGCTTTTTTAGCAGCTGTACCGACAAAAAAGGGCAACCGAGCAAAATTTTTGCCTAAGTGTATAAATATGTCTATCAATTTAAAGACCACTTAGACAACGTCAGACTTAGCTATAGTGATAAAGATGGGAACGGAAGTATTACTACCTCTGAAATAGTTCAGGAGAATAATTATTATCCCTTTGGACTTGAACACAAAGGGTACAATAATACTATTAGAGGTGCCGAAAATAAACACTTTACATATGTTGACAAGGAATTAAATAAAAGCCTTGACTACAATATGTTAGAAATGGACTGGCGTCATTACGACCCAGTTATTGGTAGATTTGTAGGTATTGACGCTTTGGCTGAAAGCTATTATGCTCATACCCCATACCACTACTCCAAAAATAATCCTGTAGTGTATAAAGACCCTACGGGATTATTTACTGATGTTGTTAATGAAGAAACAGGAGAAAAATATCATGTAGATGATGGATATGATTTTGAATGGGTAGTTAGTGCGGATACTTTTGGCGAAATAAAAGAAGCAGGAGAAATACCAAATAATTTAAAGTGGGATCGTACTAAAGCATTTTGGAAACAGGTATGGCAAAATGTTACAACATCAGATGGAAGTGTCTCAGATGATGTCACTCAAATGATGATTACTGATGAGATAGAGGATGGTATTGAAACAATTGACCAATTATCAAATGGACAATATGCAGGAGCTGCGTTAACCTTATTTTTAAGAAAATTACAAAAAGGAAAAAAAGGATATAACCTGGTAAAAAAACTGTTTAAGAATGGTAAAAAGGGAAAATTACCTATTCCTAGTCTAGATGAAGAACAATTCAAAAGAGTAGGAGACAAATTTGTTCATAAAAAAACAGGGGCAATTTATACTAAATCATATACTAGTCACGGTAATACCGGAAATGTTGGAGAACAATGGAAAGCTTGGCCTAAAGGAACTACAGATTTTGGTAGCACGAGTAAGAAAACAGGTACAAGAGTAACTATTGATGGAGATGGAAAAGTAATTGGAAATTAAATTTTTATAAAATGTATTTTGAAGATATTTATAATAAAGTAGCCCCTTTGTGGAAAAAAGAATTTTCCTTGAACGGGATTGAAGAAACAGAGACTTATATTGATGATATAAGAAAGAATTACGATAAAGTCGATCGCATTGTTGACTTTACGGAGAAAGAAAAATATACAGTATGGGAAAGTATGTTAACTTTTACAATGTATAGAACACTCACTCGATTTGCTTTAAGCAAATGGAAAGAAGAAAAACAACAAATGATTTATTTAGATGAGATATTAATGTCTCATTTTGAAAAACATTATGAAGAAAATTTAAGAGAAGAAGGCAATGAAGAATACTTAAAACAATACAAAGGTTTTAAGAATCCACCTTCAGATGCTACAAATCAATAATAAAAGCCACCTTCGGGTGGTTTTTTATGTTTTAAAGAGAAATAATTAAAAAACTACCCCCGTAACGGTTGGCAAAACACATCTAATTATACAAATCTTGATGTATTAAGTTATCAATATGCGACCAGCAGCAACAAACTGTTAAGTGTTACCGATGGTGGAAATAAATCCTATGGTTTTAAAGATAGGAACACTACCAATGATGATTATACGTATGATATCAATGGAAACCTTATCCAGGATAAAAACAAAGGGATTACCAGTGTAGCGTATAATCATTTTAATTTCCCAACACGAATAGATGTTACCAATCCTGATCACGAGGGTAATTTACAGTATATCTATGATGCCAATGGGGTGAAGTTAAAAAAGACGGCTATAGACAGGGGAACTACTAATATTTTAGAATATAATGGTAACTTTGTGTACGAAAATGGTTCTTTGAAATCTATAACGCATCCCGAAGGATATATCGAGCAGGAAGATGATGGCTCATTTACCTATGTATATGAACACAAGGATATCTGGAACAATACCAGAATCACCTATGCAGATAATGACCATGATGGTAAGATAGACTTTACCAGGGGTGGTACTGATATTGATGGTGACGGTGATTATCACGAAGAAATACGTAGGGAACAAAACTACTATCCCTTTGGTATGACCTGGCAAGGGATTAATAGTACGATTAGAAATGCCCCTAATAGCCTAAAAACTTTTCAGGGACAAGAATTGACAGAAGATCTTGGATTAAACACCCATGAATGGCGATATAGAATGAGTGATCGTAGTATTGGTAGGTTCTGGCAAATCGATCCACTTTCTGAGGATTATGTTCATAATGCTACATATGCTTTTCAAGAGAATAAGATGGGTATGGGTAGAGAGCTCGAAGGGTTAGAACTTGCAAAGTTCGATACACCTTTATATGATCCCGTATTAGGAAATAGCACGCCTGCAGAGATTAAACATGTTAGGAAAAATCAAATTGATGCAGGAGTAAATGGTACTTTATTAGTTGCAGCTACTATATCACCAATACCTGGAGATGAAGCTTTTGTAGCTGGTTTATTAATGAAAACAGCAGCAGCAACTATAGATGCAGCAAGTCAAGCGGTAACGGGTGAAGATATTGATTTAGTTGGACCTTTAATGAATTTTGCACCTTTAGGACCTTTGACAAAACAAGCTGCTGATGCTTTAGTTGATGTTGAAACTGATGGCACAGTCAGAACTCCTTTTTTCTCGACTAATGGTGAAAAAGCTAAGTCTACAAGTGAAGTAGTTATTGATTTTGTTATTGATAGAGTAAGCAATAATGTTCAGGCTAAGATTCCTAAAGAAATTACTTCTTCTGCTGTTGGAGAAGTTGTTACAGAGGGGGTAACTAACGCAGCAGAGAATATAGTTGGCGAAGTAGTTAAGAAGCAAGAGATTATATCAACTAATAATAGTAGCAACTAATTTTTTTATAATGCAAAAGAAATATACCAGAGTAGTTTTCATTGTTTTGTTTTCGGGTGTGATACTTTACACAGGTATACAGAGCTATTTTTACAAAAGAGCGGTAATTAAAAACTCATATGAGACTATTGCTGTAATAACTGGAATTAAAGATTGTTATAAAAATGGTAGATGTATAAAGTATAATTATGAATACCAAGGTCAAAAATTTAATGATGAAGCAAATACTAATTGGGCTTTTTCCAACTGGTGTAAAAGTAGAAATGATTGTAAAGGTTACAAATTTAAAATACTTTTAGACAAAAAACACCCAGAAAAGAATATTGCTGAATGGGATAGTATTTTCAAGAGAAAACTATTTATTAGTTATCCAGAATAAAAATCCCAATTATCTGTAGTAGCCACTACTTGATCTGACAGTTGTTACTTATCCGACATCATGCCTTTGCGCTAAATTTATTTCTTTCTCAACTACCTCTTGATTTATGGAGGCAGTTTGTGAAAGAAATAAATTTTC